>DAONJL010000049.1:0-18699 GCA_035405645.1 bacterium | reverse complement strand
AATAATATATTCTTAAGAAAAGGGTATACCATGTCTGTAAACTTCCCGAATTTTTTTATCTGTCTATATTTTTTTCTTGCAAAATAATAATAATTTTTTTAACATAAAAGATATGAAAAATATTTTAATTGGAATAACAGCAGGTATTGCAATTTATAAAATACCAAATCTTATAAGATTATTAAGAAAAAATAATTTTAATGTAAAAATAATAATGACACCAAATGCAAGAAGATTAATAAATCCTATTATTTTTCAATCGCTAACAAATAATAAAGTATATCATAAATTATTTGATAATAAAGATTTTGATATAGAACATATAAGTTTAGCACGCTGGGCTGATTTAATTGTTATAGCACCATCAACAGCAAATACAATAAATAAAATAGCAAATGGTATTGCAGATAATTTGTTACTTAATGTAATACTTTCAACATCAGCAAAAATTTTAATTGTTCCAGCAATGAATAAAAATATGTATTTGAATTATATTACACAGGAATCAATAAAAAAATTAAAAGAAAGAGGAATTTACTTTTTAGGACCAGAAGAAGGCGAACTTGCATGTGGTGAAATAGGCATTGGTAAAATGGTAAATGAAAATTTGATTTTAGAAAAAATAATTACTTTAATAAATAAAAAAAATAATTTGAATAATTTTAAAATACTTATAACAGCAGGTGCCTGCCGAGAAAAAATTGATGATGTTAGATTTATTTCAAATTATTCATCAGGCAAGCAAGGTTATCAAATTGCAAAAGCAGCATATTTGCGTGGTGCAAATGTTACTTTAATTTCAGGTTATTCAACATTAGAAATGCCATTTCTAAAAATTAAAAAAGTAGAAAGTGCAGAAGAAATGTTTAATGCAGTTAAAAGTGAGATAAATAAACACGATATATTTATTTCAGCAGCAGCAGTATCAGATTTTATGCCTGAAAAAAAAATAAATGGAAAAATAAAAAAAGAAGATTTAGATAAATTAGAGATAAAATTAAAAAAAACGCCAGATATATTATCAGAAATAAAAGATGAAAAAATACTTAAAGTTGGCTTTGCAGCAGAAACAGAAAACATAATTGAAAATGGAATCAAAAAATTAAAAAACAAAAAATTAAATATAATAGTGATAAATGATGTAAGCAGAAATGATATAGGTTTTTCATCAGATTACAATCAAATCACAATAATAACTGATAGAGAAGAAAAAATAGAAACAGAAAGATTAAGTAAATTTGAGATAGCAAATATAATATTAGATTGTATAGTTAATTACATAAAAAAGAGGTAAAAAATGGGAAAATCAATAGTAGCAGTATTAAAGACAAAACCAGAGACAGTAATAGAAGATTATGAAAAACTAATGAAATTAGCGGAATTTGAAAAATATTTAGCAAAAGATAAAACAACAATTTTAAAAAATAATATTTCGTGGCATTTAATGATGCCAGGTGCAAATACAACACCGTGGCAAATGGAAGGAACAATAAAAGCATTAAAAAATGCTGGCTATAATGATTTAGTATGCGTTCAGAATAATACTGTTGTAAATTATGCTTATAAAGGTGAAAAAGAAAATAAATATGTAGATATTTATAAGCGTTATAATATTGAGGTTCGCTATAATTTTGAATCAAAAGATATGAATTGGATAGTATATGAGCCAAAAGGAAAAATGCTTGTATTAGATAAGATTTTTCCTGATGGTATAAAGATACCAGATTATTTTATAGGAAAAAATGTAGTTCATCAACCAACAGTAAAATGTCATATTTATACACAGACAACAGGTGCAATGAAAAATGCATTTGGTGGTTTATTAGATAATAATCGTCATTATTGTCATTCACATATACACGAAACATTAGTTGATTTATTACGAATACAAAAAGAGATACATACAGGAATATTTGCAGTAATGGATGGCACGACAAGTGGTAATGGTCCAGGTCCAAGAACAATGGAACCGATTTGTAAAAATGTAATATTAGCAAGCAATGATTGTGTAGCAATTGATGCAGTTGCTGCAAAGATGATGGGCTTTGAACCAATGAAAATTGATTATATACGAATAGCAACAGAAGAAGGACTTGGCACTGGAATTATTGATGAGATAGAAATACGAGGTTATGATATAAAAGATGAAAATTGGCAATTTTATGTAGGTGATAATGCAGCAAGTAAAGTTGGTGATATTTGTTGGTTTGGTCCATTAAAATTTTTACAACATTTTCTTTTTCACACAACAATTGTAAATATTTTTATATTTGCTTCTGCATTTTATCACGATAAAATCTGGTATCCTTTAAAAGGCAAAAAAATAGTTAATGAATGGTATAAGACAGAATGGGGTAAATTATTTTTAAAATACAAATAATATGAAAACAACTACAATTGAATATATAAAAAAATTAGCAGAAAAAGAGATAACAGATGCAGAGAAAAAAAAAGCAAAAGAGTTTTTACAAAATAATAAAGTTGTAGTTTTTATTGTAGCCTATAATGCAGAACGTCATTTAGAACAGGTAATAAATAGAATACCAGAAGATATAGCACCTTTATTTACTGAAATATTAATTATTGATGATAGTTCGACTGATGCTACTTATGAAATCGGGAAAAAAATAATGAGTAAATTTCCAGCATATAAAATACATACATATCGAACGCCATTTAATCGTGGTTATGGTGGTAATCAAAAATTAGGTTATTTGTATTGTATAAAGAAAAATTATGATTATGTAATATTATTACACGGCGATGGGCAATATGCACCTGAATATTTGCCAAAAATATTATCAGCATTTGATAATGAAACAGATGCAGTTTTTGCTTCAAGAATGCTAAATAAAAAACAAGCATTGGCAGGTGGTATGCCATTATATAAATGGTTTGGTAATCAAGTATTAACTTTTATTGAAAATAAATTATTAAATTTATCATTATCAGAATTTCATACTGGCTATAGAGCATATAGAGTAAATTCATTAAAAGAAATTCCATTTCAATACAATTCAAATAATTTTCATTTTGATACAGAAATAATAATACAGGCAAAAGCAGCAAACTGGAAAATAAAAGAGATTTCATTACCAGCATATTATGGTGATGAAATTTGTAGAGTAGATGGATTAAAATATGCCATAAATTGTATAAAGTCGATTTTTAGATTTTATCTTGTTCGATGTGGTATTTATTATAAAAGAAATTATGATATTGGCTTTTTTGAAGAAGAAAGATTTTATTTTAAACAAAGTCCTTTTTCTTTACATCAATTTATACTGGAAGAATTTAATGATAAAAAAGATAGTGTTATAATAGAATTAGGTGCAAACTTTGGATTATTAAGTAATGAGATAGCGAAAAGAGTAAAAGAGCATTATGCAGTAGATAATCAAATACCAATGAAAGCAGGTAATTCAATAAAATTGGCTTTTGATTTGAATACTGATTTTTCTGAAAAAATAAATAAAAAATTTGATTATTGTATTGCCTTAGATGTAATACATAAATTAGTTTATCCAAGAAATTTTTTACAACTTATTTTTAATTTATTAAAAATAAAAGGTAAAGCATATATAAGCACAGCAAATATAGGTTTTTTACCAATGCGAATTTCATTATTATTTGGTCAATTTAATTATAGTAAGCGCGGAATACTTGATATGCGTCATAAACGATTATTTACTATAAAAAGTCTTAAAAATTTAATTGAACAATATAATTATAGAGTTGATAATGTTATAGGTTTTCCGCCTCCTTTAACTGATATGATTTTAAATAATACCTTTTTTAAATTATGTGAAATGATATTAGCAATTCTTGCCAGAAAATTTCCTTCTCTTTTCTCATATAATTTTTTAATAATAGCAACAAGACTTGATAGTGAAGAAGATATATTAGAAAAAACAATACAATAAAAATAGATGAAAAAGATACTGCTCTATAAAGACATGGCAGAATATGATTGTGCAACAGCAATGGCAATTGATGAAATGTTATTAAAAAAAATTGAAAATGAAAAAGAACAGATAATAAGGATTTATACTTTAAAAGAGCCAGCAATAACAATTGGTAAAAATCAAAGATATAATTCATTAAATAATGAATATTGTAAAAAAAACAAGATAGAAATAGTAAGACGAATAACAGGAGGAAGTGGAGTATTTCATAAAAATGATATTTTAATTAGTGGTTTTTTTTTAAATAAAAAAAATGAGCATAATGAAATAAAAATTTTTTTTCCAACCATAATTAAAAAAATATTGACTAATACAAATTTGTATATTAAAAAAAATAATGAAGAAATAAAAGAATGTCAAATTAAGGAAATAAATTATAGAATTAAAACAGATTGTTTTAGTGTAGCGATAAAAAATGAATTAGTATATAATAATGCAAAAATATATGGTATAGCATTTTATATAACGAAAAATATAGTAATGGCACAATCATCATTACAACTAAAAAGCAACTTGGAAAGAAGAGATATATTTAATGAAAAAGAATTGGAAGAATTTGATTTAAGAATAGAAAGAGAATTTTTTATAAATGAATTTGTGAGATTATTAAATAAAGAATATAAAGTTGAAGAGAAAAAAATAAATGAAAAAGAACGAAAAGAAGTTGAAGAAATAAAAGAGGAGAGGTATAAAAGTAAAATATGGACAATGAAGAAATAAATGGATTAATAGTAATACATAAGCCAGAGGGAATAAGCACAGAAGAAATAACACAGAAAATAAAAGAAAAACTAAAATTAAAAAAAGTTGGATATGTAATACCATTGGATTCATTTACAAGCGGAATAGTTTTAATCTGTGTAAATAAAGGAACAAGATTAATAGAATTTTTGAGACATTATGATAATGAATATTATGTCGAAGCAGAATTGGGTTATATATCAGATACTTATGATATACAGGGTCATGTAAAAAAGTTTATAGATAAAAGTAAAATAGAAATAGCAAAAGAAAAAATAGAGCAAATCTTAAAAGAAAAATTTTCAGGTGAGATAAAACAAAGAATAATACCAGCAGCGGTAATAAAATCAATAAAAGAAAAAACAAAAAAAGAAAAAATAATAAGAAAAATAAACCAATCAGTAATAATATATAAATATGAAGATGTAAAATTTGAGAATGGGAAATTAAGTTTTAGAGTTCAATTAAATAAAAGAGGAGATGTAAGAAGTATAGTAAATGATTTAGGTGCATATTTACAAACAGGCGCAATAGTAACAAAATTAGTTAGAATAAAAAGTGGTCCTTATAGTATAGATGCTGCGGTAACAATTGATAAAGTTTCATTGAACGATATAATAGATTTTAATGAAATATTAAAAGATATTGCCACTTATCAAGTAGAAGGAATAACATTAAAAAGAATAATTAATGGAACGAAAGTATTAAGTAGTTATATATTAAAAAATGGTAATAAGCCATCAAGTAGAATAATAAGAATAGTAGATAAAAATAATAAATTTTTAGCATTAGCAAAAATAAGTCGTACAACAAAATATATTTCACCAGAAAAAGTATTTTTATTTCAATTAACAAAAGAAGAAATAACAGCATTAAATTCAATAAAAGAAGTTGTCTCAAATGAACAGCAGGAAAGTAATAAAGAGGAGATAAAATAAATGAAAAAAAATTTCGAACAGATAATAATAATTCTATTTTTATTTTCAATATTTTTTTTGGTTTCTTTTTTAGTTAACAATACAATTCTGGAAAATGTAATTAAAATTGAATTAATAACAATCTCACTAATAATATCAATTCTTTCAACATTAATAATATTTTTATTATTAAAACTTTTTTATTTTAATGAATTAAAAAGAATAACAAATGAATTAAAAGAAGTATTAAAAAATCCATTATATGAAATTAAAGAAATAAAGAGAAGATTTATATTTTCAGAATTAATAAAGTTAATAAAAGAGCAACAGGAAAAGAATAAGATAATAATAAGAAATATATTAAATTTGAATGAGGTATTAGAAAATACAGAAATACGAATTAAACAATTATATGAAGAATATGTAAATCAAAATAATAGATTAGAAAAATACATAGAAATATTAAAGAATATGGACTATAATATTTTAACACGATTAAATAAAGAAGAAATACAATTAAGCAAAAATTATGAAAAGATAGAAATGTTAAAAGAATTTGTTGGCGAGAAAATAAAAATAATAACAGAAATAATAACAATAATAAATAACATTCAAAAAATAAATAATGAAATAATCGATAAAAAAGGAAATGAAGAAAAAAATAGAGAAGAAATAAAATCAGAAATAGAAGAACAGGAAAAATTAATTTTGAATTTATTAAAAGATTTAGAAGTAAGTAATAATATATTACAACAGATAGATATACTAATAACAAATATAGGAATAGAAATTTCAAAATTAGAAATAAAAGAAGGTGGAATACTATCATTAATTGAAGAGATAAAAAATTCAAATAATGAATTATCAGAAAAATTTGATATAATTAAAAATAATAGTATATTGTTGAAATCAGGCTATTTGAATATAAAGAGTAATTTTAAAGATGAAGATGAAAAAGAAATAATTGAAATAAAATCAGAAGAAGAGATAAAAAAAATAATAGAAGATCTAACAGAAAAAAATAAAAATTTATTGAATGAATTAAATAATAATTTTGATAATATTGATAATGTTCTTGAAAATACATTATTTACAACGAACGAAATAAATTATTTAAAAAAGGAAGTAAATCATTTTTTTAAAAATATAGATTTATATATAAAAGACACAAAAAATATGAGCGAACTTACAGAATTATATAACAAATTATTTAATAGATTTATAAATGAAACGAAAAAGATAATAATAATAGAAAAGGATTATGAAAATATTAAAGAATTAGAAATAGGTTTAAATAATGAATTAAAAATAATAATAGAAAAATTAAAATCAATAATAAATAAAACAAATTAAAAAAATGAAAAACATAAATATAAAATTAAAACTTGTATTTTTAATAACAGCGTTAATAATAATAATAATGGTTCTTGTAGGAATAATATCATTAAATCGTGAAGAGAATAATATTAGAAAACAAATAAAAATACTTGGATTTACATTAGCAAGGACATTATCATTAAGTTCGATAGAACCATTATTAAAAGGAGATTTTGCGACATTAAATAATTATATAAAAAATTTATCAGAAATAAAATTAGAAAGTATAACAGAAGAGCAAGTAAATAAAAAGGAAAAAATAAAAGATGCGAGATATGAATTATTGAATTATATATTCATTTTATCCGAAGACAATAAAATTTTAGTTCATAATAATCCATTATTAGAAAATAAAAATATTAATGAAGAAATAATAAAAGAAGAACTAAGAATAAAAAATATAAAACATAAAGCATATTTATTAATACCTGAAAATCAAGAAATAAAAGGGATAAATGAACTAATAAATTATACATTATATATAAACAATTATAGTAATTACTTAAATTACATTTTTCCAGAAGATTATTTAAGAAATTTCAGGATAAAGAAAAATATATTTAAAAAGATAGAAGAAATAGAATTAAATGAAGAAAAAATAAAAGAAATCAAAAAAGAAAAAGCTGTGATAGGAGTTTCACAAGAAGCAAATAAAGAAGAAGTAAAAATAAAAGGATTTAAAAAAATATTTGTGATTGAAAATATTAAAATAATGGATATAACAGTTCCTATAAAAAGTGAGGAAATGTATTATGGTTCTTTGCGATTGGGCATGTCATTGAAAGTAATAGATGAAGAATTAAAAAAAGCAAAATTATATATAGCGACATTAACACTGATTGGAATAATATTAGGAATCTTTGGTGCAAATATAATGTCACAGAAAATGACACAGCCAATATTTTTGTTAGTGAACACAGTAACGAAAATAGCAAAAGGAGATTTAAAAAATCGGGCAAATATAATGACGAGTGATGAAATAGAGAAGTTAGCAAATAGCATAAATCTAATGGCAGAAGAGTTATTAAATATAGTGCATAAGATAAATTCATCAGCATTTCAATTAATAGATACATCAAATTCAATATATACAACATCAAAAAAATCAAAAGATAACATATCAGAAATAGAGAATAAAATAAATATAATAAATATCGGTGTAAAAGAAAATACAGAGAGTTTAAATAAGATAGTATCAAGTATAAATGAATTAACAGCATCAGCAAAGAATATATTTCAAAATTCAGAAGCAGTGAAATCATTTTCAGAGTCAACAAGTGAAAAAGCAAGAGAAGGAATGAATGCAGTAAAAATAGTAAATACAAAAATAACAGAAATACAGGCAGGTTTTAATAATATAGCAGAGATGGTTTTAAAATTAAATAATTCAATAATAAAAATAGGAAATATAACATCATTAATAACGAGAATAACAAAGAAGACAAATACATTAGCATATAATGTTAATTTAGCAGCATCAAAATCAGAAAGCAGGCAGGAAGTAATAAAAGAGATATCAGCACAGGTTCGCAATTTATCAGATGAAATAGCAGAATCAACACTTGAAATAGCAGGAATAATAGAAGAAATAAAATTAAATATGGAACAGGTTTTAATATCAATAAAAGCAGGCGAAGAGAAAGTAATAGAAGGAAATAAGAGTGTTGTAAAAGCAAATAATAGTTTAGTTGAAATAGTAAATAATATAAATAATGTAAAAAATATGCTTAATCGAATAACAAAATTATCAGAAAATCAATTAGTAAATTCAGAGAATGCAACGAAAGATATTCATAATATTTCAATAATAACAAATAAAACAGATATAGAAGTTTCAAAAATATTAAATAATATAGAAGAACAGGTTGAGTTAATAAAAATATCATTTGAAAAAGCAAATGAATTATTTTTACTTGCTAATCAATTAAAGCGAGAAATAGTAAGTTTTAAAATATAAAACTTAAAAATTATTTATGCAGAATTATGTAATTTATAAATTTTTATTTCTTCTTATTTTATTCATTTTGTTTCTCTCTATAATTATTTTTTACAGTAATTTATTTTTTCCCATAATTCTTGGTTGGATATTTGCATATATATTTTCACCAATAATAAATTATTTTGAAAAATTAAAAATAAAAAGAACAATAATAATATTTGCGTTTTGTTTTATATTAATTATCATAATTATTTTAATAATGCTTTTTATAATACCAACAATAATAGAGCAGCTAAAAGAGATGATAAATTTTTTTGGACGAAATATAAAAAAATTAAATATAGAAAGATATATAAATTTACCAGAATTTAAAAAGAATATTGATTTTTATATAAAATTAATAAGAATCAATCAAAGTTATATAACAAATATTTTACAATTAACTTCAGATTTTGTTCAATTGTTTTACAAAGGATTATTAAATATTTTTATGATAATTTCTCAAATTTTTATTTTCATTATTTCTTTTATTTATTTTATCTATCATTTTGAAATAATAAATTTTTTAATTAAGAAATATTTACCAGTTGAGTTACGAGAAAAAATATTAACATATTTATCAGAAATAGATATATTGTTGAGAAAGTATTTAAGAGGACAATTATTAGATTGTTTAATAATCGGGACATTAACAACAATTCTTCTTTCAATATTAAAAATAAAATTTGCATTGATATTAGGAATAATGACTGGATTATTAACATTTATACCTTATGTAGGAGTAGGAACAGGTTTAATAATTTCAATGATAATTTGTTTTTTTCAGTATCATAGTTTTCAAAAAATATTTTTATTGATTTTATTTTTTGGATTTATACAATTTGTAGATGGAGTATTTATTGCTCCACGTATAATGGGACGACAGGTTGGACTTTCACCTTTACTAATTATTCTTAGTATAATTATTTTAAGCAATATAATTGGATTTATAGGGATTTTGCTTGCAATACCAATAATATGTGTTTTAAAAGTAACAATAAAATATTTGCTAAATTTTTATATAAAATCGAATTTATATATAAAAAAGCAAAATTAAATAATGGAGGATTGAAAATATGAAAAAAATCAAGATAGTAGGATTATTTGGTTTTGGAACGATAGGAAGAATAATATGTAAAACATTACTATCAAAAAATTATTCAGTAATAGTATTTGAACCAGAAAAAAAAGAGTTAAATGAAAAAATGAAATTATTTGAAAATGAAATAAATAAAGCAATAGAACGATGGAGTTTGACGCCATCAGAAAAAAAGGCAATGTTTGCAAATTTAAGATTATCAAGTGATTTTCAGGAAGCAAAAGAAGTTGATTTAGTAATAGAAGCAATACCAGAAAATCTAAATCAAAAAGCAAATTTGTTTGAGACATTAGATAAGATTTGTAATGAAGATGTAATATTTATAACAAATACTTGCACAATAAGCATAACAGAATTAGCAGCAAAGACAAAAAGACAGGATAAAGTTATAGGTTGTTTATTTGTATTTCCAGTGCAGGAATTAACATTAGTTGAAATAGTGCGTGGGTTATTAACATCAGATGATACTTATCAGAAAATAAATAAATTTATAAAATCGTTAAGTAAAGAAACAATTGAGGTTGTCGAATATCCGGGCTATGTATCAACAAGAATAATATTAACATATATAAATGAAGCATTTAATATGGTAATGGAAGGAATAGCGAGTGCACAAGATATAGATAATGCAATAAAAATAGGATATAATTTTCCAATAGGACCGATAACATTAGCAAATAAAATGGGACTTGACGAAATTTTATTGATGTTGCAACATTTATTTACAGAATTAGGTGATGTAAAATATAAACCCTGTCCATTAATATTAAAATTAGTGCGTGCTGGTTATTTAGGTGATAAAGTTGGAAAAGGTGTATTTGATTATTATAAAAAATAAAAAAAGAGGGAGAAAAAATGAGAAAAAAAATTTTTATTATTCATGGCAAAGGAATAAGTTTTTTTGAAGCATTAGAAAAAATAAAAAAAGTTTATTTAACAAAAATATATTACTTTAATAAGCAGTATTTTGTTAGTGCTGATGCACAAAATTTAATTAAATATTTAATATATGAAGAGCATACAAATAAATTATTGTCAGCACTTGAAAAAATAATTATTACGAAATTAATTATAGCACCTTTTTATCCGCCAGCAGAAAAAATAGATACTAATGCAAATTGGCTTACATTAAGTAATTTTATGATTGACCAGAAAGTTGATTTTAAAGATATTGGTCAGACCAGAGAAGAAAAAATAAATTTTTGTAATAATGTATTAAACAGAAGTTATATGACATCATTAAATATTTTTAATATTGAAGTAGATGCAAATAACATAAATGAAAAAGAGATACGAACAATAATATTAGAAAAGATAAATAATTTACAGAATTTAATAAGCAATGAAGAAACAGGAAAATTATTTGAAGCAGATGTATTAAATGTAATAGAAGAAGAATTTAAAAGAACAAATGGTGATTTTCAAACATTTAAAGAAGCAATATTAGAAATAAAAAGAATTTATGAAGGTGGTGGTGATTTAGATACAATAGCATCAAATGCATTATATGGAATATGGGGATATTATACAATAGCAAAAGAAAAAGGATCACAACCAATATATGGAATTGATTATGAATTTGATTTTGTAAATTATCACGAAGGTTTGAAACATTTAAGTAAGCATAAACATACTGATATTTATTTACCTGATTTTCCAATTGATGCGATTCCTGATTTAGAAGGTGATTTACGTTATCTCGCTGAATTTTCAACTTATGTAAGAAGGTTTGATGACCATCATCCTTATAGTAAAAAAAATAAAGAAGTGCTTGATAAATTATTACAGGAAGGTTTAATAGACCATTATGCAATGAGTGGTCCAATGAAAGAAGATAAAAAAGAATTAACAGCAGAAGAATTGAAATGCGGAACTGATATGATTTATGAGCAGTTAATAAAAGATAAAGAATGGGATAATGATGGATTAAAAGAATTAACAAGATTAGCACATGTTCAGGATTTGCATATAATAGAAGATCCAAATGCAGTAAATATCTCAAAGATAATTGGTTCACGCCATTCAAAAATAGATATGGTTCAGCAATTAATGAAAATCCAATCAAAAGCAGATATTGATAATATATTACAAATTACAGGCTGGGATAAAGAATTAGAAGAATATGAAAAGAAGTTGATGGATGTATGTCCAAAACTTGAAAAAAATATGGCATACATTTATTATACAGTTCCTGTTGAAGATAAAAAATCCTGTTATGAACGATTAAACGAAAATAACAGGAAAATTGTAGATTTTATAAAGAAAATAACATTTAATATTTTAGATATATCACAAATAATGTATAAGTTTGATCCAAATAATCAACATAAAATCCTTGTAATATTAGCACCATATCAAAAAGCAAAAGAAGCAAGAATAAATGTGGCAACAGCAATACATTATTTATCAGAGAAAATTAATTTTGATTATTTATTTTATTGTTATGGTGCGAGTATGATGACGACAAGGCGAGTAAATGCACTTGATAATACAATAGATTTAAGTGCACTTATGCCATTTATTGGTGGTCCAAATGATGGAGGACATCCAGAAGCAGCGACCTGCAAACCAACATCAAATCCAGAATTTCCAGCAAATCGATTTAAAAAAGTTAATGAATGGAATTTTGAAGAATGGGTAAAATATTTAGCAAACAGGATAAAGAAATTTTATAAATATACAATAGTAAAAGATTATGAAAAAGTAGTATTACCAAAAAAATAAAAGGTAAATAAAAGGTCATTAAAATATAGATAAAAATTTATTGATTAAAATAAAAAAATATAGTGGTGGAAAAAAAGCGAAAAATTATAAAGGTTAGATGCTGTAAAAAGATGAGAGTTATAATTTATAGTTATAATGATTAGAGAATATACACCTCTGAATTAGTTGAATTTTTAAATAAAAGAAAAAAAATTATAGATATAAAATATTGAATTAAAAAATAATTATACCTTAGATAAACAAAAAATTACAAGAAAAAAATATAAATTACTTGACAGAAAAAATAAATTTTTATAAATTTTAAAATAAAGGAGATGACTTAATATGATTGATAAAGAATTATTGGATATTCTTGCATGTCCGATGTGTAAATCAAGTTTGAAATATGATGAAGCAAATCAAAAGTTAATTTGTCTTGATGAGAATCGCGAAACAAGAGAATATAAAAGAGGCGAAAAATGTGGGTTAATATATCCAATACGAGAGGGGATACCAATAATGCTTGAAGAAGAAGCAGAAAAACCACAAGATTAATATATAGGTGATTAAATGCCAGATAAGGATAATATTGATGTTTTATCAATTGATGAAATAACATCATTAGAAGAACAATTAACACAAATAGGTGATAATTTACAAGAGTTAAGAGGAAAAGAAACAGAATCAGAAAAGATACAAAAAGAAAAAGAAGAAAAAAAAGCAGAAGAAGAGTTATTTAAATTTCCGAATATATATATATTTGGAAAAACACGAGATAAAAAAAAGTATGATGTATTTCAACAATTAGAAAATATATATGAAGTAAATAAAGGACAATTATTAGTTCATATAGGTGAAAATATTGAGCAGTCAGAAGTCCCTGAAATAATAGCAGGCGAAAATGTTGTTGTCACACCAGATAGAAAAAAATATTATGCAAATTTATCAGGACAATTATATTGGAATAAAAATATAGTTTCGGTCATACCAGTAAAAAAATTTGATGGTGATATTGATTCATTATTAGGCGAAGTTTATTATAAAGGCAATGTATTAATAAAAGGTAATGTTTTGGATGGAGTTAAAATAAGGGCAACCGGGGATATAATAATTTATGAAAATGTTAATAAAGCAGAAGTCATATCAGAAAAAAATATAATAGTAAAAAATGGATATAAAGGACGAGATGGTGGATTATTAAAAGCAAAAGGAAATGTAATAGTTCGATTTGTAGAAAATGGAAATATAGAAGCAGATGAGAATGTAATAGTAAGTGAATCAATAATTCATAGTAATGTATCAGCACGCAAAAGAATAGAGTTAATAGGTGAAAAGAGATTAATAGTTGGTGGTAAATTAATAGCAGGAGAAGAAATCAATTGTGCAATACTTGGTTCTGAAAGTTATACATTAACAGAAGTATCTGTTGGAGCAACGACAACCGAAAAAGAAACATTGGATAATGATAGAGCCCAACTCGTTGCTAATGAAAAAGAATTTCACGAAGTTGATTTAAATATTGGAACATTAGTAGCCCAAAAAGAAGCAGGCACGATAAGTTCTGAAAATGAAAGAAAATTAGGTGAATTAAAAAATCGAAAAGCAGTATTAAAAGAAGAAATAGCAAGATTAAAAAGGCGAATTTCAGAGATAGAAGAAAATTTATTACAAAGGAAAAGTGGGAAAGTTAGTGCAGCTGAGTTAGTATATCCGGGTATAAAATATACGATTTCTCGAGCAGCAGGACAAATAAATAAAGAAATCAGAAAAGTAACACTTATTGACGAAAAAGGAAAAATTGCACAGTCAACTTATGAACCCTGTAAATTAACATATTTAGACATTTTTTCTCAAGAATTAACAGAAACTGAAATAAAACAATTAAAAGAAAAAGAAGAAGTAATAACTGATTTTTCGAAAATAAGAAAAAATATAATAATAACAGCCAAAAGTGAAAAAGCAGGAATAGAAAAAGGATGTGAATTATTAGAATTAACAAAAGAAGATATTGTGCATGTTGTATTAGAGCAGCCTGAACCAAAAAATAATAATATGTTTAAATTACATATAGTAGAAGTAAAACCCGGTGAAAATAAGAAATTAATAAAAAGAAAAATAATGCCAATAGATAAATATACAGCTGTTCAGGTAGAGGGAGAAACAATAGAAGAATGTTTAAAAAAAGCAAGTGCTTATTTTAACTTACCAATTGAAAAATTAACATATAAAATTTTACAAAAAGCAAAAGGTGGAATAGTTGGTTTAGGAAAAAAATCATATATTTTAAAAGTATCATTAAAAGAAGAAAAAGAAAAAGTTCCAAAAGAACTAATAAAAGAGATCGGAAAAAATGTAGATGGATATTTTACAATTCAAAATACATTAAATGGATTAATGCTAACAGTTTTTCCGCCAAAAGGAGATGGAGCACCAGTAGATGAAAATGCAATATATAAAGATTTAAATATGTATAAATATGAAAAAGATATAAATAAAGATGCAATAGCAGAAGCAATAGCAAATCCAACAGGGAAACCAATTCTAATAGGACCGCGACAACCAGAACCAGAATTAGATGGCAAATTTGAAATAAGTATAACAGAAGATAATTTGAAATGTTTTGTAACAGTATATCCAGCAAAAGAAGGAGGAATCCCAGTAACAGAAGAAGATGTATTAAATGCTTTAAAAGAAAAAGGAATAGCAAATATAAAAACAGATAAATTGCGAGAAATATTTACAAATAATTTATTCTTTGAAGAAGTGATAGTAGCAGAAGGCACTCCAGCAAGAAATGGTGAAGATGCGAAGATTGAATTTAAAATAAAAGTTTCAGATGAAGCACAATATAATTTTCACGAGGATGAAAAAGGTAGAGTTGATTTTAAAGAAATAAATTTAATAGAAAATGTTGTAGCAGGACAGGTATTAGCAATAAAGATACCAGCGACGGAAGGAAAACCAGGCGTTGATATATATGGAAATGAAATACCAGCAAGTGATGGAAAAGATATAGCATTACAACCAGGTAAAAATACAATTTTATCAGATGATGGAGTAGAGTTAAAATCAGAAATTGATGGTCATGCTGTATTAATTGGGAATAGAATAAAAGTTGATCCAATTTATTATGTCAATGGTGATGTGAGTTATGAAACAGGAAATATAAATTTTTTGGGCACAGTAGTAATTCGGGGCTCTATTAAAGATGATTTTGTTGTTCGTGCCACAGGTGACATTCATGTGGTAAATATAGGGAAAGCAGAAGTAGAAGCAGAAGGTTCAATTTATATTAAGAGTGGTATAATGGGACGAGAGCAAGCAGTAATTAAAGCAGGAATGGATTTAAGAGCAAAATTTATAGAACAAGCAAATGTAGAAGTAGGTAGATATTTAATAGTAGAAGAAGCAATAATGCATTCAAAAGTTTCAGCAGGAAAATCAATTGTTGTATTGGAAGGAAAAAGAGGCTTGATTGTTGGTGGCACGATAAGAGCAGGTGAAGAGATATATGCAAAAGAATTAGGTTCAAATTTAGCAACAAGAACAATTCTTGAAGTTGGAATTGACCCATCAGTTCGTCAAAGAATATTTATGCTTGAAAATGATTTAGAAGAACAGAAAAAAAATTTTGAGAAAGTAAGTAAAGGAATAAAAGCATTAACAAAACTAAAAAAGGAACAGGGAAATTTACCAGAAAATAAAGAGTCATTATTACTTGAACTGGTTGGTGTAGCAAGAGTATTAAGCACAAAATTGAAAAATATAGAAGAAGAATTAAAAACATTGCATAATAAAATGCAGGAAAGTAAAAAAGGAAAAATTTGTATTCAGAATATAATTTATACAGGTGTTCGAATAACAATTAGAAATGCAACACTTATTATAACTAATGAATTAAAATTTGCTTCATTTTTTTATGAGGGCGGCGAAGTAAAAATAGGAAATTATGAAGAACCATCGAAAAAATTATTAGCAGATATAAGTGGTCGAGCAGAAGAAGGTGAAGAAGAGAAAGAAGATAAAGAGAAGAAATAATAATGCGAAAATTTTATGGATTTTTATCATTAATTCTTTTTTTCTTATTATGCATTTCAATTGCTTATAATTTTTATCTTCAATATAAAAATTTTATTTTATATATTAATCAACCATTATCAGATAAAGATGAGGTTGTAAATATTTATATTCCGCCTGCTTCAACTGCAAAAAAAGTTTTACAAATACTAAAAGAAAATGAATTTGATATTAACAAATATTATTTTTTATACTGGATAAAAAAGAATAAACTTGGAAATAAATTAAAAGCAGGTGAATATGCAATAAGGAGAAATTATTCAATAAATCAAATATTGAGTATTATAATAACAGGAAAATCAGAAATTCATAAATTTACGATTAAAGAAGGACAGACAATAAATGAAATAATAGAAGAATTATCAAAACGAAAAATAATAAATAAAGATATTTTTTTTAATTATTTAAATAATTCTACATTTATAAAACAGATAACAAATCTGGAAGTTAATTCATTAGAAGGCTTTTTTTTTCCTGATTCTTATGATATACCAAAATATTTAAAAGAAGAACAAATAATAAGAAAATTTGTAGATAGATTTAATCAGGTGACAAAACAATTATTTGAAGAAAATCAGACGAAATTATCAAAATATGATATAATAAAATTAGCATCAATAATAGAAAAAGAAGCAGCAGTAGATACGGAACGAGCAATAATTTCAGGTGTATATCATAATCGAATAAAAAAAGGGATGAAATTAGAAGCAGACCCAACAATATTATATACAATGAATGGTTATAAAAATAAATTAACTTATAAAGATTTAGAAATTCAAAGTGATTATAATACATATTTATATTCAGGCTTCCCACCAACTCCAATATGTAATCCTGGTATTAAATCAATAGAAGCAGCATTAAAACCAGCAAAACATAATTATTTATTTTTTGTTTCAAAAGGAAATGGAACACATTATTTTTCAAAGACAATTCAAGAACATAAAAGAGCAATAAAATTAATTAAAGAACTAAGTATAAGTCAATGAGTGAAAAAAGAATAATAATTTTACTAAATATTATTTTAATTGTTATCAGTGCATTTATTATTGTTAATGGCATAAATACCATAATTAAAACAAAATTTAATATAAACACAAATATAAGTATAATATCAGAAAGAATAGTAAATGAGGAAAAGATAAGAAATTTTCCGCCTGAGTATTATTTTCTTATAGAAGATTTTTTTTCCGATAATGAACTAACAAATGACCAAAGTAAAGAAACGCCAAAATTATTAAGTGATTATAAATTACAGGGTGTAATAATAATAAATGAGACTTTATCAATAGCAATAATAAAGGATATAACGAATAATTTAGTTTATTACTTAAAAAGGAATGAAGAAATTGACGGATATAAAATTAAAAAAATTCTAAAAAATCAGGTAAAAATGATAAAAAATAAGAAGGAATATACATTAGAAATAAATGATGAACCAATATTAAGAGTAAGTGGTAGACAATCAGGTTTAATAAATGAATTTAATAATTCAAATTATATAAGTCATATTTTAAGTAAGACAGAATTTGAGAAAAAAATTTATAATAATTTGAATCAAATTTTTCAGACTTTAACACTTGTACCAAATGTAAATGAAAATAATATTATGACAGGTGTAAGAATTGCTAATTTAGTTCCAGGTAGTTTAATATATCAATATGGCGCTCGACAGGGCGATATAATTTTGCGTGTAAATGGTCATAAAATTGATTCTATGGAAAAAGGCTATAAATTATGGGAAAATGTAAAAAATGAAAATTATATAGAAATTGAAATTTTAAGAAATAATAAACCAATTATTTTTGCATTCGAAATTACAAAATAATTTTATTACAATAG
>DAONJL010000048.1:0-18771 GCA_035405645.1 bacterium | reverse complement strand
TTTTTATCACTGGTGTGCCATAATAATTTATTGTTATTGTATCTTCGGCTATTCCGGCAATACTATTTAATCGTGCTACTATTTTGCTGTTTGTGCTACTTATTGAAATTGTTCCACTAAATGTCCCGTTATTTACTGTTAATATAATTAAATTATTCTGAATTCTGTTAACAAATAATTGGATAGTATCACCAACATAAGAATTATATGTCGTACCACTTATATATATTATTTGTGTCGTTGTATTATAATTATTTTCTGGCGATAATATTTTAATTGTTGGTGGTGGAAAATAATTTATTGTAATTGTGTCAAAATCCAAACCACTAAATCCATTTAATTTTACACTTATACTATCGCCTATGTTATTTAATTGAACAGTTCCACTAAAATTAGCACTATCTGAATTTAATGTAATTGTTGAATTTTTTAAACCATTAACAAATAATTCAATTGTATCGCCGGCTCGCGAATTATATGTTGTTCCAGAAATATAAATTATTTGAATACTTGTATTATGATTATCTGATGGTGAAATAATTTCTATTTTTGGTGTTCCATAATAATTTATATAAATTGTATCATAAGCAAATAAATTCTGGACATTTTTTATTTGCGCTGTTATACTTGTTTGATAAACTGATAAATTTATATTTGCTGACCAGGAATTATTATTTATTATTGCTGAACAATAAAAATTATTATTTAAAAAAATAGATACAGAATCACCATTATTGATTCCAGCAGCAGTTCCACTTATATTAATATTCGCATTAAAGGTATCATAATTATTAGTTGGTGAAGTTATTCTAATTGATGGTGGTATTGGCACAAAAACAGGATAAATATTTGAATACCAACTTACATTTTTAAAATTAACATTATTTGTATAATGTGAATCAAAAGCAGAAACTCGATAAAAATATGTCTCACCTGCACTAATAGAATTATCAATATAATCAGTATCATTTTTATCACTAATAGTTGCAATTAAACAACTATCCCAATTATTAGTATCATTTGAACTATTAGCATATAAATAATGTAATCTATAAATATAATAACCAGCGAGATGAGAATCAGCAGAACCAAGTAAATTGCCTTTTTCATCATAAATTGGTTTTGTCCATTTTATCGTTAATTGATTTGCTGTTGTTGTATCAATCGAAAAAATAGATGGTGCTGCAGGTGCTATGCTATCAGCATTTATTGAACCTGTATCTACTTTTGTTCGTCTATATGGTTGCCAATATAATGTGCCATTATTTAATTGTATTTTTTGATTTATTATCATTGAATCACTCGAAGACCAATAATTATATCTAAAATCATTTACATAACCTGCTGCTTCTTGATAAATTCCTTTATTTGTTGAATATGGTGATGGTGTCCAATTATTATTTTCAATATTATTATTATTTGAATTATACAAATAAAAACCATAATTCAAATTTGAATCAATACTATTAAGTGCAAAATAATTATTATGTGCTTCATTAAATTCTATTCCATTTCCTTTATTATTTCTTATGATATTATTTATAAAAATTGAACCTGTTTCAGAAGATAGAAAAATTCCATTATTTTGATTATTCATAATTATATTATTTTTAATTATATTATTTTTATTTAATGAAAATTCAACACCAATAGAACATCCATAAATTGAATTACTATCAATTAAAGTTCTTGTGCAACTTTCAACTAAAATACCTGTTATGTTAACAAATGAAATATTATTTGAATAAATTGTATTTGCAGAACAATCAATAGAAATTAAACCAATTGTATCACTCAAAATTCGATTATTATAAACATAATTATTTCTGCCATTTAAAAAAGCGATGCCATAAGAATCATTATAACAATAATTATTATAAACAATATTATCATTTGAATAATAACTTGCTATACCAGCATTATTGCTTTGAAAATGAGATTGCGTGATAGAGATTGAATCACAATTTAATAGATAAATACCAGCAGAAAAATAATCACCATATTTACAATTCTCTATTCGAACATTATTTATTGTTGAATTAATAACATTATAAAAATTTATTCCCTGATAACAATCATATATTTTTAAATTTGTTACATAAATATTATTTTGTGAATCAGCATAAATACCATAGAGTGAAGTATTTAAATAAGAACCTGGTGGGTCAATAATCGTTGAATTTGAATCAGCGCCAATAATAAAAATATTATTTGTATCAATAACAATAGTTTCAGCATAAGTGCCAGCAGCAATTTGAATTGTATCACCTGCTGTTAATAATCCAATTCCATTATCTCCTATTATATTTTTTATATATTTTTTTGGTTGTGATGAAATATAGCCTTTATTATTTGTATCACCATTATTTATATCAACATACCAGATATTTGGAACAGTTGTATCAAATAATAAACTTTTTACTGTTAATTTTGCTGAATAAAATGATTCATTGCTAAATTGCACACCATTATTTAAGTGTGTGTCAAATGCTGTTATTCGATAATAATATGTTTCACCTTCTATTATATCTGTATCAATCCATTGCGTTGTTGATGAACTAACTATTTTTACTGGTGGCTGCCAATCTGCTGGTTCTGAATTTTGCGATTTATATATCTTATATCCATTTATATTTACTGGCGAACCAGATTCTTCATTTGTTGTTGAAGCAGACCAACTTAATATTATTTCACCTGGATTTGTTGTATCAGCACTTATATTTTGCGGTGCTACTGGGGCTATTGTATCTGCGTTTATTCCTGTGTCTATTAATGAAAATCGAAAAATTGATTTTGTTATAAATACTGCTCCTGTGCCTGATATAAAATTATTTAGACTATCAGAATTTGTTGTGCCCCAATAATTATAATTAAAATTATGTGAATTTGCTGTATTATTTATTACTACATTATTATTTGAAATTATATTATTTTTTTGAAATGTATCGTTTGAACTATTTCCACTAATATTTATTTGATAATTATTTGAATTTATTAAATTCATTAAAAATTGATTATTTGAGGACGATATAAGTGAAACACCTGTTTCTGAATTATTTGATATTTTGTTATAATAAAATTTATTTGATGATGATGAATCTAATAATATTCCATAGCCATTATTATCTGTTATATTATTTGAAGTTATTGAATTTGAATTACTTGAATTTAAATAAATACCATTTTTACAATTAATAATATTTATATTTGATAATATCGAATTTGAAACATTATTAAAATAAATAGCATTATATGAATTTATAATTTTTAAATTTGAAATTTTTATATTAGAAACATTAGAAACAGAAAAAGTAATTTTGTTTGATGACGAACTATCATTCAAATTTAAAATAACAGAATTTGAATCAATTCCAATAATAGATAAACCATTTGTATCAATTGAAACTGTTTCAGAATATGTTCCTGCAAGTATTATTATTGTATCATAACCGTTAGTAGATTTTAATTTTGAAATAGCGTAATTTATAGAAGGAAAAGCAGTTGAAGGATTACCTGATGTAGGATTAGAACTATCACCAATTGTGCTGACATAAACAGTAACAGAACCATTATCACGAAATTCACTGCTTTGCGGTGTTATAACAGCATAGTTAGAAGGATATTTATCTTCATTATTTGCCTGGTCAATACAGGTAACAGTAAAATAATATGTTACATCATTTATTAAACCTGTGCAATAATAAGTAGTAATTCCGAGTGAGGCATAAATTGTAGTAACAAACACAACTGTTGTGTTAGTTACATCTGTAATAGGTCCAGATGTATCATAATAAATCTTATAATATTGTGAATCATCAGCAGTTGTAGGGTTCCAACTAATAGTACAACTTGCATCACCAACTATTGCTGTAATACCTGTAATATCAGGTGGTGGTGTTGTATCACAATTTAAAAATAAATCATCAATATATAAATCATTATTAAAATTTTCTTCTTCACGAGCACTAATAATTAATTTTGCTTTTGTAGCATTCACTGGCGGAGTCACTGCATCACCTGTTACTTCTTCCCAATCATTTTCAGTAGATAATTCAAATTCTTCCTGATAATAATCTATTCCTAATGAAGAATCATTCTGGTCAAACCACTCAATCTCTACATTAATATAAACAATTGTTGGTTCTTCTGAACCACTATAAGTCCAGTAAAAATAACCAATGAATTCAATTTCAGCTAATTCATAAACAGTAAAAGTTTCTGAGGCAATTTTTCTTCCAGTATAAGTATCAGTTAAATCAACAAACCTACAAGACTTTGCACCACCATGTTTTTGACTTGTTGTTGTATAAACATTACTTGTAGAACCACCTAATCTTGTCCAGGGTGGAAAACCAATTTCAAAACTTGAATCACAACCATTATCCAATAAATTAACTGCTGAATAAATTGAAGTAATGAAAAAGAAGAATAAATAAAAAAATAGAAAATACAATATTTTCATCTTTAAATTTTTTTAAACATTGTAATAAACTTTTCTAATAGATTTTTATCATATTTACCAGATAATTGCTCTTCCTGCATTATTTTCAATGCATCATAAGTTCTTAATTTTGCTTTATAACAGCGATTAGTTGTTAAAGCATCAAAAACATCAGATAAAGTAACAATCTGAACTTCAATCGGTATTTCATATTGTTTTAATTTATCAGGATAACCAGAACCATCAATTTTTTCGTGATGATTACGCACTATTTTTTGAATTGTATAATTATCAGGAAATATTTTTTTTACTATTTCATAACCTAATTCTGGATGGCATTGAACTATAACCCATTCATCTTTTGTTAATTTTCCTTGTTTAAATAAAATTTGTGGGGGTATTTTTGCTTTACCAATATCATGTAAAAAAGCACCAAGTCCTATTATTTCTATTTTTTTTATATCTTTGAAATTTAGATATTTTGAAAAATTTATTGTAAATGTTGCAACATTACTTGAATGAGTGTATGTTGAGTAATCAAAAGACATCACTTCAAGTAATTCATAAAAGAAATCTTCTTTTTTAGTCAAAACTGCTGTTGTTGCTTTTATTACATTTTCAATTCGTTTTACTGTCTTTGGATTTTCTGGATTCTCCATTATTTCTGAAATTGCATCCTGTGTTACATCATATAATACAAATGCTTTTGCATTTTCTGATATTTGTGGATTGGTTAAAAAATTATCAATATTATCTTCTATATAATGTATATATTCTTTTTGTTCTGTTGTCCTTATATATAATGTTTTAAAATTTTTTTTCAAAAATTCAAATTGTTCTTCTGTTAATTGCAAATTTTTACTTCTATATAAAATATATTGTTTTTTATCTATCTTATAATACAAATCAAAATTTAAGATACTATTTAGTGCTAAACTATCCAGCATAATTGGCATATATTTTATCTGTTGTGGTAAATCTTGTTTATTATATTTGACTAAAATTTTTTCTTCATTATTTTCCATACTTTAATATCTTAACTCCTGTTCTCTTAAATTTTTCAATCTTAAATCATAATATCTACTTCTTTCGGCTTTTGTCTTATATTCTTCTAATTCTTGTTTCAATTGATAATTTTCTTTTCGTAATTTTTCTACTTCTTCTCTTAAATTTTTATTTTCACTTTTCGAACGCAAATAATCATCAATAATATTATCAAGATATAATGATATTTTATTTATTGATAGATTTATATTTTCTATATCAGCAGGTAATTGAAAATCAATATTTAATGATTGTTTAAAAAAATTATAAAACATCATTCGAAATTTATTCATTACATCAGCATAATTAAGAAGTTTATTATTTAATTCACCACCTTTTTTTACTACTTCCTGTAACTTTATGTCATAATTCAAATCAATCTGTCTTATTGCATTTTCAAGTAAATTGTTTAATGTTTCCACTGATTCTTTTGTTTTTATTAAACTATCTTTTATTTCATTTTTATTATATAAGGCCAGTGGATTTGTTATATTTGATATATTTATTTTTGGTATTTCCTGATATGTTTGTTGGGACATTATTTCAAATAATCGTTTTCTTTCTAAATAATCATCTTTTTTTTCTTCTTTAATTTCTTTTTGTTCTTCAACTTTTTGCTCTTCTTTATTCCATACTTCATTAAACAATTTATTTAATTCAATATTATCAATTTTCTTTTTTGGCGTTGCTTCATCAAAACTTTTTTCCTTTTCTATTTTTATTGTTCTGCCATATTTTTTTTCATAATATTCTTTTGCAAATTTTCTAATGCCGAGTGGTAATGGATGTGCCTGTTCGAATTCTGTAAATGTTGTTATTTCACTATTTTTTAAATTATCAATAACAAGAGAAATATAATATGTTTGAACTTCTATCATATATTTTTTTGGTATTTTTATCCCATATTTTTTTTGTAAAATTTCATTCATACCCAACCAACCATTTGCTGGAAACAATTTATATTTTTGCATTTCTTTATAAACAATAGAACAAATATATTTTAAAGAAATATTTTTTTGAGCAAAAAGATTATTTGGAATAATAAAAATATAAATCAAAATAATAATAATGATTATTTTATATAATTTCATTTTTGCCTCCACTATATATTTTTAATCATTTTATTTTATTTATTATTTTGATGTCAATTATTTTTTATTCAATAAACATAGCATCGCCAAATGAAAAAAATTTATATTTTTCTGCTATTGCTATTTGATATGCTTTTTTTATATTTTCTATTCCTGCAAATGCTGATGTTAAAACAATTAATGTTGAGTGAGGTAAATGAAAATTTGTAATTAATTTATCAACTATTTTAAATTTATAATCAAATTTAATAAATAAATCAGTCCAGCCATCAAACTGAGAAATTATTTTTTCTTTTAAAGCAGCACTTTCAAGTGCCCGAACACTTGTTGTTCCAACTGCTACTATCTTTTTTTTGGCTGAAATTGCTTCATTTATTTTTTGCGCTGTTTTTTCTGTTATTATTACATATTCAGAATGCATTTTATGTGTCTGAATATTTTTAATTGGACAAAATGTGCCTGGTCCTATATGGAGTGTAATTTCAAATATATCTACACCTTTATCTTTTAATTTAGATAATAATTCATCAGTAAAATGAAGACCAGCAGTCGGTGCAGCTATTGAACCTATTTCTTTTGAAAATACTGTCTGATATCTTTCTGAATTATTTAACTCTTTTTTAATATAAGGTGGTAAAGGTATTTTGCCGTATTTTTCGTATATTTCTTTAATATCTCTGTCACAATTAAATCTTATCAGTCTTCCATAATCTGTTCTATCTAAGACTTCAATTTCTATATTATTTAATATTTTTATTCTTGTGCCTATTTTAAAATATTTACCCGGATAAACTATACAATCCCAGATATTCTTCTCTTGTTCTGCTGCTAACATTAACTCACATTTTTTATTTTTATATTCAAAATTTAATCTTGCTTTTATTACTCGTGAATTATTTATTACTAATACATCTTTATCAGTTAATAAATTTACTATATCTTCAAATATATAATGTTTTATGATTCCTGTTTCTTTGTTTAAATATAACAATCTTGATTTACTTCTATTTTCTATTGGTGTTTGGGCTATTAATTCTTCGGGAATTTTTATATTACTGAATTCATTCATTATTAAATAAAATCAATATCAAAAAAAACTTTCATAATTATAATGTAGAAAAAAATAATCGAAAGAAAAATTTGAGTGATTAATATAACATCATAACTTTCAAAAAATTTATATAAAGTTAATTTAGGTGAAAATGCTTTAGTTTCTTTTATTAACTTTTCTTCAAAAGAATTTAATTGATTAGAACCATAATTACGAACTATATGATAATTAATAAATGAATTTATTCCAATCTGTGGCAAAAAAAAGAAAATCACTATATTCATAAAAAAATAAAAGAAAATAAGTTGCAATGGTAATATTCTAATTTTTGAGTTTTCATCCACTCTTAATCTTTTTATTAAACCCATTCTGATTCTTAATTTCATTAAAAGCAAAATAAATATAAATAAAAGTAAAGATAAAACAAAAATAATATCAGATAATTTGTATAAAATATTTAAAAATGGATAAAAATTTTTTAAATAAATTTTCATAAAAAATTACTAAAATGAAAAAATAAAATGAAATCTAATAATTAAAATAATTATTATACTTTATTAAATAATTTCAGTCAATAATTAAATATGGATAATTAAAACATTTCTATAAAACCAATAGCAAAATATCTTTGTACTTTTTAAAACTTTATTTTAGTTAGTTTTAAACAAAGATTGAATTTATCAATAATTACTTCATTAATCTAAACTTGCAGCAGTAATTATTTTATAATCATTTTCAGTTATATCAATATAAATATGGCTGTCCTTATCAGTTCGATAAACTTTTGTTTTAAAAGATGCTAATCTTTTTAATATTTCTTCTGTTGGATGACCAAATGTATTGTAAGAACCAACGCCAATTAAAGCAACTTTTGGTTCAATAATTTTTACATAAATTTCAGAAGAAGATGTCCTGCTGCCGTGATGCCCAACTTTATAAATATCACATTTTATTTTTCGCCCATAAGTATAAACAATCTCTTCTTCAATTTCTTTTTCAGCATCGCCAGAAAAAATAATTGATGTATTGCCAAATTTAAAATATAGAACAATAGAGGTATTATTTATATTATCACCTTTTTTACCACCTGATTTATCAACCCATAAAACCTGTGCAAACACATCTTTGCCAAAATCTAAAATATCTCCTGTTTTTGGCATTGTATATTTTATATTTTTCTCTTTTGCTATTTTTAAAATTTCAGAATAATTTGCAGAATGTGCTGGATAACCTGGTTCTATTATCTCATCCACAGGAAAAACATCAAGAATTTCCAGCAAACCACCAATATGGTCAGAATGTGCATGCGATATTAAAATTATATCAATTTTCTTTATTCCTTTTGCCCATAACATTGGTATTATCACACGCTCACCTGCATTAAATGCTTTGGCAAATTTATTATCAGGATGTTTTCCTTCACCACCATCAATTAATATTACTTTTCCATTTGGCGTTTCTATTAATGAAGCATCACCCTGTCCAACATCAATAAAAGTTACAAGGCAATGTCCTGGTGTTTTCTTTATTATGTTTTTATTCTTTTTTAATGCTTCTTTATTTTCTCGTAAAACAGCAATTAATCTACCTTCTTCAGTTTTTGTTTCAAGTAAAAATTTTATTTTTGGTAAAGCAAAATATGTTACAACAAGAGTGATTAAAATAATACCAAATACAATAAGATTTTCAGGTCGAAAAAAATTACTACCATCTGTATCTTTCTTTTTTCTATATTCTGCAAACTTATCTTCTGGTCGTTTCATTTTTTATTTCTTCACCTTTTTTCTTTATTCTTCGTGGACATATATCATTATATGGACATAATTCACATTTTATATATGACCTTTCATCTGGCTTTATTCCTAACTTTTTACCTTCTGCAATTAAATGTAAATTACGCAAGCCAAGCCTTTTAATCTCATCTGTATTTTCTATTCTAAATCTTTGATTATCTTCTAAAAAATATAATTCTCCATATAAAGGTTTTATTTTCAAATCATTCTCAACTAATAAAAAATAATTTATTATTTGTTGAGCATAAGATTGCAGTTTTACAGAATTAGGATTTCTTTTATCTAATTTTCCTGATTTTGCATCAACTATTATATATTTTCCTTTCCCTATTTCTAATACATAATCTGGCTTACCTAATAATATTATTTTATCATCTTCATATTTTAATAATTTTGCTTCTTCGCCTGAATCATAATAAATTATTTTGCCTTTATAACCAAATAAATCTTTATTCTTATTTTTTATTATTTCTTTTATTAATTTTAATAATTGAGAAAAAAGAATTATGGCAAAAACTAATCCACTAAAAACTAATAATAAAATTATTATTTCTTTTTTTGTTAAATTAAAAGTCATTTATTATTTTTTGATTTTTCTAATAACTTTATTGCTATATCATAATACTCCAATGATAATTTATAATTTCCCATTTTTTCATAAACATCGCCAAGCAATTGATAAACCTCAACTGAATTAGGAACCAAATTTTTCGCTATATTTAATTCTTTTATTGCTTCATCAAATCTACCTAATTCTAAATTTCTTCGCGCTTTCTTTAAATATTCTTCAAATGAAGCATCCTGTGTTAATGTTTCGCGAAGTTTTATTTGTTCACTTTTTTCTTCTTCTACTTTTGGTAATTCTTTTATTTGTTTATTCGTCTGTTCTAATAATAAACTATCTACATCAAATTCATCTTTTTTCGGTTCTTCTTTTTTTACTGTCTCTTCTATTTTTACTTTTTCTACTTTTTCTTCAACGGGTTTTGACTGAATTGTTTCTTTAACTTTTTTAAATATTTTTTCTTCTTTTTTAGTTATGAAATGATATGATAAACCACTGCTAAAAATTTCATTTTTATTATATGAATAATCTAAAAACAATTTTATTCTTTCTGTGATTGAATAATCACAGCCAATTTTAAATAAAAAATTATTTGTATTATTCAATCGAAAATACAAATCTGAATTAGCAGAACTTTTAATTAAACTATCCAGATAAGAAATACCAATAAATAAATTTGCTTTATGAAATTCTTTTTTTAATTTTACTTCACTTAAAAAATCTTTTATTTCAAAATTTTTAATAGTTAAACCAGATAATAAATAATTTTTAGGTGCTGAATTTAAATAACTGAAATCAGATTGTAAATAAAATTGTGCTCCTAAATTAATTAAACTCATTAAATTTATTCTCGCAAAATAATTATCAGTAAATTTTAATTCCATTATTGCATCATTAAATTCACAACTATATTTTCCGCCATTAAGATTTAAAGAAAAATATTTTAAAAAATTAAATGAAAAACCTAATTCATATATTTCAGAATTATTATCAATCATTGTATTTGAAATATTATTTTTATATTTAGCATTTATATTTGAATAAGAAATAGAAGATGATAAAAATTGCGAGAATAAATTGAATTGAGAAAGAATAAAAACAATGCAAATAAAAATAATTTGTCGAATAAACATTTTTTCAACCTCCATAATTAAAACCATTTTTTCTTTTTAAAAATTGTTGTTAAAACAATAGCAATTATTAACATCACACCTAAAACAACAAAATAAGCATATCTCATTTTTAATTCTGGCATGTGTTCAAAGTTCATTCCATATATTCCTGCTATTAAAGTTAACGGCATAACAATTGTCGTTATTATTGTTAATGTTTTCATCACCTGATTCATTTTATATGATGAAATTGAAAGGTGTGCATCAAGCGTTGATTTTGCCATATCAATATAATTATCTACCATACTATTTATTTTTTCTAAATGACCTAAAATATCATTGAAATAAAATTTGCTTTCTTCTGATATATACTTTAAATTCAATTTATCTATTGTTTCAAAAATTTCCATTTGTGGAATTAAAACTCTTTTTATTATTGATAAATTTCTTTTCATTTTATATATATCATTTATTGTATCTCGTTGTGTTACTGTGAAAACTTCATTCTCTGCTTCATCTAATTTTTTGTAAATATAATTAAGAACAGGAAAATAACTCTCAACCATACATAAAAGAAGATTTTGCAAAATAAATTCTGGACCTTTTAAAATTATTTCATTTTTATTTCTAAATTTATTTTTTAAAGTCGGTAAAAAAATTATAGGTTTTAAATGATTGGTTATTATAAACTTATTACCTAAATAAAAATCTATTTCCCATGTTGCTACACGCATTTCATTTTCATGATATACAATTGAATGAAATATACCAAATAAATAATCATCGTATTCATCTAATTTTGGATGGTCAGTAAATACTAACAAATCTTCAATTGTTAGATGATGAAAATGAAATAAATCAACTAATATCTTTTTTATTTCATTTGATGATGGGGCAAAAAAATCAATCCATACAAAACCTTCTTTGATTGGATAAATATTTTCAAATTCTTGAACTGATAAATCTTTTGCTGTTTGACCATTATAATAAATTATTTCTATCATCTTTTTTCACCTTAAACATTTATAAATGAAATTGCTTCTTTAAATATATTATCAATCGATAAATTATAATTGTCAAGTAATTCATCAGCTTTGCCTGATTGTCCAAATTTATCAGGAATACCAATAAATTTTATTGGAATTGGATAATGCTGAGATAAAAACTCAGATACAGCACTGCCTGTTCCACCTATAACCGAATGCTCTTCAACAACCATTATTTTACCTGTTTTTTTTGCATATAACAATAATTTTTCTTTATCAATTGGTTTTACTGAACACATATTTAGCAAAGCAACAGAAATATTTTCATCTTCGAGCATTTCAATAACTTTTAATACTCTATGCAACATTACACCATTTGTAATTATTGTTAAATCTTTTCCATCTTTTATTACTTCTATTTCTCCTATTTTTATTTTAAAATCTTTTTTATGAATAATTGGTAATGATATTCGTGGAATTCTTATATATACAGGTCCATTTAATTTTATTGCTTCTGTTAATAATATATTTAAATCAATAATATCAGAAGGAACTAAAACAGTCATATTAGGTAAAACTCTTGTGATTGCAATATCCTCTATTGATTGATGAGAAGCACCATCTTCCCCAACAGTTATGCCAGCGTGAGTAGCAAGAATTTTAACATTCAAATCTGGATAACAAACAGAATTTCTTAATTGTTCAAATGCACGACCAATAACAAAAATAGCAAAACTTGAAACAACAGGAATTAAACCACAAGTTGCCAAACCTGCGGCTGTGCTCATCATATCCTGCTCAGCAACACCAAAATTAAAAAATCTATCATTAAATACTTTTTTAAATAATACAGTCATTGTTGACTTTGATACATCAGCATCTAATACAACGACTTTCTTATTACTTTTTGCTATTTCTATTAAAGTATATGCTGCTGCTTCTCTTAATGAATATAATTTCTTCTCTTCGCTCATTGCCTTATTTAATAATAATTTTTATTTCAATTGTCAATTATTTTATTTTTATCAGACTACACTAAAATCATTATTTTTTATTTCTTTATAACACTCTAAAATTTTTTTTATACATTCTTTTATCTCAAATTTCTTTAATATTTCTCTTTCTATTTTTAATAAATTTTCTTTTTCATCATTTTTTATATTTGCTAAATAAAGCATTTTTTCACTTATTTCATTTATATTTTCTGGTTCATTAACATAAATTCCTGCTGCTCCTGCTAACTCACTCATTGAAGAATTATTTGTTGTAATAACTGGTATTTGTGAAGAAAATGCTTCAAGTATTGGCAAACCAAAACCTTCATAATAAGAACAATATAATAATCCATCAGCAAAGTGATAATAATAAGGTAAATCAGCATCTTTTACATAACCTGTAAAAATAATATTATCATCAAAATTTATTTCTTTTCTAATTTTTTCATTATCTTTTCCAATAATAATTAAATAAAAATTTTTTATATCATATTTTTTAAATTTTTGAAATGCATAAATAATATTTTTTAAATTTTTCCTTTTTTCAAGTGAACCAACAAAGAGAAAATAATGTTCAGGTAATTTATTATTTTTTCTAAAATTTTCTAATTCATAATTCTCTTTTTTTTTTCTAAATATTTCATCTTCTGTAAAATAAACTACTTTTATTTTTTTAAAAGGCACATTATAAAATTTAATTAAATCATTTTTTGTCGAAAAAGAACTCGTAATAATAAAAATACTTTTATCACATAAATACCTTATTCTATCATCTAATTCTTTAACAAAAGAATCATCATAAAAATCTGCTAAAATCTTAAAAGCAATATCATGAATTGTTGATATAATTTTTGTCTTTTTAAAAACAGAAATTTTAATTAAACCAGTAATATGTAAAATATCAAGAGAACCAACAAAAAAATTTATTGGAATTTTATATTTATATAAATTATAATATATTCGTTTTGGCAAAGGAATAATATAGTTTTTATTTTTTTCTGAATTTAATAATAATTCTTTTCGGTTTTTTGTTTTTATAAAATTATAAATATATTTAAAATAAAAATCTCTTTCCTCACAAAATTTAATAATATTTTTTGCTATTAAATAAGAAACATTACCAATTCCTGTTTTTTGTTCAATTGCTGGTGTTAGTTCAATACCAATTTTAAACATTTAAGATTTTCCTGTATAATTCTATTTGTTTTCTAAAAATATTTTTCCATTCATATTTTTCTTTAACTAAATAATAACCAGACGCTGCAATTTGTTTTAGTTTATTTTGATTTGAATAATACTCAATTATAGCATTAGCAAATTCTTCTGGTGTATTTCTGATAATAATATTTTTATTATTTTCAACTTCAATACCTTCACAACCAATTGCAGTAGAAATAACACATTTTTTCATTGCCATTGCCTGTAATATTTTTAATCTTGTGCCACTACCTATTCTTATAGGCACAATAAATAATCGTGCTTGCGCTATAAATGGTCTTATATCCTGAACATAACCAGTAATAATAATATCATCTCTATTTTCAAATTGTTTTTTAATATTATCAGGTAAATTTTTTCCTGCTGCAATAAATTTTATTTCTTTTATCTCTTTTTTTACAATTGGAAAAATTTCACGAACAAAATATAAAAAAGCATCTAAATTTGGTTGATGTGAAAATGTGCCAGTAAAAACTATTTCTTCTTTTTCTTCTGTTTCATAAGGTTTAAAATATTCTGTATCAACGCCATTTGGAATTACTGTAATATCTGGATGTTTATATCTCGATAGTAAAATATTTTTATCAATTTCAGAAACCGTGATTATATAATTTACCTTTGACCAGGTATTTTCTTCATATCTTCTTAATTTTAATAATTCTAATTTATTTCTAAATTTATATTTTGATATATGTAATACATTTTCCTGTTGTGTATACTGAAACGCTCTTTTAAATATTTCTGATTCTATATTATGTTCATCAAGTATTATTGGTATATTAATATTTTCTGGCACATACTGAAAAGTATATTGATGAAGACATTGTATTAAATCATAATTATTTATTTTAACTAATTCATCAACTTTTGCTTTCATCTCTTTACAAAATCTTTTTGTAATTAAATCAGGTGGTAAAAAAAATAATCTATATAATTTTGAAAATAAATCTCTTTTTCTATCAATATGTTTTTTATGAATTAAATATATTTCTTTACAAAAATTTTTTATAATATCAATATTCTTTTTCTCATCTTCTGAATAAATTAAAGAAATTAAATGAACATCAAGAAATTCAGAAAGATATTTAATAGAATAAAATAATCTCATTCTACCGCCTTCATCAAATGATGGTAAATATGGTGAAATTATTAAAATTTTTTTCTTCATTATTTTATTATTCGTTCTTTAATAAATTTTGCTGGCACTCCACCAACAATAGTATATTCATCAACATCTTTTGTGACAACACTGCCAGCAGCAATAATAGCACCTTCTTTAATTCGCACTCCTGGTAAAATCAAACTGTTTGCTCCAATCCACACATTATCTTCTATAATGACTGGTTTTATTATTGCCTTAAAATTTTCATCTTCTGGATTATGGGTTTCTGTTATTATAGTAACATTATAAGAAATTGCAACACGATTACCAATAATAATTTTTTCATAAGCGCTTAATAAACAATTAAAATTAATAAATGAATCATTGCCAATCGTTAAATTAGCTGGTTTTAAAATTTTTACATCAGGATAAACAAAAGAACCTTTACCAATTTTTACACCTGCAATTTTTAATAATTCTTTTCTGATTTGATTACAAATAGAATTATGTTTCCAACCAAATGGCAAAAAAGAAGAAAAATAAACTATTGTTTCACATACTGCATCTTTCAATGTCCTTGTTTCTATGCCTTCCCAGCAATCTTTATTATATACTAATTTCTTTCGAGACATCTCTTGTTAATATAAACTCTCCTTTATTTTTACTAATATATTCAAGTGTTTTTTTTATAATTTTTTTCTTTTTTAAAAAATTATAAGAATGAATTAATAAATTACAAACCCAATATTTTTTATCTTCCATAGAAATAATTATATCCCATAATTTTTTAATATGCGAAAATTTATTTGCTTCTGGTATAAGTGCTTGCCATAAAGTATAATTATAAGCAAAACCAAGTGGAATAGAATAAATTTTCGAATTCCCAATTTTTTCTTTATCAATATAATCATAAAAATAAGAAAAATAAGGAGCATTTTCAAAATGTGTATTTGTTAATGGCTGATATGCGCCCATATTATCAAAAGAAAATTTTATATTATATTTTTCGCATAATGGTATCAGCCATTCATTAAAACTAAAAAAACCTGTTCGAATAGAATTTATTTTTATTCCATTATCAGCCATAAGTTTTAAATTTATATCAAAAATATTTTTCATATAATTATATACATAATACAAATAATATTTACCATTTTCATCTTCTTCGTGTGGATGAAAACCTATTTCAAAATTAGAATTAATTAAATCTTTCCATATTTTTAAATAAAAATTATCCGTATAAAAAATGTTATTAAAATTATTTCTAATGTAAGGCGAAGTATGAATAAAAAAAACAGCAGGATATTTATATTCTTTTAAAAAATCGATTAAAGCAAGTAAATTTTTCTCAAATCTTTTTTTATTGAATTTACAATAATGTTTAGTAAAAGGTTCATAACCTTCAAAATCAACATCAATGCCAATTATAATTTTCATTCATTATTAAAATTCAATACTTTTTCCTTCGCGAGAAAAAGATAATTTAAAACCTTTTTGTTCAGCTATTTTACTATATTTTTCTTCTAATGCACTTAATTTTTCATCACTTGAAGCAGGGTCATGATGATTAAAAACTATATGTTTAATTTTCGATATTTCAGCCATTTTTATATTTGCTTCATAATAACTATGACCCCAACCAATTTTTGTTTTATATTCTTCTTCACTATATTGTGAATCCCAGATAACAATATCAGCATTTTCACAAAATTCGTATATTTTAGCATTTTGTTCATTGACTAATTTATCATATTCAATTAAATAATCTTCATCAAATCCCATATCACTTGCTGCCTTTTTATCGTCACGATATATATTTCTAAAAGGTTCGTGGTCACCACCATATATTATAATTTTATCATTGTAAAAAATTTTATAAGCCAAACAAAACACAGGATGATTTAATTTTTCTGTTTTAATTTTATAACCATCAATATTTAATTCACCAACTTTTCCATCAATATATTCAATTTTTGCACCTAATTCACCAACACGAATAGGAAAATACTCATATTTCATTTGAAATTCCATTATCTGTTTTATGTTTAATTTATTTACATCTGAAGGCGGTCCAAAAATTTTAAATGTATTACCAGGAATAAAAAAAGGCACAAAAAAAGGAAAACCCTGAATATGGTCCCAATGAGTATGCGAAATAAAAATATAACCTTTTAATTTTTTTTTCAAACTTAAAAGATAATTTCCACATTCTCTAATGCCTGTACCTGCATCAAATATAAATATTTCATCTTTATCTTTAAATTCAATTGATACACAGGCTGTATTACCACCATAAATAACTGTATTTTTACTCGGCGTAGGAATAGAACCACGCACGCCCCAAAATCTTATAATTCCAGAACTCATATTTTTAAAAACTCCTGTGCTTTTTCTATTTCTGCATCTAATTGTTCTACTATTTCATTTATTGTTTCTTCTGTTATATTTAATATATTAAATATAATTGGATTTATTTCACCTGATATTTTATCAATAACTAATCCTTTATTATTTTTTTTACAAATAATATTAGCAAAAGAAATAGTTAAAATAAATTCGAAATTTTCTCCAACCATTGGCAGGTCATGATGTAAATATAAAGCATTTATTAATTTTTGTGATAAATTCCATTTTTCGCCAATTGCCTTTCCAATTTTACAATGATTTAATTTATTTAATTCTTCTTCTTCTGCGTTTATTAAACCAATTTCTGTTGACTTTTTTAAAATTGAAGCAAATTCATCTGGATAAAAAATATTTTCAATTAATAAACCAAGGTCATGAATTAGTCCTGCTAAAAAATAATCTTCAATTTCTGTTTTTGGTATATTCCGCTTTATTGCTATCTTTTTTGCCACAATACCAACAGCAAGTGAATGTTTCCAGAATTCTTTCATATCAAGTAAATATTTTTGACCTTTAACTTCAAATTGTGATAATAATGCTGCACTTAATGCTAAATTTTTTATTGTATTTAGTCCAAGCATTATTATTGCTCTTTCAAGCGAGGTTATTTTTTGTGGTAATGCAAAATAAGAAGAATTAACTACTTTTAAAACTTTTGCAGATAAAACTGGGTCTAATTTTATTACTTTGGTTAATTCTAATGGTGAACAATTTATATTATTCACCAATTCTATTACCTTTGCCGCTGTTGGTGAAAGAGAGGGCATTTTTTCTTCTATTTTCTCAACAATTTTTTCTATTGAATATTTTGAATTTGCAATATTATTCATAAATATTCTTTTCTTAATTTTTTTATTATTAAAAAAACATATTAACTTTTTTCAATTTACAAGTCAAGAAAAATAAAAAAATTATTCAGAAAATATCCCAGACATGGTATACCCCTTTGCAGCATTACGAATAGTAA
>DAONJL010000047.1:0-19720 GCA_035405645.1 bacterium | reverse complement strand
AATTTAATAATTTTTTAGAAAAGAACAAACAGATGATGAAACAGCAAAAATAGCAAAATTAAATATTGTAAGTAAAAAAAATTAGGGACATATTATAAAGAATTTATCCAGCAAAATTAAGATGATAAAAATGAGATATGGTAAAATAGCAAATAATAAATATATGATATAAGAAAGAAAAAAAGATAGAAGAGATAAATTGCAAAGTAGTGTATTTCGAAAAATCGAAATAACAAATACATTAATATCACTTTTTTAAATTAATTGTTTATGAGTTATTTATAAATTATATCAAAAATTTTCTTTTAAGGATAATTATTAGAGCAAATATATATGCCTGAACATTACAAAATTTTATAAAAAAAGAAAGGACGCAATGATTGGTTTTCTAATTATTTAGAGACATTAAAGACATCTAAGACTGGATTATAAATTTTGGTCTTTACTTTAAAAAAGCCTAATAAGGTGTGTGGTATAATTTTATGGTCAAAATGCTCTCTGGATGCTTTATCTCGTAATATATTTATATCTATTTCTGATTTATATAATTCCCCAAACCAAATAAATGTCATAATATGCTTTTGTTCTTTTGGAGCAATTATCATTGGTAAGCCGTGAAGAAATATTCCTTTTTCTCCTAATGACTCACCGTGGTCTGATGTATAAATTAAAATTGTTTTATATTTATCTGAATACATTTTTAATAATTCTATTGCTTTATACAAAAAATAATCAGTATATAAAATTGTATTATCGTAAGCATTATCTAATTCTTCTTTTGTCCATTTTTCTAATGGAGTATTTGCTGCTGGCAATGGTTTAAATAGCGCAAATTCTTCTGGATATCGAATATTATATTTCGGTCCGTGTGAACCTAATTGATGTAAAACAATCAGTATATCACCACTTTTTTTATTTTCAATATATTCTGTTAAACCATTCAACATAATTTCATCAAAATTATTTGTATCAACGAAACTTTGATATATACTATCAGCAGCAACTCCTTTTGAACTACTATTATTATCACGCCACAAAATATTTACACCGCAGCGCATTAACACATCTAAAACATTCTCTCTTCTTGTCGCTTTCTCATAACTATTATAAAAAGAAAAAATAAGAGGCAATGAGGTAGCAGTCGAAGTAGCAAGGGAGAAAAAATCAGAAAAAACTACAATGTTTTCTTTTTCAGTTAATAATAATGGATTTGTATTACGATGATAACCGTTTAATGAAAATCTATCCGCTCTTGCTGCTTCACCTATTACTAAAATACACAATTTTCTTCCTCTTTCTGATTGCGGAATAAATGCATCTTCTGCAACTCTGGTTTTTATTTTTGTTTGCGATTTTACATTTATTTCAATATATTTATATAAAGAATAAACATAATAAGTTGGATTTGCATAATATCGTAATTCTTTATGTTCTCTAAAAAATGTTGCATAATATTTTCCAAATATTAGAATTGTGATAACAACAATAATAATTATTCCAATTAATAATTTTAATTTTTCTAAAATTTCTTTTCCAAACGATTTTTTTTCAATTTTTATAAATATAAAAAAAAATGATGGTAAAATACCTAAAAAAAATAAATAGCCAAACAATTTTAAATTTAATAATTCAAAAGCTTCTTTTTTATTTGTCTGTAAAACATTTTGAATCATAGTATGGTCAATCACAACATTATAAGAATCACTGAAATAAGAAACAACTGCAGAAATTATTAAAAATAAAATTGCAACTTGTTTACAAATGCTTCTAAAACAAAATAGCAACAGGACAATATTTATACTACAAAACAAAAGAAATATAATTGATAATAAAAACAATAAATTTTCTAATTGAAGTGGATAATATTTTAGAATGTTTCTATAAAAAGCAAAATTATCAAATATAGTAAAAAATAACGATAGGGAAAAAATAAATTTTATAAGTGAGAATTGTAAAATTTTTTTTTGAGTGAATGCTTTTAACATATTTGAATTTATTATTTAATTGAGGAACTTTGTAAATTTTTTTAAAATTTTTATAGAAATAAAAATAATGAAACTAATAACAAATAAAATTAACCATATTTTATCAAATTCCAAATATTTTTGAACAAAATAATCACCAATTATTTCTAACAAAGTAAATACACAAATCAAAGCAAAAAATCCGTTATATTCTTTTTTAATTACTTTTTTATACGAAAATTTTTGTTCTGGTTTTTTCCATAATTTAAAATTTGGAATAAACAAAGGCGTTTTTTCAGCCCATTTTTTATAATCATTGCCAAATTTTTTTAACAAAAATTCTTCTTCAACATATATAATTCGTTCATAATATAAGAAAAAAATAATAAATATTAAAATACTTACAAAGATATTACGAGGAAATAATGCTGGACCAACCCACATAAAAAAATTGCCTAAATAAAGTGGATTACGAACAATTGAATATAACCCAGTTGTATTTAATTGTTCAGCAATTTGCTTTTCTGTATTTCGACCTGATGTCCCTTCTGGAGTAAAACCAACAGTCACAATTCTTATGCTTAATCCAAATAAAGAAATTCCCAAACAAACAAATTCCCACAATACATCGTAATTATGTTTATTTTTCGGATAGTAAAAATTTTGCAAACTAATAAAGATAATAAGAATAAATAATAACGGTATATAACTTCTCCACCTAAAAAGAAAATTTCCTTCTTTGATAAAAAAATCTTTTAATAAAGCCATTATGTTTATTGACCCTCAAAAAAAATTATCTATTTTAAAAAAATAAAATTATCAATTTTAAAAAAGCACTCATTAAATTAAAATACTTTAAAAAACTACCGTCCTTTTAATAATAATTAATTTTATATTTCGGAAATAAAATACTCATCTTAAATATTTTCTTATAACTTTCAAACAAATCTTGTAATTTCTTTCTTTCTTCTGAAGAACTACATTTTTCAAGTTGTTTTTTTATTTTATAAAAACGAACTAATATACCACTTGCTGTGATAAATTTTAAAAATAACATTGAAAAAATTCCATAATGTTTAGAAAAAAAATAAAATCGGGAATGATGCCAGACCTGCGTCATTTTCGGATATTCCTGAACTAAACTCTTTGCTGTGTAATGAATTACTACTGGTCTATGATAATATTTTACTTTCCAGCCTGCTTCTATGCAGCGTTTGCAATAATCTATTTCTTCGAAAAAACTAAAAAAATTTTCATCGATAAATCCTATTTTTTCTAATAATTTTCTGCGTATCATCAAAAAAGCACCTAAACCCCACGCACAAGAATCATTATCTTCTTCATATTTTTTCGAATCTATCACATAATACTTTCGATAAAAAAAATTATGTAATTTCGATTTAAAAAATAATTCTGTAATAATACTTCTTTCTGCTAACACATTTCGCCAATTCGGAAATTCATTATGCATATTTAAATAAAGAGAACCATCTGGATAATACATTTTACAAAAACCAATTCCTACATCCTTATCATTATCTAAATATTCTACCATTAAATCAAGACATTTATCTTTTATTTCTGTATCACTATTTAGTAATAATGCATATCTTCCTCGAAAAATTTTCAAAGCTTGATTATTTCCTTTTGAAAAACCTAAATTTTCAGAATTCCGTAAAAGTATAATTTCCGGATATTTATATTTAACAAAATCATAAAGTCCATCATTTGAGCCATTATCAACTAAAATAATTTCATAATTAATTTTTTTTGTATTATACTTAATTGATTCAATGCATTTAATCGTTAAATCTTTTGTATTCCAATTTAATATACAAATCGATAAATCAATCATAATAATTCGTTTTCAATAAACCATAAATTTTACAATTAATATTTTTCTCTTTTTTAATCTGCTTAATTATTTCTCTTTCATAGCCTTTTGAAGCAATAACAATTGCGTCAGCATATTTTAAAGGAGCATCATTAAATGAAAATATATTTTTCTCAAACCATTTTTTATTTATCTTTTCTAAATTATTATCAATAAAGCCCAAAACATTAAGATTATTTTTTTCTGCCGCCTTTAATAAATAAGCACCTGTTAACGCTGCACCCCAAATTAATATATTATTATTACCTTCTTTTTTTATTTCTTTGGCTAATAAATCAGTTTCTAAATTATACTCATTTTTTTTCATATGCAATTCTGCAATTATACAATCAAATTTTAATTTAATATTCGGATTTTGCCAGGTTGTATTAATTTTGTCTTGCGTGAAATCGCCCCATTTTTCAAATGAATCTGGCATCTCAAAACCAAGTTCAACACATTCCTTAAACATTTCACTACCAGGATAAGGCGTATATATTGCCAAAATAATTGAACCATTCTGATAATCATTTATAATTCGCATAAGATTAAATGTTTCTTCCATTTCTTCTTCTGTTTCTGTTGGCAAACCAATCATAAATAATCCTGCGAATTTAATATTAAATGAATTCAAATATTCAATTCCTTTTAGATATTTATTCACATTAATATTTTTATTCATTTTATTTAATAATCGTTGGCTACCACTTTCCAACCCCAATAAAAGAGTTGTTAATCCTGATGAAGCAATTAATTTTAGTTCATCTGAACTGTAATTTAAAAATTGGTCTATTCTTCCTGAGGCTAACCATTTTATATCAATATTTTGTTTTATTAATTCCTCTGCAAAATTTATAATTCTTTTTTTATCAACAAACATATTAGTATCAACAAATGAAATATTATTTAAGTTAGTTTTGTTAATTATATATTTTATATCTCTTAAAATTGGTTCAACAGGATAACCAAACCATCTACTTTTATACATCGTTTTATTTGCACAAAATCCGCAATTCCACGGACACCCTTCACTTGAATTATAATTAAAAGTGCTCCATTTTTTTGTTTCAATATTTTTTATTAATTGAAATGGATAACCATTAAATTCTTTTAATGGTTTAAATAAACTTTCTTCAGTTAAAAATATTTTATTATGTTCTTTGAATCCAATTCCTTTTATTGAAAATAATGACTTTTTATAATACAAAGCATCTACTAATTCCAAAAAAGTATATGTACCCTGTCCTCGAACTATAATGTCAACTAAATTGTGTTTTAAAGTTTGTTCTGGCAAAAGCGAAGGATGCGGACCGCCCCAAACAATAGTAATATTAGAATTTAATTGTTTTATGCTCCTGGCAACATCTAAACCATCTTTAATTTGATAGCCAGTCATTGCACTAATACCTAAACATATAATATCATTATCAAATGAATTTATTAATTCTTTAGAAGCATTTTCATCTGAATTTGCATCAAACAATTCAACTTCATAACCTGCATTTAAAAGCGGTATAGCTAATGTTAAACCATTATATGCATAGAAACTATCTATTATATAACCAGGTGTTCCCAACGGATTATATATTATTACTTTCTTTTTCATTATATTTTTTTATTATACAAATAATTTCATCGTGAATCAAAACATAAACCAATATCTCAAATTTAATATTTAATAATTCTCGTGTTTTAATTAAAAACTCTAATAGTGAATTCGCGTCCCAGGTATGAAAATGAATACTATAATCTTCTGCAATATATCGATTAGCAAGAGCGATGATTTCTTTTTCATTTGTAGAATGTATTGAAGCAAATTCATAATAATGCTCAAATTGGTCTGGTAAATTAAAATAATCATTGTAAAAATGGTCCCGGTTGTTAATTTTCTATTTTTATCAAAAGTATATCTTTTATCAGGAACAACATAATACAAAATTCCATTTTTTTTTAATTTTTTTAAATGAGCCTTTATTGTTAAAATTGGATTTTTACAATGTTCTAAAAAATGACTTGCAATTATGAAATCTTGTGATTCATCTAAAATTTCTGATAAATATTCCCCATCATCAATAATATCTACTTTTGCCAAATCGCTGTGATTAATTTCAGGATAATTTTTAATAAGTTCATTTACATTTTTTTTATCAATATATTTTACACTGCAAATTTCTTTATTTACTTTCAATGGATTATGGAGAGTACCAATTTCTATTCCTTCACCTTTTAAATAAAAATAACTAAAAAAAACTTTTTGCTGATATGCAATATCTTGATATATTTCTATTTTATCAATAGGAATATTTAGTTCAACTAATTGTTTCCTTATCTCATTGGCTGCATTACTCATTATTACAATTTTATCATAATTATAGTAATGAATTTTATCAGGGCTTATAATTGGTTTATCATTTACAAATAATCCTTGTTTATTTTTGTCATTATCAATAAATGCGAGTATTTCGTTTTCTACAATATCTTTATTATATTTATTTCTTTCAAAAAATTTACCAGTTCCAAATATTAGTATTTTCATATCTAATTCATTTAGCCTATAAGAATATTTTTTTTTCAAACGAAGAATCAGTATTTATTATTTGTTTATATATTTCAGAAAAATATGTAAATGAAGCAATTATTATTATATCAAATGATAATTTTGTTAATTCACTTGAATGATATACTTTATATTTATCACAATATTTTTTTATTTGTTCAATATTACTATCGATAAAAATTATTTTTTTATAACCAAATTCATTTAAAATATTATAACAATAAAAACCGTAATTACTTAATCCCCAAATTAAAATTATTAAATCTTTATCAAATAATGATAATTTAAAATTATTTGTTGATTTCGTTTTTATCAACCAATTTTTTAAATCTAAAATTAATTGTATTTTGTTTTCTATATTGTATTCTTCATAAACATATTTTTTAATTTTTGTTATTTGTTTCTTTTTATTTTCGTAATCATTGATTATTTCGGTAGTTTTATTAAACCAATCATAAACATTAAGTCCTTTTATTTTATCAATAAAATTATTATTTATATTATTATACGGTTCAAGCTCACTATATAAACCATAAACATTAAAAATAGAATATTCGAGATATTTTATATGACTTTTGCATCTATTAAAATCATTATCTATTAAAGGGCAGAAACCAATATCGAATCTATTATTTGCAAATATTTCCATAAATTCAAGATAATTATCCGAACCATTTATATATTCAATTGGCAAATCAAAGTTTGAAGATTCGATTAATTGTGGGCTGAAAATATTATGATTTTTTAAATCAGAATTTTTTTTTAAAATTTTTAAAGGACCTATTATCCGAAATTTTATTTTGTCTTTATATTTTTGATAAAGTAATTTCCACACAATATATACTTTTATAAAATCTTTATAATGCGTTAAAGAACCAGAATAGCCAATAGTGAGTGTATCATTTCCATTTAATTTTTCGGAAATTGAAATAATTTCAGTTGGTAAAAGATTTTCATAAACAAAAATATTTTGATTATATTTAGATAAAAATTTTTTTAATAATTCCGTAGAGACAATAATTCCGTCAACACTTTTTAAAATTTGTGATAAATAAATTTTATAATTATTATAAAAAAAAGAGAAAGGATGATATTTCGGAAGTGCAAATAATAAATCATCTATTTCATAAAAAATAGTTTTATTATTCTGCCGGCAGAAATTTATTATTAAAGAAGAAATGAAATTTGGAATATTACGATTAAGAATTATTATATTTGATTTTTCGAATAACTTTAATGAAAAATATTTCGATAAATCTAAATAATCATAAAATTCAGTAAAACAATCAAATTTTTGTAAAAACCTAAATGGAGTTAATGCACGTAAAAATGATAATGCTGTATATTTTGGGTAAAATAATATATTTAAAATTTTCATTATCTATTAATTTTCCTAATTTCAAAAAGTAAAATATTTTTAAATTTTAATTGAGATATAAATAAATATTTTAAAATTCTTAAATTATATAACTTTGTATTTTGATTTTTAGAAATTTCGAAAAATTGAAATAACTTTTCAAAACTTAAAACACAATTTCAAAAAAAACATATATTTTAACATACTTTTTTAGATAACATTTTCACTATTAAAACATCTAAAAAATTTTTTAAAAAGAAGGGGATAATTTAATTATTTATATTTTGGATTGTTTTAGCAGATTATTAGTTCAGTTAATACTATAAAAGCAATTGCTTTATGTTAGATATTTTATCTATTTTTAACTTACTAATTCTCTAAACAATCATATGATTGACTTAGATTATTACTATTTTTTTTTCTGGATAACCCAATGAAATTAATTGTTCTTTTATTTCATTAAACCATTGAGAAGCAATAATAATATAATCAATATCTTCAATAAAAAACGGTTTTTTAATAATATGCCCAAAAAATATTTTATTATTCTTTAATTCATCATTATCAAATACATATTTGATTTTATTTCTTTGAGTTTTTGATAAAGTTAAATAAATTCTTTTAGATAATACACCTGTTCCAAATAATATTATTTTTTTAATTTTTTTATTTGAGATAATTTTTTTAATATTTATTTTTTGCTCTTTTTGTAAATCTGTTAAAATTTTCTTTTCTTTTTTATTTAGCAACTTAACAAAAATATGATTATTAATTTTTTTTTCTTTTAATAATGAATTATAAAGAACAATATATTCATCGACAGTATCTTCCATTTTTTTTGGGGGTTCAATTCTTTCTCTTATTTCATTAATTATTTTTGGATTATCAACTATTTTCAATAAAATTTTTCCAAGTTGTTTGTAATTACCATTTTCAAAAGCAAAACCATCAATATTATTTTTAGCATATTCTGGAATTCCATTACTATTTGAAAAAATAATTGGAGTTTTAAAATATTTTGCTTCAAGCAATGTTAAACCCGCTGTTTCAAAACAATAAGATGGAAAAATTAACACATCAATTTTTTTATAAACATCTTGAATCTCATTTATATTATAAGATTTTTCAAAAATAATCTCTAAATTACCATTTAATTTTTTCAATATTGTGGTTTTTAAAGTATCATTAATATTAGAACCATACAATATAATTTTTGATTTTTTATTTTTTATATATTGTAAAGCATTAATCAGTATTAAAAATCCTTTATGGATAGAATTACCACCAAAATATCCGAAAACAACTTTTTCTTTATCTAATGATTTTACTGGTATTTTACAACTCAAATTTATTCCTGAATAAATAACATTAATTTCTTTATTTATACCAAAATACTTATAAATCTCAGCCGTTGCTTTTGATACTGTTGTTAATATATCTATATCATAATTTAACATATTTTTAATATATTGATGATAAAAATAAAAATTAATATAATTTATTTCTGGAAAACATTCTGAACATTTTATCCCATTATAATTTTCTAAACAATAATCATTATTTGAATCAATAAAACCATTTCTTGGACATAAAAGCGTTGTATCATGAATTGAAAATATTATAGGAATATTAAATTTCTTTAAAATTTTTACTATTAAAAATGGTAAATCAAAAATTGTATGAATATGGACTAAATCTGGCTTTATTTGTTTTATAAATTTAACAAATTCATATTCAAATTTTTTATTATAAAATTTATAATAAAAATTTTCTGATTTAAAATAAAATATTGAAGGTCCTATTATTTGATATTCATTATAATTTTTCTTTTTTATAGAAAAATCTTTACTTTTATTTAATAGTTCTTTAAATAATATAATTTGTTTTGCTTTAAATTGCTTATTTAGACAATATAAAAAATCAATAATAAATCTTTCTGTTCCACCGCCAGTTTTAGAAAAAATATGTAATATTTTTTTTCCCATTCGAAATTTATCTTTTTTATTTTTTATTCTATATTTTTATATTTTTTCTTTTTAAATTTTTCTTTTATATTTTATAAGTTTTCTGATAATTTCGATTTATTTTCTGAAAGTTTTTCAAATTACTTTCGAAGAGACTCGTGCAAACTGAACATATTAAAGTATTGCGTATATTATTTATTTCAAAATTCCTTTTTAAAAATTATTTACAATCTATCTTTATTTCTCTTTACTTTCTTTCTCATAATATCTCTTGTAAACTTACTTTGATTAAAACAATTTTATTCTCTTCATATATTCTTTTTCTATGATTAACCAAACTTTTTCATTTTTAGATTTCTTACAGAAGCATTACATTTTACAATTAAATGAAAGTAATTATAATTTAGTATTACAACACTTATTAATGAATTTACCATTTTATTATTTCCTTATTTTTTAATATATTTGCTTGCCCAATTATAAATTTAACTACTCTATCAGAAAAATTTGTAGGTTTATAATCATCTGGTATTGACCATTCTTTTTTTATACTAAAAGTATTTCGAACTAATTCAATTGCATTTAGAACATTTTCAACATTCAAGCCAGTTTGAATTGCAGAACCAGTATCAAGTGCTTCTGGTCGTTCTGTGCTTTCTCGTATTACTATTGCTGGAAAATTTAATATTGCTGCTTCTTCAAATATTGTTCCACTATCTGATATTACACAATATGCATTTATCTGTAAATTATTATAATCAGAAAAATTAAATGGTTTAGATAATATTACCATTTCATTAAATTTACTATTTATTTTTTTTAGTCGTTTTTTTGTACGGGGATGCAATGTTATTACAATTGGATATTTATATTTTTCTGTTAATTTAATTATTAGATTATAGAATTGAAGTAAATTTTCTTTATTATCAACATTTTCTTCTCTATGACAACTTACAACAAAATATTTATTTTTCGAAATTTTTAATTTTTCTAAAATAGTTGAGTTTAATATTTTTTCTTTATTTACTTCTATTACTTCTGCCATTGGTGAACCTGAAACAAAAATTTTACCAGCTGGTAAACCTTCTTTAAGTAAATAATGTCTTGCATTTTCAGAATAACAAAAATTAACATCTGAGATATGATCAACAATACGGCGATTTAATTCTTCTGGCACTCGTTCATCAAAACATCTATTACCTGCTTCTAAATGAAAAACCGGGATATGGTATCTTTTAGCAATTATCGCTGATAAAGCGCTATTAGTATCGCCAAGCACTAAAAATGCATCTGGCTTTTCTTTTAATATTATCTTCTCTGTTTTTTCAATTATTTTACTTATTTGTTCGCCAAGTGTATTACTCTTAACTTCAAGAAAATAATCTGGTTTACGTAATTGTAAATCTTCAAAAAATATCTGATTTAATTCATAGTCATAATTTTGACCAGTATGAACAAAAATGTGATTACAATATTTATCAAGTTTTTTTATTGTTTCTGATAATCTTATAATTTCTGGTCTTGTGCCAACAACAGTCATAACTTTAATTTTGAACAATTGTTTTTTACCTCCTTATTTTTCTTTATATTAATATTTTCTTGTCATGTGCGAATGTTCGAACATTCGCACATTATATTTTATTTTCTCGACAATATCCTATACGCTATTTCTATTATCTCATTTACTTCTTTATTCTTTAATGAATAAATTACATTCTTCCACTCTGTTGCATAACTTACTAAATTCAAATCTTTCAAAACTTTTAAATGTTGTGATATATTCTGGCTCTCTTTATTTAATATTGAACTTAATTCGCCTACACTATATGACCTTTCTTTAAGTAATTTTAATATTCTATACCTTGTTCCATTCGATAAACATTTAAATAATCTAATAATTCTTAAATCAACTTCATCTATTTTCATAAACAATCCTCTTAAATTATTTTATGAAATATTGTATCAGGGTCATCTTTATTAAATGGTTCACTTATATATGCTGCTAATATCATCTCACCATCTCCTATATTAACAAAAGTATGTACTATCCCTGGTGGAACTTTTACCATACAATAATTATCTTCGCCAAATACTATCATATCTCTTTTCCCTGTTTTTATTTCATACAAATGTAATTCTGCATTGCCTTTTATTATTGTAAAATATTCTGTTTTGCGTGTATGATAATGATTCCCTTTTATTACGCCTTTTGCTTTTGCCTGACTTATATACACCAGTCCAAATTTATCTTGTTTTTCTACATATTGTGATTGTATTAATTCTATAAAATAACCTCGCTCATCTTCTTTTTTTTCAAGTTTTATTATCTGTACTCCTTCGATATTCTTCGACATATTCCTTCAATCCTTCCTTTAATTTTGTAAATTTTAAATTTGGTATTAATTTTCGTAACTTTATATTTGATATTGTTGCATTATTTATTGTTTCAGAAATTGTTTTATATGTAATCAGTGGCTTTTTCCCATATAATTTATATAATGCCTCTACTAATTTTTTTATACTTATTGTTTCATCAGAACAAATATTTAATAAACCGTAAAAATTCAATCGTAATATTTTATCAATAATAAAACATAAATCTTTTACATAAATATAATTCCGTTTTTGCTTTCCAAAATTATTTAATGTAATTGGTAAGTCATTAAAAATATTATAAACAAAAGTTGCTAATGCAGAATTATAATTTGGTCTTGCGCCTATTCCATATACATTTGTTAATCTTAATACTATTGGTACTATATTTTCATAATTTAAAACCATCTGTTCACAAACAAATTTTGTTAATGAATGATAATTTACTGGTTTTATTTTTGATTCTTCTGTATATACAATTCTTTTCTCTGAATATCCATATACCTGCGTCGTTGAAAAATACACAAATTTCACTTTTTTTTTTGTTTTTAATTTTGCTATTGCATTTAATAAATTATATGTGCTGCTTATATTAAAATTCATCTCTTCATTATTTCCTATTATCACTGCTGCTAAATGTATTATTACATCTTTATCTTTTATAAATTGTTCAATATCATATTGATGAAAAAAATTAAACTTATGTTCTTCAAAAGTATCAATTATATAACCGCTCTTTTCTAAATAATTAACTAAATGCTGCCCTATAAAACCAGTTGAACCTGTTATTCCAATTTTTATTTTCTTCATAAATTTATTTCCTTTATTCTATATTTTAATAATTGCTTAATCAACATTTACTTAATAAACAATATTCAGCCAACTCACTATAAATATTTAAAGTTTACAATCTCTTTATCTTATGTTCAGGTGCCAATTCCAAACATTTTAATTTATATATTTCTGCATTTTTATTATCGTTTTTTTTCTTATAAATTTTATATAAATTATAATATGCGCTTATATAAAAACTTTTGTAATCACTATCATATTTTTCTGTCAGCATTATAAAATATTTTTTTGCTAATTCTTCTTCACCTTTTTTTAAATATATTATTGCTTTATAATAATTCTTAAATATATTATTATCTAATAATTCACATAATTTAAACGCATAATCATATCTTTTTGAATTAATATTTTTTATTATATTTGACTTAATATTTTGCATAAATATATTGTTTTCTTTTTTTTCATATATCTCTAAATAATTTTGTATTTCGTCTTTTTTAATTAAAGAATAATTGAGAATATCTTCTATTATTAAAACTTTTTCGAAATTTATTTTTTCAATATATTGTTCAATAAGATTAAAATTATATATTGCAATTATATCAAAATTATCCGCCATTGATAAATTTTCTTCATAAATAACTTCATCAAAAAAATGTTTAATGTTATTACTTCTGTCTGAATTATTTAATAACCAAAAATCAAAATCAAAAAATTTACTTCGAAAAAAAATTACTACTTCTTTATTGTAAACTATATCTTCATGTGTATCAATAAATAAAATTTTTCTATTATTATAATGATTCATATAACTCTATCCAATACTTAACTATTCGCTCTTCATTATAGTATTTTGAAATCCATTCGCTTGATTTTTTTGAAATCTCTATTAAATAATCTCTATCATTCAATAAATGATTAATTTCATTATATAACTCATTATTATTCTGAACATTTATAATTGGCACATCGTCCCCGTCTGAAAATTTTTTATATGCTTCCAATGTCTCCATTTTTAAATATGCTAAAACAGGTATTCCTAATGCCATTGCTTCAAAGCCACTCATTCCTATATGTCCCTGAAACATATTATCAAAAAAAATATGGCATAAACTTTTTAATTTTAAACATTCTTCATAAGAAACATTTTCTATTATTTGTAATGTTAAATTTTTATGGATTTGTTTTAATGAATTATATACTAAAATTAAATCATCTGTATTTTTTCTATTTCGACCTGTTGGTGATTGCCCTATTATTATATTTTGTTCTTTAAAATTTTTTGGTTTATAATATTTCAATATTCTACTTAGTGGTAATATATTTGGCATCCATATAGAATTTCTATAAATCCAGGTATTACACGGCGCACATTCTATTACTTTATCATATTCATTAAATTTATTATGAATAAAACCTCGAATAAAATGATTATACAAATGCCCTCCTTGTTCATGTATTGAATGTGCATGAAAAATCTTTTTTTTATTTTTTATATATTCGCACCATCTTATTTTCCCAAATGGTATTTCATATCCTACATTATTAAAATGAAATATATCTGTTTTTTTTATTATCTCTACTAATTCATCAAAATTTGCTTTTTCTAATTCTATATCAATATCAAAAAATGTTTTCACTGCACATAAATGCCTTGCTTTATGCGAACTATATTTATTTATTGCTTCATATAAATAATAACCAACTCCTGCTGAATCTATATCATTATTTATAATTAATATATTCATAATTTTATCAACCATCCATTTGGTAAATAACCATAAACTTTTTCTTCATAATGCAATGTTAAATATGGTATTATTTTTTCATACCCTTTCCTTTCAAAATTATTTATTAAAACTATTATTAAATCATATTCATCTAAATTTTTAAAATGTTCTTCTTCATAATTATTATAATTTAATTCTGGTCTATAATTTTTTACTTCTTTTTCTTCTGGCATTTGTTTTGTTAATAATACTGTTATTTCTATATCACTAAATCTTTTTTTTATTCTTCTTTTCGCAAATTGAAAATGTTCTGACCGACTTGAACGAACTATTAATATTTTTTCGATTTTTTTATTATTTTTATTCTTATATGGAATATTAAATTCTTTTCTTTCTTCTTTAGAAAATTCTTCTTTTGTTAACAGTTCTTCTATTCTTTCCATAGTAATTTTTGAATTTTTTAATTCGTTAACTATCTTAGCAAAATTAAAAACAGCAAATTCACAATTATATGTTGATGGTATTAACGCTTCTTCTAAATATGTTAATGATTCTATCTTTTTATTTGCTAATTCTTCTTTTATTTTTTCATTTATTCTTGTCCCTTTATATGGATAAAAAAAAGAAACCTGACAATAATCAGCTTTTATATCTGCATTTATTTTATATGTCATTTTACAATCTTCTACTGTTTCTCCTGGTATTCCACACATATTAAAAGTATATATTTTTATCTCTTTATTTGAAATTTTTTTACATACATTTTTTATTTCTTCATTTGTAAATGATTTATTTAATACTTCTTTCCTTATTTTTTCATTACCTGTTTCTATTCCTATATTTACTTGAATACAATTAGATTCTTTTAATAATGTTATAATATCTTCATCTAATGTTTTCACCTGAACATTACAAATATATGGTAATTTTATTTCTTTCTTATAATAACCTGAAAATTCCATTAACCACTTTTTATCTAATGTCAAAATATCATCATCGAAAATAAAAAAATTTATCCAATCAAATTTTTTTAAAAGAAACTTTAATTCTTTTATAACATTTTGTGGTGAACGAAACCTAACATAGCAATTTTTATTAGGATAAATATTTTTCAATGAATGATTTGCACAATAAAAACAATTAAAAGGACAACCCCTGCCTGCCATTGTTACCATATATTTTCCATCATATTCACAAGAATCCTTATAATCAAATATATCCCTATCAGCAAATGGTAAACTATTTAAATCTTCAACTAAATTTCTTATTCTATTTCTGATTATTTCACCATCTTTTGTTTTAAAATATATTGATTCAATATTAGTATAATCACTTTTATTATCAAATTTTTCACATAATTCTAAAAGTGCAAATTCACCTTCACCTAAACACACTGCATCAATTCCATCTATTTTTAATAATTCATCTGGATATAATGTTGGATACACTCCGCCTACTATTAAAAATGCTTCTGAATTTAATTTTATTTTTTTTATGCAATTCTTTACTATATTAAAACTATTTTCTGTTAATGATATTCCAATTATTGTTGGTTTAAATTCTTCTACTATTTTTACATATTTATCAAAATCAAAGTAATCGACTGATTTAAATAATTTTGTCTGATGGCCATTTTCTTTTAATACTCCTGATAAATATCCTATTCCCATTGGATATCTACCTTTATGAAAATAGTAATTTGCAGGTTCTGGATAAATAAATAATACTCGCTGCATTTATGTTCGAAAAAAACTTTTGGTTATTTTTATTTCGTCTTTTCTTGTTTCTTTAACCATCAAATAATTATGATTAGCATCATTATAATCTTTTCTTATTTCAAGTGCTTCTTTAAATTTCTGTAGTCCTAATTTTATTTTTCCTTCTTTAACAAAACATACACCTATATTATTTAATATTTCAGCACGCTTTTTATACTTCAATGCTTTTTTATAATATTCTCTTGCTTTTTTATTATTCCCTTTTTCTAAATGATAATTACCTATTAAAAAATATATTTCATAATAATATTTATCTTTTTTATTTTTTCTTATTTCATCTATTAATTTTTCCTTATCTTTCTCATAAGTATTTTTTAATAAAAAATAATTTGAAAAAGATGTTTTCTCATAATCTTCTTTTATTTTTGATAATATAGAAGGTAAATATTTTATATATGTATAATTTTCATAAACAAAATTTTGTCCGGCTTCTGCTATTTTTATTCGCTTATCTTCTTTCTTCAAATAATATGAACATATATCGATTGTCTCTTCTGCACTATTACTCCAGCATAAATGTTTATGATTAATAAAATCATTTTCTATTCCTTTTGTATATTGCCACAATAAAAAGCCTTTATTTCCAAGTGTTGTTACTAATCTTGAACCATAACCACCATAAGGTGCATTTGCTGTAATACCAAGAATTATTTTTGAACTTTTTACTGCTGATGGATATTCTTCATATTCAAATTTACCTTTATATATTTTAGATGTTACATAAGGAACTTTTGACCAACCACCACCATAACTATCATCACCATAAGGTCCCCATACTCCACAATTAAAATTTTTTTCAATTAATGGTTTTAATAAAATTTCTAAACTTGCTCGCTTTGATGGAAAAAAATTATACATAGGGTGTCCTGATATATGAATATCTACTTTAAATTTCTTTAATATTCTTGCTCTTTTATAAGAATTTATATCACAACAAAATGGCATATAATATATTTTATCAAATCCTATTTTTTTATAATGTTCTATATCATATATATTGTTCACTATTACATACTTAAATATTTTTGCTCTTTCAATTATTAAATCTCTTAATGGTCCCTGTTCTGTAACCCACATTAATGCTGGTATTTTAACTTTATCTGCTGCTTTAATTATTTCTTCACAATAATTATTTTCAATTGGCCTACATATTATATAATTTATCCCTTTATTTTCTTTTATATATTTCAATATTTCTTCACTTCTACAATTTATTCGTTTTATTAATTTTTCCTTTACTATTTTTATCGGCATATAACCTGAGAATTTTTCATCTTGTGTTGGAATTATTGGAATTATCTTGATATCTGTATTTTGAAATGATGAAATTATATCAATATCAACTGAATCAAAAAAAGTAAACCATAATATCTTCATAATAATTTATATAATTTTATAGTAATTCAAATATGAATATTTTAATTCAATTTTACCATCTTCTATTGCTTTTACTTTCATCCATAAATCATCTATTTCTTCTATTTTAATTGGCTTATTATTATTATATGCTTGCCATCCTTTATAATATGCATATTTTATTTTATATTCCTTTTCTTTCTCGCAATCAAATGATATATAATTATCTTTTATTGCTACATTTTTTCCTTCTTCAATTATTGCTAAATTTTCTGTTGATTTATATAATAATATTTTTTTAGAAGCAAGATGCGTTATTCCTATCTCTTCTGTATTATATTCTCCTATTTTCTCATATTTTAATTTCTTATATGAATTTATTTTTTCTTCCATCTCTTTTGTAAAAATTATTAAATATTCAAAACTACCATTTAAACATATTTTTTCTAATTCATCTATCATTGTTTTTGGATTAAATTTTTTACAATAATTTAGATATATTTCTGCTCTTCCTTCTACTGATGCACTTCCCGGAAAAACTTCTATTTCTTTATTAAACAATAAATAATCGATTAAATAAGAATATGCAAAATTTGCTAAATCTTCATCCATTTCAATTAATAGTCTTGTTCGTTTATTATTATTAAATAGATTTACAAACTTTGAAAATTTATCATTAGCAAAATAATATTTTGAACCAAATGAAAAACCTTCTGAAGAACAAATATTTTTGCCATAATTAATTGAAATAATAAAAATCAAAAATAAAAAAGGATTAAAATATTTTATCGTTAAAAATAAAGATGTTATTAAAAAACACATTGTTGTTGTATAATTTCCAACTAAAAATTTTTTTCGTAAAATTATATTCAAATTAATCATCAATGGAATAAATAAAATAATTATTTCTAAATTCTTTATTGTAATTATTCCTGCTAAAATAAATATTATTATCGCAATAAGTTCATCTTTAAAATTTTTTACATAATGTTGTATAACATTTTCAGAAAAATGTGGTCCAACTTTTGTTATTTTTATATGAGAAAAATATTTTAAATTTCTTATAAATGGAATTAACCACCATAAAACTAATAAAAAAAATATTAAATAATAATTCACAAATTGAATTAATGAAAATTTTGTTAACCAAAATAAAAATGTTATACCTATTGAAATTATACCAACATTCAATCTATATAAAAAAATAATTGCTAAAATAATTGCTGATAAAATAAAATAATTATTATCAAGTAAAATAATAGAAAATAAAGTAAGTGCCCAGCCACTTAATACTGGATGAGAAATAAGATATGAAATTTTAAAATACTTTGAATTAAGAATATAAGGAATAAAAATAATAAAAAAAAGATTATTATAAATTATGCTCCCAAAAATAATTGTAATTATAAAAATAATTAACGATAAAAAATTATAATTTTGAAATCCTATTTTAGAAATTATCCATTTTATATTTGAACAAATAAATAAATTATTAGGAAGTCCAGCATCAGATTTTAAGCAAATACCTGAATATCCTGCACTTTTTATTTTGTTTTTATAAATGTTATAATAAGTATTTATTGAATAATTTGTCGCACAACCAATAAAATTTTCTTTATTTTTACTTTTATTAAAATAATCAAATTTAATTCCTTCATAAACTATTATTGGCGATAATAAATATTTTATTTTTTGCGTTTTCCAGAATAATTTTAATTTGTTTTTACTGATATTATATTTATCACCTGCTAAATTTGTAAATATATATTTTTTGGCTTTTATTTGTAATACAAATTCTATTATATTATTCCAGTTCTCGATAAAATCATATATTGAAAAATTATTTGTATAGACAAGTATATAAATATTATTAAAATTATATTGATTTATTTTTAAAAAAAATTCAGCAGGTGTTTTTTGGACTGAAATAAATTTATCATAATTATATATTATCTTTTCCTCATTTTGAATTTTTT
>DAONJL010000046.1:0-20293 GCA_035405645.1 bacterium | reverse complement strand
GGCCCATGCTATGGAACTATAATAAACGCCTTGATTAGCGCCCATTGGTTCGGCTGCATTTGTAAATGTGCCATCTCCATTATTTCGATAAATTATAAAGCGTTTGTTTACACCAGCCAGACCCGAAACAGCAATGTCAAGGTCGCCATCATTATCATAATCGCCCCATGCTATGGAACTATGCCAAACACCTTGATTAGCGCCCATTGGTTCGGCTGCCTGTGTAAATGTGCCATCTCCATTGTTTCGATAAATTATAAAACGGTTGTTTGCTGAACCATCATAATCACCCGAAACAGCTATGTCAAGGTCGCCATCATTATCATAATCGCCCCATGCTATGGAACTATTAGAAACGCCTTGATTAGCACCCATTGGTTCAGCTACCTGTGTAAATGTGCCATCTCCATTATTTCGATAAATTATAAAGCGTTTGTTTGTTAGTGTAGAACTAGTATCACCCGAAACAGCAATGTCAAGGTCTCCATCATTATCATAATCGCCCCATGCTATTGAACTACGCAAAACACCTTCATTAGCGCCCATTGGTTCAGCTACCTGTGTAAATGTGCTATCTCCATCATTTCGATAAATTATAAAGCGGGGGTTTAAACCACCATCATACCCCGAAACAGCAATGTCAGGGTCTCCATCATTATCATAATCGCCCCATACTATGGAACCTTCACGCAGACCTTGATTAGCGCCCATTAGTTCAGCTGCATTTGTAAATGTGCCAGCTCCATTATTTCGATAAATTATAAAGCGTTTGTTTACACCATCGTCACCCGAAACTGCTATGTCAAGGTCTCCATCATTATCATAATCGCCCCATGCTATGTAACCATACCTAACGCCTTGATTAGCGCCCATTGGTTCGGCTGCATTTGTCCAGCTCCCTGCAAAAACAACTACATTAAAACTAAATAATAAGATACATAACAAAAAAATTCTTTTCATATTACTCCACTCCTTTTTATTTATTTTTTATTTTCTGTTTTTACATACATAAATAAAAAAATCTTACAAATAAAATCCAGCCACAAAAATTTTTATATTAATTTTTTAAAAAAATTTATAAATCTGTCAAGAATTTTTTTAAAAAATTTTTTAATATTGAAATCAATAACAAATAAATAAATAAATAAATAAATCCTCTATATTTAAGTATTTTATATTTTATAATGTTTGTTTTACAATATATGTTTTATTATTTATGAGACCTTTTTAAAAACTCAATTTTAAATAATTTCATTTATACTTTTTATTCTTTTCTCATATATAAAAATTTATCAATATAAAAATAATCGAGTTATTTGTTTTATTCGTGTTATTTCTTATTCGTGTCAATTCGTGTTGATTTGTGGCTTATTTATTATTTATCTAAATTCGTCTTTTTAGTGGCATTACTATTCTGTGTTTTTTTGTGCTATTATGCTATTAGTGTCAAAAAACAAAATAACTTTATTTTGTGTTTTGTTTTCTTGCTTTTCTACTAAAATAGAACTTGAAATAAAACTAATGAAAATAATAAAATTAATATTTATCCTGAAAAAAATTGGTAATGTACTAAATTCATTATCTTTTGTTATGGTTGATATTAAAAATGAAAGATATTTAATCAAACAAACTTGCTGAAAATGCAAGTAAGATATTAAAACTTTTAAAATTCAATCCCCTAAAAATAACATTACTAAAAGAATTTAATATTTAATTCTACTTAAAAAGATTTTATAACTTCAATATTTGTAGTGGCAATTTTTTCTTTTTTAAAATCAATATATCGTATTTTTTGGCTTTTTGGAGAATTAACTGACAAACTAAGGAATATTTATGATTTGAATTGAGAAAAAAACATAATTTTAATCTATTATGTGCCTAAATATTTTAAATTTGAGTTTTAATTTTAAAAATTATGGTTTTATAATACCTGACAATCTTTATTTTTAGACCCTATTTAAAAAATTGAATTTTTTGTTTTGTTGATTATAAATTTTTTTGGTAATTTTAAGTCGGTTTCTAAATTTAATCTCTTTTATATTTATTTAAAAATTCAATTATTTCAGTATCTTCTAAAAATCTTAATATTTTTACTCCAAAATTATCATCGACAATAACTACTTCGCCTTCTGCTATTTTTTGACCATTTATTAATATATCAACTGGTTCATCTTTTAATTTTGATAATTCAACTATTGAGTTTTTTCCTAATTGCAAAATTTGTTTTAATTTTAATATATTTCTTCCTACTTCAACTGATAATCTTATTGGTAAATCAGAAAATAATTTTACTTTTTGTTTTAAATCAATTTCGCCTTCTGAACTGCTGGTTTCTGGTTCTGGTTCTGGTTTTGCTTTTGGAGGTGGACCGACTGGTTCTGTTATTGGTGGTAAAGTAGCACTCTCTCCACCTACTGCTACACCACCTGCTTGCTCTAATAAAGCATTTATTTCATCCTGTGATAATATTTCTGCAACCATAAATTTTACCTCTAATTTTAGTATCGAATTATTTTATTAAAAACTTTAAATTTTTTTTGACTTTACTAAATAATTAAATTATCGATTAATCGTATATTATCTACTTTTGCTGCTATTATTATTACATCGCCTTTTTTTATTTCTGTTTTTACTGGACTTAATGTTTTTTTATCTACTATATCAATATAATCAAGACTAATTCTTTTATTGTTTAAAAATTTTTCCTTTGCAAGGTTTATTAATTTTTTTTTCTTTTTTTCACCTTTTTTAAATTCATCTTTTATAAATCGTAAACTTTTATTTAATGATAATGCTATATCATATTGTTCTTCATTTAAATATGAGTTTCGTGAACTTAATGCAAGCCCATTCGCATCTCTTATTGTTGGCAATACTTTCATTTCTATATCAAGATTCAAATCTTTAATCATTTTTTTTATTATTAAGGCTTGTTGAAAATCTTTTTGCCCAAAATAAACTCTATCTGGTTCTATTATATTAAATAATTTTAATACAATTGTGCAAACACCTTTAAAATGTCCTTGCCTGAATGCACCTTCATATACATTTGAATATTCACTCACTTCAACATAAGTTTTATAATCTTCTGGATATATACTTTTTTCATCAGGCACAAAAACAATATCAACTTTATTCTTTTTTGCTATTGATAAATCTCTTTTTAAATCGCGTGGATATTTTTTTAAATCTTCATTTGGTCCAAATTGCTTTGGATTTACAAATATACTTATTACACAAATTTCATTTTCTACTCGACATTTTTTTATTAAACTAATATGACCATTGTGCAAATATCCCATTGTTGGCACAAAGCCTATTTTTTTTCCTTTTGTTTTTAATGCTTTAATTTCTTTTTTTATTCTGGTTATATTTTTTATTATCTTCATTTTGATAATTTTATAATCCAAATGCTGATAATAATTTTTGGAAAAATCCTTTTTTTTCTACTTTCCCTGAATGTGAATAACTTGATACTGCTTTTTGTAATTGCTGCCCTTTACCTGTTCTTCTATATTCCTGCAATGCTTTTCGCCATCTTTTATTTACATTACAAAAATTTTCGCCCTCTCTAAAATATTTATACATTTTTTGCAAAACATATTCTTTATGTATATTTTCTATTCTATCATTTTCTACTTCTTCAATCATATTTTTTACTTTTGATTTGTTATCAAGTAATGAATATAATCTGCACGCAGTTGATAAAAAATCATCTCTATATGCAATTAATCTGCGGTCAACCTTTTTTAATGCTTTTTCAAATGCAAGTGCTAATTCTTCAAGTAAATCAAAATACTTTTCTGGATTTTCTGTTGTCTTTATAAAATCTGTTAATGATTTGTGAAAATTTGTTATATTGATTGCTTCAAATTTTTCTAATTGTAAATTTTCAAGATAAGAACTCAATGCCCATTCTTTAAATTTACCACTCGTAGCTTTTTGTATTCCCATAACTTCCTTCTATAAATTTTTATTGAATTTTTTTTATTTTAATATATAATTATATTTATGTCAATATTTTTTCGGAAAAATTTTAAAAAGGAGTAAATTATTAAATGTATAAAGTAAATGAAAAACAAGAGAATTTATATGTTATTAGTGCGATTGGGAAAGATGTTACTGGTCTTGTTTCTTTGTTTTCTTCTGTTATTTTTGATTTGAATTGTAATATTGTTGATGTTCGTGAAGATGTTGTCCATTCTTTTTTTTCTATTCTTTTATTTGTTGATGTTTCTAATATTAAAACTAATACAACTGATTTTGTTAAAAGAATAAATGAAGTTGCTCATCAAACTGGTCTTAAAATTTTGATTGAAAAATTTAAAGAAAGTAAAAGAAAAAAAGAAAAAAAAATTATGGAACTTTTATTATTAGGTAAAGATAAACCAGGTATTATTGCTAATTCTGCTCTTATTTTTGGAGATTATGGTATAAATATTGAACATATTAGAATGCTTGCTCGAACTGATTTATTCTTAATGAAAATGCTTGTTGATATTAGTAATGTTTCTGATATTACTATTGTTCAAAAAAATTTAAAAGCAAAACTAAATCAATTAAATGTCGGTGTTTTTTGTAATGTTGAAAATTTATTACAACCAAAAAAAAGATTGGTTATTTTTAATATTTTTTCTTCATTTTTATCACCTTTTTTTCTGGATTCATTAATTAAAAATTTTAATTTATCAGAATTAAAAAAATTAGATGAACGAAAAATTGAAATTTCTTTTAATGAGCGAAGAGAACGATTTAAAAAATTAGATATTGATTTAATAAATCAATTAATAAAAAATTTTAAAATTCCTGAAGAAACAGAAGAAGTTATTTTTGAATTAAAAAATGCTGGTTGTCAAATTGCACTCGTTACTAATGCTTTTGATATTTTCACTAATGAACTTAAAGAAAGATTGAGAATTGATTATGTATTTTCTAACAAAATTTTTGCAGATGATAAAAATAAAATCTATGAAATCGAACCATCCAAAATAAACGATATAAAAAATATTCTTTTAAATATTGAAAATTTACCTGATGATGATTGCCTTTTAATTGGCGATGCTGATTATAATGATATTTTTATACCTAATCAATGGTTCTCTATTTATTTTGAGTTTTCTTGTTTTAATTCTCTTGTTAAAAAATATGATTTATCTAAAAATGATATTTTAAATATTCTTTCTCTGTTTTAAACTATGAAAAAAGATGATATTTTTAGTATGATGAATGTTCCTATTGAAGAAAAAAAAGTTTATTCTTCTATTTTACTTAATTTAATATATAATGTTTTAAAATTTGAAGAAGCAGAATTCATTATTCAAAATTATAAAATAAATAGTTTAATCAAACAAATTCGAATTTTGCCTGATAAATATAAACTTTATAAATTGTATTCAAAAACAGATAAAAGAGCCACAAAAGGAAAACAAATTTTAAATAGAGGTATAATTAAAAGATTTGATGAAATTACTGAAGATGATAGAAATACAAAAATTATTATTGAATTATCTGAAGAGATTCAAAAAATACAGAAAAAAAAGAATATAAAACCTATTGACAAACATAAACTAATTATTTTTTTTTATAATTATATTTTTGATATTTTAAAAAACAAAAAATGAAAACAAATTTTTTATCTTTTTTTTTTATTTTTTTATTTTTACCTATTTATTCAGAAATTATTTCGCCACAAAATCTAACTAAATTATTTATTGCTTCGCCTGATAATGAACAACATATTATTGTTGCTAAAAAAGAAAAATTAAAAATTTTTACAAATAATCAAACAGGTTATTTTAATATTTATTTACAATATGAAGAAAAAGATGGTGGAACAATAACAAAACAATTATTTAATACTGATTTTTCTGATAAAACTGAACCATCATATTCAGAAAAAGAAAATATTATTGTTTATACTTCTAATAAAGATGATGTTCGTGGTAATATCGAATTAATTCGTTTATCTGATAATTATGAAATTATTGAAAAAAAAATTTTAACTGATGCAAAAACAGAAGATAAAAAACCTTTTATTTCTAATGATGGTAAAAGAATATTATATATTGAAACTGATTTGTCTGGTAAATTAAATGCTCTTGTTTTATTAACTTATCCTGACTTACAAAAGAAAAAAATAATTGAAAAAAATATTTTTGATTTTACTGTTTTTGAAAACTCTATTATTTTTATTACAAAATCTAATGATTTATGGGTTCTTGAATTTTTTGACTTAAATTCAGGAAAATCTGATACTATTATTTCTTCTAATTATAGATTGCAAAATCCTTTTTTTGATGATGATAAAAAATTTTTATACTTTTCTAAAATCTTAAATAATCAATCTATCTTATTTCGTCTTAATTTTGCTTTATGGCAAAAAGAGAAAAAAGTTTTTATTTCACAAATTACGCCTTCTAATTTTAATTTATTAAATCCTATTTATTATAATAATTCATTGTATTTTATTTCTTCACTAAATTCATCAAATAATAATTATGATATTTTTAAAATTGAAAATATTAATAATTTTTTTGAGTTTATTAATAATCTTAAATTTTTAGATTTAGTAAATTTAATTTCTTTAAAAGAAATTTCTGATGAAAATAAAATTATTATTATTTCAAATTATTTATCAGAAAATTATAGAAATTTTTCTGATGAATATAAAAAGAAAATTATTTCTCAAATTTTTTCTTATTTTTCGTTTGTTTATGATTTTGAAAAATTTAATGAAATATTAAATGAAAATTTTTATATAAATAACTATAACATTAAAAATTTTGATTTAGTTAAAATTTATTTTGATGAGATAAATTATTATTTTTCTATCAAGAATAAATCAAATTTTGAAAAAGAAAATATAACAAAAAACTTCATAAAAGAATTAGAAGAAAAAATTAAAATTTATCAGGATACAGAAATTCAAATAAAATTGAAAGAAACTCTTGCTGATGCATTTTATAATTCTGAAAAATTTTCTGAAGCAATAAAAATTTACGATGACATTTTTTATTCTATTTCTGATAATAAAATCAAAGCAAAAATTCAATATAAAAAATCATTTATTTTTAAAAAATTAAAAGACAATAATAATTATAAAAATATACTTATTAGTTTTATAAATAATTATCCAACTGAAAAACCATATATTGATTATGCTTTAAATGATTTAATTGACTTCTTTAAAAAAGAAAAAAGATTTATAAAAAAAATCGATATTATAAATTATTTAATTGAATTATCAAATCAATATAAAAATATTCCATTACTTTCTATAAATTGTCTTTTTGAAAGTGCTAAACTTTCTTTTGATATAAATGAAAATTTTATTGCTAAAAGAAATCTTGAAATTATTTTAAATGATTTCACTGATTATAATAATTATATTGTTGATGCTTTAATTTTACTTGGTGATATTTATTTTCAGGAAAGTAATTACAAATTAAGTTTTGATTATTATCAAACAGCATTAAATAAAGGTTATCAGAATAAAGAGAAATATTCATTAGCAAAAAATAAATATCTTGAAAAACAATTTAAAAAAGGCGAATTTGAATATTTTATTAAAGATTTTGAAAAATCATATAAAACTTTTTTTCAATTAATTGAATTTGATTCTTCTTATATTAAAGCACATCGTGAATTTGTTAAAATTGGTGTGTTATTAAATAAAATAAATGAATTAGAAAAATACTATGAACAAAAAATAAAAGATAATCCAACAAATTCAGCATTTTATTATGGTTATGCTTTGCTAATTACTTATAAAAATGATTTCAATTACAAAACTGCATTATCTTATTTGAATAAAGCATTAAAATATACAAATAATAATCCATTTATTTATATGCTGAAAGGTTGGTTATATGAACAGGCTGAAATGGTATTTAATGAAGTTAGTAAATTAGAAGATGCTATTGCTAATTATAAAATTGCTTTAAATCTTCTGGAAAAAGATGATGTTAAAACTAAATCAGAATTGTTTTTAAATATTGGTAATGCTTATTATTATTTGAAAAATTATGAATTTGCATTTCGATTTTTTTCTGCTCGTTTAGATTTATTAAATTTATTACCTCTTGAATATTTTGATTCTGAGCGTGAAGCTATATTTTACGAACGAATTGCTAATTCTGCTTATTATTTAGGTTATTCTGAAAAAGCAGAACCTTTTTTACATAAAGCAATTGAACTTATAAAAAGTGATGATAAAAAAATTGAATTATTACAAAGATTATCTTTAATTTATTATACAATGAACAAATATGAAGATACATTAAAAACTTATGATTTAGTTATAAATAAAGAATTAAAAAAAGCAAATGATTTAAGAAAACATTATTTATTAAGAAATAAATTATTTTTCTATGTTAATTATTTTTCTGAAAAAAATAATGAAACAAAAATTGAACAATATAAAAATAAAAAGAATTTGATAAAATTATATGAAGATGTGTTGAATAATTTTAATGCTGTTTATAAGCAGGTTGAAAAAGAAAAAGAAGGTTTGCTTAATATTAGTTTCAATCTTTCAAATCAAAGCACTTCAACAGGCGGAGCTTTTGATAAACTAACTGAAAATAAATTTATTTTTACTATTGGTTTTAAATTATTTTCTTTATTTAATGATGATAATCAAACAATAAATATTTTATTAAATAGATTAAAATTAATACCTGAAAAATTTGATGCTAAAAAACAGCCTGCTATTGCAATTGAAAAATTAATCCTTTTAAATAATTTGTCTGTAAAATACCTTGAAATACAAAAAATAAATGAAGCATTGAATATATTAAATGTAGCAAATGAACTTGCTATTCAATTAAATGATAATATTGGTATTTATGTTAATCTTGTTAATTATGCTTATTTAATAAATCAACTTATTGATAAAATTGATGTTTCAAATCATTTAGATAAATTTATAAACACTTATAAATTTATTACTACAAAAAATATTTACTATGATTTTCTTGTTTTAAATTCATACTCTGCTCTTTGTTATAAATATTATTTAAATAATTTACAAAATTTAGAAATTATAAATGATACTTTTGAAGATTATCAAAAATATTTAGATGTTACTAGTAAATATAACAATTTTATCAAGTATTTAAAATATTTAGATGAACAATTAAATAGTTATCCAAAAAAAGATGAACTATTAAAAATATTTTATGAAATAAATAAAATAAATTTATCATTGCTTAAAGAAAATAAATTAAAAGAAAATATATTTTTAAAATGGTATAAATACTGGCAAGAAAAAGATTACAAAAATGCAGAAGAGGAATTTTTTAATTTTATAAAACTTGTCTCTAAATATTCTGATTATAATTTTTTAAATAAAGATTTAATTAAAGCATTTTTTATTGATTTGATAAATGAGCATTTAAATAACAATGATTTGATTAGCATTGTAAAAATAATAAATAATTATCATCTTTTATTAAATGCAATATATTTTAAAAAAGATTTAGCAAATATCCAGTTCCTTACAGAAGAAGATATTTATTACTTACAAAGTTTATTAAGAGAAAATGAAAATATTTTTATTGTGATTAATGCTAAAAAAATTTTTATAATAAAAATAAATCAATCAGAAATAATAATTGAAAATGAAATAGATAAGGCAAATAATGCAAATAATTATTTGCTTTTATTTCACACAAATAATTTTGATGATTATAAATATGATTTTATTCATATTCCATCAATTAGCGCATTCATAAGATCAAAAGAAACTCAAACTATTTATTTAATTCAGAAAAAAGAAATAAATGATGATAATTTTACTGATTTAGTAAATTATGATATTTTAAAAATAATTACAAATTTAGAAATAAATACAAATAATTTGAATAAAACAAAATTTTATATAAACAATGAAAATTATTTTTGTTTTGATTTAATTAAGCGAATAGTTGAAAATAATATTAATTATCTGATATTAAACACTTCTGATTTTGATTTTAAAAATATTGATTTAGTTTATAGTTTTTTAAATGAATTTTTCTTTTCAAATTTTTCTAATATTATCTTTGGTAATATAGATAATATAAATGAAAGAAATAAATTATTAACAGAGAAAAAAATAATAATATTTGGTGCTAATGGTTTTAATGAAGATGAAATTAAAGAAATAGCACAGGAAAAAATAAATGATTTAATTTTAGAAGCAACAGAAAATTATAGAAACAATGCTTTTGGAAAAGCATTATTAAATACAGAAAAGATTTTGTATTTAGATAATATTCTTAATTTTTCAAATGAGGAAAAAATAAAATACTTTAAATTAGCAGTAAATTGTTCATATAAATCAGAAGATTATAATAAAGCAATTTATTACCAAAACCATTTATTAAATTTACTAAATAAAAATGATGAAAATTATTATAATGAAATTTATAATTTAGGTATTTTTTATTCACTTGCTGAAAATTATGATTCTTCTATTTTTTATTTTAATAAAGCCCTGATTGGTTTTGAAAAAAATCCTAATTTTAAAATCAAAGCATTAGTCGAATTATCAAAAAGTCAGGAATTTAAAGGAAATTATAATGAGGCAATTACTTTTTTAAATAAAACAATAAATGAAGATAAATCACAGGAAGCATTATTTGCACAGTATATTCGTTTAGGTCGAATTTATTATTTAAGATTAAATGATTATTTAACTGCTCTTGATTATTTTGAAAAAGCAAAAGACCTCGTCAAATCTGATGATAAATTATTATGTCAGACACTTATTTATATTGGTTTAGTGAAGGAAAGAATAATTGGTTTAGAAGAAGCAAGAACGATATATAATGAAGCAATTAAAATAAATAAAAAAATAAATGATAAAGATATAGAAGCAGAATTATTATTAAATATAGCAAATACATATTGGTATGAAGGAGATTATAAACAAGCAATAGAATATGCTTTTAAGGCGCTTGATATTTGTAAAAAAAATAAAAATGAACAATTAGAATATATTATTTATAATACAATTGGCTTAATTTATTGGACATTAAATAATTTTGAAAAGTCAATTTATTATTTAGAGAATTCTTTATTATTATCATCAAAATTAAAATTTTATAATGATGTGGCATCAACATATAATAATTTAGGATTAGTTTATCGAAGTCAGAAAAATTACAATGAAGCAATAGATTATTTTAATAAAGCAATAGAAATTGATAAGAATTTAATGTCAAAATGGGCTCTTGGTTATGATTATCGAAATTTAGGTATAACTTATTTGTTATTAAATGATTTGAAAAAAGCAAATGAATATTTATTTACTGCTTATGATTATAGTTCAAAAATAAATGATTATGTTAATTTAGCAAAAACAATGCTTGAATTAGGTAATTTATATACTAAATTAAATGATACAAAATTAGCATTAGACTGGTTTGATAAAACATTAGAGATAGCAAAAAAGCATAATTTACAGGAAGTTGAATGGCGTGCTTTATTTGGTAAAGGCATTTGCTTTATTAATAATGATAAAGAAATAGCACTTACTTATTTAGAAAAATCAATTGATGTAATAGAAAAAATGCGAACTGCATTAAAAATAGAAGAATTAAAAAATTCTTTTATCATTAATAAAGATGATGTTTATGATAAAATCATTAGTTTATTAATTGAAATAAAAAATATTGAAAAAGCACATTATTATTTAGAACGAGGAAAATCACGGAGTTTGATTGATTTATTAGGCAATCATAAAATCAAATTTAAATCAGAAGAAGCAAATAAATTGTATAAAAAATTATTAGAAAATAAAAAACAAATTGATGTTTTATTAAGTAAATTAGCAAATGAAAAAGAAGAAAATAAAAAGAAAGAATTAAATAAGCAGATTGAGAAATTATCAATTGAAAATTCTGAAGTATTATTAAAAATGAAAATAAATAATCCTGAATTAGAATCACTTGTAACTGTATCTGTTCAGCCATTAAAAGAAATACAACAATCATTACAATCTGAAATAAATTTTATAGAGTATTATTATAATGCAGATTGGCTATACATCTGGATAATAAATAAAAATGATATAAAATTTGAACAAGCAAAAATAAAAGGTGAATATTTAGATAATTTAATTATTCAATATAATAACAGAATTCAAAAAATTACATATATTGAAGATTTATCACAGGAACTTTATAAGATACTTATTTTGCCAATCGAAAAATATTTAACTAATACAAAATACATTTGTATAATTCCACATAATAAATTACATTATCTTTCTTTTGCTTCTCTTAATGATGGAAAAAATTATTTGATTGATAAATATCCTTTATTTTATTTATCATCATTATCCTTAACAAAATATGTTTTTAGTGAACCAAAGAAAAAAGAGAAAACAAGATTAAAAATATTATCAATAGGAAATCCTGATTTAGGTGATTTAAATTACGAATTGCCATTAGCAAGGCTTGAAGCAATATCAATAAAATGGGAATTTCCAGAGATAGATATTTTACTTGATACAGAAGCAAAAATTAGTTCGGTTGTAAAAAATATTTCAAAATATAATGTTATTCATATAGCTTCACACGGCGAATTTAATTCAATAAATCCATTATTTTCTGCATTGAAATTAACACCAGATGATTTATATGATGGTGATTTAAAAGCATTAGATGTATTTAATTTAGAACTTAAAGCGGATTTGGTTACTTTAAGTGCCTGTCAATCTGGATTAGGTAAAATTGCAGGTGGTGATGAAATAATTGGATTAAATCGTGCATTTTTTTATGCTGGCACAAAATCAATTGTCTCTACTCTCTGGCGTGTTGATGATTTAGCTACTTCTTTATTTATGAAACATTTTTATAGAAATTATTCTTATTTTAATAAAATCGAAAGTTTAAGAAATGCTCAATTATATGTCAAATCATTATATCCACATCCTGTTTATTGGGCTGGTATTTCTTTAAGTGGTTTTTATGAATAATCAAAAATACATAATTGCAATTATTATTTTTATTTTAATCTTTTTGAACTTTAATAAAGACCCTGAACATTTATATATTTTCAGCTGGGATTATGCAACAATGTTTAAACCCTGGCTTTCTTATTATATAAAACATATTGAAACTTATAAATCATTTGCTTTATGGAATCCATTTAATTTTTGTGGAGAACCATTTATAAATAATCCACAGATAAATCATTTTTATCCAATAAATATTTTATTCTTTATTTTTCCTTTTGAATTAGCATTTGAAATAAAGACACAATTACATTTTATCATTTTAGCAATTTTTTATTTCTTATTTTTTTATAAAATTTTTAAAAATTATTTTGTTGTTATTTTTTCTCTAACAACTTTATTATTTTCAAATTTTTTTATTGATAATATTGATAATCCAACAGTATTAAATGCAATGACCTATTTACCTATTTTGCTTTTTACTCTTTTTTCTTTTTATGAAACTAAAAAAATAAAATATCTTTTCTATTTTGCTATTGCTAATTTATTACATTTACTTTCTGGTCATCCACAATTTATTTTTTATAATTATCTTATTTTATTTCCTTTTTTTATTTTGTTTTTATGTAAATCAAAAAATTCTAAAAAAAATTTTTTAATTCTTTTTTTGTTGTTTTTTATTTTTTCTTTTTTAATAAGTTTAATTCAATATTATCCAATTCTAAAAAATATTAAATTATATACGCGAACTTCAACTTCAAGTTTTATTTATAATTCTATTTATCCTTTGCATTTTATCACTGCTTTATTACCTGATTTTTTTGGTAATATTATTAATAATAATTTTATTGGTAAATATTTTAAATCACTTCATTCAAATTATACTATTTATGAATTTACCGGGATTATTTCTTTTTTCTTTTTTATTATTTCTTTTACTTATTTAAAATCAAAAAAAATTTTATTTATTGTTATTGGCATTATTTTTGTCATTTTCATGGCATTTGGTAATTATACGCCTTTTTATGCTTTTTTTTCTTTTATTATTTTTCCATTTAGATTTTTTCGGGAACCTTCAAGAATATTGTATATTTACACAATTTTGATTTCTTTGCTTTCTGGCTTTTTGGTAAATAAATTATTTATTTATGCAGAAACAAAAATGTTTTTAAAAAGAATAAAAAATGTTTTAATTTTTTTAATTATTATTTTGTTAATTTTTCAAGCAATTATTATTATCTATAATGAAACAATTATAATAAAATCATTCGAATATATAGCAAAATTAAAAAAAATATCTTATGAAAAATTTTCTTTTTATATTTTGCATTTTAATCGAATAATAAATTTAATAATTGTTTTATCGATTAAATTTATTCTATTATTTATCTTATTTGCTTTAGTAAAAAATATCAGGTATTTAATTATTGCACTGATTATTTTTAATTTATTTGATTTAAATAGTTTTAATTATCGTTTTATAAATTATGTAAAAAGTTTTGATTCAGAAGAATGTGAAAGTATATTAAATTACATAAAAGCAGATAACGAATTATTTAGAGTTTTATCATTATTAAATTCAGATAGTTATTTTGATAAAAACCAGAATTTACTGATAAGAAAGCATTCTGTAAAAGGTTATAATCCAATGATAATTACAGAAACCAAGATGTTTTTTGATAAAATCGAACTTCAAAAGAATAAAGTTCCTGATGATGGAATATGTTATGAACCAGATGTAAATTTACCAATAATAAATACACTTGGAATAAAATATATAATTTCAAATAAATTAATAGATAATAAAAATTTTGAACTAATTTTATATAACCAGGATTACAACCAATATTTATTTTTAAATAAAAATTTTCAAGGTCTTTTTTGGACAGCAAATAATGTAATTTCAGATTCATCTGATTTTTTATTTACTACTAATTTTGATTTTAAGCACTATGTTTATATTAAAGAATTTGATATAAAATATGAAATAAAAGCGAGTGAAGAAAAAGATAGAATTAATATAATTAAATATCAGCCTGATAGAGTAAAATTAAGAATAAAAAAAGAAGATGATGGCATACTTATTTATAGTGATTTTTATCATAAAAATTGGAAATGCAAGATAAATAATAAAGAAGTAAAAATCTATAAAGCAAATCAAATATTCAAAGGTATATATTTAAAAAAAGGCGAATTTGATATTGAGTTTATTTATACTTATTTTTAATTCCATTATTTAAAAAATAAAATTTTTTATTGACTAAATTTTTTTTTTATTTACTATTATTCACTTAATTATGGATAATATACTGAATGAAATAGTGAATTATAAACGAAATTATATAAAGCGAAATAAAAAATATTTTGAGAATATCATAAGGAATATAAAAATAACGCCAATAAATTATTCATTAATAAAAGTATTAAAACAAAAAGAATTTTGTATAATTGGCGAAATTAAAAAGAAATCACCATCGGCAAAAATAATACGAAATAATTTTAAAATAGAAGAAATAGTTGAAATCTATAAAAACTCAAAAGAAATATCAGTAGTCTCAATTTTAACTGATGAAAAATACTTTGGTGGTTCAATTAAATATTTTGAAATAGCAAGAAAAAATATTAAAAAACCACTTTTAAGAAAAGATTTTATAATAGATGAAAAACAGATTTATGAATCGAAATTTATTGGTGCAGATGTAATTTTACTTATTGCTTCAATTCTTGATAAAAATCAATTGTTTGATTTTTATAATTTATCCAAAACTTTAAATATAGATGTAATAGTAGAAGTTCATAATAAACGCGAAATTGATAAAGTATTGTCAATAATAAAACCAAAAATAATAGGAATAAATAATAGGAACTTAAAAACATTTAAAGTAAATCTAAATACAACATTTAAATTAAATGAATATATAAAAAAACAAGGTAATGGAATTTATATAATCAGTGAAAGTGGAATAAATAATAATGAACAAATTAAGAGATTAAAAGAAAATAAAATAAATGGTGCATTAATTGGAACATCAATAATGAAAGCAAAATCAATTAGTGAATATTTAAAAGATTTAGTAAAATAAAAAATTGATTATTACAAATATCACTTTAAAAATTTTTTTTAGAATTTTCTCCCCATTAATGACTTTACTTTACAAAGAGGACAGATAGTTAACAACATTTATTTATTAATTCCAACTACGCCAACCATTAACTATTTTTTCTGCTAATAATTCTGCTGTCTCTTCTGTAAAGTAAAGTTGTTTTTCGATTTGTTCTTTAAATCTCTTGACTAATTCTTCTCTTATAATATTGTTTGAATCTTCAACAATTTTTTTTGCTTTCACAAAAACACGCCCTTTATCTGAGATTTCAACTTTATCAAAATAAATTATATCTTCATTATTTTCAATATTTGACGAATTTCTCTGTAATACATTTGAATCATTCTTGTTTATTTTATAATAATCAATATTTGATAATAAACTATCAACATAAATATTATTCATTTTTTACTCACTTTTTTTATTTATATCTCTACTATTATAATCGGAATATTTTGAAAAAAGCTTTAATAAAAAAGAAATAAAAATATAAATATTTTTAAGAAAAAAAATCAGTTGAGAAAATATCAGGATATTGTAAAAAACAGGCTTTTACAATATTTTGCATTAAAGCAGCAACAGTGAGCGGACCAACACCACCAGGCACTGGCGTTATATATTTAACTTTATTAATTACATCATCAAAATCAACATCACCTTTAATTTTATAGACTTTATTATTATCATCAAAAAACTGACAACAACCAACATCAATTATTATTACATTATCTTTAATCATATTTGAATTTATTAAATTAACTTTACCAGTTGCAGAAACTAAAATATCAGCAAGTATTGTATAATTTGCTAAATTTTCAGTAAATTTATTACAACTTATTACAGTAGCATTTTCATTTATACACATTAAAGCAAGTGGTTTGCCTACAATATTACTATTTCCTATAATAACAATTGTTTTTCCTTTGATTTCAATATTATAAAATTTAAACAATTGCATAATTCCATAAGGAGTGCAAGGTAATAAAGAATCAGTATTAAAAAATAATTTGCCAGCATTTATAAAATGAAAACCATCAACATCTTTTTGTGGTAATATTGATTTTATTATATTATTTGTATTCAAATGAGATGGTAATGGTAATTGTATTAAAATGCCTGTTGTCTCTTTTGTGTTATTTAATTTTTCGATTAAAGAGATTATTTCTGTTTCATTTATTTTTTCTGACAAATGATGTAATTCAAATGAAATATTACATTTTTCACAGGTTTTTCTTTTTTGTTTAATATATGAAAAAGAGGCAAAATCATTTCCAACAAGAACAACATCTAATTTTGGAAAAATATTAAAATGATTTAATTTCTGGACATCTAAAATAACATTGCTTAAAATTTTATCAACTAACTCTTTTGTAGATAAAATTTTATTATTCATTTATAAATATAAATATAATGGCTTAACTGCTGAACATTTAAAATTATCAAGTGAAATGGTAAAAACCACACCATTAAACATAAGTGGCTCAGCAAGTGAAACTTCATTTTTAGCAGGTAAGCCAGTTAAAAATTTATTTATAATTATTTCTTTACAAACACCAATAACAGAATTTTCTGAGCCACACATACCAATATCAGTAATATAACCAGTTCCTTTTTCAAGTATTCTTGCATCTGCGGTTTGAATATGTGTATGAGTTCCAAAAAAGACTGATACTTTGCCATCAGCAAAAAAAGCAGCTGCAGTTTTTTCTGATGTGGCTTCTGCATGAAAATCAACAATAATTATTTTATTTTTAATAGAAATAAATTTTGAATAAATTTTTTCAAATTCATGAAAAGGACAATTAGCAGGATTCATAAATATTCTACCAATTAAATTTATAACAATAATTTTATAAGAAGAATTATTTATTAAAATATCTTCTTCAAAAAAACCTTTCCCCGGAATATCAGGCTGTAAATTTGCTGGTCTGATTATTCTTGGTTGATTATTAATATAATCTATTATTTCTTTTTTGTTCCATATATGATTACCTGTTGTAATAACATTTATTTTTTTTTGAAATAATTCTTTTGCAATATCTGGGACAATACCAGTTCCACCAGCAGAATTTTCACCATTTGCAATAATATAATCTATCTTATAATCTTCAATTATTTTTGGCAAAAGTTCATCTAATACTTTTCTTCCCGCTTTACCAACAATATCACCAATACATAAAACATTAAAAATATTATTCATTATATTAAATAAAAAACAGGTTATTCAGGAAAAAACTGAATAACCTGTATAAAAATTATTTTGCGTATTCAACAATTCTTGTTTCTCTTATTGCAGTAACTTTTATAATGCCAGGATATTCAACTTTCTGTTCAATTTCTTTTGCAATATCACGCGCTAAAATTTCAAGTTTTTCATCAGATACTTTTTCACTTTTTACTATAACCCTAACTTCACGACCTGCCTGAATTGCATAAGATTTTTCTACACCTTCATAAGCATTTGAAATTTGTTCGATTTGTTCAATTCTCTTTAAATATGCTTCTACACTTTCTTTTCTTGCACCAGGTCTTGAAGCAGAGATAGCATCTGCAGTTGCAACTAAAACACTTTCAACTGTTTTAAATTCGACATCACCGTGATGTGCTAAAATTGCATTAACAACATATTCATTTTCACCTGCTTTTTTTGCTAATTCAGCACCAATTGAAGTATGTGTACCTTCAACACTTGAATCAACTGCTTTACCAATATCGTGTAATAAGCCCATTCTTTTTACAATCAAAACATTAGCACCAAGTTCAGCAGCCATTAAACCTGCTATTTTTGCTACTTCTATTGAATGTTGTAAAACATTTTGACCATAACTTGTGCGATATTTTAATTTACCCAATAATCTTGCAATTTCTTCTTTAACATTTGGTATGCCTAAATCAAGGATTGCCTGTTCAGCTGTTTCAAGCATAATTTTTTCAACTTCTTTTTCAGTTTTTGAAACTATTTCTTCAATTCGTGCTGGATGAATTCTACCATCGAGAATAAGTTTTTCTAATGCTATTCTTGCTATTTCACGACGAAGTGGGTCAAAACTTGCAATTGTGACTACTTCTGGCGTATCATCAATAATTAAATCAACCTTTGCACATTTCTCAAACTCTTTTATATTTCTTCCTTCACGACCTATTATTCTTCCTTTCATTTCATCACTTGGTAATGCAACAGTAGAGATAGTAATTTCAGGAACATAATCAGCCGCTATTCTTTGTGTTGATAAAGCAATTATTCTTTTTGCGCGGCGTTCTGAATCTTTTTTTGCTTCCTCTTCAATCTTTTTTATCAATTTTGTTGCTTCATACTTTGCTTCATTCACCATATTATCAATTAGCAATTGTCTGGCTTCTTCTGATGTTAATCCACAAATTTTTTCTAACTCTTTTATTTCCTTTTCCTTTAATTCGCTTACTTCTTTTTGTAATTCATTCAACTGTTGTTCTTTTTTTAGCAATTCTTGCTGTTTTTCTTCTACTTTCTTCTCTTTTGTTTCTAAAAAATCTTCTTTCTTTGTTAATCTGTTTTCTAAATTTTTTAATTCTTCACGGATGTTCTTAAATTCTTCTTCTACTTTACTTCGTATTGTCAATTGTTTTTCTTTATATTCAAGTTCAAGTTGTTTTTTTCGTTTTGATAATTCTTCTTCTAATTGAGCTCGCTTTTGTTCGAATGTTATTTGTTCACCTTTTATTCGTTTGTTGTCAATAATAAATTTAAGAACAATTCCAATAATTAAACCTACTATTAGCCCAATAATAATACTTACTAATTCTATTTCAGACACCTCCTTTTCTGATATATCTACTTTTTTAAAATATTAAAAACAACTAATTATAAATAAAATAGCCAGACAATTATAGAGATTGAAAAGAAAGGATAAATTTTTTTGGTTTTTTTATAGAAGAATAATATATTTTTATACTCATATTTATATAATTAATATCTATTTATTCTTAAATATTTTTTTAAAAAAATTATTATCCTTTCTTTTAATCACTAATAAAAAGCCTTTTTTATAAGAATTTATTTTTATCTTTTTTACAAATATTTGTCAAGAAAAATTTAATTTTATTTTTAAAATAGGTATGAAATATATTTTACATACTTATTCATTTAATTGAATTTACTGAATTAATTTTTTTCTTTTGTCCATTCTTTATTATCTTGCAAATCTCTTTTATACTTACATCAACTATCTCTGCAATATCTTCTATCTTATATCCTTTTTTATACATT
>DAONJL010000045.1:0-21459 GCA_035405645.1 bacterium | reverse complement strand
TTACAGGCATAGTAACAGTTTATTCAAGAACAGTTACAGTTACAAAATAATTTTTCCCAAAGAGGTGAGATATTAATTCTCACCTCTTTAATTTCTTTTCCTTTTTTTGTGAATTTAAAATACAATTATAATTAGAATAATCGAAAATAAAAAATAATTCTTCTATAAATTAAAAATATTTCTTTATTCGTTTCTCAAAAATATAATAAAGAACTGGTATTAAAAATAAGGTAATAAATGTTGATGATAATAAACCACCACAAACAGTTCGTGCGAGTGGAACTTGCATTTCAGAGCCCTCGCCAATGCCTATTGCAAGTGGTATTAAACCAAGAACTGTTGTTAATGTTGTCATTAAAATAGGTCTTAATCTACGGCGACCAGCTGTTATTATTGCTTCTGATAATTCTATCTTATATTCTCGCCTTAATAAATTTGTATAGTCCACTAATACTATCGCATTATTTACTACTATTCCTGCAAGTATTATTAAACCAATAAATACCTGAATACTTACATTTGTATTTGTAAATAATAAAATAAAAATAACACCAATTATTGCAAGTGGCACAGAAAATAAAACTATAAATGGGTCTATAAATGATTCAAATTGAGCTGCCATTATCATATAAACAAGTAATACTGCAATCACTAATACAAATATAAGTTCTTTATATGATTTCTGTTGCTCTTCATATTCGCCACCTAAATTCACTGTAAATTCTTTTGAGATTGGTATTCTATTTATTGCTTCTTTTATATCATTCATTATACTGCCTAAATCACGACCTGCATAATTGGCATTTATATAAATCACTCGCTCTTGATTTAATCTTTCAATTGCTATTGGTCCTGATGAACTAATAAAATCAACTACTGTTCCTAATTTTATTTTACTGCCATCTGCTAAATTTATTGGTAAATTTAATAAATCATCTATACTATATTTTTCAGCATTCTTATATTTTACAAGTATGTCATATTCTTTTCCACTTTTTCTTAAATATGTTGCTACTTTCCCGCCCAAACCTATATTTATCATATCATTTATTGTTGATACATTTATCCCTAATTTTGCTGCTTTTATATAATTTATTCTTATCACTTTTTCTGGCCTACCTGCTTCACTACTTACTTTTACATCAGTTATATTATTTATTTTACTTATTTCATCAGCAATTTTATCTGCTATTTGTTTCCCCTGCTTTAAATCATCGCCTCTTAATTCAATCGAAATTTTATCAGATGAACTTGCAAGTCTGCGCATAAAAAAAAGTCCTGATGATGATTGAACTCTACATTTTATACCTGGTATTTTTGATAATCTTTTTGTTAATTCCATTGCTATTTGTTCACTACTTCTTTTTCGCATTTTTAAATTAACTAATTTTAATCTAATATTGCCCTGATGTGTGGCACTTGATTGCCAGCTACCACCTATATTTGCTGTTGAATTTTCTAATTCCGGTACTAATTCTTCTATTATTTTATATATTGATTCAAATCGTTTATAAAATGTCTCTATATTCGTGCCAACCATTGTCTCTACATTTATTCTTATTTCACCTTCATCACTTGCTGGCATAAATTCAAAACCAAGTCCTTTTATAAATAACAAACTTATTACAAATAAAATTATTACAATAGAAAAAACAAAAATTTTATGGTTAAGACAAAATTTCAAAACTCTTGTATAAAAGTTATCTATACTGATAAAAAACTTTTCTGAAATTTCAAAAAATTTATTCTTATGCTCAAAATCAATTCTTAATAATCTCGCTGTTGCAGTTGGTATTATTGTTATTGCTGTAATATAAGAACAAATCAAAGAAAAAGTAACTACAAACGCAATTTGTTTAAACATTATACCTGCTATACCACTGATAAAAATCATTGGTAAAAAAACTGCAATTGTTGTTAATGTGGAAGCTAAAATTGCACCATTGACTTCACTTGCTCCTATTAGTGCACCTTTTTTTCTATCTATTTTTTCTTCTATTATGTGTCTATATGAATTTTCTAAAACTACAATTGAATTATCAACCAACATACCTATACCTAATGCAAGACCACCAAAACTCATTATATTTAATGTAAAATTTAAACCATACATAAATATAAATGTTGCTATTATTGAAATAGGTATTGTTATACCAATTATTATTGTGGATGGTATATTTCTTAAAAAAAATAATAAAACTAAAATTGCTAACATTGCACCATACATTGCTGATGTCTTTACATTATTTATCGCATCTTTTATATACTTGGATGAATCTATTAATGGAAATATTTTTATAAATGAAAAATCTTTATTTATCTTTTTTATTTCCTCTAATACTTTCTCTGCGATTTGAACTGTATTTTCGCCTGATTGCTTAAATACCATTATTCGCACTCCTGTTTTACCATTTACATGCACTATTCTTGTTACTTCTTCTAATCCCATTTCTACTTTTGCTATATCTTTTATTAATATTGGCACACCATTTCTTGTTTCTACTACTCTATTTTCTATATCTTCTATATTTTCATATTGACCTAATGCTCTAAATATTATTTGATATTGCCCTTCTTTTATATAGCCTGCTGGCTGATTTATATTATTCTCTCTTAATACTGAAACTATTTTTGGTAATGATATATTTAATGTTTCTATTTTTTCTTTATCAAGTAAAATTCGAACCTGTTTTTTGCGACCGCCATTTATATCTATTGATGCTACGCCTTTTATTCGTTCAATTCGATATTTTATTTTATCTTCGATAAATTCCTGTAATTCATTTATATCCATATTACTATCAACGCCTAAAAATAATATTGGCATTGCTGCTAAATCAAATTTAAAAATAACTGGTGCGTCAGCATCATCTGGTAATCTACCTTTTATTCTATCTAATTTCTCGCGTATATCATTCGCTGCTGCATCTAAATCTTTCCCCCATTTAAAATTAACTGTTACTTGACTCGAACCTTCTGATGATACTGATGTTATATCTTCTACATCTGCTATTGAGGCAACTGCTTCCTCGATTAATTTTGTTATTGAACTTTCTATTTCTGCAGCACCTACATTTGCATAACTTGTTGAAATTGACAATGATGGTAATGTTATATCTGGCATTAAATCTATTGGTATTCTCATTAATGAAATTACACCTATTAAAATTACTATTAATGTTATCATTAAAATTGTAATAGGTCTATTTATCGCTACTTCTGTTATTTTCATTTTAGTTCTCCATCTTTTTTTTCTTACCAGTTTTTTTATTTCCACTTTCTTCTATTATTATTACTTTATCGCCTGTTTTTAATGTATAACCACCAATTAATACTATTCTCTGTTCTGGCTTTATTATTTCGCCATTTAACAATGAAATACCTGCTACATTATTTTCACTCGCTAATATTTCTATCTTAACAAATTTTACTGTGTCATCTTCATTTATTAAAAATATTCCTTGTTCTCCATTTATTGTATAAATTGCATCAAGCGGAACAACAGGTATATTTTCATATTTCATTATATCAAGGATTATATTTGCTGTCATTCCTGGTTTTAATAAATAATTATTATTATTTACTGTTACTTCTATTTTTGCACTTCGATTTTTATTATCCAATATTGGTGATATATTTGTTATTTTGCCAGAAAATTCTTGCGATAAGCCCGGCACTTTAAATTTTACTGGTATTTCTTTTTTTATTAATGGATAATACATTTCTGATATATCAAATTGTATTTTTATTTTGCTTATATCTACCATTGATAAAATAACTTTACCAGCAGTTGCTAATGAACCATTCTGATAATAAATATCACTTATAAATCCACTAAATGGCGCTCTTATTATTGTATAATCAAGATTTATTTGTGATTGCTGTATCTTTATTTTTTCCTGTTCTATTTGTGTTTCTAAATATTTTAAATTCGCTTCTGCTATTCGGTATTTTGCTTCTATGTTTTCAAAATTTTCTTTTGATGTTAAATTATTTTGATATAATTCTTTTGTTCGTTCATATTGCGATTTTAAATTTTCTAATTCTATTTTTTGTTTTTCATAAGAAACTAATACAAGTTTATATGATATATTCGCATTATTTAATTGTTCTTGATATTCTTTATCATTTATCTTTATTATAACATCATCTTTTTTTACATAATCGCCAAGTTCACAATTTATCTTATCAATTACTCCGGTTATTTTTGCTGATATTTCTGCTTTTAAATATGCTTCTACATCACCAATTAAATTTATTTTTTTTGTTAATGTTCTGTATTCTATTTTGGCTATTGTTACTGGTGTGCCTTTATTTGCCTGCTTTTGATATTTCTTTTGATTTTTCTTATTCTCATTTATTTTTGTATAAACACGCCAGCAACCGAAAATTAAAATTATTATTATTATTATTGATATTATTTTGTATTTCATTTTCTCTCCTTTATTTTATAATTATATTGAATTTATCAAATATTTTTCCTGTTATTGCACTATATTCTATTACTGCATTTTGATTGTCAATTATTGCTTTTAATAATTTACTTCTTGCTGTATCTAATGCTTCCTGAAATTTTAAAATATCATAAGTTGTTGTTTGTTGCAATTCATATCTTTTCATTTCGCCGGCTAAATTTTCTTCTGCTAATTTCACTGCTTTATTTGCTGCTTCTACTCGTTTTATTGTTGCTTCTATTTCTTTTACTGAATTTAATATATTATTAAATAATTCATTTTCAAAATTTTTTATTTGTGCTATTAGTTTTAATTTATTTAATTCTTCATTATTATATTCTGCTTTCTCGCGTTTCTTGCCTATTGGCATTGTAAATGATAATGTAATTTTATAATCTGGATAATCAGGTTCAAATAATGAGTTATATGTTTTACTAATATTTTGATTTATTCCATTTGCACTTAATGTTGCTACTAAATCTATTTCTGGTAATAATTGATTTTTATAATACTCTATTTTTAAATTACTATTTTCTATATCTTTCTTTAATTTCAAATAATCAGGATTATTCGCTAATGCATATTTATATGATTCTATTACATCTGGAATTTCTGTATTTATTTGCGGTGTATCAGTTAAATCAAGTGTTATGTTATATTTTGTTATATCGCCCTGTATGTTTAATTTTGTAATAAAATTATTCTGTGAACTTATTAAATTATTTTCTGCTATTATTATTCCTTCTTGTTGGGCTGCTACACCTGCGGCTGCGCTTGTTATTTCTATTGGTGCTAATACTCCTAACTTTACTTTCATTGTATTATTATTATATAACTCTTCTGCTAATTTTAATGTCTGTTTTTTTACATTTATTAATTCTTTGTTATATATTATTTCCCAATAATTTTTTAATATTTCTTTTATTGTTCCTCTTATTTTATTCTTTAATTCATACTCACTAATCTCTTTATTATTCTTTTCTATATACAAAAATGTTTTTGTAATTTTTGAACCACGGTCTTTTAATATTGGCATATTATAATTTAAGGATAATGATGATGTATAATTTACAGAACTATTTTCTAATTTATTCAATTGATGATTTAATGATATTTCATTTCCGCTTTCAAATTTTTTACTTATTGTATTTGTTATATTTATATTTTTATATTCGCCAGTTTGATTTTCATATTCTCTATATGATATATTAGTTGAAAAATAAGGCGAAAAATCCGCTTCTCTTTTCTGTATGTTATTTTCCTGTATTTTTATATTGTATTCAGAAACTAATATATCCAGATTATTTTTTAAACCTATTTTTATTGCTTCTAATAATGATAATGAAATCGTATCACTAAAACATATTGTTGATATAAATAAAATAAAGAATATTATTTTTATCTTCATATTTTTTCACTCCATTAAATAAAATTACATATTTATATAAAAAACAATTTAATATTAAATTTATTCAATTTTTTTTAATACTGCTGCAAAAAAGCCATCAGTATTATGTTTTATTGGTAATAATTTTAAAAACTCATCTGAAAATTCTAAACTTATTTTTTGTCGTTTTAATATTTCATTAACTGGAATTATTTCATAATTTTTATTTCTTTCTAAAAATTTTTTTATTACTTCTTCATTTTCTTTCTTTTGTATTGAACATGTTGCATATATTAATCGACCGCCTATTTTTAATATTGGATTGTATTCATCTAAAATTTCTAATTGTTCTTCACTTAATTTTTCAATTTTTTCTTTTGTTAATTTTAATAAAATATCTGGTTTTCGTCTTATTACTCCTGTACCACTGCATGGCGTATCAATTAATATTACATCAAATTTATTATATAATCTTTTTATTTTTTTTTTATCAAATATTAATCTTATATTACTTATATTTGCTCTTTTTATTCTTGGTTTTATTTTTTTTAATCTATTTTCATTTATATCAAAAGCATATATTAATCCTTTATTATTCATTAAATTTGCTATATGAAGTGATTTACCACCGCCGCCAGCACAAGCATCAAATACTTTTATTCCCTGTCTTGCTTCTGCTAAATATGAGATTATCTGACTACCTTCATCTTGAATTTCAAAATACCCTTTTTTAAATAATTCTAATTCAAATAAATTTTTTCGCTTATCTACTATTATTCCATCTGGACTTATTTTTGTTGGTTTTGCTTCTATTCCATTCGCCTCTAATTTTTTTATTAATTCATCTCTTTTTATTTTTATTGTATTTGTTCTTATTATTAATGCTGCTTCTTTATGATATTCTTCGCATATTTTTTTTATTTCAAATTCACTATAATATTCTGCCCATTCTGAAATTAACCAATCTGGTATTGAATATTTTATTGATAATGGTAAATTTTCTTCATAAATAAAATTATTTATCTTTTCTATGATTTCTTTTATTTCTTGATTAGCATTTATTCTATTGATGTTATCTATTTTTTTATTAAATACACAAAATAACAAAATTATATTTCGAGCATTTATTGTCATTTTATTTTTTGTCAAATAATATTCTAACAAAATTTTATTTTTTAAAATTTCATAAATTATTTCTGCTATAATTTTTCTATCATTACTGCCAAGTGAATGATTTTTTTTAAAAAAATATTTTAATTCATTTTCAGCAGAATTATTTGAATTTAAGATTTTATTATAGATTTCTTCTGACTTCTCTAATATAAATTGATTAAATTTTGTAAATTGCATAAAATAGAAATTAAATAAAATTTATATCATACCAGCCAATAGATACAATAGCATAAAATTTCTGGCTGTGTTCTGGAATAAATTCAACAATCAATGAATTTCTTGCTGCTATTCTATCACCTTTGCAATATAATCCTCGCGATGTGCCCATCATTGGTATTAAATAAATTCCATCAAATAACCAAAAATTTGTTTTTGTATAGACTTTTTTAAATTCACATAATTTTACTCGCGGCGGTGTTAACATATTTTCTTCATCACTTAATACTTTCCCTTCAAAATAATCTATCGAACCTATTATATTTACTCTGCATCTAAAAAGAAAATCATTTTTAATATTTTCCAAATTTAAAAAAGAACAAAATATCATTGGCGAATTATTATTACATTGAATTTTGATTTGATTTAATATTACTCTTAATTTTCTGCTTTTAGAAATCATTGCAAATAAATTATTTTTTACGCCATCATAAATAAAATCACGATATAAACGAAGTCGCTCAATATTATCTAATAATACTACATCAAAATCTTCTTTATCATTCATATCACCAAATGATGTTGAACCTGTTACTCCAATATTTGACCAATTTATTTTTCCAAATTTTGCAAATGGATATTTATGAGATTCATTTAATAACCAATCAGCACCTTTTACTACTGGTTCAAATTTTTTTACTTTATACATATATTCAAATGCTTTTCTAAATGGAAAATAAACAACAAAATTTTCTCTGCGAAATATTGGTGTCTGAATTATGCTATAATCTCTGCCATTTACTTTCTGCTTATGAAAATAAAAAGGTAAAATTGGATACTTTGTATTTTTTTGTGCTTCAAATATTTTTATTGCTTCCTGAATTTGCCGACCATAATCTTTTCGCCCATTATGTATTACTTTTGTGATACATTTCATTTGAATGCCAAAAATATCAGGTTCAATATTATGACTAAAATAATTTGCTTTTACTTCTCGCATATAAGGAAAACGCAATGGATGACCACAGATTATTTCGCCGTCGTTATCATATAAAGTTGCTTCTGTAAAAATAATTGAACCATCTAATCGCATATAATATTGGCACGGGTCAACAAGAGTATTTTCATCAAATGGTTCTGCTATACTTATAAATCTCTCATCTTTTAAAAATACATTAAAATATAGTGCGCGCCACTTTTCCAGACATTGAAATAAATAATTTTTTAATTCTTTATTTTGTATTTTATTTGACCAATCTTTCCCTCTTTTTTCTATATAGTTTGTTATGTGTTTTTTTAATCGTTCGTAATTATTCATTATTTTTTTCCCTTTCAATAAAATTTTTTATTTTTTTCAAATATTCTATTCCACCAATTTGATAAATATTATTATGCCCTGCATTTTCTATTATATAAAATTCTTTTGGTTCTTTTGCATTTTCATATAATTTTTTCCCAAGTGAAAATGGTATTGTTTCATCTATTGTGCCGTGAATTATTAATTTTGGCACATCTATTCTTTTTACTCGTTCTAAATTATTAAATTTAACTCTCATAAAATATTTTAAAGGTAAAAAAGGAATTATTATTTTTGACATATCAACAGCATTAGTAAAAGGTGATTCAAGAATTAAACATTTACATTGATATTTATCAGCAATATAAGAAACAACAGTGGTGCCTAATGAATGACCCCATAATATTATTTCTTCTGGTTTATATTTTTTTTCTTTTATTAAATAATTATATGCTGCTTCACCATCATTATAAATTCCTGCTTCATCTGGTTTTATTTTAGCACTATTACCATAATTACGATAATCAATAATAAAAATCGAATAACCCAAACTATAAATAAATTGAATAAAACTAATGTTATGACTTATATTGCCCCCATTACCGTGACAGAATAAAATAACTTCATTACTTGCAGCAGGAAAAAACCAGCCATTTAATTTTATGCCTTCTGAATTTGTAAAATAAATATCTTCATATTTTAAATTTTCAGGAAAAACAGAAATGTTATGGTCTGGGAAAAAAATCATATTATGTTCATAAAACATAACAAATAATTTCAAAATAATAGCAATAATAATAAGTAAAATAAAAATCTTTAAAAGCATTAATTTATCCCCGTTTTATTTCCCACAAAAAAATAGCAACAGCAGTTGCAATATTTAAGGAATCAACATTATTAAATAATTTGATAGTAAAAGTTTTATCAGCAAATTCTTTTATTGATTTTGAAATACCGCTTCCTTCATTGCCAAATACTAAAATTTTTTTTTCATTTGTAAATTTATTTTTTTCTAAATATTCACCATTAACATCAGCACAAAAAATTTTATAATTAAATTTATTTTTAATTTCTTTTATTTCATTTTCATTTGATAAATACTTAATTGGAACAAACAAATGCAGACCTGTTGCAGCACGCACCACTTTTGGATTAAAAATATCAACTGAATTTTTTAAAAGTAAAATACCATCAAAATTAAATGCAATAATAAGTCTGATAATAGCACCAAAATTTTCAGGGTCCTGAATTCTATCAAGTAAAATTAAATTTTCTGCTTTCTCAAAATTTATTTCTTCTTTTAACTCATTTTTATAAACACCTACTATTGGTTGTGGCGTCTTTATTGTTGATATTTGTTTTAATTCTTTCTCTTTGATTTTATATGTCTCAAAATTTTTGTTATTAAATATTTCAGGACATTCAATTTCTTTACTATAAAGAAGAAATTCTGGATATTTCTTTCTTCTTATTATTTCAATATTATTTTTAATTCCTTCAACTAAATGTAAATCATACAATTCTCGATATTTCTTATCTTTTAATTTTTTTATTTTTTTTAATAATTGTAATGAAATATTTTTATTATTATTCATTTTCTAAAAAAATATAATAAAATTGAAATAATAATTGACAATAAAATTGATGTAGTGATAGGAAAATAAAAAGTAAAATTATCTTTTTTGATTAAAATATCACCAGGCAATTTACCAATAAACTTTATTTTATCAGAAAAAAATAATAAAATACCAACAATACATATTATAAGACCAGTTAAAAATAAAAACGCTCCTATTTGTTTCATCATTATTTTTTTCTATTCATTTTTATTATTTCTATAATTTCATTAACTGCTTTTTCTACTATATCATTTATAATAATATAATCATATTTATCTTTATATTCCAATTCTTTTTTAGCATTTGCAAGACGGCGCTGGATTGATTCCTCACTATCTGTTTTTCTATTTCTTAATCGCCGTTCTAATTCTTCTAATGATGGTGCCATAATAAAAATAAAAATTGCATCATTAGTTTTTTGGCGAACCTGCTCTGCACCTTGAACATCTATATCTAATAAAACATCTTTTCCTGCTTCCAAATTTTTTATAACAAAATCTTTTGGTGTGCCATAATAATTATTATGAACTTTTGCCCATTCAAGTAATTCATTTTTTTCTATCATTTCTTTAAATTCTTTTTCTGAAATAAAAAAATAATCCACACCATCTATTTCGTTTGTGCGACGCGGTCTTGTTGTAACTGAAATTGAAAAAATTATATTATCTACGCGTTTTAATAATTCATCACATATTGTTGATTTACCTGCTCCTGATGGTGCTGATATGACAATTAATTTTCCTTTCATAATTACTATAAAATATTTAATATTTGTTCGCGAATTGTTTCTATTGATTTCTTTATTTCTATTGCTAATTGTGTAATTAATATATCATTTGATTTTGCTGATAATGTATTTGCTTCTCTTAAAAATTCCTGCATTAAAAAATTTAATACTTTACCTTTTTCAAAATTATTATTTTTGACTATTTCTCTAAATTGTTTTATATGGCTTTCTATTCTTGTAATTTCTTCTGTTATATCTGATTTTTCAGCATATAATGCGAGTTCAAGTAAAACTCTCTTTTCTATTTCACTATCTAAATTTTTATTAATAAAATCAGGTAATTTCTTTTTGAAATTTTCATTATATTTTTTAACAATTTTATCTTTATTTTTTTTTATTGTTTTTATGTTTTTTTCTATTTTTTTTAATTCAATCTCTAAATTTTGCCATATTTCATAACCTTCTTTTAGCCGCATTTTCTGGCATTCTGTAATTGCTTTTTTTATAGTCTTTATAATTATTTCTAAAATACTTTTTTCTTCTGAAATATCCTGAAAAATATTTATTACATCAGGTAATTCTAATATCTTTACTAAATTTTCATCAGTAAATTCAAAATCTTTTTTTATCTTCTTTATTTCTAATATATAATTATTTATTTTTTCTCTATCAATAAAAATTTTTTTACCTTTATTAAATAAATTAGTTTTTATTACTAAATTTATTCTACCACGAACTAATTCTTTTTGAATTATTGTTTTTATTTTTGTTTCATAAATATATAAACTCTCATCTGCTTTTAAGAATAAATCAAATGATTTACTATTTATTGAAGATATTTCAGCAATACAAAATGTATCATTCTTCACATATCTGCCAATCCCATAGCCTGTCATACTGATTATTTTATTCTGTTGTTTCATATTAAATTATTTATTTGATTTCAGATGATTTTAAATGAATTTCACATAAAATAGAATTTTGTTTATCATCAAAAGAAACAGCATCAACATAATTAGTAATAAAAGCAAAATCATCTTTTAATGATTTAAATAAATTCTTTTTATTCCATCCTATTTTTAAAAATAATTTTTCTTTTGAAAAATAATAGCCAACTTTAATCCATATATCAGATAAATCTTTGACCTCTTTATTAAATTTCTCATAAAATTTTGAAAATATATTTTTTATTCTTTCTGTTTCATTAACAACTACAACATTGGCAGTAGTCAATTCATCAATTAATTTTGAAACCTCATTTAAAAAATTTATATTTTGCTTTAAATCAAAAATAACTTTATTTGGTGCTAATAATTGAACTTTAAAATCGCCTGATAAATGCTTTATTTCTTTTATTGTTTGAAGTAATGCCTCAAATTCAAATGGTTTATATAAATATTTTATTGCACCTGCTTCTAAACCATGTATTTTATCTGATATTGAATTTTTTGCTGTTAATATTATTATCGGAATATTCATTAATTTTTCATCTTTTTTTATTTCTTTTATCATTGAAAGCCCATCAAGAATTGGCATCATTAAATCTGTTATTATTAAATCTGGATTATTATCTCTAATTACTTTTAACCCTTCTTTTCCATTTGTTGCTGTTAATACTTCAAAGTTATGTTTTAATAAATTAAATTTTATTAAATTTAATAATGATGTATTATCTTCTACAACAACTATTTTTTTCATCTTTTGCCCTTTCCTAAAAAAATAAAATTATTTTAATTATAAAATAAAATATTTATCATTTCAACTATTTTTTTGTCTGGATAAATTCACCCTGCCAATTATCTGGCGGCGGACTAATTTTATAATTTTTTGTTCTTTCTAATAATGCATTTGTTGGTCCATCATCCGGTCGTATCTCTTTTGCTTTTGTAAATAATTCAATTGCACCATCCCAGTTTCTTTTCCAATATTCTATTAATGCTAATTCATATAATTCATTATTTTTTCTTATGCGTTCTGTTATTGTGCCAACTTCTGACATCATTAATAAATACTTTTTATTTTCAGGTTTTATTTGCGATTTGTAAAAATTTTTTGCTGCTTCATCATATTTCATTTTTAATTCTAAAATTTTTTTTCTGATTTCTTCAATTGAAAAATTTTCTAATTTCATTAAAAATTCTTTTAATTGTTCAAATATATTTTTTATTTCTTCTTCTATTCCCTCATAGTAAACAAATTTATTTTTACTTAATTCAAGTTTATTTTTTAAAACAGATAATCGTGTTTCAATATCAGCAAATTGCATTGAATTTATCGATGACATATTGTGATGATAAAACTTTTTAAATTCTTCTAATTTTTCATCAACATACAAAATCCATTTATCTATTAAATCATTATAATTATCTGCTTTAAAAATAAATCTTTTAACTTCCTTTAAATATATCTTTTCTATTTCCTGTATTAATAAATTTGTTTCTTTATGATATTTTAAAAATTCAAATTGATTGCCTAATAAAATTCGCTCTAATGTTTCTTCTTTAAATTTTAAAAAAAATTCATAAATTTCTTTTGCTAATTCATTATTTGTATCTTCATATTTTTCTTTCCAGAAATTAATATAACCAATAATTTTTTCAGGGGGTGCTTTTGAAATACGAGTAAAAAATGATTCAGGCACATCTTTATTTTCTAATAATTTTAAATAAACATCAGAGCGCCATCCTTGAATTTCATATAAATCTGTTGGTCGCGTTTTCCCTTTTAATAATAATTTATCAATATGACGAGAGTGAATATAATCCTTTATTTTTTCGTAAGTTTCATTACCAGTTAATATTCTTGAATTATAAATAAAATTAGCAGGCATAAAACGCGCAGCAACATTAACTGCATCACCCATCACTGTATATTGAAACTTTTTTTCCGAACCCATGTTCCCTGCTGATACATAACCACAATTTATTCCTGTTGCTGTATAAACATCAATTCCAAATCGAATTTTTACATACTTTTGAAAACTTCTTATATCTAACTGTTGTTCAATAGCAGAATACGCACATTTCCAGAAATGGTCTTTATCATCAAGTGGCACGCCAAAATCTGCCATTATAATATGCCCTTCATATTTATCAATATATCCACCATAATCCATAATAATTTCACTTGTTGGTGTTAAATAAATACTTAATATACTACTCAATTCGTCTGGATTAGAACTTTTAATTATTTTAGCGAAATTAACAACCAGAGAAAACATCATTGTTGCTTCTTTTCTCTCGCCTGTTAAAGAAAATCTATCTGGATTTTCTTCCATTAATTTTAACACAGCAGGTGATACCATTGTCGAAAAAATACTACGAACTTTTTTCTTTTCTTTTAATGCAAGAATAAATTTATAAATTAATATTGTTAAATAAGAAACAAGAACAGAAAAAAATGGGACAAAGGAATAAACCCAGGTATTTTTATAAAGCCAGAAATAATTATATGATAAAAACCATAAAATCAAAATAATCACTAAACTACTGAAAAAAGCAATAACAGGTGAAAATAAAAGTGTAATAAGAACAGTAATAAAAACTGCGAAAAATGGCGCTAAATATTGCCAGTATTTATCTGGAAAATAGAGATACTGCCCTGTTAAAAACATATTTATTGCATTAGTATGCAATGCTACCATTGGTGTTGCTTGTTCAAATGGCATTGGATTCAAATCGATTGTTCCAGCACCTGTTAAGCCAATCATAAAAATTTTATTTTGCAAATCAACAGGTGAAAAATCAATGTAATGACCATTTTGATTTACTTTTACTGGTGGTGGAAAATAATATGGTTTTGCTTCTGTTATATTTCTATTTTTGGCAAACCATTCTACATTTTTATATGATTCCCTTAAATATATATTATCTTCTAATTTTAAATCATTTAATATTTCATTATAACCACTTTTTGTTTTTATATTTTTTTCAAAGTAATTACAAAGAATTATCTGATTTTTAATTACATTTAATTTTTCCTCACTTATCTCACTTAATAATTTCTCTTTTATTTCTGGTTTAATTTCATTATTATTATCTAAATAATTGCTTAATATATAACTAATAACAATACTCTTTACAATTTCATCAACACTTTCTTTTTCTACTAATTCCTCACTCAAAATTTCATTTTTTAATATGTTTTTTATAAAATTATAATTCTCTATTTTTGGTTCATATTTCTTTATAAGTTGTTTTGCTATAATATACGCATAATATTCTGAAATTGTTTTATAAGAAATATGCAAATAAGCTTCATTAAAAGCACCAGCCCAATTAACAAGCATCTGACAATGTTCATCAATTGGAATTCTAATTTTTTCTTTTTTATTTGAATTAAATAATTGAACAGGTGGTAATTCAATATATTCACCAGGCTTTATTTTTATATCTTGTAAATTTATTCCTAATAAATCAAGTGACATCATAAAAGATAAAGCCAGAAATGCATAATCATCATAGTATAAAGAAATAGGAAATAAACGGACACTTGCATCAAGGTCTTTTATTATCTGGGCAAATCCAACACCGCATACTGATGCAGTAAATTTTTCTATTGGAACAACAATATCAACTGATTTGTATAAATTTGTTCTTAATAATTCATCTGCTTTAATACTTTTACTTTTTAAATATTCAATTACTTTTCTTTTATCTTCACTGAATCTCTTTTTAATTTCTTCAGTTTCTTTTTGAACTCCTATTAAACCTGCTGTTGATGTTGAAGATGGTGAAACCATAAATGAACCTAAATAAAATAAATTTGCTTCTTTTAATGCAGCAGCAAATTCATTATCTTCATCTTTAAAAGCTTTTTCTATTTCTTCTTTTACTAATTCATTTATCTTATTTATATCATTTCTATTTGATAGTGATAATAGTTGATTATTTAGATTTGTTAAAAAATTTTTTAATTTATTAACATCAAAAATTATTTTTGATGGTTCAGAAAAAAAGACATCATAACCTGCTATTCTTGTTTTATAAAAAGATAATGTCTTTGCAAGAACAACTTGCCGACTTCGAGGCCAAACCCAGGGACCACATAATTCAATTGAGGCATCATCAAAATCAATAAAACCTACATCAGGATGAATTTTTATCTTTGGTCTTAATTGATATTTTAAATCAAGTAATTTTAATTCAAATTTTTGAAAAAGTGGAATGTAATAAAAAAAAATTGATAAAATAAATAAGATAATAAAGAATATAAAAAAATTTTTAAAATTAAATGTTTTTATTTTTTTTAATTTCATTAAATATATTTACTATTGATTTAAAACCTTTCTTATTGAATTAATTACTTTTTTTTCATCAAATGGTTTTAATATATACTCAGCAGCACCTGCTTTAATTGCTTTTAAAACAATATGCTTCTGTCCAATTGCAGAACAAACAATTATTTTTGCATTTTTATCATAAGTTTTTATTAATTCTATTCCTTTTATACCATCTACCTGTGGCATTGTAATATCAATTATTGCTATATCAGGATTTAATTCTTTATATTTTTCAAAACCTTCTTCACCATTTTCTGCTATGCCACATACATCATAACCATTTGATAAAAGTATGTCAGTTAACATATTTATTGTTATTTTTGCATCATCTATCAATAATACTCGTTTCATATTCTAATCCTTTATTTTACCGATTGGCATTAAATATAAAGGTTCTTCTTCATCAGGTAGTTTTAATATTTTTTTTACCTCTTCATCATAAAAAGCACCAACTGCAACTGTTCCTAAATTTAATGATACACATTGCAAATAAATGTTTTGTGAACAATGACCAACTTCAATATATGTATATCTTACACCACGCTCACTATATCTTTTTTTAATTTTTTCAAAATTACCTGTAATCACAATTATGATTGCACCATTTTTAATACAACTCTGTTGTAAGCACGCTTTGTAAATATCCTCTCTTTTATCTTCATTTAAAAACTGAATTATTTCGTGTGTTTCAGGTAAATATTTATAAATTCCTTTTTCAATATTTTCTACTTTATTAACTACTAAATAAATATTTAAAGGAAAAATAGCACCTGCTGATGGTGCTGTTCTAAATTTCTTTTTTGGTTCTGTGATACCCTGTGCTGACCATAATATTTGTGATACTTCCTTTATTGTTAATGCTTCATCTTTATACTCTCTAATTGACCGCCTTTTTAATAATGCTTCTTCTATTGAAATTTTACTAATATTTTCTGGTTTGGGTAATTTAATTATTTTCTGTTCTTTCATATTTATCAAATTTACTAAAAAAAATAACATTATAAAAAATTTATATTTCATCAGTTTTTTTAAGTAACTTTATTATCTATTTTTTTATTTAAAATCTTTCCCATAATCTGGCTGCTAATTCTCTACTTCTTGCACATATTTCTTCTTCATCAATTATAGTTAATTTTTTCTTCTTCATTAAAATATTACCACCAACTATTGTTGTATCAACTGGTGAACTTGCTATGCCAAAAATAAAATGTCCAAAGAAATTATTTATTGTCATTGGGGTAGGTGGTATATAATCAATTAAAATTATATCTGCTGCTGCACCAACTGAAATTTCACCTAATTTAACAGGGAAAAATTTATTTGCTATCTTTGCATTATTAAATAATAACATTGTTGGTGGTTCTACAAATGCTACGCGTGGGTCTTGTTTTGTTATCTTATGTATTAAACAAGCTGCATTCATTTCTTTACACATATCTGATGTCATACCATCACTACCAAGACCTACTGGTATTCCTTTTGATAACATTTTTAATACATCTGCCGTGCCTACTGCATTATTCATATTTGATTGTGGATTATGCACTACATTCGTTCCACTTTCTTTTAATAAATCCATTTCGCCCTCATTTATATGTATGCAATGTGCTGTTATTGTTTTTGCCCCTAATATATTTAATTTTTGAAATCGTTCAACAACACGCATATTATGCTTTTTTAAACATTCTTCTACATCTGCTTTATCTTCTGCTGTATGTATATGAAAACCAACATTTAATTCTTTTGCCATTGCTACTGCTTTATTCATTGTTTCATCTGATACTGTAAAAGAAGCATGCAAGCCAAATAATGCACTAATAAAAGGATCATTTTCTCTTTGACATTGTTTTATAAAATTATAATTCTCGCGTAATCCTTCTTCTGCTCGTTCTGCACCATCTCTATCAGAAACCTCATAACATAAACACGCACGAATACCTGCTAATTTTACTGCTTCTTTTATTTTATTTAAACTTCCTGTTATATTATAAGGACTTGCATGATGGTCTATTATTGTTGTTGCACCTTTTTTAATACAATCAATTAAAGGTATCATTGCACTATAATAAATATCTTCTTCTTTTAATGCTTTATCCAAACGCCACCATAATCTTTCAAGTATTTGAACAAAATTTACTGGTGCTTCATCTTTCAAACTCATTCCTCTTGCAAATGTTGAATACAAATGATGATGTGCATTTATATAGCCCGGCATTATTACTTTATTTTCACCATCAATTTTCTCATCTACATCTTTATATTTTTTCTTTAATTCTTTGGAACTACCTATTTCTTTAATTATTCCATCTTCAATATAAATAGCACCATCTTCAATCATTCGATTATTTTCTCCTAATGTTATTATTGTTCCGTTTTTAATTAATAAACTTGACATATTTTTTCCTCCTTATTTTATTAACTCTATTTCTGTATTTTCTTTTAATCCTACTGCATTTGCTTCATCTGTATCAATATGAAATTCAGGTAAATAATTCTGACTAACACGGACTATTACATTTTCAAATATAACACTTGTTTCACCAGGCACTCGAACTTTTACTATATCTTTATCTTTTAAATTATAATATGCCGCTGCCTCTAAATCTAAATGTATATGTCGCCATGCGCGAATTGCACCTTCTTTTAAATATATTGAACCTTTTGGTCCTACTATTGTAATAGGTGCTGAATTTGCTACATCGCCTGAATTGCGCAATGGCAAATTCTTGATACCTATTGTTATTGCATCTGTTTTTGCTAATTCTACCTGTGTAAATTTTCGATGTGGTCCAAGTATTCGCACATTTTCTATTGCTATCATATTCGGTCCTACTATTGTGCATGTTGATTTTGAAGCAAATTCACCAGGCTGTCTTAAATAACGCAATACTTCTAATTTCGCTGTTTCACCAAATAATATTTTATAATGCTCTTCTGTTATATGGATATGCCGAACTGAAACACCTAATGGTATTTTATATTTCTCTGAAATATTGCTAAATTGTGAAATTACATTTTTTTCTTTTATTATTCGCTCAACTACATTTTTTACTACTGTTTTTACTATTTCTTCTTCTATATTTTTTTGTATTATATCTTTTTCCATTTTTATCGCCTGCCTGGAATTAATATTTTTTTAATAAGATTTTATATTATTTATTTTTTATTTGTCAATTTTTTTATTCATTAAAGATATTTTTTTGATTTATATAAACATTACTTTTTTTTATAGAACTGCTAACATTTAATTTTAGATTTTTATGTAAATTTTTGTTTTATTATTTATTGGTCGGACTAAATGTTTTAATGAGGATGGAATAAATTCAGATTTGCCAAGCCATAGATAACCACCAATATTCAAACTATTAATTAATCTTGTTAATATCTTATTTTGTAATGAGTTCAAAAAATAAATAATTAAATTTCGGCAAATAATTAAATCAAATCCATAAAATAGTTTATCAGAAATAATAGAATGTTTTTGAAATTCAACTAAATTTTTTACTTCATTATTTATAGTATATTTATAAGCTTCTGTTCTTATAAAATATTTATCAAATAATTCTATTGGAATATCATTTAAAAAATATTTTTCAAAAACACCTTTTTTTGCATATTCAAGTGAATCATCATCAATATCAGTTGCTAATATCTGGATATTAATTTTTTTCTTTACTAAATTTAAGTATCTATGAAATAAAATTGCTAATGAATATGGTTCACATCCAATCGAACAACCAACACTCCATACTTTAATTAATGGAATATATTCTTCATTTTCATTCTGGATAAGATTATTTTCTTTCAAAAAAAAATATTTATTTTTTATTAACTCAGGTAAAATAAGATTATTAAATGTTTTATATTCATTTAAATCCCGAAAAAAATTTGTCACTTTTATTGTAAATGATTTATGTAAATTTATTATTTCGTCTTCATTTTCTAATAGATATTTTAAGTATTCATCTAAATCAGAACATTTTACAATACTCATTCTTCGTCTAATTCTTTTTATAATTACGCCTCTTTTATATTGCGAATAGTCATTGCCCGTCTTTTCAAAAATTAACGATAAAATACTCTCAATTTTATCATCAATAATTTTTTCTGATTGTGCAATCATCATATATTCTAACTAACTCTCTAAATATTTTTCAAGCATATCAAATAAATCTTTTTTATTAAATGGCTTTGTTAAATAATCATTACAACCTATACTAATAAACTTTTCTTTGTCTCCTACTAATGCATGTGCTGTTAATGCAATTATTGGTAAATTATTATATTTGTTATTTTGCCGTATTCTACGGGTTGCTTCCATTCCATCCATTACTGGCATCTGAATATCCATTAATATTAAATCTATCTCTTGCTCCTCTAATATTTTTAATGCTTCCTCGCCATTTTCAGCAAAAAATAAATTATATCTATTCAAATCTGATTTTAATAAGGCATTTATAAATTTGCGATTTATAGCATTATCTTCTGCTATTAATATATTATATTTCTTTTTACTTATTTTTTCTATTTTATACTCTACTTCTTTCTCTGCTTTTCCTCTTATTATTTCTGCTGGTATCTCTGAAATCATTTGCTCTAATTTTTCAATTAATTCTTTTAATTCTCGATAATTTTTCACTCTTATATTTTCTTCTACTTTTACTAATATCTCATAAAAATGTGATAATTTTAAAGAACCAAGCGAACTCTTTTTATTATGTGCTAATTTGCTTAATTCCTCATATTGTTCTTTTTCAAAATATTCTTTAAATTGTTTAGCACAATTAATTAAATCTTCTAATGCTTCTATATATAATACCCGCATTTCTTTATCTTCTTTAAATTCTGTATAATATCTATCTCTTATTGCATTTTTTGAAATTCTTTCATCTATTATTTGTTCTTCTTCACCTTTTTCTTTCACCTCACCTATGCTCATTAGTTGCTTTGTTATTCTTAATAATTCAGATATATCTTTTTGTCTCTTTTTTAGCACTGCTTCGCACCTAATATTCATTTTATCTATGTCTTCTTTTTGTAGTTCTAATTCTGTTAATATAATTAATGGTATTATTACTAATCTTTATTATTTTTTCTAATTCAAAAATTCAAAGTAATGTAGAATTTTAAAAAAAGGATTACACAAATTTATATAATCACCAAAAATATATAAGTGCCGAACTATAGATAGAGAAAAATATATATTTTTTACTTTTGACATTCACAATTCCCCATATAACAAAATATTATAATTAAACTTTTTTATTGAAATTTTTGAATGAATTTTATAAAATAAAAAATATGAAATTTAAATTGCCTTATGGAATAAGTAATTTTGAACAATTAGTTGAAAATGGATATGTTT
>DAONJL010000044.1:0-21594 GCA_035405645.1 bacterium | reverse complement strand
TACTTATTATTCGTAATGCTGCAAAGGGGTATACCATGTCTGGGATATTTTCTGATTTTGAAATATCTCTCATTTATTATTTTCAATACAAAATCGCCAAAACATAATTTTAAAAATTTTTTCATAAAATGTTCATTAAATTCAAATAATTATTAACACTTATATCATTAAACAAAAAATTATTCTCTCTTAAAATTTTATGATTTAATTAATTATTGACTTTTTTAAATATTGAATTATTATATTTTTTTATGCGAAACCAAAAAATTGAAAATGAAATTATTAAATATCAAAAATGGTTTGACGACCAACTTAAAAAAGAATTAACAAAAAAATTTAAAAACAAAAAACCTATTTCAATTTATCAAGCTGTAAAATATGCTTTATTAAATGGTGGTAAAAGACTGCGCCCTTTATTATTAACAAAAACAGCAGAATTATATAACCTTAAAAAAAATGATGTTTTACCTTTTGCCTTTGGTATTGAAATGCTTCACACTTATTCTTTAATTCATGATGATTTGCCTGCACTTGATAATGACGATTATCGCCGCGGTAAACTTACAGTCCATAAAAAATTTAATGAAGCACTTGCAATTTTAGCGGGTGATGCTCTTCTTACTTTGTGTTTTGAATATTTTTGTAATGATAAAAATACAAATATAAAACCTGCACAAATTATTGAAGCAATTAGAATATTAAGTATAAATTCTGGTATTGATGGCATGGTGGCGGGGCAGGTGGCTGATTTAGAAAATGAAAATAAAAAACCAAAATATAACACTATTAAATTTATTCACGAAAAAAAAACTGTTGCCTTACTAATCGCTTGTATAAAAATTGGCGCTATCTTATCTTCTGCACCTGAAAACGAATTAAAAATTTTAACTAATTATGCTTATAATTTTGGTAATGCTTTTCAAATTAGTGATGATTTACTTAATCAATTAGGTGATAGTAAAATATTAGGAAAAAATACTGGAACTGACGAAGCTAAAAAAAAGATGACTTATATAAGATTATTTGGAATTGATAAGACAAAAGAGTTATGCGAAAACTATATAAATAATGCTATTAAAGAAATTCAAAAAATTAAAAATAAAAATATAGATTTTTTTGTTGAGTTAGCTCAATTTTTAAAATTTAGAGAAAAATAAACTATGAAAAAATTATTACCTTTAATTAAAGGACCTGAAATAATTAAATCATTTAATTATTCATCATTAGAAAAATTAGCAGAAGAAATAAGAGAAGTAATAATTGAAACTGTTCAAAAAAATGGTGGTCATCTTTCCTCGAATTTAGGCACTGTTGAATTAACAATTGCTTTACATTATGTTTTTAATTCACCAGAAGATAAAATAATCTGGGATGTTGGGCATCAATCTTATGCTCATAAACTTTTAACTGGTCGCTATGAAAAATTTCATACTCTTCGTAAATATCAGGGTTTAAGTGGATTTCCTAATCCAAATGAAAGTGAGCACGATTTATTTATTGTTGGTCATTCAAGCACTTCTATTGCTCTTGCTTCTGGTTTAGCACAAGCTCGTGACATTAAAAAAGAAAAAAATAAAATTATTGCTGTTATTGGCGATGGGGCGCTTACAAGTGGTTTAGCGTATGAAGCAATCAATAATGTTGGTCATAGAAAAAATGATTTAATAATTATTTTAAATGATAATGAAATGTCCATTTCTAAAAATGTTGGAATTATTTCAGAATATTTAAGTAAAATTATGGCTACGCCAATTTATAATAGATTAAAATCTGAAATTGATAATATTATTAAAAAATTTCGTTTTCATAATAAAGCAACTGAAATTTTACACAGATTAGAAGAAAGTATTAAAATTCTTTTATTACCTCAGGTTTTATTTGAAGATTTAGGTTTAAAATATTTTGGTGTTATTGATGGTCATAATATTAAAGATTTGATTAATATCTTAAAAAAAATAAAAGAATTAAATTACCCTATTATTTTACATATTAAAACAATAAAAGGAAAAGGTTATAAAGATGCAGAAGAAAAACCTATTACTTTTCACGGTGTTTCTGCACCTACAAATAAAAATGGTTCTACTGCAAAAACATATACTCAAATTTTTGGCGAAGAAATAATTAAAATTGCAGAAACAAACGAAAAAATAATTGCTATCACTGCTGCTATGGCAGAAGGATGTGGTCTTACTGAATTCGAAAAAAAATTTCCTCAGCGCTTCTTTGATGTTGGAATTGCAGAAGAATATGCTGTTACTTTTGCTGCTGGTTTAGCGAAAGCTGGTTTTTTACCTGTTGTTACTATTTATTCTACATTTTTACAACGCGCTTATGACCAGATTATTCACGATGTTGCTTTACAAAATTTACCTATTATTTTTACAATTGATAGAGCTGGTTTGGTTGGTGAAGATGGTCCTACTCATCACGGTGCCTTTGATTTTTCTTATTTATCTCATATTCCAAACATTATTATTATGGCTCCAAAAGATGAAATTGAATTTCGTAAAATGTTAAACTTTGCTGTGAATTCTAATAAAATTTCTGCTATTCGCTATCCTCGAAGATATGCTGAAAATTTTATTAATTCAAATTCTGATTTAATTTTAGGTGAACCTGAAATAATAATAAATAATGAGCAAAATAAAATCTTAATTATTGCTATTGGTTCTATGGTTAATGAAGCATATAAAGCTATTATTGAATTAAACAAAGAAAATATAAATTGTAATTTTATAAATCTCCGCTTCTTAAAACCTCTTAATTTTAATTCTATTAAAGATATTATACATAATTCTTCTCTTATTTTTACCATTGAAGAAAATTCTGTTATCGGCGGAATGGGAGCTATGATTAATTATTTAATTAATCAAAATTTCTTTGATAATAAAAAAAGTATAATAAATTTAGGCCTTCCTGATTCTTTTATACCTGCTGGTGATATTGATTCTCTTTTAAAATTAGTTGAACTTGATTTTTTAAGTTTAGCCAAAAAAATTAAATTTTATTATTCTAAAATTCTTTTATAATTCCTTCAAAAATAATTTTATCTCATTTAACATCTGTATTTCATCTCTATATGGACCAAATATTATTGAATTCTTTTTCCCACCATAGCCTGTAAAATTATATAATTTATTTTTTAATTCTATTAACCTATCAATTGGTGGTTCGATAAATTCTATTATTATTTCATTTTGTCTTATTGTTATTTCTTTTATTTCCTTATTTCTTGCTATTATTTTTATTTTTCCTATTTCAAATAATAATCTTAATGGTTTTGGTATTCTGCCATATCTATCATCTATTTCTTCTATTAACTCTTCTATTTCTTCGTCTTTTTCTGCATTTAATATTCTTTTATATATCTGTATTCTATCTATTACATCGCTTATATAATCTTCTGGTATATATGCTGATATATTATAATCTACAATCACACTCTCTTTTTTTATATGTTCTTTTTCTTTTAATTCATCCAATGTCTCTTTTAATATCTGACAATATAATTCATATCCTATATCCATAATTATTCCTGATTGTTCTTCACCTAATATATTTCCTGCTCCGCGTATCTGTAAATCTTTCATTGATAATTCAAAACCAGAACCTAAATATGCATATTCTTTTAATGCATTTAATCGTTTCTTTCCTTCTTCATTTATTTTATCTATTCCTTTATGAAATAAAAATGCATATGCCTGAATATTTGTTCTTCCTACTCGTCCCCTTAATTGATGTAATTGAGATAATCCAAAATTTTCTGCATTATTTATTATTATTGTATTTACATTTGGTATATCTAATCCATTTTCTATTATTGTCGTACATAATAATAAATCAAATTTATTCTGATAAAACTCATACATTATTTTCTCAATTTGTTCTGCTTTCATTTTGCTATGCACTATATTTAGCCGTATATGTGGCACTAAATTTTTTATCCGATTTGACATTACTGGTAATGTTTCTATATTATTATGAACAAAATAAATTTGTCCGCCTCGTTTTAATTCATTTAATATTGCCTTTTTTATTATTTGTTCGTCATATTCTGTTATTATTGTCTTTATTGGTAATCTATTTTTTGGATATGTATTTATTATGCTTATTTCTCGTATTCCACTTAAACTTAAATGCAATGTTCTTGGTATTGGTGTTGCTGTTAATGTTAATACTGATACATTCTTTTTTAATAATTTTATCCTTTCTTTTGCCTTTACTCCAAATCTTTGTTCTTCATCTATTATTAACAATCCTAAATCATTAAATTCTATATCTGGTTGTAATAATCTATGTGTTCCAATTATTATATCTATTTTTCCTTCTTTTAAATTTTTTATTATTTCTTTTTGTAAACTTCTATTTTTAAATCTACTTATAAATTCAACTCTTACATTAAATCCTTGAAATCGCTTTTTAAATAAATCATAATGTTGTAGACATAAAATTGTTGTTGGAACTAATATCACAACCTGTTTCTTATTTTGCACTGCTTTAAATGCTGCTCTTATTGCTACTTCTGTTTTTCCATATCCTACATCTCCACATATTAGTCTATCCATTATCTTGCCACTTTCCATTTCTTTTTTTACTTCTGCTATTGCTTTTAATTGGTCTGGCGTTTCTTCATAACTAAATCTTGATTCAAATAATAATTGTTCTTGTGTATCACCCTTAAATTTATACCCATTATTACTTAATCTTGCTGAATATAATTCCATTAGTTCGTATGCAATTTCTTCGATTTTCTTTTTTGCTCGATATTTTATTTTATTCCAATTTCTTTTATTTAAATCTGATAATTCTATTTTTTTCGTATCATCATAATTTATATATTTACTTAAATACTTAAATTCTGTTGGCGGTAAATATAACTCACCATCATTTGCATATTGAATATGTAAAAAATCGCGCTTTACCCCTTCTACTGTCAATGTTTCCAAGCCCTTATAAATGCCTATTCCATATTCCCAATGCACTACATAATCATTTTCTTTTAAATCTGATATTTTCTGGATTTCTTTTATTTTTTTTGTATCTATTTGTGTCCATTGATAAAAATAATTTTCTTCTTCATTATATAACAAATCTTCTGGTATTATTATTATATTCTCTTTTTCAAAATATAATGAATTAAATAACAATAATTTTAATATTCCAAAATGAAAATCTTTTTCAATTACTTCTTCTATTTTATTTACTAACACTAAATTTTTATATCCATAATCTATAAATAATTGTTTTAATCGCTCTAATTGTTTTTCATATCTTGTTGTAATTATTATTTTTTTGTAGTTCTTTAATAATAAATCAATCTTTTCTTTTAATTCTTTACTTTCATAATTTATATAAGGTTTTCGATTAATTGTTAATTCGATTGTGTTTGTATATATATTTAATAATGTCTTTGAAAATCTAATGAAACATTTATTTTCTAAAAATCTTTCTACAAATATTAATTCATCATATTTTTTAAAATTTTCAAATTCATATAAAAATATTATTTTTTCTTCTGATAAATAATCAATTAATAATTTTTCAGCTTCTTCTTTATTATTTTCTTGAAAATTATATGGTATTATCTTTATTTCATTTATTTCTTTTATTGAGCGCTGATTTTCAGGATTAAATTCTCTAATTGATTCAACTATATCATCAAATAATTCAATTCGCACTGGCAAATTATTATTTGGTGAATATATATCAATAATATTTCCACGCACACTAAATTCACCATTATTGTATACTTTCATTGTTCGCTCATAACCTGAAATTATTAATTGCTTTATTAAATCATCAAAATTTATCTTTTGATTTTTCTTTATGTTTAAAATATTTTTACAAAATTTTTCTCTTGCTGGTATCTTTATTATTAAATCTTCACTTTTTATTATTATTATTGATTTTTCTGTCGTGCTATATAATCTTTCATATGTTAAATAATTTTTATTATTCTCATTATTATTTTTTATTGTAAATGCTTTTCCTTCTTTTATTTCATTTATTTCATTTTCTATTTTCTGACTATTATCTTCTGTGTCACAAATTATTACTATTTTTTCGTTTATTGTATTAAATAATGCATAAGAATATAGTGATAAAAATGATGAATTTACTCCACTTATATATATCTTCTTTCTATATTTTATGTTCTCTTCAATTATTTTGTAATCAAGATATTGATTTAAAAAATTGAGTATCATTATTAGATAAACAAATCTTTCAATTTTGATATTACTTTATCTCTATAAAAACTTTCTAAATCATATATTAAATTTTTTACTTCTATTTCTTTTTTTAATTTTGCTTCTAATTTTATATAATCACCTTCAAAATTTAATGGTGGAGAAATTTTAACATTGCTATTTTTAAAATATTTGCGAACAATCGAATTAAATGAATTTTGGGCTGTTGATATATCTGGATACCTTAATTCATATATCTTTTTATAGACCTTATCTACTTTTTGTGTTGTATTTAATTTTACATTATTTATTATTTCTTTTATATTTATCTTTTCAAAAAATTCTTCTGCGTTTATTTTGTCTCGTAATATTATTTCAATTGTATATTCAAAAACCATACCCTGTGTATTTGCATTTGCATTATTTTCCGCAAGAAAAAAAATTAATGGTGTAAAATTTTTGCTAACTAAATATTTTATTTTTTCTATATTTTTTATACTTAATTTTTCTTTATTTATTTCCTCTTTTATTTTTTCTGGTAATTCTGATAATATTAAATAATGATTTATATAACCAACTGGAATTTTTAATATTTCTGCTATTTCATTATTTTCATAATTATAACTTAATAATAATTTAATTGAACGCATTATTTCTGTTGCATATAATTTCCTATACCTTATATTATCTTCTATTATAAATTTTATTTTTTCTCTTTCATTACTAAATGTTTTAATTATTGTTGGTATTTCTTTTTTTCCAATCTTTTTAAATATTTCGACTCTTTTAAAACCACTTATTATATTATTTCCTTCATCGATTATTATTGGAACTAATAGCCCTTCTTTTTCGATATTCTTCTGTAATTCTACTATATCTTTATCTTCTGTTATTCTTAATTTTTTATTATTTGTTTTTATTATTTTTAATTCTATATTTTTCATTAATTTGCATCACCTGATTTTTTCTATATTTTTATAATTTTGTTTTATTAATTCCTTTACTAAATTTTTTGGTGAATAATAATTCTTTTCAAATTTAATTCCTTCTTTACGATATTTATTTACATAATAAAAATTTTCAGGTAAATAATTATATAGATTTTCATCATCAATTTTTTTATTTATTAAATCTTCTTTTTCGCTAAAACATATTATTTCGCCTTTATCAAGTATTATTATTTTATCTGTTAAATAAAATACTTCTTCAGGCGAATGTGTGATATATATAATTGTTTTGTTCTGTTTTGTTTTTAAATTTTCAAATATTTTTATAAATTGTTTTCTTCCATTTGCATCTATACCACATAATGGTTCATCTAATATTATTATTTCTGTATCAAGTAATAATACAATTGCTAATCCTAATTTTCGTTGTTCGCCACTACTTAAATCAAATGGCGAATAACATTGATATTTTTCTATTGGAAAATTTATGATATTACAAACATTTTTTATTCGTTTAATTATTTCTTCATTACTATAATTTCTTATTTTTAAGCCAAATGCTAATTCACCAATCACATTATCTAAAAAAAATTGATTTTCTGGAAATTGAAATGATATTGATATTACATCTTTTAAATCTTTTATTTTTTTTAATTCCTCATTTTTTATTTTTACTGAACCATTATAATCTTTATATAAGCCTGCTAATATTTTTGCTAATGTGCTTTTGCCACTTCCTGATTTTCCTACTAATATTACAAATTCATTTTGTTTTATTTCAAATTCAATATTTTTTAGTTCAAATAAATCATTATAAAATGTTCTATATTTAAACGATAAATTTTTTACTGTTATCATAATTTATTTAATTAAACTCTTCGCTATTTCATTTGCAAAATCATTTAGTGAATTATCTCGTGCTCCAAATACTGCTATTACTGAATTTTTTATTTTTTTCTTTTTTATAAATTCAATTACTTTTTTTCGCTCCTTTATATAATAAACATTCTTAAAATTATTTTTCTTCAATTCTTTATATATTGAATATGAATCTCTGATTTTATTTATTTTGCCGCCTGCATAAAATACTGGTAATAAAATCAAATAATCATCTCTTTTTATATTCTTTAAAAATGTATTTACATAACCTTCAAACATTAAATTAGTTGGTCCAAAACCATGTGGTTGAAATATAAAAAAATTTCGTTTCTGCAGTTTTGTTATTGTTTGAATAAAATTCTCAATTTTATCTGGATTATGTGCATAATCATCAAGCACTAAATAATTTTTTTCTTTTAATTTTATATCAAATCTTCGATATAATCCTTTATATGTATTTAATGCTTTTATTATTGCTTCTTTTTTGATTTTATATATCTCTGCTACTTTTATACTAAATAAAATATTTAATAAATTATAATAACCAGGATATCGAAATTTTATTATATTTCCTTTATATTTAAATGAAATATTTAATCCTTCGATTTTTAATTCTTTGATATTTCCTGGTATTTTGTTTTTTGTTATTTTGTATATCTTTTTTTTACAATTGAATTTTATACTATTACTATTTTCACAATCACTATTTATAATCAAATTTTTATTTACATTTTTACTAAATGAAAAAAATAATTCTTTTAATTTTGTTATTTCCTGATGGTCAAGTGAAATATTTGATATTATTGCAGTTTCTGGTTTATAATTTAGAAATGAACCATCACTTTCATCTGCTTCAAATATTACATAATTTTTATTTTTCCCTTTTATTGCATTTCCTAGCATATTGCCCTTTTTAAAATTATTCATTATTGCTCCATTTATTATTGTTGGTTCTTTTCCGCCTACATAAAAAATATAACCTATAAGTGCTGTTATTGTTGATTTACCTGATGTGCCACTGATTGCTATTGAATGTTTGTATTTTTTTACTATCTCATTTAATAACTCACTTCTATGAATTATTTTTATTCCTCTCTTTTTTGCTTCTTTTATTTCTAATAAATCATCTGATATTGCTGTTGATACAACTATTAAATCAATTTTATATTTATTATAAACTTCTAAATTTTGTGGAACTATTATTATTCCATTTTTTTCTAATTTATTTTTTATATCTAAATTTTTATTATTATCAAAAAAACGGTCTGAACCTATTACTAAATCTTTTAAATTCATTTTTTTTATTATGTATGCTATTCCAGACATACCTATTCCACAAATACCAAGAAAATAATAATTCATCTTTTACTCCTTTGCTTCATTTATCTTTTTTAATATTTCTTTCAATCTCTCTTGCATTCGAATATTATGTGTGCCAGACCAATATATTCGATTACAATTATGACATACATAAAATTTTTCCTGTGTATTAAAAACAAATGGTGGCACACAATTTATTATCTTTTCTTTTTCTATTTCTTCTATTAAATTATTACATCGCAAACAATATTTTAAATCATTATCAATTGCTAATTTGTAATATTTATTAAATATTTTTAATTGGTCAATTATTTTATCTCCTTTAATAAAAATATATTTATGTGTTTTAAAAAATTTTCGCTTGATTAATAATCTATCTCTTGTTAACACTATTCTATTTTCGCTTTTTGCAATTTGCATTAATTCCTCATCATTTATATTTTTTATATATTTTGTATCAATATTAAACATTCTTAAATATTTTGCTAATTTACCTAACATTGCATCAGCGATAAATTTTTCCATTATTTTAATTTATTATACAAATTTTGAAATAATGGTTGAAAATAATCAACTGCTTCAATCATTAATTTAAAAAATATTACTGCTGATAAATAATTATATTCATTTTCACTGATATTTTTATTCATCTTCAATGCCAGTAATCTATATTTGTAATCTTTTAAAAATATTTTTATAAAAAATTTTTCTGTTTCTAATATATTTTTTTCTGCTGCATTTATTTCATCTTTATTTAATACAATTTTATTTTTGTAATTCTCTTCTATTTTTTTCATAAATGTTAAACATTTTTCTCTTACTAATTCAAATTCATTTATCTTTTCAATTATCTTATCTAAAATCAAATTTTTATTTTCTTTAAAAATATTATCATTACTATTATTTATAAAATTTTTATCTAATGTATTTTTACAATATTTCTTTAATGCGTCTGATAATCTTATTTTTTGGAAATTTTTAATTTCTGCTCCACCTTCTGTTGAATTTATTAACTCAATAAATTTATTTAATTTTTCTCCTGCATCTTCAAACCATTTTAAATAACCATACAACACACTATCTGTAAAAACAAATTCATCATAATACCCTTTTATTTTCAGTAAATTTTTATTTAAACTAATATTAAAAAATTCAGTCTCCAATGTAAAAAATTTATTTATTCCCTCATAATTTAATTTGGTAATTGTGTGATGTTTAAAATTACTATATGCAAGGTCCTGGCCTATAAGAATAATTGGATTACAACCACAAATTCGTAAAAAATCAAATGCTGAATGAGCAACTGAACCGCCTGTTTGAATATAAGGTAAATCAAAATTTAAAAATGACTTTAACCAATTGTAAAATTCAATATATTCAACAAAATAATTATTATTTATATTTTTTTCATGACCTGTTATTGAAAAAAATTTTCGTCCTCTAAAATTTGTGATTATATCAGGATAAACAACAAAATCAAAAATAAGATTTAATTCATCTGTTTGAACATTTAAAAAATCAGAAAAATTAGCACGATTACAATCAAGTGAATAAATAAAATCTGGTTTGATATTTTGCAATTTACATGTTTTTAATGCTGTATCAACTGCAACTATTACACACTTATCTACATAATCTTTTAATTCATTTATATTTTTATCAAGCGAAGGACCTGCACTTATTAATATACCCGGAACATTTTTAAATTTATTTACTAAAAAATTAATTGAATTTGCATTAATTATTTCCTTGAAATTTATTATTGAATTTTTATTCCATTCTTTTTCTAAAATTAATTTTGTTAAAAAATTTTGTTTTATTTCATTTATATACCAAAAAAATTTTTTTTCAATTTCATTAAAAAAATCTTTATATAAAATTTCTGTTTCTACTTGATTTTTAATTATTTCAAATGAAAATAAATCTTCAAATTCAAAATAAACTAATACCTTATTTAATTCGCTTATTTCGTTTATCAATATAATATTTGAAAAATTAAAATCAAAACAAAACTCTTTTTTTAATAAGCAAATTAAATCATTATTTTTTTCAATGATAAATATTTTTTTTTGTTTGAAGTTATTTGAATTGTATATTAAATTAAATAAATAACCACTACCTATTCCAAAAAAAATATATACATTCTTCTCTTTTATTTTTTCAAAACTTCTTATTGCTTCTTTTTCTGGATTATATCTACTCGAAAGATAATGCCCATTGATTTTTATTAATAGAAATGAATTTTTTTTCTCAATTTCAATATTTTCTTTTGTATCCATTAATTAGTTACAAAACAATTATTCGAGTGATTCCCAAATTAATGATGACCTTAATTCTTTATTTCGTTCACGAATTTTTTTACATACTTCTTTTGCTAACTCTTTATATATGACTAAACCAATTCTCGGATGCTCAAAAATTAATTTTTCAAATGCTGATTTACTGATAACTAATAAATGCGCATCATCAACAACAGTAGCAGTCGCAGAACGAGCACCTTCATCAACAAAAGCAAAATCACCAATTATTCCGCCATTTTTTACTTTTGTGATAACAAATTTTTCTTCTAATGTTATACAAATTGAGATTTCTACTGTCCCATCAATAATTAAGTATAAATCTTGATTATTTGAACCTTCATAAAAAAGAACTGTTCCCTTTTTTTCTTTTCGTTCTTCTGTTATATCAGCTACTAATTTTAATTCTTCATCAGTTAAATTGGAAAATAAATGACATTTTTTTAATTTTGATTTTTTAAACATTTTTTATACCTCAATAATTTAGTTTATATTCTTCTATTTTTCTATATAATGTTCGAAGCCCTATTCCAAGCATCTTTGCTGCTTCTACTTTTTTTCCATTTGTATATTTTAATGTTTCTTCTATTAATTGTTTCTCAAGTTCATTTAATGTTAAGCCCGCTCTTATTTCTTTTTTATCATTAACCCGTTTTATTATTGTGCTATTCTTTTTTATTTCATCAGGAATATCATCAATTGTTAAAACATTGCCCTGTGCTACAATCATCATACTTTCTATAACATTTTTTAATTCTCGGACATTACCTGGCCAATCATAATCATACAAAATTTTCAAACAATTCTTATCTATTGAAACAATTTCTTTTTTATTCTCTTTTGAAAATGTCTCAATAAAATATTGAATAAGAAAAGGAATATCAGATTTTCTCTCGCGCAAAGGTGGAATTTTTATTGTTATTACTTTAATTCGAAAATATAAGTCTTCACGAAATCTTTTTTCCTGCACTAATTGTTCTAAATCTTGATTCGTTGCAGAAATTAATCGAATATCAACTTTAATTGGCGTTGAACCGCCGACGCGTTCAAATTCACGAACTTCAAGCACTCGTAATAATTTGACCTGTGTTGAAAGTGGCATATCTCCTATCTCATCTAAAAATAATGTGCCTTTATTTGCCATTTCAAATTTTCCTTTTTTTTGTGCTATTGCTCCTGTAAATGCACCTTTCTCATGACCAAATAATTCACTTTCTAAAATTCCTTCTGAAATTGCCGCACAATTCATTGCAATAAATGCTCCATTTGTTCTTAAACTATTATAATGAATTGCTCGTGCAATTAATTCTTTACCTGTTCCACTTTCACCTTGAATTAATACTGACGCATTTGTTGGTGCTACAAGTTTTATTGTTTCAAATATTTTTAGCATTGTTGGATGTCTGCCAATAATATTTTTAATTGAAAATTTTTCTTCTAATAAATTTTTTAGATTTATATTTTGTAATTTTATATATTGTGATTCTAATGCCCTTTTTACTACTTCGCGTAATTCACTTAAATTTATTGGTTTTGTAAGATATGTAAATGCACCTTTTTGCATTGCTTCTACTGCTGTTTCTACACTTGAATGACCTGTTATCATTATTACTTCTGTTGTTAACAATTTAGATTTAATCTCTTTTAAAATATCCATTCCTGAAAGTGTTTTATCTTGTAGAAATAGATCAATAATTGTAACTGCAATATCTTCATTATTAAGTATTTTAAGACCTTCTTCTCCATTTTTTGCTTTTAAAATATTTACATTGTCAAAAAAAACTTCAAGTCCTTCTGCTAATGAATTCAATTGTATCTCATCATCTTCAATAATTAAAATATTTCTTTTTTCGTTTTCCATTTTATGCTATTGTCCGCATTTTTTCTACTTCATCTGCTAATATTAAATTTTCAATTATTTCATCAAGTTCACCATCAAGCACCTGGTCTAATTTATATAATGTTAAATTTATTCTATGGTCTGTAACTCTATTTTGTGGATAATTATATGTTCTGATTTTTTCACTTCTATCACCAGTGCCAACCATTATTCTACGCTGTTGTGAACGCTTCTCTAATTCTTCATTATAAAATTTTTCAAATAAACGCGCTCTTAATACAGACATTGCTCTGGCTCTATTTTTTATTTGTGATTTTTCATCCTGACAGGTTACTACTATTCCTGTTGGTATGTGTGTTATTCTAACTGCTGAATCTGTTCTATTTACATGCTGACCACCACATCCTGATGCTCGATATGTATCTATTTTTAAATCATTTGGATTTATATTTACTTCTACTTCTTCCATTTCTGGTAAAACTGCTACTGTTATTGCTGATGTATGGATTCTCCCCTGTGCTTCTGTTTCTGGCACTCGTTGCACTCGATGAACTCCACCTTCATATTTCATCTTACTATATACATTTTTTCCACTTATTGAAAATATTATTTCTTTATAGCCACCTTTTCCTGTTGGATTTGAATCATATATTGATACTTTCCATTTTTGTTTTTCGGCATATCGCACATACATTCTAAATAAATCAGCTGCAAATAATGCTGCTTCTTCGCCACCTGTCCCAGCTCTTATTTCTACTATTATATTTTTCTCATCAAGTGGGTCTTTTGGTAATAATAACCTTTTTAAATTTATATTTACTTTTTCTATTTGTTCTTCAAGTTTTTTTAAATCTTCTTTTGCTAATTCTATAAATTCACTATCATTACTATTTAATAATTCTTTACATTCTTCTTTTTGTTGCATAAGTCTTTTATAATTCTGATATTCTTTTATCACTGGTTCTAATTCTGATATTTCTTTTGATATTTTCTTCCATTCTTCAATATTATTTTTTGTTATTTCTATTTGTAATCTTTTCTGCAACAAATTGTATTTTTCTTCTAATTGTAATAATTTCTCAATCATTTTCAAGACAACCTTTCAATGCTATTATCGCTATATTTATTTGTTCTTCATTCGGTTCTTTTGTTGTAATTTTTTGTATTAATAATCCTGGTAATGTTAATATATTTGAAAGCCATTTTATTTTTAAGCGTGCTGTAAATTTTAATACTTCATAAGAAATACCAGCAATTACAGGAATTAAAATTATTCGCATTAATACTTTAATTATTTTTGAAGATTGTGGTGGTATTAAAGCAAAAATAAAAATAGAAATAAGTAAAACAAAAAATATAAAACTTGTGCCACATCTTTTATGAAATGTTGAATATTTTTTAATATTTGGAAGTTCTATACTTTCTTTATTTTCAAATGTATTTACTACTTTATGTTCTGCTCCATGAAATTCAAATATTCTACGAACATCTTTAAAAAAAGAAATAAAGATTACATACAAAACAAAGAAAATAATCTTAATTATTCCATCAATAAAATTAAATAAAAAATTATTCTTAAATTTTAAATATTCAGTAATATAATAAGGTAACATAACAAAAACAAGAATAGCAATAATTAAAGAAATTATAAATGAAACAATAAGTTCTTTTTTACTAATTTTTTCTTTTTCTGTTTTTGCTGCATAATTTGCTGAATGATATAACAATTTTATTCCTAAATATAATGTCTCAAATAAAATAATAATTCCTCTAATAAAAGGCAATCCAAAAATCTTATTTTTTTCTGTTAATGAATTTATATTTTCCTTTTCTATAATAATATCGCCATTTGCACTCTTCACTGCCATACAAACTTTATTCTTTGACCGCATCATTACGCCTTCTATTACTGCCTGTCCACCAATTAATAATTCATCTTCTTTTCTTAACAATTGACTCGCTCCTTTTCTTTTTTAAAACTTTTTATTTTATAATATTTAATTTTTTTGTCAATCAGATTTATTGTTGTATACAGAAAATATCCCTGACATGGTATACCCCTCTGCAGCATTACGAATAATAAGTAAAAAGAAATTAAAACAAATAAAAGAAATAATAAAAACGAGGATGAAATAAAAAAAATACTTTTGAAAGTAGTCTCATATATATATTGTATTGCTGAATTTAAATTTCAATTAAAGTTCCGATGTGCAGTGCGGACAGCGAGTTGCTTTAATTGAAATTACTGAAAAACATTTTGGACATTCTTTTGTTGTTGGCTCTGCTGAAGGTGCGGGAACTTCTTTCTTTTTAAACCTGTTAAGTTGTTTAATCATTATAAATAGTGCAAATGCTATAATCAAAAAATCAATAACTGTGTTAATGAAAAGCCCATAATTTATTGACACAGCTTCGGCAGTGGCAGTTTTTTCTTTTAAGGTAATTGATAAATTTGAAAAATCAACACCACCTAACAGCAAACCTATTGGTGGCATAATTATGTCTTTAACTAATGATGATACTATTTTCCCAAATGCTGCACCAATAATTATACCAACTGCCATATCCACAACATTACCGCGCATAGCAAATTCTTTGAACTCTTTTAGCATTCCCATATTTCTTCTTCTCCTTTTGAAATATGTAAAATCAATTTTTTATTTTATTTTTTATAATAATATTAGTAATATTATTTTTCAACTAATAATAGAGAGGCATTACAAAATAATAATGAAAAAATAGAAAATGTAAAAATTGAGTTATTTTTTTTTATTTGACATTTAAATCATTGATTTTTATTATATAAAAAAATATTTAAAAGAAGGTGGTGAAAATGTTAAAAGATATAATTTTTAGTACCATAGGTTTAACTTCATTATTATCTAAAAAAATTAAAACTTCAATTGATGATTTAATTTCTTCTGGTGAAATGACAAAAGAAGAAGGCGAGAAAATTTATAAAAAATTAAAAGAGAAAATAAGTGTTGAAACAGAAGAAATAGAAAAAAATATTGAAAAAAATATTCAAAAGGTATTTGAAAAACTAAATATTGTAACAAAAAATGATTTACAGGTTTTAATTGAGAAAATTGAAAACCTTGAAAAAAAGATTAAATGAAAAATCCCTTTTCAAATTTACAACTAAAATACAAAGTAATTATTCGCTTAAATCAAATAGTAAGTATACTAATAAAAAATGGTTGGGGCTTTTTAGTTCAAAAATTAAATTTATTTAAATTACCATTCATAAAAATAAAATCAACAAAAAAAAGTAGTGAAAAAAAAATTCTTTCTTTTCCTGCTTCGCTTCGAAAAACATTTGAAGAATTAGGTCCTACTTATATTAAATTTGGTCAAATTTTATCTACTCGATACGATTTATTACCATTAGAATATATTGAAGAATTATCGAAATTACAGGATAATGTTGAACCTATTCCCTATGAAGAAATAGAAAAAATTTTAAAACAGAATTATCTTGATTTAGAGAAAATTTTTAAAGAAATAAATACTACACCAATTGCCTCTGCCTCTATTTGTCAGGTTTATAATGCAATTTTATATGATAATACAGAAGTAATTTTGAAAATTAAAAAACCTTTTATTGATGATATTATCAATACTGATTGTGAAGTTTTAAAATTTTTATTGCTACTATTCAAAAATTATATGCCTGAATTAGGTATTGATTATGATGAAATTATTGATACTTTTATTGAAACAATAAATGCTGAATTAAATCTTGAAAATGAAATAAATTATATTCAACGATTTAAAACTAATTTTGCTCAAAATAAAGGAATTTTAATTCCAAAAGTATATGATGAATTATGTTCAAATTCAATTATTGTTATGGAAAAAATAGATGGAATAAAACTTACTGATATTATAAATATTCAGCAAAATAATATTAATATAAATAAATGTCTAAATATTGGAACTGATGCAATTATCCAACAAATTTTCATTGATGGTTTTTTTCATGCTGACCCGCATCCAGGTAATATAATGATCACAAAAGATAATAAACTTGCATTTTTAGATTTTGGTATGATTGGTAGATTATCACCTGAATATCGTGAATTTTTATTTCAATTTATTATTGCTGTTTTAGAAAAAGATATTGAACAAATTTACTTCTTATTACAAGAAAATAAATGTATTCAATCTGATATAAATGAATCTCAATTAAAAAGTGATATTTATAAAATTATTGATGAATATTTAACTTTACCTTTGGAAAAAATAAAAATAAATAATGTTTTTAAATCATTCATAAAAATAATTCAAATTTACAACATAAAAATACCCCGTGATTTTTTATTACTTTTTCGTGCATTAACTATTTTAGATGGTGTTGAAAAAAAAATTTCTCCTGATTTTAATTTACTTTTACAATTAAAACCTCTTTTAAAAAAAATAATACGGTCTGAATATTCTCTAACTAATCAATTTAAAAAATTTAGAAAATTAACAATGTTACTAATTTTAATATTAGAACAAATTCCGTATGATTTGAAAAATATTATTAATAAAATAAAATCTGGAAAATTACAAATTGAATTCGAACATAAAGGATTAGAAAGATTAGAAAAAAACATAAATTTTTCTGCTGCTTTGTTGGCTGTCGCAATTATTGCTGGTGCTTTAATGATTAGTTCTTCTTTTATTTTAATGATTGCTATGACAAAAAATATTCCTCATTTATTAATTCCTGCTATTATTGGATTTGTTATTACAATAATATTATCAATAAAAGTCTTATATAATTCTTTTAAATCTTAAAACATCAAAATTAAATTACTTTTTTATCTCTCTTATTGCATCAACTATTTTTAAATTCGCTCCTTTATATGCTGGTATAAATCCTGATATTATACTTACTATTATTCCAGAAATTATTGACCAGATAATTATCATTGGTTTAAACTCACCATATATTATTGTTTTTATTGGTAATGGAAATCCTTTTACTAATGCTCCAAAATTTATTCCATATTTCTCTATTACTAAAGATAAAATACTGCCAATTAGAGAACCAATAAATGAACCAATTAGACCAATTATTATTCCTTCAAATAAAAAAATTAATAATAATGATTCTTTACTCATTCCAAGTGCTCGCAATACTCCTATTTCTTTTATTCTTTCTAATATTGACATAAACATTGTATTTGAAATTATTAATATTGCTATTGATATAAAAAATCCAAATATTATTTTTATAATAATTTTAAGCAAAGGACTTAATACTTTTAATATTCCTGATTCAAGGTAGTATTCAATACTTATTGTTTCATCAAATATTTTTTTGTTTTTTAAATTACTTATTATTTTTTCTGCATTATTAATATCTTTTAAAAACAGAACTATTTCTGGAACATTATTTCGCATTTCAAGTATTTCATTTGCTTTCTCTATTGCTATAAAAAATAATTTATTTAATTGTTCAGAACCAAAATCAAATATTCCTATTATTTCAAAATTTTTTACTGCAAGAGAACCATAAGTATCTTTGCTTAATAATGTCACTATATCGCCGATTTTTGCTTTTAAATTATTTGCTATGTTTTTACCTAATATTATTTCATTTTTTTTCGTAAATGTATTTGTAAAATATTTACCTTCTAAAAGTGAATTTTCTATTTGTAAATATTTTTTTTCTTTTTCTGCTTCAATTGCTATTCCCATTCCACCTGTATTTACTCCATTACAATCAAGCAAGGCTGAAAATCTAATTCTTTTATTTGCTGTTTCAATCATTTCTTCTTCTTGCAATCTTTTTATTATTTCATCACTATTCTCCAAAAATATATTTAATGGTAAAACTCGTGATTTTAATAAATATTCTTTTTTTTGAATTTTAAAATGTCCACTTAATTTTATTGTATCATTTATTATACTGTTTAATAAACCTGATAAATAAGTATCTGCAACAATCAAAATAGTTATTGCCATTAAAACACTTATAATTGTTAATAGTGTTCTTTTTTTATTTCTTGTCAAATTTCTTAATGATAAAGTAAATATTATTTTTAAATTTAAAATCATTTTCTTAAAATTTCTGATGGATTAAATTTACTTGCACGAAAAGCAGGAAAAAAACTAACAAACATTGATAAAACTAAACCATATAAAATTGATAAAAAATAATATCGTATTGGTAAATAAGCATAAATATAAGTTTTGATTGGCACATTTATATTAAAGCCAGTTAATGAAGAAATATCAATACCATATTTTTTAAAATACCATACAATAATTCCACCAATAATAGCGCCAAAAAAACCGCCTAACAAACCAATAATTGCACCTTCACTAATAAAAAGAAAAATTATCTTTTTTTTAGACATACCAAGTGCCATTAATGTTCCTATTTCCTGCATTCGTTCGAAAACAGACATAAGCATTGTATTTATTACACCTACTGAAGCAAGTATAAGTAATAACATTGAAATTAATAATCTTGCTCTGCGCCTGAATTCAAAAAAATTTAATACATCTTTTATCTCATCATACCATCCATTTATTCTGTAATTATTACCTAAAATATTTCTTAAATCCTTTTTTACTTTTTCAATTTTTTCAATTGAATAATCATCAACAATCATAGATATTTCAGTTACTTCATCATTTGCTAAATCTAAAAAAACACGCGCTTCATTTATATTAATGAACAAATAAAAATTATCTATTTCTGGATTACCTGTATTAACAAAACCAGCAATAATAAAATCATCTGCATTTATTGTCCCATATTTTGTGCGGCTTGTTATTGTTATAATATCGCCAATTTTTAATTTAAATAAATTTGCTATATCAATTCCAATATAAATTTTTTTATAACCATCTTTATTATCAAAATTTTTTGTAATGATTGAATTTATAATTTTAAAAATTTTTTTATCATTATTAAAATCAATCCCTGCTGCAATACAGGGTAATTCATATTCGCCAATGATTAAATTAGCAGAAAAAAGAATTCGCAAACAAAAATTATAATTATTATTTTTTAATTTTTGTAATTCAGAAGAATTGTAATTAAGTGTTTTATCTAATGGTAAAATACTTATATCTTCAAAATAACCCTGTTTATATATTTTTATATGCGCTACTCTTGTTTCAATATAATTTTTTATTGATTGAGTTTCAATACCATATATTAAACCAGTAACAATTAAAAAAGCAGACATACCAATAGAAATACATAAAAATGTTAGTGTACTTCTTTTGAAATTTCTAAATACATTTTTTAAAGAGAGTAAAATTAAACTTATATATATTCTATTTTTTCTCATCTTCAATTATTCTGCCATCCTGTAATTGCACTAATCTTTTTGCAAATTGCATTACCATTTTATCGTGTGTCGAAAATATAAATGTTATTCTCTTTTCTTCATTTAACCTTTTTATTAATTTTAAAATTTCTTCACCTGTTTTTGAATCAAGATTTGCTGTTGGTTCATCTGCAAGAACAAATTTTGGATTTTTAACAAGTGCTCTTGCTATCGCAACTCTTTGTTGCTGACCACCAGAAAGAAATGCTGGTTTTCTATTTTGTAAATCATTTAAACCTACTTCTTTTAATACTTTTTCTACTTTTTCTTTTCTCTCTTTTTTATTTAATTCACTTTGCATTATTAAAACGAGTTCGACATTTTCAAAAACTGTTAAAACTGGAATTAAATTAAAATACTGAAAAATAAAACCAATCTCATAATTTCGTAAATCAGTTAATTCTTTCTCATTTAATCTTGAACACAATCTATTATTAATATAAATATTACCTGATGTTGGTGTATCAATACATCCAATAAGATTTAATATTGTAGTTTTGCCTGAACCTGATGGTCCTGCAAGAGCGAGCATTTCACCACTATTTATTTCAAGATTAAAATTATTTAAAACTGGTATTTTTACTTTTCCAATCTCATATTCTTTTTTGATGTTTTCTAATTTTACTAATGACATTATTTTAATATTATTAAAATAATAGTTATTAGTCAATATTTTTCATTCTATACTCAGAAAATATCCCAGACATGGTATACCCCTTTGCAGCATTACTAATAATAAGTAAAAAGAAATTAAAACAAATAAAAGAAATAATGAAAAGAAAAGCG
>DAONJL010000043.1:8110-23352 GCA_035405645.1 bacterium | reverse complement strand
GAAAAGAATGCCACTTATGCTAACAGCTGAAAAATTAGGAATAGAAAAAGGAATAAAAAAAGGAATAGGTTTAGGAAGAGAACAAGGAATGTATGAAATAACTAAACGAATGTATTCTAAAGGTTTTGATTTAAAAACTATTATAGAGGCAACTGGTTTATCTGAAAAGAAAATTAAAAAAATAATTAAAAATAAAAATCAATAAAGATTATGTTTCATAATTTTAATATTTAGTTAATTCTAATATAAATTAGTCTATGTCAAAAATTTCTGTCAGATTTGCCCCCAGTCCAACTGGTCATTTCCATATAGGTGGTTTAAGAACAGCAATATATAATTATCTTTTTGCTAAAAAAAATAATGGCAATTTTTTTTTAAGAATAGAAGATACTGATAAAAATCGTTCAAATGAAGTATATACTAATGAAATCATAGAAATATTACAATGGATTGGTTTAAAATTTGAATCACAAATTATTTTTCAATCACAACGTTTCGATATTTATCGAAAATATGCTGAAAAATTACTTAATTTAAATTGTGCTTATAAATGTTTTTGTTCTGCTGAGGAAATAAAAGAAAGATTAAATCAAAACAATGATAATTTAAAAATCTGGAAATATGATAGATTTTGTTTAAATAATCAAAATAATAATTCAAAAAAAGAATATGTAATAAGATTTAAAGTTCCTGATGGTTACACTGAATTTAATGATATAATTCGTGGCAAAATAAAAATTAATAATAATGAACTCGAAGATTTTGTTTTATTAAAAGCTGATGGTTCACCTACTTATCATTTAGCAGTTGTTGTTGATGATATTGAAATGAATATTAATTATATTATTCGTGGTGAAGACCATATTTCAAATACTCCTAAACAAATTTTATTATATAAAGCATTAAATAAAGAAATTCCACAATTTGCCCATATTCCACTTATTCTTGGTAAAGATAAAACAAAATTAAGTAAGCGAAATGCTGAAGTCTCTGTTTTATATTATAAAAAAATTGGTATATTACCAGAAGCATTACTAAATTATTTAGTTTTTCTTGGTTGGTCACCAAAATCAAATAAAGAAATTTTCTCGATTGATGAATTAATTAATTTATTTGATTTAAAAGAAGTAAATAAAAAAGGTGCTGTTTTTGATTTTCAAAAATTAATTTGGTTTAATTCACAATACATAAAAAACCTTGATTTTAATCGTTTTATAAAAATATATAAAGAAAATTTGAATATTAAAGAGATAGAAAATTTAGAATATTATAAAAAAATTTTTGATTTACTAAAAGAAAGAATAAAAACAATAAATGAATTTCAAGAACAATCAGATTATTTTTTTAATAATAATTATAAAATTAGTGATGAAGCAAAAGCAAAAATTTTTAATGAAAATTTTGAAAATATAAAAAAAATAATATTAATAGTAAAAAATAAATTTAGTGAATTAAATGAAGCAGAATTTAAAAAAGATAAAATAGAAAAAATAATAAGAGAAATAGCAGAAGAAAATAAAATAAAAGCAGGTGATTTAATACATTCATTAAGAATAATAATTTCAGGTCGCACAACAACACCAGGTCTTTTTGAAATTATTGAATGTATAGGTCCAAAAGAAATAATGAAAAGATTAGAAAAAATAAATGAAATAAAACCATAATAAAAAGGTGAAAAATAATGCAAGATAATGATTTAACGCCAATGATGCGACAGTATAATGAAATAAAAAAGAAATATAAAGATACAATAATATTTTTTCGATTAGGTGATTTTTATGAAATGTTTTATGAAGATGCAAAGATAGGTTCTAAAGTTTTGCAACTTGTTTTAACACAAAGAAAAGGAATACCAATGTGTGGGGTGCCGCATCATTCAGTTCGTTCTTATTTGTATAAAATGTTAAAAGCAGGTTATAAAGTTGCATTATGTGACCAATTAGAAGACCCAAAATTTGCAAAAGGAATAGTAAAACGAGATGTCACTAGAATAATGACACCTGGTACATTAACAGAAGATGATATATTGGACGAGAAAAGCAATAATTATTTAGCATCTATTTATGCATCATTAAACAATAATTTAGTAATCGGGTTAAGTTTTTTAGATATTTCTACAGGCGATTTTTTCACAACTGAAATAGAGAGTTCTTCTTCAATTCAAACACTAATAAATGAAATAATAAGATTTTCGCCTTCTGAAATTCTTATTCCAGAAGATTTTAAAAATAATTTTAATCATATTCTTGAAAAAATAAAAATTGAAACAAAAGTATATATATTTCCAATAGAAAATTGGAAATTTGATTTTCATACAGCAAAAGAGAATTTATTAAATCTTTTTAATGTTATAGATTTAGATGGTTATGGATTAAAAGATAAAACAAATGCGATTCAATCAGCAGGTGCAATAATCGAATATTTAAAAGATACACAAAAAACAAGTTCATTTGAACATATAAATAAAATTCAATATTATAATCCATCCAAATATATGATACTTGATGCAGCAACAATTAGAAATTTAGAAATAATTCAATCAATAAATCAAGGCGAAAAAAATGCTTCTTTATTTTTTATTCTTGATGAAACAGAAACAAATGCTGGCGCACGATTATTAAAAAAATGGTTATTACAACCATTAAAAGATGTTCAGGAAATAAATAAAAGACTTTTTTCTGTAAAATATTTTTATGATAATAATATTTTAAGAAATGAATTAAAAAAATTATTTAAATCAATTGTTGATATAGAAAGAATTTTATCGCGAATAAATTGCAATCGCGCAAATGGAAAAGATTTAATTGCACTTAAAAATTCACTAAAAATACTACCTCAAATTTTTGAACTTCTAAAAAATTGTGATAATAAATTTTTAAAAGAATTAATTAATGAAATTGATTTATGTAGTGATATTTATGAATTAATAGAAAAATCAATTGAAGATGACCCACCTGTTACAATAACAGAAGGTGGTCTAATTAAAATAAATTACAATGAAGAAATAAAAAAATACAAAACAGCCAAAAGTAAAGGAACAGAATGGCTAAAAAATTATCAAGAAGAAGAAAGGCAAAAGACAGGAATATCATCTTTAAAAGTTAGTTTTAATAAAGTATTTGGTTATTTTATTGAAGTAACAAAAGTTCATAAATCAAAAGTTCCTGATTATTATGAGATAAAACAAACATTAGTAAATTCAGAGCGTTATACTACAAAAGAACTTAAAGAATATGAAAATTTAATTTTTGAAGCAGAAGAAAAATTAATTCAATTAGAATATGAAATATTTAATGAAATAAGAAGAAAAATAAGTAAAGAAACAAAACGAATACAAAAAACAAGTTCAATACTTGCACAACTTGATGTATATTTAGCATTAGCAGAAATAGCAAAAAAAAATAACTATACTCAACCAATTGTAAATGATAGTAATGAAATAATAATAAAAAATAGCAGACATCCAGTGATTGAAAAATTACAGGATTCAGAATTTATACCCAATGATGTTTATTTAAATAATGATGATACTCGATTATATATTATAACAGGTCCAAATATGGCAGGTAAATCAACTTTCATAAGACAGGTAGCATTAAATGTTTTAATGGCACAAATTGGTTCTTTTATTCCTGCTTCAGAAGCCACCATTGGCATTGTGGATAGGATTTTTACAAGAATTGGAGCATCTGATAATTTAGTAAAAGGATTGAGTACTTTTATGGTTGAAATGATTGAAACAGCAAATATATTGAACAATGCCACTTCAAAAAGTTTAATTATTCTTGATGAAATTGGTAGAGGCACAAGCACATTTGATGGATTATCATTAGCTTGGGCTATTGCTGAATATATTCTTGATAAAAAAATTATTGGTGCTAAAACATTATTTGCTACACATTATCACGAACTTTCAGATTTAGCAAATTTACATAAAGGCGTACAAAATTATAATGTTGCTGTTAGGGAGTGGAATGGTCAAATAACATTTTTAAGAAAAATAGTTAAAGGTAGTGTTGATAAAAGTTATGGAATTGAAGTAGCCAGATTAGCTGGAATACCTGAAAAAGTAATAAATCGGGCAAAAGAAATATTACAAAATTTAGAAAAACAAGAATTAAATTTAATAGAATCAGCAAAACCAATAGAAGAAAAACAGATTCAATTAACTTTATTTTCACTCGAACAAGAAGAATATGATTGGATTAATGAGATTAAAAATTTAGATATAAACAAAATGACACCACTTGATGCATTAAATAAAATTGCTTATATTAAAGAAAAAATTAAAAACCTAAAAATTTAAAAATCATTTATGCAAAAACCAAAAATACTTGTTTTACAATTATCAAGATATGGCGATATTTTAATGACTTTACCTCTTTTAGAAAAATTAAAAAAAAAATATTTTGTTTATTTAATGATAAATCAAATATTCGCAGATTTTCCTGAAATAAATAATTATTGTGATATTTTAATACCTGTTAATTTTAATGATTTCTATTTAAAATTTTCTTCATTAAATCTTTTTGAATCAATAAAAATTTTTTCAGAGTTTATTCTAAAGTTGAATTCTTATAATTTTGATTTAATATTAAATCTTTCAAGTCAGCCAATTTCTGCTGTTATTACAACAATAGTAAATGCAAATAAAAAATTTGGTTTAGCAGTTTTATTTGATAGAAGTTTTGGTGAATCAGGTAAAAATGTAGCCTTTTATTTTGAAATGGCTGAAGTAAAAAAATATAATTGGCTTCATCAATCTGATATTTTTAAAACTGTTCTTGATGATGAATTTTTTGATTATAATCATTCTATTTATTTTTCGAAAATAAATAATGATATATTAAAAAAATATAATATCGAATTAAATGAAGATGAAAAAATAATTGGACTTCAAATTGGTGCAAGTTTAGACAAAAAAGAATATTCAATAAATAATTTCGATAAATTAATATCATTATTAAATGAAAGAATAAAAACAAAAATTATTTTATTTGGTTCAAAAAATGAAATTGAAAAAAATAAAATATTAAGTAAAAAATATTCAAATATTATTTCACTTGTTGGAAAAACAGACTTATTTGATTTGATTTCTATATTATCAAAACTCGATTTATTAATTACTAATGATACAGGCACAATGCATTTTGCTGCTGCTGTAAAAACTAAAATAATCAATATTTCAACTGGTTCAGCATTTTTTCCAGAAACAACTGCTTATAGCTCTGATAATTTTATAATTATTCCATCACTTGAATGTTATCCCTGCACTCCAAATTTTATTTGCTCTCATCAAAATTGTAAATATTCCATAAACCCACAAATAATAGTTTTTTTAGCACTTTATTTACTTTTGAATGATAATGAATATTTATCTAAAATAAATTACGATTTTATTTATAAGACAAAATTTTTAGATGATGGTTATTTATTTTTTTATCCTTTAAAAAGACGAGTAATAAATGATTTTGAATTTTTTGGCTGGTTTTATCATAATTTTTGGAAAGCATTTTTTAAAAATAATAAATTTAATTTTACTAAAAATATTTCTGAATTAGAAAATTATTATTATTTGAATAATGAAAAAATAAATCTTTTTCTTGAATCAATAAAATTATATTTTGAAAAATTAAAAATGTTAGAAATGATTCTGGTAAATATAAATGAAAATAATATTAAATCAAAAATAATGCTATTTAATCAATATTTTAATGATTTGCAAAACTTTGGAAATAATGAAAAATTTTTATTACCACTGCAAAAATATTTGTCTGTTCGTTTTCATTCAATAAATACTGATAATATTTTTGTTATAATTAAAATTTACTATGAAATAATAAATCAATTAACTAATGTGATTGAAATCACTGAATAAATATACTATCTGGAATTATTATTTTTTTCTAAATTTTTCTTAACTTTTAAAACAAGATTAAAAACAATTGGAATAACAATAATAGTTAAAATACCTGAAACTAAAATTCCACCTGCTGATGATAATCCAATATCATTTCTTAATTCAGAACCTATACCTGTTCCTAAAGCAAGAGGTAACATTCCAAGCACAGCAGCAAGAGTAATCATTAAAATTGGTCTTAATTGGTCAACTGCTGCTTTATTCATCGCCATACCTTTTGTAATACCTTTTGCTCTTAATAAATTATATTCAGTAACAATCAAAATAGCATTATTTACCACAATACCAATCATCATAACAATTGATAAAGTAACAAAAATAGAAATACTTAATCCAGCAAAATATAATGCCCAGTAAATACCTGGCAATGTTAATGGTAATGTTAACAAAATAATAAATGGTTGTCTAAAAGATTCAAGAATTGCAGAAAGAGTAAGTATTAATAAAATAACTGCAATAATTAATGCTTCGCCTAATTCTTTTTGCGCGTCTTCCATTCTTTCATACATACCAGTAAATTTTAATTCATAACCTTCCATCATTTTTATTTTTTCTTTTACAATTTTATTTATTGCAATTGCAGCATTTCCAAGTGCAAAGCCAGGCTTTAAATTACAATATAATTTTGCTATTCGTTGTTTATCTTTTCGCGTTATTAATATTGGTGTTGCACTTTCTTCTAATTTCCCATAATTTTGCAAGATAACTGGTCTACCTGGTCCACCTGGAAATAAAAAATTTGTTATTTGATTTTTCCCTTCTTCTTCTTCTAATTTTACTTTTATATCATAACTTCTATCACCGCGTTTATATATACCAGCAGTAATACCTTCTAAATTGCCTCGTAATGCAAGTCCAAGATTTACAGGTGCAAATTTAATATCAGATAAAATTGCTCGCTCTGGTATTATTTTAATTTTTGGTTTTCCTGGTCTTACTGATACATCAGCATCTTTTATTCCTTCCATTTTTTTTAATTCTTCCTGTAACATTAAAGCATATTTATCAATTTGTGAAAGTTCAGGTCCTGATATTTCCATTTCTAAATCAGATGAAGAACCACCAACTGGTGATGGTTTATTTATTGAAATTACACAATCACTAGTATTTTTTAATTTTTCTCTTACTATATCCTGTAATTCATCTAATAAAATTTTTCTTTTTGTTTTTTCAGAAAAAATCATATTTATTTGCGCTAAATAAACGCCTTCTGATGTTTGACCTATTACACCTTCTATTTTACCAATTGTTGTAACAATATATTTTAATTCAGGCACATCTTTTAATACTTTTTCTATTTCTTGCACTTTTGTTCTCGTTTCTTCTAAACTATAAAATACTGGATATTCGATTTTTACTACAAGTTCTGCCATATCAGTTGTTGCTATAAAACTAAAGCCAAGTGTTGAAAATTTTATCATTGAATAAAAAAAGAATAAAGCAACAATTATTAAAATTAATAAAGTAATTATTTTTTTTCGCTGTGTTATTATTAATAAATTTCTATATTGTGTTGATATTTTTTGAAAATTTTTATTCCAAAAATTTTCCATTTTATTAATAATTAAAATTTTTTTCTCATCTTTTTTTAATAATTGTGAAGCTAATATTGGAGTAATAGTAAAAGAAATAATAAGAGAAACAAAAGTCATAATAATCATTGTAAGAGCAAATGGTCGTAAAAATATTCCAACTATACTACCCATCGTAGTAATAGGAAATAAAACAACAAGATTAGTTCCAACACTTGCAATAACCGCAAGAGCGACTTCATTTGTTCCATTTATTGCTGCTTGTTTTGCATTGCCATTTTCTTTAAAATGACTTATTATTGATTCTAGAACAACAATAGAATTAGTAACTAAAATTCCAACAGATAACCCAATTGATAGTAATGTTGATATATTCAAGGTAAAGTTTAATGAATACATAAAAAAAAGACCAATAATAATAGTAAGCGGCATAGTAATAAAAATGATAAGAAGTGAACGAAAATTATATAAAAATAAAAATAAAATTAGAGAAGTCAATAAAACTCCTTCAAAAACATTTTCCCAGGCACTATTTACTGATGATTCAATAAATGCAGAATCATCATGTGCCCAAATAAGTTGCATATCAGCAGGCATTTTTTTTTGGATTTCATTAAATACTTTTCGAACATTATAAATTGTTTTTACTGCATTACTTTCTGATTTTTTTATTACTTTTATTATTATTGCCGATTTGCCATTTATATATGCTTTTTGACGTTCTTCGCCTGCTTTAAGTTCTACTTTACCTATATCTCGTATATAACATCTTTGACCATTTTCATTTGCTACTTCTATTTTTTCTAACTCTTTTATATTTTCAACTTCACCTTTAAATTCAACTGAATATTCAATTTGATTATCTTTTATTCTACCAGATGGTATAGTTTGAATACTACTTTTTAGTGCATTTACTACATTTAATGTTGTCAAATTTCTTGCTGCAAGTTTATTTCTATCAATTAAAACCTGTACTTCAAGTTTTTTCCCTCCTAATAAACTAACATCAGCTACGCCTTCAATTACTGAAATTTTATCACGCAATACATTATCTGCATAATCATATAATTCATCCACTGTTTTATTACCAATTAATGCAAGTGTTATAATTGGTTTTGCATTTATATCAAATTTAACTATTTTCGGGTCTTCTACACCTTCGGGTAATTCATTTTTAATTAAATCAATTTTTTCTCGAACATCTGTTGCAACAATATCAACATCCACACCAACTTCAAATTCAAGTAAAGTATTTACAACATTTTCCATACACGATGAAGTGACATGTTTTAAACCTGCTATTGAAACTACCTGATTTTCTATCTTTTTTGCTACATCAACTTCTAATTGTTCTGGACTTGCACCAGGAAAAATTGTAATAATTGTTATATATGGTACATCTGCTTTTGGAAATGATTCAACTCCAATTTTTCTATATGAATTTATTCCTAATAAAGTTAAACCAATAATTAAACAAATTATTGGCACTGGATGTTTTACTGATATATTTGATAAAAACATATTTACCTCCAGATAAATTTTTTTATTCAATAACTCTAACTAATTGACCTTCTCTTACAAATGCTAATCCTTCATTTATTATTTTTTGCCCTTTTTTAAGTCCACTTAATATTTCAATCATCCCATTTTCTTCAATTCCAGTTTTTATTTCAATTCGTTCTACTTTATCATTATTTACAATATAAACATATTTTTTATTTTCTTCAAACTTTATTGAACTTTTCGGCACAACAACTGAATAATACTCATCAGTTAAATAAACTTTTATTTCTACAATTTCACCAGGTGCTAATTGTTCTGCATTATTTTGAACCAGTGCTTTTATTTCAAATGTACGCAAAACTGGATTAATAATTGGACTTTTATAAAAGACTACTAAATCATTAATTTTTACTTCATTTACTTCTATATCAATTTTTGTCTTTCCAATGTTTATCTTAGAATAATATTCTGCTGGCAAAAAAGCTGAGACTTCCAATTTTGAAATATTATCAATTTGAAAAATAGGAGAACCAAATCTAACAGTTTCACCTTCTTTTTGAAATTTTTTACTTATATAACCATTTATTGGTGCATAAATTTCTGCATCTGCTAATTTCTTTGAACTTATTTCATACGCTGCTTCGGCCTGTCTTATTGCTTCTTCTGATACTCTTACTAATGTTTCAGCATATTTTAGCATAGCATTTGATTGTTTATATCTTGCTTCTTGCTGTTCGAATGCTTCGCCTGTTATTATATTCTTTTCATATAATCTTTTATAGCGATTATAATCGATTATTACTTTCTCATTTTCTGCTTTTACTTTATCATAATTTGCTTTTGTTTCCTCTAATTTATACTTTGCCATTTCAAGATTATATTTCTGAATTTTATTATTATTTTCTAAATTTTCTGATTCTATTTTGAATAATTTTGTCTTATCTTTTATTACAAACATACCTTCATCAATATACAATTTTTCTATTATGCCATCTACTTTGGCTGCTATTATTGCATTTTCTTTTGATAATAAATTTCCCTGTAATGAAATTGTCTGTGCAATTTTTTCCTCTTTTACTTCATACAATTTAACATTTATCCGCTCTTCTTCTTTTTTATTTTCAACATTTTTCTTAACACAAGAAGCTAAACCAAAAATTGATATAATCAGTAAAATTTTAATCAAATAAATTTTTTTAATCATAAAGTCCTCCTGAAAAAATTTTTAATAATTTATCTTTCCTAATGCTGTATTTAATGCTGCTTTTGCTACTTCACGATTGAATTTCATTGTAATAAAATTTGAGAATGCATTATCTCTTCTCGCTATTGTTTGTAATAATTCACTTAAACTAATTAAATTCTCTTTATATTTTTCTTTTATATTTTTTAATTTCATTTCTTCTGTATCCAAACTTTTACCTGTTAGTTGAAAATAATCTTCAACTGTTTGCAAATTATTATATGCTTCTAATACCTGTATCATTACTTTTAATATCGTTTCTTCCTGTTTTAAGTAATATTCTTCTGCAGTTTTTTTTGCTTTCTGATATTCATAAACATTTGCAAAACCATTAAAAATTGTCATTATACCAGACAATCCAGAAATTGTTTGCGTAGCATATTTAGTATAACTATTTGATGTATGACTAATATTAACAAAGCTAAATAATGAAGGCAAAAAATTACTGATTGCAATTTTAATCTTATCCTGAGCAATATCAATATTTTTTGCTATTATTTTTGTTTGTGGATTATTTTTTAATGCTTCTATAATTAAATTTTCAAGTGACTCTTTTTTCAATTCATTATTCTCTTCATATTTTAATCTTATTTCTTTAAATGGTGATAAACCCATATTTGTCAATAACTGGCTTTTAATTAAACTTTCATTTCTTTTCAATCTATTTAATTCAACATACTGTGAAAACAAATAAGTCTTAAATTCTTCTAATTGCCAATCAAGAAGCAAACCTTCTTTATAGTATTCTTCAAATTCATTTAATATTGATTTTGCAGCATTTATCTGACTTGTTATATAATTTATTGTTGCTTCTGTTTTAAGTGCATCATAAAATAAAATAATAGTTTCTAACGTAATCATTTGTTTAGTATAATCAAGAACAATTTCAGATATCTGTTCACCTTGCGAAAAAGCAGAATATAAAAACCAGGTTGCTGGAACAAATAATGGCATTTTAATTTCCATACCATAATCAGTTATACTTTTATCCTGCATTGCACGATATGTGCCCGAGCTTACGAGTGTTTCTGGCTGTTGCTTCCAATTTCGATACGAAAAATTTAGATTTATTTGTGGCAAAAAATTAGCAAATGAAATCTTTTTATCAAGTTTGGCTATTTGATATTCTATCTCCCTGGCTCGTATATTTAAATTATTTTTCAAAACAATTTCTAAACACTCTTTTAATGTTAATTCAGTTCCTATTGTTTCTTCTGTTTTTGCCTCTAAATTTTTTATGTAATTATTATAATCAATATTAGAAACAATATCCTTTTTATTTACACTACAAGAAATAAAAAATAATATATAAATAAAAAAAAGAAAAAATTTATTTTTCAATTGTCTTATCCTCCTTAATTTTTTCATAACCTAAATTAAAAACATTCATAAATAATTCTACTTCTTTTTTAACAGGTAAACATTTTATATATCCCATACCTCGTTCATAAATCATATAATTCATACAAGCTGTAATTAATTTTGAAACATATTCTGGATTTTTCATTTTTATTTCGCCTTTTTTTATTGCGTCTTTAAATAATTCAGCAAAAAATTCAATTAATCTTTGCCAATCATTAAATAAAAATCTTTTTAAACTTGGTGATGCTTCGACATATTGCATAATAATTCGAACAAACATTAAATTTTTTTCTATATCAGATAATGCAAAAGTTAAAATTTTTTCTATTTTTTTTTGAATAGATAAATTACTATTTTTAATTTTATCAAATTGAATAACAAATGGTTCTTTAATTTTTTGTATTATCGCTTTTATTAAGTCTTCACGATTTTTAAAATAAAGATAAATTGTTCCTTTTGCAATTTTAACTTCATTTGCTATATTATCCATAGTTAATGTTTTTATCCCTTTTTCTCTAATAAGTTTTATAGCACCATTTATTATTGTTTCTTTCATTAAAGTATCTAAAAGCAATTTTTTTTGTTTTATTATTTTTTTCATAAATATCACCATTCTAAATTTTGACTATTTGGTCATTATAATGAATTATTAGTCAATTGTCAAGAAAAAAAATTTAAAATATATAATCAAATTTACCAAAACAAAAAATTATAATTGCTTGACAATGAAAAAATTTCGAAATATAATTTTCAATAAATTTATTATAGTCAGGAGGAGTATAATGAAATTAAAAAATAAACTAATTTCATCAAATTTAGCTTTATCCCTTATTCCGATAATAATCATAAGTATAATTTTAATATTACAATTTTCAAATATTTTAAAAAATATATTAATAAATAAATTTTCAAATGATGTAGCAAACATAAAATTAATTATTGAAAATCAATTAAAAGATAAATATCTTGACTTACAAACTTGGTCATCAATTGGTGCAATAAAAAGCGCACTTGAAATGCAATTTGGATGGGAGGAAGTAAATAAACTTTTAGTTGATTTAACAACATTAAAAGGTGGTTATATTGGTTCATACTTATGTAATAATGAAGGTATCTGTCGAGCTGCTTCTGCAGAGGCATTTATTGGTTATAATTTTAAAACAGAAAATTGGTTTACAGAATTCAAAAATGATAAAAACAAAAAATATTTAATCACAGAATGGAGTAATTATAATTTTTTACAAATTCAAACAAAAAAGAAAGATAATTATGGAATAATTTTTCTAAAAAAAATTGAGTTAGATGATGGTACATTACTTGGCTTTTTAATAAATGTTCTTGATTGGCAAGTGATTCAAGATATATTTAATAGATATCAAAAAAAGAATGAAGAAATTGGGATAAAATCAGCCTATGGTTATATGACATTGAAAAATAATAATACATTAATAACTTATCCTAAATATGATTTTTATGAAAAAACACTTGATGAATTGAACCTCGGTTTTTTAAAAAATAAATTTAATAATTTAAAAGAAAAAAGTATTGAATATTCATTCAATGATAAAGTAAAAACAGTTGTTTTTGAACGCGGAGGTTTTATTAATAATGATTTTAATTTCGATTGGGTTTTTGTTATTGGTGCAAATAATGAAGATATTTTTAGTTCATTAAAAACTATTAGATATATTTCAGCAATAATAATTATTATAACAATTGTTATTGTTTGTTATTTTAGTATTTTATTCGCAAGAAGTATTGAAAGTAATTTATCAAATGTTATTAATAAAATAAAATTAATTGGAAAAGGTGATTTAAAACAGGAAAAAATAGAAAATAAGCAAAATAAAATTGATGAAATAGATGAATTATGTGAAGCATTTAATCAAATGCTTGAAAAATTAAATAAATTACGAGTTCAGGCTGAAACTATAGCAGCTGATAAAATTAATAGTGAAATATTAAATGAAAAAATAGAAGGAGATTTAGGTAATGCATTTAGTGCGATGGTGGAGCGATTACGAATGTTTGCTAAAATTTCAGAACTTATAGCATCAGATAAAATAAATGATAAATATGTAAATAATTTTATAGAACAAAATTTAATATATTCGGAAGATAAAGGAATTCAAGAAATTAGTGAAAATATAATAAAAAAAGAAAAGAAAATTGAAGAAAGTAATGGTTTAACATATTCATTTATTAAAATGATAAAAATTTTGCAATCATTAGTGCGGCAGGCAGAAATAATAGCAAATGATGATTTGTATAATAAAGAATTGGATAAAGAAATTACCAATGGCGATTTAGGTAATGCTTTTATAAAAATGCGTGATGTATTAAGGGCTTTAGCACAGCAAGCGGATATTATTGCAAGCGATGATTTAAATAACAACATATTAGATAAAAAAATTACAAATGGAACATTAGGCAATTCTTTTAATAAAATGCGAGAAGTATTAAGAGCATTAGCACAGCAAGCGGATATTATTGCAAACGATGATTTAAACAATCCAGAACTTAATAAAAATATTAGTAATGGTGTTATTGGAAGTGCTTTTATTAGAATGCGAAATATTTTTCGTGCTTTAGCCCAACAAGCAGAAATCATTGCAAATGACGATTTAAATAATCCAGAACTTAATAAAGATATTAGTAATGGTGTTATTGGTAATGCATTTAAAAAAATGCGCGATATTTTAAAAGCATTAGCGAGACAGGCAGAATTAATTGCAAATGATGATTTATATAATTCAGAATTAAATAAAGATGTTTCGCATGGAATTATTGGTCATTCATTTAATAAAATGAAAAAGAATTTAATAGCATTAGCACAACAAGCAGAATTAATTGCAAATGATGATTTGAATAATCCAGAACTTAATAAAAAAATAAGTAATGGAGTGCTTGGTAATGCATTTATTAAAATGCGAGATAATTTACGAATATTAGCACATCAAGCAGAATTAATCGCAAATGATGATTTATATAATAGTAAATTAAATATTGAAAAAACAGGGATTTTAAGTAATTCATTTAAGAGTATGGTTGAACGATTAAGAACATTTGCTGAAATAACAAAACGAATATCAGAAGGTGATTTAAATATAAAATTAGATGCTGTAATTACATCGGGCGCACTTGGAAATAGTATAAATAAAATGCTAAATCAATTGCAGGATTTAATTAAATTAATAAAAAAATTATTTGCCGAAGTTAAAGAAATTGCAGAAGAAGTATTAAGTTCATCAGAAGAAATGAAAACTGGATTAACAAATCAATATTCTAAAATAGAAACTATTCAAGCTTCAATAGAAGAAATGTCAGCCTCAATTACTGAAATAAAAAATAATGTTGAAAACACATTAGAAAAAGCAAAAAATACATCAGCAGCATCAAATGAAGGAAAAAAGACAATATTAGAAACTGTTGAAGGACTTAAATTAATCAAAAATAGTGTTGATAAAACATCATTAAGTATGGAAAAATTAGCAATTCGTTCAAAAGAAATTACTAAAATATTAAAAGCAATAACTGATATAAGTGAACAAACAAATTTATTAGCATTAAATGCAGCAATTGAAGCAGCAAGAGCAGGTGAATTTGGTAAGGGTTTTGCCGTTGTAGCTGATGAAGTAAGAAAACTTGCTGAAAAAAGTGCAGTAAACGCAAGAGAAATTTC
>DAONJL010000043.1:0-8010 GCA_035405645.1 bacterium | reverse complement strand
TTCTCAAAATGTATTACAGAAAATTTTTGTTTTAAATAATAATATTCAAGAATTAAATAATTATATATCAAAGTTTATAATTTAATCCTGATTTTTAAGAATTAATAATTTAATAATTTTATAATTTATTTTTCAATTTATAAGATAGAAAAAAATCGTAATAAAAAATTTATTTTTTTAAAAATAAATTTTTTTCTTGACAAATTTATATAAATATATAATTATATGTTTATGTTAAATTTAAAACAAATTTCTAATTTTTTCAAAACTTTATCTGAACCAATTAGATTGCGTATGCTTATTTTGCTTAATAAGCAAGAACTCTGTGTCTGTGATTTAGAAAACGCATTAAAAATTTCACAACCATTAGTATCTCAACATTTGAATAAACTTAAAAATGCAAATTTGATTAATGAAAAAAAAGTCGGTAAATGGAAACATTATTATCTTTCTAAATTTGGTAAAAATATTTTAAATTTAACTTGTTTTAATATTTTATCAAAAATTGAATCTAATGCAATCATATTTAAAGATAAAAAAAATTTAATTAAATATCAAAAACAAAAAATTAGAAAATGTTAGGAGGGTTCAATTATGGAAAAACAAAATTCTACTATTCAAAATTATCAAACCAGTCGCACACTTTCTTTTTTTGAAAAATATTTAACAATATGGGTTATCTTATGTATTATTGCTGGAATTTTGCTTGGTAAAGTAGCACCTGAATTTGCTAAATTTTTAGATAGTATCACAATCAATATTGGCGAAGCACCTGTGGTTTCTATTCCAATTGCTATTTGTCTCTTTTTTATGATGTATCCAATTATGGTTAAAATTGATTTTGCAGAAGTAATAAAAGCAGGCAAAACTCCAAAGCCTGTTTTATTAACTCTATTTATAAACTGGGGAGTTAAACCTTTTACTATGTATTTTATTTCTTTATTCTTTTTAGGCACATTATTCTATAATTTAATTGGTGCTAATGCTGTTGATTTAATTAAATTACCACCAGGACTTAATCTTGATGTTGGTGCTACTCATGGTGCTGGTGTTGTTGTTTTAAATAATGGAATAAAGATGCTGCAAATACCATTATGGCGTAGTTATCTTGCTGGCTGTATTCTCTTAGGTATTGCACCATGTACTGCTATGGTTTTGGTCTGGGGATATTTATGTAAAGGAAATGAAGGTTTAACTCTTATTATGGTTGCTATAAATTCATTAACAATGTTAATTTTATATGGACCATTAGGTGGCTATTTGCTTGGAGTTGGTAGATTACCTATTCCCTGGCAAGCATTATTATTATCTATTAGTATTTATGTTGCTCTTCCACTTGTAGTAGGTTATTTTTCGAGAAAATGGATTATTAAATATAAGGGAATTGAATGGTTTAATAATAAATTTATGCATATTCTAACACCAATTACAATTATTGCTTTACTCATTACTTTAATTTTATTATTTTCATTTAAAGGTGATATTATTTTGACAAAGCCATTAACAATTTTATGGATTGCAATTCCTTTATTTATTCAAACAAATTTTATTTTTATATTAACTTACTTTATTGCAAAACTAATTAAATTACCATATCGTGATGCTGCACCTGCTGCATTAATAGGTGCTTCAAATCATTTTGAAGTTGCTATTGCTACATCTACATTATTATTTGGTTTATCATCTGGTTCTTCGCTTGCTACTGTTGTTGGAGTTTTAATTGAAGTGCCTGTAATGTTAATGCTTGTAAAATTTTGTTTAAAAACAGAACATTGGTTTTAACATTATTATTAATTTCATTAAAGTTGAAAAAGAGAAATTAATAAATGAAACTTACAATTTAATTAATTATTTTTCTAAAAAAAATTTTATTATTTTTTGGTCTCAAATAATTTCACTATTTTTTATTCAAAGCGTTCTATTGCTTCTTTTACTATTTTGCTTTCTTCATTTATAATGTATGGAGTAACTAAAATAAGTAGTTCTGTTCTAATTTCTTCATATTCTTTTGAGCCAAAAATAGATTTAAGTATTGGAATTTTTGATAAAATAGGCAACCCTGAATTTGCTTTATCAACTTTATTTTTTATTAAACCACCAAGCACAATTGTTGAACCATCTTTAACGACAACTGTTGTTGTTGCTTCACGTTTTAATATATCAAGTTGATTTTGTTGATAAACTGATTTTCTTGGTTCATTAACTGATGGCTTTAATTCCATTGTAATATAATTATTTACATTTATATGTGGTGTAACTTCTAATGTTATTCCTATATCATTTCTAATTGTAGTAGTTGAAACAAAATTACCGCCTTCACTTTCTGTTACTTTCTGATCTGTTACAACATTCTCTGCTATTGTAATTATCGCTGTTTTATTATCTAATGTTGTTATTCGTGGATTAGATAATATTTTTACATTAGCACGAGAATTTAAAGCTTTTAAAAAAACTGACATTTGCTTTACATCTAAAACGCCATAAGTTGGTTTCCAATTTTGCAATGAATAACTTATTACATTATCTTTTGTTTGAACTGATATATTCCCAAAGTTTGACCAATCAATACCAAATTTTTCTTCTTTTGTTAAATTTACTTCATAAAATCGTGCTTCAATTAAAACCTGTGGAATTGGTTTATCAAGTTTTGTAATTATTTCTTTTATTGCTGTAATATTCTCTGGATAATTTGTTGATATAATTAATGAATTTGTTCGTTCATCAACAACAACATTTGTTTTACCACGAAAAATTGGTAATTCACTGGTTTCTGTTGAATATGTAAATTTTTGTTTTTGCTGAAAATCCTGAACCTGCATTTCGCCAAATTGTTGTGTTGTTATTATCTGATTTATTATATTTTTTATTTCTGCTGCTTTTGCATAAGAAAGAGTGAAAACCACTGTCTTAACTTCTGAACCTTTATATTCTGGCATTTTATCTATTTCCTGTATTATCTTTTGTATTTCAGCAAATTTATTTTTCTCTGCTGTGATTATTATTGAATTTGTTCGGTTATCCTTTTCTATATTCACTATTTCATCCTTAAAGGTATTATTTAGTATTTGATAGATATGATTTATATTTGCATATTCAATTTTATATATTTTTGTCTCATATTCTTTTTTTGCTGTTTCAAGTTTTATTATATTTAATATATTATCTTCAATTGAATAAGAATAGCCAACAGTCTCTAAAATTGTTTTTAATGCTTTTTCAATTGTAATATTTGATAATCTTATTGTTATTTTTCCAATTAATTTTTCACTAATAATTAAATTCAAATCTCCTTCTTTTGCTATTAACTTTAAAACATCTTTAATGTCAACATCTTTAAAATCAAGTAATTTTATTTTTTGCTGAAGTTTTTCTGATATTTCAGATGAAATATTCTTTTTAGGTTGCTCAATTTTTGGTTCTGGTGTGTTTGTTGATGGCGCTATTTCTGTCTTATTTTCTTTTATTTGTTCTTCTGATTTGTTTTCGTCTTCTTTATTTTTTTCTAATATCTCAATAATTAATAAATCATTATTCTTTTTAACTTCATAATTAAATTCATCAGCCATTTCAATAACTATTCTTGCATCAGTTTGCGTATATTGTGCAGTCCTAATTTTTATTATATAATCAGAATTTACATTAATTGACCTGATTTCTTTACCTTGCTCATTTACTTCATACTTAAATTTCGTATCAAATAATGTTATCAAAATAAGTGTTTTTTTATAAGTAATTGCTGAATATTTTATATCTTCACTTATTTTAATTTTAACTTTATTTTCTTCTACACTAATATCGGATAAGTAAATTGAACCAGCAAAAGTAAATTTTAAAATTAAAAATATAAATAATAAAACAAAAAGAAATTTTTTATTAATCATTTTGATGACCCCTTATTTGAAAAAAATCACATATTTTTTATTATCCTTTTTCAAATAAATTCTATCAGGTAAAATTTCAATTATTTCCATTTTTTTAAATATATCACCTTTTTTATAAAAATTACCATCAATAATTATTTCATTACCTTTATCTTTTATAATTATTCCAGAAATTTTTTCATAAAGAACAATATATCCATCTTTCATTTCAATATTTTCCATCTCTTTTTTTTCGTCTTGTTTTGCTGATAATTTAATATTTGCAAAATAATCATTTAATTGTTCTGCTATTGGTGGAATTGTAATAATTGATTTTGTATCAAGAGATATTTCACTTTCAAAATCCCAATTAATAGTAAATTTTTCTACAAAAAATAAATCTATCACATTATACAAAATAAAAGCACAAAATATACAAATAATAATTATAAAAAATTTATTTGACATATAAAACTATTGATAAAATTATATATCCTTCAATTATACTTGAATTCTGTTCTTTTGCAGTTATTTTAAATTCTTCAATATTTATTACATATTCATTATCAATAATATTATAAATTACTCTATAAAAATTATTATATGAAGTTGAAAATTTTATTTTTACTTTATTATCTGATTGTGTTAATTCTAATACATTGACATTATTTGCTTTAAAAAGCCCAATTATTTTATTCAGGCAATCACCTAAATCAATATTATCTTTTACTATTTTTTTATTTTTTATTTCGCTATATTTATCTTCTTTTTCAACTTTTTTTATTTCTTTTATTTTCTCTTTTATTTCATTTATTTTTGCTAATATTTCTGCTTTTGATTTTTGATAATTTTCCTGATTTATTTTATAACTTTTATAAAGAAAATTATACCAGAAACTTATAGCGAGTAAAAAAATAATAATTAGTAAATAAGTTATAATTTTATTTTTTGTCATTGTAAATATCCTGTTATTGAAAATAAAATTAAACCGCTATTATTTATTTTCTCTGATTTTGTTATTATTACTTTCTTAAAAACTTTTTCATTTTGTAAATCAGAATAAAATTTTATTAATATACTTATATCCTGTACTTTACCTTGAATAATAATCGTTTTATTTGTATAATTAAGTTCATCGAATTTAATTGATGGTGAATATATTTTATCTAATGTTGTAAAAATAAAATGTAGATTAATATTAGTTAAAATAGAATTTTTAATTTTTTCTTTTTCTGTTAAATTTTGATATATATCTTTTTTTTCTTTATATAAATTTTCATAATAATTATTCAATGAATTGAATTTTAAAATCAACCACTTTTTTTCTTTTTGAATTTTATAATTTTTTAAAGGTGTATAACTAAACAAGCAAATAATAAAAAATATTAATAAAATAAAAATTTTATTTTTACTTATTTTATCATCAATAAAATTTTCACTTTTTTCGCCTTCAAAAATTATTTTAAATTCAATTGCTTTAACTGATTTAATAAATTGTGGAAAATAATTTATTATATTATTTTCTGGGATTGCTTCAAAAGTAAATGAAGAATTTTCAATTATTTTTTTTATTATCTCATTTTGAAAAATAGAAATAAAATAAAGTGCCTTATTAATTTCAACTCTATAATTATTTCTCGCATATTTAATTAATGTCTCAATTTCATTATTAAAATTATTCTGGTCTATATTATTTGTTATTATTTGTTTTGAAAATATTACTTCATTTTCCACAACAAGATTTAAAAATAATTTATTAAAAAATTGAACTGCTGAAATATATGATTTTTGTTCTGATATTACATTAATAAGTTCTGTGCTAAATTCAAGATAATTACAAAAATATTTTAAACTATAATTAGCATTTTTTAAATTTTCATTTAAATTTACTAAATATTCTTTTACAAACAAATAAAATTTTACCTGTATATTATTCTTAATTTGAAATTGTTCTGATAATAATTTTTTTGTTAGAACAAAATATGAAGAATGTTTGTTATTGAATTTTTCTTTCTCAAAATTTATCGCTGTATTTAATTCTGTTTCATTTAATAAAGGAAAATTTTTTATTATTATTTTTGTCTCTTCTTCTGCTAAAAATAAGAAACAATTTATTCTTTTGATTTTATTCTTTCGTAAAATCGTAATTAATTGTTCCTGCAAATTTATTATATTATTATAAGCATTTTCAGTTTTTTCAATTATTTGCACCTGATTATTTGAATATGAAATTAAATATACAGAAAATCTATATTTATCTAAAAATAATAAAGCAATTTGTTTTGCCATCTTAACTACCTTAATAAAAATGATTTTGAAATTTTTTCTCTTTCATTATTTATAATAGTGCCAATACTTTTTTTTTCATTCCATTTTACATATTCAATATATTTATCAGGTCTAATTCTAAAATTACTAATTTCATCAAATGAATTAATTTTATAATATTTCCCATCTATATCTAAATATAAATCAACTTTAAAAATTAATGTTACATTATCAGGTAAATCTTTTCTTATCTCTAATAATTTATTCTCGTTTTGAACAATATTAAATTTACCATTTTTATTTTGATAGCCAACAAAATAATTATCTTTACTTTTAAAATAAATATCAGCATTTAACTCAAAACAAAGCCCATCTTTTATTTCGTATAACTTATTATTTTTTAATAAATATTTTTTACCATAATGTAATAAAGGAAAAACAGAAACGAAATTATCTGGCGAATGAGTTAAGTATAAATTATTAAATTTATATGAAACAAGATTAGGATAATCTGTATGGACAATAGAATTAATACCTGCAACATCGTGAATTATATTTTTTTCTTTATACCTTTTTATTGCTGCTTCAAATCGTTCTTTTGACCATATTCGTTCTATATAATTATTTATATTATCATAAATTATCTGATTATTTTTAAATTCTTTTGAATTTAATTTTGTTTTTACATCATATTTTGTTTTATATAAATTTTCCCATAATTCTAAATTAAAACAAGTATCTGATGAAAATAATATACTATTATTATTTGAAGAAAATTTTACTGCAATTGATGATAAGCCGTGCCATGATATTGATTTTACTGCTTCTATTGCTAAATCTATTTCTTTATCATAATATATATTTTTTTCTTTCTCATAAAAATAATCATCTGAAAAAGGATAAAAACTTTCAGGTTCTATCCATTCATGATATTTATTATCATAAAATAATAACCGTGGATTCTGGACTAATTTATTTAAAAATATTTTTGCTTTATCTTTTGAAACAATTTCATTTTTATTATTTACTACCTCATAACTTCCATTTATTTTTTTTATTTTATATTTTGCTTTTGGTCCTATTATTACAGTATCAACAAATTCAGAATACGGTATATCGACAATTCTTCTTGAATCAATTGATAAACTTTTTTCTAATGCTGCTTTTGAAGTATTATAAAATTCTTCGTGTATTGTTTCACTTGTTATTAATTTTAACTTTTGATTTGAACCAGGAACATATTTTTTAAATAATGCTATATCAGTGAACCATCTTTTATGGTCTTCATGTGAATGTGTCCCAATTATTCCACGAACTCTTTTTAACCCTTCAAATCCTAAATATTGGAAAACAGGCGCCCCACAATCAAGTAAATATGATACTTCCCCTTTTCGTATTAAATAACCAATACTTCTACCTATTGCTGAAAAAGGTCCACTATCGCCAATTACTTCAATTATTATTTCATCATTCATAAATTTTTATACATTAAAATTTTTCGCTCTTTTAAATTTTACCTTTTTCTTCTCTTCTATTCGCCATGACTTTGTTTGAAAATTTTGAAGTTTTCGTAATGATTTTATTGTTTTAAATGTTCCTAATCCTCTGATTTCTACAGTTTGCTCGTCTTTTAAAAAATTTTTAAAAATAATAAAAAATTTTTCAATAAATAATTTGCAAAAATTTTTCGTTATTTTATTTTCTAATACTTTATTTTTCTCTTTTAAATTTTTATAATAGTAATTTATTATTGCTTTTTTATTATATATCATTTTTTAATTTTTTTATTATATTAACTTCATATTGTCAAGAAAAAATATATGAATGTTCAGAAAATATCCCAGACATGGTATACCCCTTTGCAGCATTACGAATAGTAAGT
>DAONJL010000042.1:0-23411 GCA_035405645.1 bacterium | reverse complement strand
CAAAAACCAGTTGGTTTTGACAGAATACTTGATGTTATTTGCTGGCAATCATATTTAGTAAAAGATGATGAAATAAAGGAAAAACTTGATAATATAAATTATTTTGAAAAAATTAAAGGTGATGCATTATTTTATTTATATAAACGGATTGATTTGAAAACTTATGTTTATGTTATTATTTTAAGTTTGCTTATAGGAATTTTTATATTTAATCCATATTCACAGAAAGCAATTTCATATTTAACACAATATTTTTTCAATAATCGAATACATCAACTAAATGAGCAAATACATTTAGCAGATGAATTAACAATAAAAAAGATGTATAGTGAAATAATAGGTTATTTAGATAGAGATGAAAAGCGAGAGATAAAAAAATAGAGAGAATTACAACAACATATTATTGTAATTCTCTCATATAACTCGATTAAATAATTGAATAAGATGTCATAGAATCAAGAACTTCATAAGCTTCTTTTCTATAAGCATCCATAACATAAGGTATTTTTGTTACTTCCGAACATTCTTTTGTTAATGACATTATTTCATTTCGTGTAATAGCGTGAACTCTAAAACAGCGAGCACCTGCCATTAACTGTTGTAAACCAACTTTTAATTTATCAATAAAACTAAATACACCAATTGCTCCCATAGGTATTTTTTTAATTTCTTCATTTCCAACTAATGTTTTTACTTGTTCATAACAAACAAAAATTTCTTCTGGTTTTGAACCATATTGTGATACAGTTTTTGGTAAATCATTATTTTTATACCATTCTTCAAAATTTTTTCCAACAAAACCAGGAATCATTAATGCACGTCCCATACATACTGCTTTTACATGTGGATGACCAAGTGCAATTGCTTTAAATATATGATCTTCTGTTGAAAAACCACCAGCAAAAGCAAAATCACAAATATGTGTTTCACCTTTACTTAATAAATAATTAGCAAATTCAACTGCAGCTGAATGTAAATAAATACTTGGCACGCCCCATTCACTCATCATACGCCATGGACTCATTCCTGTTCCGCCACCAGAACCATCAATTGTTAACAAATCTATTTTTGCTTGTGTGCCCCATTTTATTGCCATTGCTAATTCTCTTAAACTATACGCACCAGTCTTTAAAGTTATTCTTTTAAAACCAAGGTCTCTTAATCTTTGAACTTCTGCTAAAAAAGTTTCCTGATCAACAAATCCTAATCGTGAATGTCTTTCAAATTCTTTTATTGCTCCACTTTTAAATGCTCTTTGATTTATTTCTAATGATGGATCAGGTGTAACAATATATCCTCTTTTTTGTAATTCTAATGCTCTTTCTAATGATGAAACTTTTATTTCACCACCAATACATTTTGCACCCTGCCCCCATTTTAATTCAATAGTTTCTAATTTATGTTTATCTAATACATACTCTGCTACTCCTAATCTTGTATCTTCTACATTCATTTGAACAAGTATTTCACCATAACCTCTATGATACTTTTTATAAATTTCTATTCTTCTATCCATTTCAGGTGACTTTTTTATCTTATTATACTGATCTAATTCTAATTGTGGGTCAACGCCACATACATTTTCACCACATACTATTGTTATTCCTGCTAATGCCGCTCCTATTGCAAAACTGTCCCAATTTTTTCTTGCTATATCAGTTGAACCTAATGCACCTGTAAAAACTGGAACTTTCATTCTTACTTTTTTCTCCCAGCCATACGCTGTTTCTGTATTTACTATTGGAAAAATCGCTGTATCAGGTGTGCCCTGAACTATTCCTAATCCTCTCGTGCCTAATGCATAACCTTGAATATTTAAATGAGAATAATCAACTGGATAATTTTTATCTGAACCTGCAGTTACATCACCATAAGGAGTTGGATAAATTAACTCTCTTCCTCTAAATGTTGCTTTAAATATTTCGCAATTTCCTTTACACCCATCAATACATCTTGAACAAATTCCAGATTATGGTGCGACATCTTTTGACCTATTAAATGTTTGTGTCGCATCATTTGCATTTGGTCTTGATAAATTCATAATATCAGTCCTCCTTTAACAAATAATTTAAAAAAAATTTTTTTTAATTATTTAAAAATTGGTATTTTTTGTCAAGTTTTTTTAAAAAAATTATTTATATAAAATAAAAAAATATTATTTTATACTTATTTGTCGAAGTAAATAATTTTGATAATTAATAAATTTTTTGAAGTTATTTGAAAATAGAATAATTTAAAAATTTAAATAAATATTCTAATTGCCAATCTGCTTAAAATTTGTTCTCACATATTCTAAATCATCTGAATCAACAGTTCCATCTTTATTTATGTCAGGTGAAGTATTTCCAAAATTTGCTTTGATTTTTGAAGCATCAAATACATTTATTTTATTATTTTGTACAACATCACCAGCAATTAAAGAAACACTGATAAAAGTGTCAGATGAAGTTGATATATTAAAATTTGATGTTTTAAATGTTAAACAAAATTCTTTTTCAACTTTTAAAAAATAAGTTCCATTATCAATAAAATCAAATCTAAATCTGCCAGCATTATCAGTAACATAAGTTTTTGTTTCTGAATAATCTGATTTAACTAATGATACAGTAGCACCAGATAAATCAGATAAACCAGTTATTTCAATTCGACCAACAACAGAAGAACTATCAAAAAAATTCAAAATTTTTGCCATTACATTATCTCGTGCAGTTGTATCATTTATACATTCAAAAGCAAAAGCAAAATTAACTAATTTTGCTGGTTTAATTGATGTTTCTTTACCACTATAAGTTACACCATAACCGCCAGAATACTCAACAGCAGCACCCCAGCCCGAATCCCAATATTTTAAGCAAACAGAACTACCATTATAAGAAGAAACAAAATTAAATCTATCAGGCCATTTAGCTTGATATGCTGCAATTCCCTGCGTGCTTCCAGCATCATCAGTATAAATATAAAAGTCAGATAAACCATTAAAAATTGTATTTGATACACTCTTTAATGTATATCTGTAAGCATCATCAGCACCATAATCTGCTCTTAAATAAGTATTATAAAATATTGGTGCATATCCTTTATAATCAAGGTCATAAGCAATTTCATTTCCTGAAACAAAAAAATTACCGCCATTATCTAAATACTCCATAACTTTTTCTTGCTCATAAACATTGAAAGTATGATAACCATTATACGAATCTTTTGAGCAGAACCAGATAACTTTATCATAATCAAATAGATTTATATAATTATCAACAACTGCTTCTGCTGAACAAGTATTAAATGGCTTATTCAAATTATTTAAAGATTTTGCATAGTTTAAAATATAATTATGTGGACCATAACGATTATCATCTTCAACAACTAAAATATCAACATTACCATTAGTAGTCCTTACAGCATAAACATCAGAAAACGAATCAGAAGAAGTTCCTACACTATTTACATTTAATATTTTAAAAAAGTAAAGTGTATTATTTGTTAAACCAGAAATAGTAGCAGAAATTTCAGGATGATAAATTGTATCAGAAACCTCAAAATTTACGCCATCTGTACTTTTATAAACTAAATATTTATATGTGTAAGTATCAGAATAAAAAGCAATATTTATTGATGTACCGGTTCCATTATTTTTTACATATTTTAAAATAGGTGTATCAGGTTTTAATGTTGAAATGTAATTTACAGTAAAAATAATAGAATCAGATTGTAAATCAGAATCACGAACAGAAATGATAATTGTATCAGTTCCAAGTGCTGTTAATTTTGGTTGTAAAAATAAATAATCTGTTTCGCCTTCTACAATAAGAACAGCATCCCACATTGCTGACGATGTATCACTAACCGACCAGGTTAAATTTAATGCTGTATCTTTATCATCACTCGCTGTTAATTCAATTGATAAATATGTTCCTTGAATTAAAGTATAAGAATCAGGACTTACTGTTATTTTTGGTCTTGTATCCTGTGCAACATAACCAAAATATTCCATTATCTTTTGAATTACAATTTTTCTATTATATTCTGTTGTTATTGTTTCAAAAGGAAAACCAAAAGAAATAAGTTTATATGTTCCAGAATAATTTATTCCAGCACCATAACCAGATGAATACGATAAGCATAAAGTCGAACCATTATAAGCAGTAATACCATCAGGATAAGTTGCATCATACGCACCACCTTCATTTACGCCATTATCACCATCAATATAAAAAGTAATACCATTAAAAATTCCACCACTTGTTCCTATCACTGAAACACTATTGCCTGCATCATCAACTGAATATTGTGCACGAAAATAATTTTTATAAAATGTATCACCATAATTTTTATAATCAAGTTCATACGCTATTTCCTGACCTGATACAAATAATTTACCACCTGCATCTAAATATGCTTGAACTTTTGATTGTTCTGTTGAATTAAAAGTATTGTATCCATAATTTGAATCTTTTCCAGTAAACCAGATTACAATAGAATAATTTGATAATGCAATTGTATTACCTTGAATTGCTTCTGAAGCAACACAATCAAAAGCATAATTATTTGTATCTAATGCAATTCCATAGTATGCTGCATAATTATTTTTACCATAACGATTATCATCTTCAACAATTACAATTGCTGCTGTGCCTGAAGTAGTTTTAATTACATAAGTATCAGAACGAGAACTTTCATTATTTGAGTTATCAACAGCGGATAACACGAAATAATAAAATGTGTTATTATTACAACTTAATGTTTTTACTGCTGGTGATGGAGTAGCGGTATCAAACAAAGTAAAATTTATTCCATCAATGCTACGATAAATATTTATATGATGCAAATCATTATCTGATGGATTTAACCATCTGATTTGAATTTCACCTGCGTTTGGCGTATTACATAATGATAAAAAAGTTGGTGCTGATGGTGGTTGTGAATCTTCTATTGTTGTAGTCACACCAAAAAAATCCATTATTTTTTCCATTATTTCTGCGCGTTTAGTTGCTGATGTTATTGTTTCAAAAGGAAAACCAAAGCAGACAATTTTTGTATCATTTAACGAAGAATAATAAGTAGCAGCACCACCAACTCCACTATATTGAATACATACAGTTGCACCAGTTGTTGCATTAACAACATCAGGATATGTTGCATCATACGCACCACCAGAATCACCGCCATTATCATCAGGGTCAATATAAAAAGTTAAACCGCTAAATATAGTGCCAGAAACACCATCTAATGTTAAAGGTGAACCAGCATCATCTGCAACATAACTTGTTTTTAAATAATTATTATAAAATGTTCTTCCATAATTTAAATAATCTAAATCATAACCAATTTCCTGACCTGAAATAAATAATCTTTTTCCAGGTGTATTTAAGAATTGAATTAATTTTGATTGTTCATCATTTGATAATGTTCCACTGCCACCAGAACTATGAGAATCACGAGCATTATACCATATAACAACATTATAATTAGCTAATAAAATGTAATTTGAAGTAACAGAAATTGAATCACAATAATCAAAAGAATAATTATTAGCAGCAAGAGCATTAGCATAATAAGAAGCATAAGCACTATTAACATATCTTGCATCATCATGAACAATAAGAATTTGTGGAGTATCATTTGTTACAAAAACAGCATAAACTTCTGATTTTCGTGATTCATTATTATTTGTATCAATTCCAGTTAAATAAAAATAATAAACCTGTCCTGTATTTAAACCACTTACAGTTTTTGTGCCTGTTCCTTTTGCAATATTATTATCGATTATCGTAAAATTTATTCCATCAGTGCTTTGATATAAATACAATTTTGATAAATCAGATTGAGGTGGGTCAGTCCATTTTAATGAAACTCTATTTGCTCCAATATTTTTTACATAATGTAATTTAGGTGGTGATGGAGCACCAAAATAATTTTCAAGTAAATCCCATAATTCAGTTCGAGTGCCATCGCTACCAATCGCCCACATTCCAGTCCCTTTGATTGCAGATGATTTTACCAGATTATATTTTAATGCAATACTAACAGTATCATCATACCAGAATTGATGGGTATCAGAAGGTGCGCCATATAAAACATAAGGCACACTACCAGAAGCATCCCAATGACGTCCATAAGTTTGTGCATAAGTAATTGCATTTTTATATACACGAGCAGTTGCATTACTTCGTTTAGTGCCTGGTAAATTATAATCAGTTGTTGGCCAATCTAAACCATAATAAGGAACGCCTAAAATAAGTGTATCTCTGCCATTTGATGTTGCTGATAAATAACCAGAAATAGTAGCAGAATCATTAGGTAACGAACCCCAGAGTGAACTTGGCGCAAGCGGAGCAACTGGACCTGGTGGTCCACCAGAATAATGATAATCATAAGCCATTATAAAAATATAATCACAAATAGCAGCAATTTGTGCAAAATCATAACCAGGGTACCAGGAAACAACAGCAGGACCTGCAATTGATAATGTATAATCTGGATTCATATTTTTTAAGGCATTTCTTAATTCAGTTAAAAAAGTTATGAAATTTGTTTTTTGGCTTGATGGCACAAATTCAAAATCAATACAAATTCCATCTGCATTACCAGCCTGTAATTCTGCTATCAAATTATTTACTAAATTTGTTCTATATGTTGAACTACTTAATAAACCTGAAATTTTCGAAGTTCCAAATAATGCACAGGTTATTTCAATACGCACACCATTTGAATGTGCAGTATTTAACCACGAAATAGATGGCCAGCCATTTTTACTTACTATATTTCCATAAGTATCTGCATCAAGTGAAAAAAATGATAAAGTATGAATTAATTCCCAATAAATAGTAGGTGAACTAATCCAGAATGGATAATAACCATATACAATTGAAGTTAATCTTGGTTGTGATTTTGCTTGATTTAAAGGGACAACTGGTTGAAATGGTGGTAATGTTGGAACATAATTTTGATAATATTCTTTTTCTATTTGATGAATACTTTTATGTTCTAAATAATATATTTCTTCGCCAACTGATTCAAATTTTTTTAATACATCTTCTTTTAATTCATTATTAAATTTATCACTTACATTTTTCTTGATTTCAAGAATATAATCAGTAGAAAATAATAAATGATACAAAGTATGAATTGTAATTGTCTTTAAATCGCCTGCAACTTCTATTTTATTTATTTCACTTACAACAGAATCAGAAATTCTTTTAATTGAATAATTACTTATATCACTAACTTTTTCTACATCAACCTCATTATTAAAAATTACATTTATTTTATCAGTATCAATTGCAAAAACAGCATCTACATTAAAAGCACGAATAATATTTATAACAAAACTATCCTGCCAGGAATTATTAAAATTATCTTTTATTTCAATTTGAAAAATTATTTCACTTTTTTGTAAATTATCATTTATAAAAAATTTAAAATTCCCTATCTTTTTTATTTCCTCAGAATTTATTTCAGAAATAAAAAAATGCGAATCAATTATATCAATCCCTTGATTTTCAGTATATATAAAACAATTAAGATTTTCTACTTTTATTGTGCCATAATTTTTTAAATAAATTTCAATTACAGCCGTTTCATTTTCTTCAAGCATTGTATCATTATCGTTTGTTTGAACAATATTAAAATTATTTAATAAAATAGGACCATAAGTTTTTTCAAAAGTAAAACTCATTATATCAGTAATAGCACTGATATTTTTAATTACTATGTTTGAATATTCTCCATTATTTAAATTAGTATTTGGAATTGTAAAAGGCGAAATAATAAATTGATTATCATTAAGAGAAAAAGCAGCATCAAATTTATATTTATCATTTATATCAGGTGAAATTAAATTTATACGATAAAATGAATTTAATGGAGTGCCTGCGTTTAACCATTTACTTTTATCAGGCATACTTTCATCAATATGCCAGATTAAAATTCCTTCATCAGGTAAATAATAATCATAACCATTTTTTTTTCGATATGTAATTATAAAGTATTCATTTTGATTTTGAGTATTAATTCGATAAACTCGATTTGCATTATCAAAATCAGACCAATTACTTAATGATAAAATATTAAAAGTGCCAGAAGAATCAGATAATTCAAAAGGCGCTAACCAACCAATATAACCATTATCAGGATTCGCATCAATATCCATTTTTAAATAAGCACAAATATTTGAAGGTGTATTACCATCATTAAGCCAGGCACCATAACTCATCAAACAATATAGAGCAGTTGGAAAACCATCAAAATCAATATCATACAAATCAGGTGCGCCTAAATTATGGAAAAATTCGTGTGCTATTACACCTAATGGCGAAAATTCTGAAACAAGAATATAATTTTTTACATACACTCCATCAACTAATTCACCTTCATCAGGTAAATACCAGCAATGCGACCAAATATCATCAGGATTAGCAGAATAAGCCTGGTCTTGACCAGAATGAATTATAATTAAATTATCAACTTCACCATCATTATCAGTATCATATTCTCTAAAATTTATATCATTATTAGCAAGTCGAACTGCTTCACGCACAAGTTCATAAATTGGCACATTTGCATCGTCTATTCCTTCATCAGAATCTTCGCCATAATATTTCATTGTTTTTGAAGATTTATAATATTTTTCTTTATAAATATTTCCTTCTATATATAAATTACCATAAGAATTTTCATAAAAATAATTTCTTAATGACCCTGCTTCATTACTAAAAAATTCATTATAATGTTCTGTATAATTTACAGAGCCTTTAACATCAGTAAATTCTATTCGTATAATTAATACTTTTTCAACTGGGTCGAGAATAATATATCTATTATTTGAATTTTTGCCTTTAATTTCATAAATAAATTCATCATTATTTTTTTTATATTTTTTTAAATTTCTTTCTTTTTTGTTTTTTGGATTTTTTTCGAACTGTGGTAATTTCTTATTTTTTATTTTTTTTAATTTATTCTTTATGCTTTTTTCTTTATATATTTCTTTTATTTTCTCTCTTTTTATTTTTCTTAATTTTGGTTTAAATGATGAAAGTGGTTTTTCATTTGCTTTTATTTTTGTTATTTTAAATTTTCCATTTTCTTCTACTTCATATTTCCAGAAACCATCAGTATCTTTTTTAATTGAATAACCTAACTCATTTTCAAAATATTTATAATTCTCATCACCATATTGAATAATTTTAATTTTCGAGCCATCAGGCTGTTCTAATTCTTTTAATTTTGAAATTGAGGGTATTGCTAATAAAGTATATGTGAAAAACAATAAAAAGAAAAATAGAAGAAAAAACAAAGAAAAATTTTTCATTTTTATATTATGTTTTTTTTTATAATAATTGTCAAGATTTTAAAATATCAAAAAAGATTTTTGATTTATATTTTTTTAATTATATTAATTCAATTCATAAAAGTTGGATTACAAAATAATAAAGAAATTTATTGAAAAAAATTAAGGAATATTATAAAAAAAGAAAATATGAAAAACAAAATAATAAATGAAGAAATTCAGACAATTGATGAACAACTTGATATTAGTTTAAGACCAAAAAAATTTGAAGATTTTATTGGACAAAAACAGATAATAGAAAATTTAAAAATTTATATTAAGGCGGCATTAAATAGAGGAGAACCATTAGACCATACATTATTGTATGGTCCACCAGGACTGGGTAAAACAACATTAGCAAATATAATAGCAAATGAATTAGGTGTAAATATAAAATCTACATCAGGACCAGTAATAGAAAAAGCAGGAGATCTTGCTGCTATATTAACTAATTTACAAAAAGGTGAAGTTTTATTTATTGATGAAATTCATAGATTAAATAAAGTAATTGAAGAAATATTATATCCAGCAATTGAAGATTTTAGATTGGATATAATAATTGGACAGGGACCTGCAGCACGAACAATAAAATTAAATATACCAGAATTTACATTAATTGGTGCGACAACAAGAATTGGTTTAATTTCTGCTCCGCTACGTAGCAGATTTGGTATTATCTCTCGCCTTGATTTTTATAATTTAGTTGATATGAAAAAAATTGTTTTACGTGCAGCAAAAATTTTAAATATTGCAATAAATGAAAAAGGCGCAGAAATAATAGCAAAGTCGAGTAGAGGCACACCAAGAATATCAAATAGATTAATAAAAAGAATTCGCGATTTTGCAGAGGTAAAAGGTGAAGGTATAATAACTGAAAAAATTGCAAAAGACGCATTAAATATGCTTGAAATTGATGAATATGGTTTAGACCAGATGGATAGAAAATTATTAGAGATAATAATAAATAAATACAATGGTGGACCTGTTGGTTTATCAACTCTTGCTGTTTCATTAAACGAAGAAAAAGAGACAATTGAAGAAGTATATGAACCTTATCTAATACAAATTGGTTTTCTAAAAAGAACAACACGCGGGCGAGAGGCAACTGAATCTGCTTATAAACATATAGGTATTTCTTATAATAAAAAAAATGTTAATAATGACTTATTTAGTTTTTAACCTGATTTATTTAAAATTATTTTATTTTTTCATGATTGCCAATATATATTGTCTGTGTTGGATATGCAAATTCAATTTGTCTTTTTTCTAATTCTTCTTTTAATTTCAAATTAATACTTTGTTGAATATCAGCATATTTTTTATAATCAGCACTTAAAACAAAATACACGACTTCAAAAAGCAAACTAAAATCACCAAATGAAATAAAATGGACTCTATCAAAACGTGTATCAGGTATATTTTCAATAATATTTTTTACTATATCAGAAATTTCTTTTAATTTTTCTAATGATGTTTGATATGTTACACCAAATCTAAATAAAGCACGGCGCTCTGTCATATTCTTATAATTACGTAATCGTGAATCAGTTAAATCAATATTTGACATAATTATTTGTTCGCCATTTACAGAACGAATTCTTGTTGTTTTTATTCCAATATATTCTACTGTGCCAGAAAAATCACCAATTATTATTAAATCACCAACTTTAAATGGTCTATCAAACAATATACAAAAATAACTGAATAAATCTTTTAAAACAGATTGTGCCGCCATAGCAACAGCAATACCACCAATTCCAAGCCCAGCAATTATTGTTGAAATTTTAAAACCAATATTATCAAAATAAAAAATGATTGCACCAGACCAAATTATTACTTTTGAAACATTTACTATTCCTTTTAAACTTCTTTCCAATAATTCATCTGCTTTATGTTTTTTTGCATATTGCATTAAACCAAATTGAATTAAATTATTTAAAAATTTAACGACATAAATAGTAAAAACAGTTAAAAGATAAATTTCTAAAATTTTATGAATTTTTGAAGAAAAATTTAAAATCTTTAATGCAAAAAAAAATGAGAGAAAATAAGACATTGGGGTTAAAACTTTTTCAATAACAACAATTAAAAAATCATCAAATTCTGTTTCTGTTTTTTGTGCTAATCTTTTTAAATATTTTATTATATATAATTCAACTACTTTTATTAGTAAAATTAATGAGAGAAAAATTGCAAAAGAAACAAGATAATCATAAATTGTATTATTATATATACTTTTAAATAAAAATTTTGCCATTATGAATTCACCTTAAATTAAATATATATTTTACCTTTTTTCAAAAATAATCTATCATCAACATAGACTTCGCCTGATGTCCTGAAATCTTTAATAAAATCCCAATGTATAGCAGATTTATTTTTTCCACCAGTTTGCGGATAAGAACTACCAATAGCGAGATGAATTGAGCCACCAATTTTTTCATCAAATAAAATATTTTTTATAAATCGTTTTATACCATAATTTGTGCCAAATGCAAATTCACCTAAATATTTACTTCCTACATCAGTATTTAACAAAGTTAGTAAAAAATCTTCATTTTTATCTGCTTTTGCTTTTATTACTTTTCCATTTTCAAATTCTAGATAAACTCCATCCACCTCACGTCCTGCATAACAGGCTGGAAAAGAAAATTTAATATATCCATTTGCACTATTTTCAATTGGACCTGTAAACACTTCTCCACTTGGCATATTTACCTTACCACAACTATTCATAAATTTTCTTCCTTTTACTGATAAAGTTAAATTTGTATCATTTGAAATTATTTTTATGTTATCTGCTTTATTTAAAAATTTAACTATTTTTTCCTGTCGAACTTCGATTTTTTGCCATTCTTTTATTGGGTCTTTTTTATCTAAAAATAAAGCAGAAACAACAAATTCCTGAAAACTTTCAAGAGACATTTCAGCATCCTGTGCATAAGATTGTGTTGGATAAAGTGTTAAAACCCAACGATTTTTATTTATCATTTCTTCTTTTACTGGTTCCATTGTTTTACTATATTTTGCTTGTTTTTCTGGTTCTATTTCGCTTAATCCTTTTGTATTTGAACTGCCCATTATTCTTATTATACCATCAATCTTTTTTGCTTCATTCAATATTATTTCAGGCAAATTTTCAAGTTGATATTTTTTTGCATATTTAAAAAATAATTCTTCTTGATTATCAAAATTTAAACGAACTAATGGATAAGCATTTTGTTTTAATAATTGAATATAAATCTGCTCGATTAATGGTATTGCTGCTACTGGTCCACTTATTGATATAATCTCTTTCTCTTTTACAGCAAGACAATAATTTATAAGTAAATTTGCAAACTTAACTAAATACTCTTTACTTAAAATCATAAATCGCTTTTCTCCTTTTCTTCATTTAATAATTTGTAAATATCTTTATTTATCTTAAATATAATGTCAATAATATTTTTAATTTCTCGATTTGAAAAATTTTTTCTTTTTAATTTTTTTATTATTTCTTTTATTTGCTCAACATTATTTATTTTTTGCTCACTCTCAATCTCACTTTCAAATAATATTACTATTTCTCCTTTCAATACTTTATCTTTTAATATTTCTAATAAATTTGAAATATTATTTACAATTAAATCTTCATAGATTTTAGTTAATTCACGAACAATAGCAATTTTTACATTACCAAATAATTCTCTGATTATTTCCAATGTTTCATTTACTCTATTTTGATTTTCATATAAGATAAATGTTGCTTTAATATTTTTATATTTTTTTAGTAATTTAAATTTATCTGATTTTAATTTAGGTAAAAAACCGAGAAATAGAAATTTATCTGGTTTTAATGATGAAAGACATAAGGCTGTTAGAGATGCTGATGGACCTGGTAATATAGTATATGATAAATTATTTTCTCTTAATTTTTTAATTAGTTCAAAGCCCGGGTCAGAGATAATCGGCATTCCAGCATCTGATACAAAACATAAATCATTTGTTTTTGCTAATTCTATTATTTTTTCCACTTGCTTGTATTTATTAAAATCATTATAAATTATTTTTTCTTTATTATAAATTTTATATTTATTCAAAAGCAAAGTTGTTCGCCGTGTATCTTCACAAATTATATATTTACATTTTCTTAATTGTTTTATTGCTCGAATAGTAATATCCTCTAAATTCCCAATTGGCGTAGAAATAAAATAAATCATAATTTTTAAAATTCAATTATTAAATTTTTTTTAATGATTTAATTATATTATTTTTTTAAGTTGGTCAAATTATTTTTACAAAATTTCTCATATTTTCTTTAACATAAACATTTATCTTGCAAAGATAAATCATTTATTTTATATATCTAAAAAAATTTATAAATTTTTAAGGTGCATTTATGAAAAAGATAATTTTATTAATTTTAGTAAATTTTTATTTATTACAATTCTTATATTCAAATAATTTAACAGCAGATAGTATTTTAATTGAAGTTGATAATAATTTATATACAATCACTGCAAAGTTTGATGCTGAAATGAATATTAAATACAATGATGGACGAGTAGAAATAAAAAAATTAAAAATAACGAGTTCAGGCAAAGAAAAATCATTTTCAGAATTTTATTATCCAAACAAAGATAAAGGATTAAAATATTTAAGAATAAATGATAAATTATGGATGTATCATCCAGAAGCTGAAAAAATCATAACAATTTCAGGTCATCAATTAAGACAAAGTGCAAACGGCAGTGATTTTTCTTATGAAGATTTATTAGAACGGTCAAAAAAATTAATTGAATATTACACACCACAAATAGTATCAGAAGACGAAAAAATATATGTGCTTGATTTAACTGCTAAAAAAAAAGATATAACATATTATCGAAGAAAATTATGGATAAATAAAGAAACAATGTTACCTGAAAAAGAAGAATATTATGCAAAAACAGGTAAACTATTAAAAGTTTTTGAAAATTTTGAAATAAAAAAATTTAAGAACAGATATTATCCAACACATATAAGAGTAAAAGATGTAATAAAAAATCAATCACAAACAGATTTATATTTTAAAGAATTAAATTTTGACATAAAATTATCAGACGATGAATTTTCACAAAATAGATTAAAGTAATGAGATTAAAAATAATATTTTTAATTATATTATTTTTTATCAAAAATATTTTTTGTGATCAATTAATAAATGGTTATCTTGAAAGCAGAATAAATATAAGACATAATCCAGATGAAAAAAAATATACAAATAATTATTATTTAAAAAGCAGAATAGCATTATCAGGTAATAATGAAGAAAAAAGTGTAAAATATAATGTAACAATAGAAGGTATAACATACAACAAATTACAAAATTATGAGTTAGCAATGCTTGGCATAAGTGAAGATACAGGTAAAAAATCAGATATAAAAATAGACAGAGCTTATATAGATTTTAAAATAAAAAATTTTGATATTCGGACAGGCAGACAGAGAATAGCAATTGGCACATCATATTTATTTTCTGTTCTTGATATATTAAACAAAAAAAAATTAAACGAACCTCAATATGAATTACAGGGAATTGATGCAATAAAATTTAAATACAATTTTTCTGATGTAACAAATATGAATATCTATTATTTACCATATCTTGATTTTGATGGTTCTATTTCTGTCTTTCATTTTTATTCTCTTATAAATAATTTTGATGTAAATCTAATTTATTATTTTGATAGATTAAATAAAAGAGAAATAAGTGGATTAGCAATAAAAAATGAAAAGAGAATTGGTTATTGGTGTGAAATAGAATATACAGATTATTCTGATTATCTATCACAAATATTAGTATCAAATAAAAGTAATTTTTATAAAGTTGTATGTGGTATTGATTACACATTTTCAATAGGCACAGGATTATATTTATTAAGCGAATATTTATATGATGGCGGAGCGGAAAAAGATAAAAATAAATATAAGTGGACAAGATTAGTAAATGGCGAAGATGCAACATTATCAAAAAATTATTTTTATTTTTTAGAGCGGTATTCGTTTAATGATTTTATAAAAGAAGATATTTCAACAATAATAAATTTAGATGATAAGAGTTGTATGATAACAACACAATTAACATATTTACCAATTACTGATTTACAAATTATAATTGGCTCAAATTTATTTTTTGGCGGAAATAATACAGAATTTAAGCCAATAAAAATATATGACCCATATTCACTAAAACATACAAATATTTATTTCTGGATAAAATACAATTTTTAAATTGACTTTTTTAAATAAAATAAAGTAAAATGAAAAGATTAAAATTAAAGGAGGTAAAAAATTATGTCAAATGAAACAAAACAAATTTTTACAATTGAAGTTTATTCATTAAAACCTTATAGCGGCAAAATAATAGATAATGCAAGTGGTGAAACAGCAGAATTTAAAACAACAGGCGAACAATTAAATTTTATAGTGAAAAATTTTAAAGGTGCAAAAGGTGGATTTGATTACTCAGAATTTTCAAAAGAAAAAGGTGTAGTGCAAGACCAGCAATCAATAATGACACAACAGCAGCCAGTATTGTCAGGAAATTTGCATAAAGATGAAGAAAATTTAAAATTAGTAAATGATGTAAAAATGCCACCAAGAGAAAAAATAAAAGAAGAATTAAAGAAAGTATCTAATTTTACAGATGATGAACTTGAGATATTAGATTGGTCATCAACATATAAAGCTTATAGTTTAATTGTAAGATATGGGCAGAAAGGTGTGGAAGAAGAATTTAGAAATCAAAGATGGTTTCAAAAAGAATTAAAAAGATTATTAAAGAAAAAAGAAAAAGAAAGTGGCAAAGATAAAGAAAAAAAGAAATTAGAAAAAGAACAGAAAAAAGAAGAAAGAAAAAGAAGAAAAGAAGAAAAGAAAAAAGAACGTGAGGAAAGAAAGCGCGAAAAAGAAGAGCGAAAAAAAGAAAAAGAATTGCGCAAAATGCAAAAAGAATTAGAGAAAAAAGAGAAAGACGAAAAAGAAGATTAATTTTAATAATTCTTTAAAACATTATCAAAATAACTATGCAGTCAAAAAGAATACGCGAAACATTTTTAAATTTTTTTAAAGGAAAAAACCATACTATTGTATCGAGTTCATCAGTTATCCCGGAAAATGACCCAACCTTATTATTTACAAATGCTGGAATGAACCAATTTAAAAATGTATTACTTGGTAAAGAAAAAAGAGAATATAAACGCGCAGCATCTTCACAAAAATGTATTCGAGCTGGCGGAAAACATAATGATTTAGAAGCAGTTGGAAAAGATGGCAGACATTTAACTTTTTTTGAAATGCTTGGCAATTGGTCATTTGGTGATTATTATAAAAAAGAAGCAATAGAATTTGCGTGGGAATATTTAACAGAAGTTTTAAGATTAGATAAAAATCTTTTATTTGTTTCAATTTATAAAGATGATGAAGATTCATTTAATATATGGCATAATTTAATAGGTCTTCCAGTAGAGCGAATCTTTCGATTTGGTGATATATCAAAAGGTGATGAAGAAAATTTCTGGAGTATGGGTGAAATTGGTCCGTGTGGTCCTTGCACTGAAATCTATTATTATCAGGAAAATGTAAAATGTGAAAATCCTGATTGTAAAGTAGGTTGCGGGTGTGATAGATACATTGAATTATGGAATAATGTATTTATGGAATTTAATCGTGATTCAGCAGGAAATTTACATCCATTACCAATGAAGAGTGTAGATACAGGTATGGGTCTTGAACGACTGACAGCAATAATGCAAAAAGTCAACTCTGTTTTTTTAACAGATTTATTTTTACCAATAATAAAAAATGTCGAGAAAATTTCAAATAAAAAATTTACAGAAGAAAATGCCACACCTTTTAGAGTAATCAGTGACCATATAAGGACACTTACTTTTGCTATTTCTGATGGATGCATTCCATCTAATGAAGGACGAGGCTATGTAATACGCAGGATATTACGGCGTGCTTCACGATTTGGTAAAGTTTTGGAAATAAATCAGCCTTTTTTATATAGATTAGTTGATATTGTTGGAAATATTTTAGGTGATAGTTATCCAGAAATAATAGAAAAAAGAGATTATGTTAAAGAAATTATAAAAAATGAAGAAGAACGATTTAATCAAACACTTGATAATGGCATATATTTATTTAATAAAAAAGTTGAACAATTAAAAAATGAGAATAAAAAAATTTTTTCAGGTGATGATGCTTTTATTTTGTATGATACTTATGGTTTTCCACTTGATTTAACAATAATAATGGCAGAGGAAAATAATTTAATTGTTGATATTAATCGTTATAATGAATTAATGGCAGAACAGCAAAAGCGTGGACGGAAAAGCTCTATGTTTAAAATTGATGACATAGAAGAATATCCATGGCAAATACTAAATAACAAAGAAGAAAATAATTTTTGTGGTTATGAAAAATTAAAAATAGAGACAAAAATATTAAGATATAGACGAAATAAAGAACGAATAGATTTAATATTAGAAGATAATCCATTTTATGCAGAAGCAGGCGGTCAGATTTCAGATACTGGAAAAATAATAGAAAAAAATAATGAATTTGAAATAGAAATTTTTGAAAATGAGAAAATAGAAAATTTTATAATAAACAAAGGTAAAATAAAAAAAGGTGAATTCAATATAAATTCTGAAACAGAAATAATAGCAATAATAGATGAAGAAAAAAGGTATGCAACACAACGAAATCATACTGCGACACATTTATTACATAAAACATTAAAAAGATTATTTGGTAATCATATAAAACAAGCAGGTTCTTATGTTGGTCCTGATAAATTAAGATTTGATTTTATTCATTTTACACCCATATCAGATAATGATTTAAAAAAAATAGAAGAGCAAATAAATCATTTAATCGCTAAGCAATTGCCAGTAATCTGGTATAATACAAAATTAGATGATGCTTTAAATGAAGGAGTAACAGCATTATTCGGCGAAAAATATGGAGAAATAGTGCGCGTTGTGAAAGTAGATGATTATTCTGCAGAATTATGTGGTGGAACTCACTGTAAAAATATAAGTGAAATTGGTGTATTTAAGATAATTAGTGAAAGTTCGGTTTCTGCTGGTGTGCGGCGAATAGAAGCAATAACAGGATTAGAAGTAATAAAATATTATGAAAAGAATTTAGAATTATTAAATACAATATCAGTTCAATTAAAATGTGAACCAGAAAATTTAAAAAATAGGATAGAAAAAATAATAAATGAAAATGAAAATTATAAAAAACAGATAGAAGAATATGAGACAAAAATATTTGAAATAAAAAAGGAAATAATAAATAAAAAAATAAAAGAAATCAATGGTATAAGAATATATTATGAATTATTAGAAAATTCAGACCAGAAAAAATTAATGAATTATTCAGATAAAATATTAGATAAAATCAAATCAGGAATAGTAATTTTATGTAGTAATATAGAAGATAAAAATTTTTATATTGTTAAAGTAAGTAAAGACTTGTCAAAAGAATATTCAGCCAGAGAAATAATAAAAAAGATAAATGAAAAAGTAAATGGTTCAGGTGGCGGAAAAGAAACAATGGCAAGTGGTGGAACTCAGGAAAAAGAAAAATTTATTAATTTTTATAATTCACTTCAAATAGAAAATTTTCTTAAACAGTTAATAATAAAAAATAATTATGATTTATGATGTAATAATAATTGGTTGTGGTCCAGCAGGCACAAATGCAGGTTTCTATCTATCAAAAGCAGGATTAAATGTTTTAGCAATTGAAAAAGCACAATTTCCAAGATTAAAAGTATGTGCGGGCGGCTTACCTTATCACATCACTGAATATAATTTTGAAATTGAAAATATTATTCAAAGAAAATGTGATAAAACAATTTTTACATATAAAGGTAAAGATAAAGTAGAAATTAAATTTAATAATTTTACAATTGATATGGTGATGCGAAAAGATTTTGATAATTATTTATTACAACGAGCCAAAAAAGTTGGTTTAAAAATTTGTGAAAATGAACAATTTAAAAAAGGAATATTTAATAATGAATTAATAGAAATAGAAACTGATAAGAATTATTATAAAACAAAATATTTAATAGGAGCAGATGGTGCGTTAAGTTCAGTAAATAAAGAATTCAGAATAATAAAAAATAAAATATTTGGAATAACATTAAATTCTGAAATTGAAGTGAAAGAAGAATTTTTAACCAAAATAAATAATTGTATTTATGTTGATATAGGAAATATAAAAAATGGATATTTCTGGATTTTTCCTAAAAAAGAACATTTATCAGTTGGTCTTGGCTCGACTAATTACAAATATAAAAATCTAAAAAAACTTTTTTATAAAATTTTAAAATATTTTAATTTAACAGAAAATAATATAAAAAAGATAAATGATTTAAAAGGTTGGATTTTACCTTTTTTTACTATTAATAACAACATAGAAAAATATAATTCTGGTAATGTTTTATTAGTAGGTGATGCTGCTAATTTAGTTGATTCATTATCAGGCGAAGGAATTTATTATGCATTGAAAAGTGGTGAATTAGCAGCAATTTCAATTTTACAAACCGAGAAAAAAGAAAACAATATTGATAATTATAATAATTTACTAAAAGATAAAATAATAAATAACTTGATTTATTCAGAAAAATTTGCTAATCTTTTTTATAAGTTTCCATATATTAGTTATAAATTAGGCGTTAAAAATAAAGAGGTATGTTCTTTATTTTGTGAAATGCTAATTGGTAAAATATTTTACAATGAATTATACGAAAAATTAAAAGAAAAATATGGTATAAAGTTTAATTTATTAAAAATGAAATTATAAAAATGAAATCAGATATTATTTCAATACTTTTTTTATTGATTGTTTTAGCAATAATAACAAAAATTGCAATGATTTCAATAAATGTTAGAATAATTGGGATTATGATTTTTGTGACAATAGGATTATTATTATTTGCTTTTTTTAATAAATAAAAAATAAAGTATTAACAAGATAAAATATCAATAAACTCTTTGACAGGTTGTAAAGCAAGAAAATTATATAAATGTGTAAAATTTAACCGAGATAGAATTATAAATGAGTTTGTATAAATAAGTGCATTTATTTTGTCTGTCAATTAGTAATTATATTTGAAAAGTAAAAGAAATAAAAATTTGTATAAAAAATGAGGGTGTAAAATGAAAAAAATTGCATTTGTATTTCCAGGACAGGGTTCACAATCAACAGGAATGGGCAAAGATTTATATGATAATTTTGATATTGCAAAAAAAATATTTGATAATGCCTGTGAAATTACTGGCATAGATTATAAGAAATTATGTTTTGAAGGAAGCGATGAAGAATTAAAAATAACATATAATACACAACCAGCAATTTTTATTACTTCTGCAGCTGCATATTTTGTATTAAAAGAAAAAAATATTTTACCTTCTTATGTTGCAGGACATAGTCTTGGTGAATATAATGCATTATTAGCAGCAAATGTTTTATCATTTGAAGATGCATTAAAAATAGTAAAATATCGTGCTGAATTAATGCACCAGGCAGCAGAACAAGAAAAAGGAAGTATGGCTGCAATAATGAAAATATCAGAAGAAGAATTATTAGAGATATGTAAAAGTATAGACGAGCGAGTGCAACCTGCTGCTTTTAATTCACCAGGTCAAATAGTTGTTTCAGGACCAATTGAAAGTGTTAATAAAGTTGTTAGCAAATGTAAAGAACTAAAATATAAAGCAATAGAATTAAAAGTAAGTGGTGCATGGCATTCACCGTTAATGAAATCAGCAGAGGAGCAATTAAAAGAGTTAATAGAAAGAGTTGAGTTTAAAAAGCCAGAAATTCCTGTTGTTTTAAATTCCACTGCAAAAATTACTGATGATGTAACACAAATAAAAACGGCATTAATTAATCAATTAACAAAACCAGTTTTATGGGTTAAAACAATAGAATTACTATTAAATGAAGGTGTGGAATTATTTATTGAAACAGGACCGAGCAAAGTATTAAGTGGTCTTATACAAAAAATAAATAAAGATATAAATGTAATAAATTTTTCTTCTATCTCAGATTTTGAAAATATAGAAAAGAATGTGTGAAATAAAATGTTAAACTGGAATGCAATATTAGGAGCAGGTGCTGGTTTTTTATTAGGAGGGCCACTTGGTGCTTTAGTTGGTGGGGTCGTTGGTTATTTGTTATCTAACGAAAACATTGAACAGGCTGAAGATGTAAAAGCAAATTCATATAACAATTTAAATGTTAAGGAACAGAGTGTTTTTTTAGTTTCTTTAATTGCTTTATTAGTTAAAATTACACAGGTTGATGGTAATGTATCGCAGCAAGAAATCCGTGAGATAAAAAATTTTTTTAAAGATAAATTAAAATTTACTGATGAAAATTTACGAATAGTGAAATCAATAATAAAAGAAACATTAAATAGCAATCTTACAATAGATGAAATTGCTTATGAATTTAAAAAATTTTCTAATCCTTATTTAAATATTGAACTAATAAATGTATTATTTAGAATTGCTTTTGCTGATGAAAAATTTGTTCCTGCAGAAGAAAATTATATACGAAGAGTTGCTAAAATATTAGAAATATCAGAAACAGAATATGAAAGTATAAAATCACAATTTATTAAAGAAAAAGATAAATATTATAAAATTTTAGGATTAACAAAAGAAGCAACAAATGAAGAAATAAAAGCAAAGTATCGTGAATTAATCACTCAATATCATCCTGATAAAATAATGGCAAAAGGATTACCAGAAGATTTTGTTGAATTTGCTAATCAACGATTAAAAGCAATAAATGAGGCTTATGATAAAATTAAAAAAGAAAGGAATATCAAATAAAGAGGAAATAAATGGAAAATAAATTTGATAATAATATTTTTTCATTTATCTTTGATAACTTTTATAATCCTGTATTTATTTGTAAAGCAGAAAAGAAAGAAATAATTAAAGTAAATAAAGCAGCAATAGAAAAGTTTGGATATAGTAATGAAGAATTTCTTACTATGACAATGTTTGATTTATTATATGAAATAAATGTAGAAAACTTAAAAGAAAAAGAAAAGAAAATATTGGAATGTGGCAAAGATATTTGTGAAATAAAAATGAAGACAAAAAATAATAAAATTTTATTTATTGAAATGCATTGTACTTTATTTAATTATGATTCAACACAATTTATTATTTGTTATATTGATGATAAAACAGAAAAAATCGAATTGGAGAAAGAATACAAAAAACTCATTAAAGCATTAGAACAATCTTCAAATGTAATTGTTATAACAGATATAAATGGAAATATAGAATATGTAAATCCAGCATTTGAAAAATTAACTGGTTATAGAGTAGATGAAGCGATTGGTAAAAATCCAAGAATATTAAAAAGTGGTTATCATGATAATGAATTTTATAAAATTTTATGGAATACAATTAAATCAGGTGCTGTGTGGGAAGGTGAATTTCTTAATTTAAAAAAAGATGGCACAAAATTCTGGGAGGCAGCAACAATAACACCTGTTAAAAATGAAAAAAATGAAATTGTAAATTTTATTTGTGTTAAAGAAGATATAACAAAAAGAAAAGAATTAATTGATTTATTAAATATAGCAAAAGAGAAAGCAGATGAAGCAAATAGATTAAAAAGTGAATTTTTAGCAAATATGAGTCACGAAATCAGAACACCAATGAATGCTATTTTAGGTTTTACTGATATTTTATTAGAAGAAGAAAAAGATGAAAATAAAAAAGAATACTTAAAATTAATCAAACAATCAGGAAATAATTTACTTAATTTGCTTAATGATATTATTGATTTTTCAAAAATAGAAAGTGGAAAAATTGAAATAGAATATCGTGAATTTAATTTAAAACATTTGCTATCACATATTTATAATATGTTTAAAATAAAAGCAGAAGAGAAAAAAATTGATTTACAACTTATTATTGATGATAATGTTCCAGATAATATTTTCTTAGATGAATTGAGACTAAATCAAATAATAGTAAATCTTGTGAGTAATGCAATAAAATTCACTGAAAAAGGT
>DAONJL010000041.1:13614-23776 GCA_035405645.1 bacterium | reverse complement strand
CTTCCTCGCACATATACTACTGCTGCCTGTGCATTTTCGTATTTGAATGTTACTACATTACCATCAATTATTGGCGAACTTAATCTTATTTCACCTGACCAAACATCATTTATTATTGTATCGGATGATGGTATTATTATTTCGCGATTATTTGATGATGTAGGAAAATTATATTCCCATTTCGTACCATCTAATACATATTTGTATTGAAAATTTATACCCGGGTCTAAATTTAATGTAATTGAATAATAACCATTTCCTTCATAAGTTAATGGATGGTCTGCTGGTGTCCAGTTATTTGGTTGTAATGGTGCACCTGCTATTTGTACTACATTAAATCCACCTGTTACATTCATATTTACTCGAAATGTTATTGCTACTTTTGCTGCTGGTGTCGCTGTTTTTCCAGTTGATTTATTGCTCTCTGCATTTGATGTATTAACTGCTGTTACATAAAATGTATATGTAGTTCCATTTTGTAAATTATTTACTCTATAACTATTTGTTGTTATAATTGCTGTATTTATTTTTGTCTCTGCTGATGGTGGTATCTGCATATAAACATTATAACCTGCTAAATCACCTTCAGTATTTGCTGTCCAATTTAATTGAACATAGCCATCACCTGCTATTGCTATTAAACCTGTTGGTGTTGATGGTGGTGGTGAATTATATGCCATTCCTGATTTATATTCTGTTCGATTACTTTCATTTCCTGCTGAATCTTCTGCTGTTATGTAATAATAGTATGTTATACCAACCGTAACATTAACATCATTATATGTTAAATTATTTGTTAATGAAACAATCTTTGTAAAACTACCTGTGTCATTTGTGCTACGATAAATATTATAGCCTCTTAAATCTGTTTCATAATTTTTTGACCAATTTAATGTTATTTTTAGTATGCCATTTGTTATTGTAAAATTTATCGGAGTTGATGGAGCAGTTGTATCTATTTCCTGCGGTGTTGCATATACTTCATTACTTGCTAAACTTTGATTTCCACTTATATCAACTGCTGTAATTTTATAATAATATCTTATACCATTTGTAGCGTTTGTATCACGATATATTGTTGTTGTTACAGTTTCACTATTTATTTTATTTGATGATGAAATCGTGAAATCTGGAACTGTTGATTTATAAATATTATATCCTGCAAGGTCTATTTCTGAATTTGCTTTCCAACTTAAATCAATATAATTATTACCTGATGTTGCAGTTAAATTTGTTGGTGGATTTGGTGGTATTAAATCCTGCACTACTTCTGATATTATTATCTTTTTATCCTGGCCCCAGGTATTATTATCATAATGAAATACAAAATTTACTTCTGTTACATTTTGTTCTGTTCTGTTAAATGGACCTATTTGTATAGAATATGTATCACCAGTTTTTATCAAAGGTGTTTCAACTGCTTTTCCATCGCCCCACGCAAAAGTGCCAGCAGGCCAGTAAACAGAATGTGGCATATTCCAGTTATTTACGCCCCAATGTAATTTTCCTGGTTGATTTGCCCAGATTGTTATTACTGCATTTTTATCCGGCTCAACTGGTTGCCACTCACCTGCTATTACTCCACCACTACTTGCACCAATATAAACATGCTGAATTACACTTCTACTTATATTACCTCTATTATCTGTTGCTTCTACATAATAATCAATTAATTTATTATTTATTCCAGTAATTGTAGCACTATATAAATCAGCACGATAAATAGGTTGAACTTCGGTTCGTGGTGCTGGAAAATTTATATTTGTCATATTTATTTCATACCATTCACTTACTTCATTATTATTCGGTGGATTGTATAATTCATTATGATTTGAAGAAAGCGGATTTTCGCCATCTGCATCAATTCGATATTTTAATTTTACACTTGATAAACCAGAAACATCATAAACAGCAGTCCAGACTGTGCAATTACTTGTTTCATATTGTCCCTCTATCCACATTACACCACCTGGATTATATGGTGTTCGCTGTGGTATATATATTGTAGGTCCGACATTATCAAGTGATGGATTTATTATTTGGTCTGCATAATAAACAGCAGAATTACACGCTCTTGTTACATTTGCATCCCAGATTGCCTGGCCATCCCAATACCAATAACAACTTGTTTGTGAACAAAGAAAATATCGCCATGCTTCTTTTGTTTGTTGACTGTTTGGATTTATTGAATGTGCTGTTAATACTCTATTTTTCGCTGCTGTATGAACTGCCCAACTATTCCTATCAGGACTATAACCTGTTGCATCAAATCCGCCATTCCACTTTAAAAATTCAGGGTCACCATTATCTGCGCCTGACCAACTACCATATTCTACATGTATCACATCATTTGGGTCTGGTGGAAATCTTTGTAAATAATCTTCTACTGTTGTAAATTCAAAATCTTGATTATTTTGAACCCAGTTTAAAAAATTTTCCCAATTACTATGATAATATGATTCTGAACCGCCTCCATAATTTTCACCATCATGATGTAAAACGATTAAAATTGGATGTTGTTCATCTGTATTATATGGCAATAATTGTGACATTACCATTTGATAATTTAGCGCACCAAAACCACCACGTCCATCTTCATTTCCCATATATCGTTCTGTCGGAACTACAATTATCCGTTTTGTTACACCTGTTGCCGGGTCTATATATTCAGCCCAGTGCGGAATATGTCCCCATTTGCCTGATACTGGTGTCGGTGCCCATAAATCCCGTAATTGCACCCAATCGCCTGGGTCTGGATTTATCTGGTCTGCTTTATTTGGCATATACAAATTTCCACCTTTATTCCACGGATAACCTTTACACGCTCTATCAAAATGTATATTATCTACAAAAACCCATTGTATCCCTTCATCAACAAGTGCTGGTATCATATTCGGTGTAAATGCATTTTCCGGTGGAAACATTCCTTTTGAGTATGATGACCGCATCCAGTTCGGTAAATATATTTCTCTATGTGCCTGAATCTGTTTTCGAATATCATCATATTCTATTAAGCCCATTAATGGATGATGAAAACCAAATGCTACTAAATCTACTCGCGGATTACCTAATGTTGTATTCCACCATCTTGATTCCTGCCAACGATTTTTCCAGCCCCAGAAACCCCAACCTGCTGCTTCATAGGTATTCAAATTTTCAATAAGTGAACCAGAAAAACTAATCTGCACACCAGCGTTTGGTATTCCTCTATTCATCGCACTCTGCACTGCATCAAGTGGCCAGGTAGTATAGTTTGGTATATATTTATCATGAACATCATTTTTTACGCTAAATCCATAATTCCAGCTTTCTGCCTGTGTTATTGGATTATATGGGCAATAATTTGGCTGATGAAAATGCCATAAAAATGAAATATAAATTTTAGGTCTTGCTTCTAATAAATTAATGAAAACTAAATTTAATAATAAACTAATTACAATTAAAATGCCTATCTTTTTTTTCATACTTTCCACTCTCCACTTCTTATTTTTGTATTTCTATTACTATTGTTTTTACTACTTCTTCAATTTGTGAACTATTAAATTCTATTCTTGCTTCTAACACATTTCTTTTTTTTGTCATATTAAATACCTTGTAGTATATTACATATTTATCATCTGTTATTCGTGCAATATCGCTATATAGTATATTTTCTGCCCCACTTAATAATCCAAGTTTCATTGCTAATACTTCCGATATTATCGGTTCATTTATTAGTTTATAATATTCTTCCACTTCTTGTTCTTTTATTAATTTATTTCTCATTTCTTTATTTAATTCTGTATATAATCTATTTCCGATTTTATTTTGTATATTTCGAATATCATTATCCGTTGCATAACTATATATCGGTGTTATTATTAAATTTTGTGTTAATATCTGTTTATTTGGGAATTTTCTTAAAATATTATGGAATAATTTTGTTTTCTTTGCTTCAACTATTTCCTGCTGTCCAAAACTTACTTTAAATGTTAGATTATGTGAATTTCCTAAATCAGAAAAAGGCACATAAGCATAATCAAAAGCAAAATCACTTATTTTTATGCCAAAGCCACAGGTAAATCCAGAGCCAACATCATTTAAAGAATCATAACCTAACCGTAAAAAATAATTTGAAAATAGAACGAATTCAGAACCTATATTAAATTGGAAATCACTACTATTCGATATTCCGAAATCAATTGCTGGTCTGATAAAGAATTCTTTTAATATATCAAAATCGATATTATAACCTAATTTTAATAAAAATGGTAATTTATTTCGTTCTGATTGATATTTTAAACCAGGTCCAATATTTCTTAATGCCAGCCCCAATTTCATTGGATATATTGTTGTTATTTTATATTGCATTCCTAAATCAAGGGCAAATGTCGTGGCATTATATTCTGCTATTTTTGAACTAATATATTTTAATGAACCGCCTAATGCTAAATTTCGTGCGATTATTGAACCATACGAAATGCCAAATGCAAAATCCCGTGCACTAAATCCTCCTGCTCTTTCTTCAGTTATTGTATTTAATATATATGTTCTATCAAATGCGCCAACGTCTAATAATATTGCATTTATTCCTATTGCTCCACGCATTGCTTTTATATATTCACAATATGCTAAATACTCATAATTCAAATCCTGCAAATATGAATTGTGCATAAACATTATTTCGCGCCGTGGTTGAAAACTAAGACCTGCTGGATTCCAATATATACTATTTATATCTGATGTCTTTGATGTAAATGCATTTCCTACACCTATTGCTTGCGAACCAGCAGGTATTTTTAAAAACAAACCAGAACTTGTACCAGCCGAACCACTAAAAAGAAAATTTGTTATTAAACCAAAAATAATAAACAAGAATATTTTTTTTGACATATTTATCTCCTCTATCTTTTATAATTACCTGATTATTGCAATTTTTTTCACTACTTTTTGATTATTCCCTTTTATTACTACAAAATATATTCCACTTGCTACTTTATCGCCTTTTTTGTTTTTGGCATTCCATATATACATTCCACTATTATCGTTTTTCGTAAATTCATCGATTAATTCACCAAGTATTGAATATATCTCTACTTTGCATTGGTAAGTTAAACCTTTTATATGTATTCCACCTTTTTGTGGGTCTATATCATATTCAACTCCTGTTTTTGCTATTCCATCATTTGGTATAAATGGATTTGGAAAAATTACCACTGAATCAAGTGATGTATAATAGTAAACTGTATCAGGTGGTAAAACGATATAAAAAGAAAAATGCATTAATGAAACTATCAATCCTGTATCTGTTTTTATTACACTATTGCCACTATAACTTAATATATCCTTCCATTCGTTATTTTCTAATCTAAAAACCGATAATTCCTGCGTTAACATTGTATCTGGTAATTCATAAAATATTTGAACATTTGATATTAAACTTGTATCATTTTCTAAATCTACTACCTGTCCATTTTTAAAAATTTCAAATTCTCTTATTGTAGAATAATATAAGCCACTATCGCTTAATAATGACAACCTATTTTTAACTGCTGTATCAACCTCGTTCAATATTTCTGGATTTCTATCTGTATTTATTAATAAATCTATATTCGCACCTGTATCAATTATATTTAATTTTAGGGACATTATTCCGCCATTTGACATATTCATTATCGGTGTTATATAACTTTCCGATAAAAAACCAAAACTTACATCACTTGGTTTTAATGAAAATATTATTTTTTCTACTGATGAATCAATTGGCGCTGTATCATATATATTTCTTAATGCAATTTTTGTATCTGTTGCTGGTAAATAATAAAAATATCTTATTACTCCTGTCTCGTTTCCTATAAAATCATTAACTTTTATTTCTAATTTATAACTATCTGATGAAGTTTGCAAATTCAATTTAACCGAATAAATTCCTGTATCATATTTTGTAACGCTATATTTTGTATCATTATTTATTTTTATTATTACATCAACATTTTCTTTTGCACTTTTCTGATTGATTGAATATATTATTGTATCGCTTTTTAATGCTTTACCATCAAATGAAGGTTCTATTAATACTAATTCTGGTGGCGTAATATCTATATTTATTGGTTCTAAAGTGATTTCATTTGCTGGTGGCACTCCACCATTTGTAGTTGCCTTATATTTTATTATTTTTTGTCCATCACTATTAAATACTATTGTATCTGTTATTATTGTTGTACTCGTTTGATTTATTGCTACATTTTCTTCAACATAATTTTTTTCTGAATTATACCGATATAAACTATTTATATCCGAAGAATTTCCGAAATTTATCCGAAATACTACTGTTCTTGATTTTATTGTTCGTGTGCCTGTATCTGCAAAACTTGTTAACTGCGTTATACTTAAATTTGTCGCTCGCACTATCCTTATTACATAACTATAATTTACTGTATTATTTAATAAATCAGCGCCTGTTATATTCACTGTGCAATATTGGTCATTTTGTAAACTACTAACATTTATATTTTTTGTTAAATAACTGTTAGCATAATTTAATTTTACATTTGTGGTATTAAAGCCATTGTCCTTGCTAAATGTTAATGAAACATAAAAATTATTTGTATTAATTCCTATACCAGTATCAACTGCATATATTTTTATAAAGATAGAATCAGCATCATCTGGATTAAGATAAGTATATGATAAATTTGATATTGAAGGACCGGTCTGGTCTAAAAAAATTGTATCTGATGATGTAGTATAATTACCAGCTGAATCATATATTCTTGCTGTTATTGTCTTGATTCCATCGCCAATGGTTAATTTTATATTTAATGGATAAACAGTTGTTTCACCTTTATAATCATTTTCTACATTACTTGAATTTTCTATATATATTTTTTGTCGTGGTGTTGAATCATTATAAGTCATTGTTAACACATTTATTAATTGATTTGTATAATCCGAAGAACCAATTGTAATTGATGCAACTGGCGCTACTGAATCTAAATAAATTGTTGTTAGATGCTGGCTCGATTTATTGCCTAAACTATCCATACATTCTAAATAAAGTGTTTTTTCTCCATCGCCTGCTGATAATGTAAATGTATCTGTTGTTTTATATGTCTTCCAACTTGTCGTATCATCAACTTTTTCCGATATTTTCATTAATTCTATTACACCTACTCCTGAATCTGTTGCTGTTATTGATATATTTACTGTTCTTGTATTCGTATACTGTGATCCATTATTTATTATAAAAGAACTTATTGTCGGTCCATACGGATCTGAATAAATATAATATGTATCTGTATAAACTGATGATGATAAGGAATACTTATACGCTTTAATAACTATTGAATTTGTTTTTAAAGCTACTAAATATATATTTGTTGAAAAATTTTTTGTTAATGGTGTGTCAATTTTTGTTGACGGCGACGCGCCTTCTGTTATATTTTCTATTATTATTGAATCTGCATCTGATGTGCCTGTAAAAATAATCGTTGTAACATTTGTATCAAATGTTTTTATTTTTGGCTCTACTATATTTATTGGCCAATTTATTATTTCGAATTCTTTTGTCATTATTGTTGTATTTGATTTAACATCACCTGCTATTAATTTTAACCAATATTTGCCGCTCTGATTTACTGAATCTGATGAAATTGTATAATTGTATGTTATTGTGGAGGATGTAGTGCCTGCTATTGTTATTGATACTGGACTTGTTATTTGTGTTGAATCTCTGCCAATATATAATTTTACTGATAATCCTGTTGAAATCGATGAATCTGATATTAATATTGTATTTGCTATTCCGTTATTTATTAAATAAAAATTATTTAATTGAAAACTTGACACAACTGGTGGTGCCTGGTCTGTTTCTAAAAATACATAACCACTGATACATTGCACATTTGATAAAAATTGGCCAGGGGGGGTAGCATCAGAAAATAAGCCAGAACCACTATAACCACCATAAATAACTTCACCACTTATTAAATTAAGTGATGTAGATTTTTTTGAAACAATTTTAAAAATAATTGTATAAACTAATTTTGTATCATTAAAAGCAGTAAATCCTGAATAATCCCAAAAAAAAATTCCATTTGCAGTATCACAATCAGGATATTCTGGATTTACATTATTTACTGGTGCGGATAATGTCCAGTCTGTTATTTTGTTGATATGTGATTGATATGCAATTGCGGTTGTATCCCAGGTAAGCAAAGTAACGCAACCAAAAGCACCAGCAGAACCAGCATCAAAATATATATTAATACTAAAAGTATCGTTAATATTTTTTGACGAATAATCAATATAAGCAGGTTCAATATAAATCGAATAACCAAAAATCGAAAATGCCAATCCGATAATAAATAAAATTACAAAACAATATTTTTTTATTAGCATTTTAAATCTCCTTAATTAATATTGATTTTCTGTTTTTCCGAAATTCAATCTGAAATAACTAAAATCTACACTATTTATTATACCATCATTATTTATATCTGCAGCAGGATAAGCCGCTGCTGGGCGTTCTTTTCCAAAAACTGACCGAAAGTAAGTAAAATCAGTTGTATTAACAGTTCCATCATTATTCAAATCACCACCAAGTAACTTTAAAAATAATCGCCAACTGATTTTATCAGTTGAAACATTTAAACTGTCACCACCAGCATCGTAAAATTTAAAATTTGTTACAATTATTGAATCTGAATTTATCGTCTGAGTATCAGTTGGATTTTTAAATATAAATTTTATTTTTGATACAAGAATTTGTAAGCCTGCTAATCCTTTATAATAATCTTCTTCTATCATTCTACATCCTGTTATTGTTGTTATGCCTGCTCTACTATCATCAAATATTAAAAAAAGATAAGTATCATTTGTTTTATTATTTAATGTAGTTAAAAATAAACCTGGCGCAACAGCATTTGTATCAAATATAAAAACATTTGTATTATAGACAATATCAAATTGATAAAGCATTGTCCGAGTATCAAAATAAGAATGAAAATCTGTAAATTGAGTGGAATCAGCATTTTTATTATAATAAATTGTATCTACATTTACGCCAGCATCTATTGTCGCTGTCCCTGTATCTCCGAAAATTTTTATTATTAATACACTGATTAACAAAAAAATAAAAAGTATTTTTTCTTTCATTTTTTTCTCCTTTTTATCCAACTTTTGAGATTTCGTCTATTTGATTTATCTTTGTATCTGTTGATTCTCTAATAATCATCTCCATAGGTAAAATGATTTTAATTAATTCATTTGTTTTATTCTCTATTTGCTGAATAAGTTTTTCGCACGCTAAACTTGCAATTTCATATATATCCATTTTAAATGTTGATAATTTTGGTTCTGTATATTCTGCTATTTTTATATTATCACAGCCCATTACTGCTATATCTTGTGGAACTCTTATTTTATTTTCTTTTAATGCTTTTATACAACCAATTGCCATTAAATCATTACCACAAAAAATTGCAGTAGGTAAATTTTCATTTTCAAGTAATGTTAATGTTCCTTTATAACCACCTTCTTCTGTAAAATCTCCGCTTACTACATAATGACCACTTAGTGTTAAATTTTTCTCTTCGAAAAATTTTTTTATTCCTACATATTGGTCAATTGTGCCTGTTACATTCATTGAACCATAAATAAAAGCAATTCGTCTGTGTCCTGAATTATAAAAATATTCCATTGCTTTATAACCAGTTGTAATATTATCTGCATATACTGCTGAAATATCAATGTTAGGTAAATAACTATTTACAAGTATAAATGGATAATCGCGACCTGCAAAATCAATCAGATATGTATCATTTATTGTTGAACCTAAATATAGCATTCCATCAATGCTATGTTCTTTAAATAACTCTAAATATTTTTTAGTTGCAGCAAATTCATAACTTGCCTGCTCAAGCATTATTTTATAATTATATTTCTTTGCGGTATCATATATGCCACTTATTCCTTCACCAAAATATCTATCACCAAATACATGACTAATGAAAGGAACTATAACAGCAATGGTGTTTGTCTTTGAACTGACCAAGCCACGAGCAAATATATTTGGTGTATAACCAGTCTCTTTAATTATTTCAAGCACGCGTTTTCTTGTTTCTTCACTTACTTTTGAACTGTTATTTAATACAAAAGAAACAGTAGCAGTTGAAACATTTGC
>DAONJL010000041.1:0-13514 GCA_035405645.1 bacterium | reverse complement strand
CTCTTATTTCTTAAATCCCATTTTGCTGTTCCACCTGGCAAATTGAATTGTTCATCAATTAATTCACCTGCGATATTGTATATCCTGAGATTCGTGCCAGCTGGTATATTATCAAAATAAATACCATCTCTAATGCTATATGGCGTCCATGGATTTGGATATACATTAAAATGCGATAAATCACTATATATTGGTGTACCAAGCACATAAATTGAAAATCTTGTTAATCTTGCTCTTATCTTCTTATTTACTAAATCAGGTGCTTCAGTCGGTTGTTCATCAAACCATCGTAAATCTTCACTTAAATAATAAAATCTTAATTTACGTGCTTCAATATCATCCATCGTTGCTGGATATTCTACCTCGATTTCTATTGGCGGATAATTAACAAATTCATCATTATGCTCTAAAAGAATCTGACTATCATATTCAGTATGGACTAATGCAATATTTAATTCATATTGGGCATATTCTATACCATCAGTTCTTATTGTGCCCTGTGCTGTTCGATAATTACTTATTACTTTTTTCAAATTTATTGCTTTTCTTGTCTTATTAAATGAATTTATTTGAACAACAAATGCCCAGCCAGTTGTATCACCTATTTCTTTTACTCTTGTATCATTATTATTTTTAAGGTTCATTATTATTGTTTCAGGTGTTTTTAATGATGTCTTACTTATTATTAATTTGCCTTTCCCAATTGTATCACCAGCATCAATCTCTATGATTGTATCTGATATTGTATTTACATCAATAAATTTATAATTACCAGTAAATTTAATTATCGTTTCTTTTGCTGATGTATTAAAGAAATCTGCTACTTCTACTTTTATTAAAATTGTATCACCTTCTAATAATTCTTTATTATTTATCGAAACATTTCGCCAGTATGCTATACCTGCTATACCATCATAATTATCTGGTTCAACTGCCTTATCAATGCTCCTGCCTGTAATACTACTTAAATCTGCTTTTAATCGTAAATAACCTGTTGCTATATCATCTTTTACATAACAATAAATATCTACAACAGTATCACCACTCTTTATGTGATTCTTTACTTTTTCTATTCCACCATTTTCAACATAAAATTTTACTATCACTGGTGGAGTTTTATCGACTTCTAAAAATGTTAATTCTACACTCTTCTTCATTATTTCTACATTTTCACTATTAACTAATTTTACTTCTTTTTTACCTGCTTTTGTTGAACTAATTGATGCTTTTATTTCACCATTATTATCAACTATCTGAATATCAGCAGGTATGATTGTATCTTCCGAACTTATATTTACAATTGTAATTTTGCCAGCAGCACCTTTTACTATTTCATTATTTTCATTGCGTAAAATAAATGTAATCTCTGCACTATCATTACCATCTGCAATACATACTGATTTTGATATACTTATTAAAGAATTTGTATCATTTACTACTTTTATTTCATCGATAAATTCAATAACAATAGTATCACTAAGTAAATCATTTTCTTCTGCATCAATTAATTTAATTATTTTTGTTCCTGCTTTTGTGCTTCTTATTATACAAATTATTTCGCCATTTTCGTCACTTTGTTGTATTCCTGCTGGCTCAATTATTTCACTTCCATCACTATTCGCTACTATAATTCTACCGCTTATTCCTTTTATGAATTGATTATTTTCATCTTTAAATTTTATCGTTATTATAACACTATCATTATCAAATGTTTTTACTACATTTTTACTTGCGAATATTTCTGATTTTGATTTATCAATTAATGTTTTTATTCTTATTATTTTAACTACTTTTGTATCTGATATTATTTGCTCATTATTTTTGTTTACTGCTTTTAATAATATTTGCTCATAAGAATTTGTATCAATCTTAATATAACCTGTTACAACTCCTAATGGCGAATTATTATTAGTAGTATTTGTATCAAATTGAATAATTGTTATTCCAGCTGACGGTTCACTCCTTAAATATACTTCCTGTTTACCTAAACCAACACCTTCTTTATCTTTCAAAGAAATCGAAAAACTAATTGTCTCACCTTTCTCATAAATTACAGTATCCTGACTGATAATTATACTTGATAAAGTATCAGATAATTCTCTATCTAAACCAATTGCATATAATGAGAAATGATTTGTATAAATTCTTATTCTACCGGCATAATCAGTTCCATCTTCTGGTTCAACAATACCATCATATTTTTCCCAACTCTTTGTTGTTGGATTATAAAAATATATCTTTAATTGGTATTCTTGTTCTGTATTATTTGTGATACCTAAATTTGTTAAATCAGTTGTTGTATAATATAAATACAATTCAACAAAATTAGAAAATTGCTGACCAGATGGATAATATTCTCTTGCTGCACCGGTTAAAACCATTTTTACTGCATCAGAATCGCCTGAAGGTATTGATGTTGGTTCTGTTACTTGCAAAATAGTATTTATAGCCCAATCTTCATTTGCAGGAACTGATATTGTCGTTTTGCCATTATCAAATAATATTCCGCCATTTGCTGTTACCTGTGTTGAATTACCTATTTTTTGAATTTTTATTTGCATTGAACCGCCGCTCATCTCAACTATTGCAGTTGTATCGCTATTACTATATACTCTTGAAAATTGATTACCATCACCTGTTTTTTCTTCTAATATGCCTGTTGTTGTTGTTTTACTTGTTGTATTTATTCCTCTTTGATATACATTAAAATCTGCTTTTGAAAATTCAGAATAAACATAACTACCATCATAACCAGCCTTATGCAATCTCTTTATATTAAATGCACCGCTATCATCCTGACTCCAACTCACTACATCACCAGTGCTATTCCAATTAGGATTATAACATAATTTATTACTATCAGATAATTTTATTAATCGCGTGTCATTCCAATCCTGTCCTCCTTCTCTCATTGCCAATAGTGGACTTTCTTCGCCACTTATTATTTTATCAACATCACATAATACCCATACTTCACCATATAAAACTGTATCAACACTATTATCAATAAATGCTTTTGTAGCAGAATTTTCCCAACTATGATATCTGATAAAGGCAATATGTTTACCATTTGGACTTAATCGTGGCTGACCAATTGCATAATGTTTGCCATCACTATTAAATGATGGGGATGTTAAATATTTCATTATATAAATATATGTATCTGCTTTTGTATTATAAACAAGCATATATCTTTTTTGCACAATAACAACAGTTGTATCCTGATTTGGTATTAAATCAACATCATAAATATTCAATATTTTTTCTAATGAAATTCTCTGATTTGCTGCTATTAAATCAGCCTGGGTGGAATTTGCATTTGTGCCATCGGGTTTTATTGCCCATAATGCTACTCTTCCTGTTGCATCATATGTCCCGCTTACTATTATATAACTATCTGCTCCTATTGTATAACCCCAGGTTATTCTGCTCATATTATTTATCTTTAATTTTTCGCCATCTGCTAATTTTGTCTTTGTTAAATTTGCTATTGTCATTTTATATAAATCAAAATATGTATCGCCACCATATCTTCCTAAATATGCTATATTATTACCATCAGGTGAGAATACTGGTTCCATAATAAATGTTTCTGAACTTACAGTTGCACTTTCTATTGATATTGATGTATCAAAGCCCATATCCATTCCATTGTATTCTATAAACTGGATTTTTCCACTATCACTTATATATACTGAATCACCTGATAATGAAAATTCTGTGCAACTTGCTGTCACATAGACCGTTTCTGCTACACTATTTTTTAAATAAAAATCAATATAACCGCTATCATTTGTTGCACCATTATAACTATTTCCATAATTTTCACTACCTGTTGAATTTGTAAATACTGCACTACCTGTTGTAAATGCTTTTATATTGTGATTTCTTGCTGGATGTCGATTTTGATTTATTAATATTACTCTAAATTCTGCTATTGTATCATAACTGCCACTAACATTTGTATCAGCTATTGCCAGTCCATCACTTATTATTGACAAATTCATCGATAAACTATTTATTGCCCCTGGTGTTCCATAGCTCGCAGTCGTTGTATCAAAATTCGCATCTGTCCTTCCTCCATCTGGATTTATTCGTTCTAATGTTTTTCCATATACTGATGTTCCTGCACCCCAACTCGCATTATATGTTATCTTATCTACTATATACCCGTTTGAATTTAATATTGTTATTGTTGTGGATGTAGGGTCAAGGTCAAGCCCTGTTATCATTAAATATGAATCATTTATATTATAATTATATGTCGCACTTAACAAACCATTAGTTGTTGTATCAGCTGCTAATATCAAATATCCATAAGCAGGTATATAATAATCTGATGTGGTTAAAGTAAATAAACTACCACTGCCTATTCGTATTTTCCAATTTTTAACATTTGTCGCATATTTTGTATCATTATATAATTCAAGCCAATCACCCTTTGTATCACCAAATGCTACTGGCGGATTATACATTATTTCGTTTATTTTCAATGTCGTATCTGACGCCCAATTATTTAATGTGATTGTATCATACGCTGTTCTACCAAATTTATCTATTAATTTTGCTACTATTACATCTGCATTACCTGTTATTGTTACTGACCCTGACCAGTTAGCATTATAACCACTTAACGATATTGCTGTTCCCTGTGTCTCACCTTTTACATATAAATATATTGAATCTGCAAAATTTGAATTTTTCGTTGTTCCTGATATTGTTGTATAACTTACACTCGTTTCATCATAATCTGCTGGATTTGTTATTTTTATACTCGGCGCATTATACCGAACTATTGCTGTTTCATAACTACTCCAATTACTTACATTTCCGACATTATCCTGACTTGCTACTCGCCAGTAATATATACTATCATTTAATGTTATTGTTGTCTCGGATGTCGTCGCATTTGCTGTATATGAATCCGCTATTAACACTGAAAATTCTACATTTCCTGCTATTTGTATCCGATACCTACGCATTCCGCTATGTGAATCACTCGCATCACTCCAATCAAATCGAACATTTGTTGCATTTGTATCTATGCTACTTATATTCATCGGAACTGATGGTGAATCAAAATCAAATACTACTACTGCTGTATCGGTTATTCCTGCTGGTGTATCTACATATATCGTTGCTGTCCCAGATGTCGTTGAATAAACAAGTCCATAAGTTACGCCAGTCTCACTTGTTGTCCCAAAATATTGATATGGTTGTATAAATGTATCATAACCTGTTCCTCTACTGCTTCGCAACCATACCTTATGATTTACTACTGGTCTTCCATCATTCTGAACTAATCTTATGTAAATCCTCGCATCAGTATCTGTATTTCCAACAGTTGTATCAACTTCATTTATTGTTGAATTATATAAAAATACACTATTAGCATAACCTGGCGTGCCTTTACCTTCTGATGCCCCTCCCTGATAATAATGCGTGGCTGTTGATGTTGACCAACTTTGTGATAAATCACCTGACCTTGTTATCCATAATCGTTCCATTGACTTCTTTTGATTATCCACACCAGCCCACCAGCCGCCTGTTGATTTATAATGTCTATCAACAAATGTATTTGTTGCTCCATCTTTATAAATTGTAATTGATTCACCTGAATCTGAAAATTTTCCACTTGCGCCTAAATCTACATTTATGACAACAACACCTGTATTTACATAATCAGAATCTGGAACTGCTATATATGATGCTCCTTCATTTGGTAAATCATCATAAATTAAAATATATCCATAAGCTGGAAGTGATATTCCATTAAATTGTGCTTCTGTTACTATTGTATTTGTCCCACCAGCATCACCTATATGATAACCTGTCATATCTACTGATGTTGATAATGGATTATATATTTCTAAAAATTCATACTGGTCATCACCATCCCATGCTATCTCACTTATTACTGGGAATGGGTCTCTTGTCGTATCCTTATATATTGTCTCACCGAGCACACTATTATAAAATCTAAATTGATTTAAACCTGAATCAGTTGATGTCATTAATGTCACATAAAATTGTCCTGATGAATTTGTATATCCATATACAGTATCACCAGTGCCAGCACCTACATAACTTTCTTTATAATGACCATCACCATTATTAAATGATGAATATTCACTTATTGTTGCACTATCACCCGGTGAACTTATACTATCTGCTATTATTGTTGCTCCATATAATAAATTATTACTTGAATCTCTTACAGTAATATAAACCTCATATTCCGAACCTTTAAATGATTGTGGGTCAATTGATGGTGTCATAGTCCAGCTTGCTGGATTTACTACTTTTAATGATGGTTGATATCTTATATCAGTTGTAACTGATGAATCAATTGATGCTTCTACATCAAATGTATATGTTCCTGTTGTTGATGGAACATTTACTATTGCTCCTTTATTTGTTCCATTATTTGTATATCCATATTTTATATTTACCTTACAACTTGAATCACTTAATACCACGCCCCAAACAGTAATTGTATTACCTGAACAATCATATCCGAGATAAGAATTCGTGCCATTTCCTGATGTTGTTACTGACACATAACCTGAGGATGTTGCACTCGACTTTTGTGGTGCTGTCCAGCTTGACGGTATTCCTACTTTTATTACTCCACTCGTAAATGCTACACTTCCACAGGTATAAACAATTGTCCACTCACCTGCTCCACTTACTGCTACATAATTTGTCGGCGTTATAGAAGCACTTCCATTTGGCAATGCACCTGCTGGTGCTTCTGCCTGTGACCAGCTGCCCTGTGCTTCTGGAACACCACGCACATAAAAATCATTTCTGTTATTATTTGTATCTTTACTATTTCCACCTGTTGGATTATGCGATGCCTCATCTGTTGCTCCTTCGGATAATCTTTCATACGAACTATCTGTCCCACAATCTACATTAATTGTATCACCTTCATAATACCAACTTTGTGAAATACTGCCTGTTCCATACCCTACTGCATCCAATACATAAGTGTTATATGCTGTGCTCGATGCTGGACAATATAATGCTATTCCATCACCAGAAGAAAATTGTGCTAAATTTAATTTACTTGTCATCGTATCATATTGGCCTTCATATCCTTCATCGACTACTAAAAAATAACTATATGGTTGAATTGAATCACCAGAACTAAAATTAAATGGATTGAGCATACCAGAAGCTTTTAAGACTAATCCATTAAAACCTAAATGATAATTTGTTCGATTATAAAATTCTACCCATTCTCCTGTTGTGCCTGTTCCTTTTGGATATATTTCACTGAATAATATCTCACCTGCTCTCGGAATTACCTTTAATGATGGCGAACTTGATATTTCAGATACTGATTTATTACTTACGCCTGTTTTCACTATAAAAGTAAATTGCCCTGTAATGGCCTTACCACTACTATCTGCGCCTCCATCATATCTCAAATCTTTTATCGTTATTGAAACTGTATTTGCTGTTGTTATTGCTAAATTTGTCAACTTTATTACATAAGGACTTGCTTCTGTCCCTGCGCCACTTATTGTAGTATCACTCGGCGTGCCTGCACCAGCACCTGTTATATATACATTACTTGCGTTATTTGTCCAACTTATTAAATATGGTATTGTTATTGTCACTGAATCTATTGTCGCTCTGCCTAATCCTGTTATCCCGATTGTTACTGACTGTCCTGTATCACCTCTTAATCCTATTCCTGAATCAGGGGCTGTTATTTGTGCTGAACCAATACCTGATGGATATTCATTTACACTATTTGGCGTTGAATCCATAAATTCTGTCCAATCTGCTGGTGAATTTGTCTCTGTTCCATTTGGATATCTTCCAATTGTATAGCCTTGTGTTGTTACACCTGTTATATATGTATCTGCTGTCCAGATACCTGCTGTTACTGCTGTATCATCATATTCACCTGCTGATGCACCCCAAGCTATAAAATCAACTATTGTATTTTGATTTATCGTCGAACTTTTATATAGCGATAAATCACCTGATGTATTTGACATATAATCTGATGTATTTTTATAGATTATTCCTGTTCCTGCTGTTCCTTGCGTCAAGTCAGTATCATTTGTTCCCGATGCATTTGAAATTATTAAATAATCACCTGGTCCCATAATTACTGATTCTGTAAATGTATGCCTATTTGTTCCATCATATCTTATTACCCACCCATCTAAATTTTTCCAACCATTACTTCCTTTATTATATAATTCAATCCATTCTTTATCACCTGTTGCTGGATAATAATATAACTCATTTATTATAATATCAGTATCATAACCAGTTACATAATTATTCACCAATTTAGCATTTGCTGCTGTTACTGCTGTGCAACCAAATCCTCTTGTATTCTTTACAAAATCAGTATCATAAGATAAATAAATAGACGCTGTTTCCCACCCTGCTATTGTATTTACCGTGCTTTGTTGTAATCGTATCGTCAAAACTGATGAATAACCACTCGTTAATATCGTTGCTCCTGTAAATGCCACACTATCGCCACTTGCTGTCTTTGTCTTTTGTATATAAATCTTCGTTGTATCAGCATTATCACAATTTACCTGTGTATCAAAATTTAATGTAACTGTGCAACTTACAAATGAATGATTCCAACTCGATAAAGTTGGTCTTCTCGAAAAATAAAATGTATCTGCTGCTGTATAATTCCCTTCATTTAATACATTATCCTGTGCTTTTACTTTCCAATAATATATCCCTTCACTTTTACTCGAAAAATTATATGTTGTCTCTGATGTTGTCCCGCTTGTCCAGCCAGCAAACACAGTATCACTAAAACTATTATTCGTTGATATCCAGATATGATAACGCTTTAAGCCAGAACCTGTCGTTGTTCCATATAAGATATCCGTTGCATCAGACCAATCAAATCGGATTACGGATGATAAATCTCCTGTTGTATCGCTTTGTGATGATGGGTGTAATAAATTCGGTGTGGTTGGATTCACATTATCAAAGCCAAATATTATTGTATCATAACTCTGTAAACCATAATTATTTCTCGCCCATCCTTCCACAGTTATTATACCATTTGTATCACCTCTTATATCAAAACTATTGGATGATGCTGTTTTTCCTAATCGAACATATTTATTATTTGCTGTTGTTGTTGATTTCCAGCTTAATTCTATTCCACTATCTGCTATTGAACTTACTCCATCTGCGGCTTCTATTATTATCGTAAAACTATCATTTAACAAACTCGAATCATACCAAGTTGATGTATCAGCATCCGAAGAATCACTATTACTATCATAATGTGGTGTACTCTTTACACTTATTACAAATGTCGGTGGTGAATTCGTATCTATTGCATTATTTGTTTTCGCATTCTGAACTGTTGAATCATAATAATATGTACCAATAAATGTTAAAACAGATGAATCTGCTCCTGTTGGGTTTGTCACTGGCCAGGCTCCATATATACCTGAACCTGTTGATGTAAATGCCATTACTTTTAATCCACTACTCTGATTACTTATTCCTAATAAAGACCGCGGTATTGCCATTTCTACTGTGCTATCTGATGATTTTACATAAAATTGTGCACTCGTTAATGATGTCTTATTCCCAAATGTTCCATTTGCTTGTGGTTTATAATAATAGCCATCAGAACCATCATTTACAATTATATATACATCTGGTGTAAATGATGTATCAAATTTCGGCCCACCTACACCAACTGTGCAGCCAGTATTTGCTGATGTATCAAAAATCACTCCAAAATGTGAAGCTCCACTTAAATCAAAACCCTCTAACGCTACATTTATATTTTCATCACCAAATGCAAGCCATAATGTATCTCCATTTGATACCTCCATTCGTTCATTTGCTGTTACCCAATCGCCTAAATTTCCATCCAGTACTTTTCCTGATGAAACTGTCTCCACACTCAAAACATTTCCATTTGATGATGTTGTTACTATGTTATATGAAATTGTCTGATCATTAGGACCTAATTCATGTTGTTGTGGGTCATAAGCACCATTATAATTATATGGCAAATCTGAAATACAATCAACAGCCTGTGGCACATTATAATCACTTCCACCTAAATTCTTATTAAAATCTGACGGCACTGCTGGATTGCTACCAGTATTTGCTCTAAAGACTGCTACTGATACCTTTAATGGGTCGCTGGAACTACGATTTAAATAATATGATGATCCACCAATATAACTGAACGGAACTGCTACTTCAAAAAAATTATTATCTATATGTTCACTATATGTTGAAGAGCCAGTTATGTTAGTATCCTGCCAAATGCTCTGTGGTGTAGTTACATATATCCTATCACCTCCGTTATATACCTGAACCAAATATTCCCATTTTGAATTTTCTGTTACTTTCACATCTTTTGATGTAACTCCTGTTCCGTGAAAATATATACTACTATCTATTGCTGTATTATCTGCTACATCAAGTGCTATTTGAACTAAAGCAGGTATATCATCTCTTAAATCTACTAATTCAATTAAAAAATATAAATTATTATAATCCATTGCCATTGAAAAATATTTTAAATCATGCGCTGATGCATTATTTCCTGAATAATTACCTTCTGTCGAGGCATCGCCATCTGTATATTTTTGTCCGCCAAGTGAAATTGGTATTGCATCACGCCAGAAAAATTTTCCGCCTGTTGTCGATGTCCCGCTTTGCTCATCTATTCCAACTTTTATTGTATTCCAATTATTTTTATCTGCGTCAACAGATGTTGAACCATACCAATCCTCAGTATCAGCATCTACTATAAATCTATTTATATAAAAAGTATCAGTTCCTGATGACCAAGCACCTGTATCACAAAAATCTGGTCTTGACCAAGTCCGAACGCGCCAATAGTATTTTGTCCATCTCCTAAGATTATGTGGTACTGTCCAACTACTACTCGTTGATGTCACATAACTATCAACTATATTTGTTCCTGTTGCAAATGTCCCATAAGTATCAATTTGTATATGAAATTTAACCTGCGTTGTCCACGAACCTGCATTATCATTATGCGTCCAACTTAATGTCGGTGTCAATGTATTCTGTCCACTCCCATTTGTCGGTGATAATCCTGTTGGTGCTAATGCTGGCGTATCATATTTTTCACCTGGTGTCCCATAATATGTATATGTAGCACTATATCTTTGTATTTTACTTTCTACCCAATTTGAAGGAACACCTGATGGAACTGAAGTATCAACTCTTTCTATTGCTGCGCCATCATTTGATGGTGATTTTGCTGGATATGTGTCCATTAACACACCATTAAACCATAATGATATATCTTCTGATGTTGTTAAACCTGAACCAAATAAATTTGAACCATCAGGCGACATTAAAACAATTGCTGATGAATCTATTTGATATATATGTGTTGCTGCTCTGTAATCTTCATCAATTAGTATAGCATATTTTCCTGGACCTAATAATAATGTATCTGTATCTGCACCTGTATTATTTAATGCATAATTTATTATTTCTAATCTTACAGAACCTGCATAATCTAAATCATCATCTACTTTTAAATACGCATCTAAATCAATCGTGCTTGCTGTATTATTATAAATTTCTATATATTCATATCTATAATCTCCAGCATCTGTTCCAGGTTCATTTGGCATTACTTCTGTGATTAATATATCACCTGTTGTTGGATAATAAATCACTAAATAACTATCATCTAATATACTACTGGAATTCGACTGCGAATCAACAATATACCAGGTATCAGAACCACTACCATACTCTGTGCCACCTGAACCACCATTTGAAACAGTATGTGTATCATTGCCATCCACAACATATAATCTGAAATAACAATAAGCACGAACAGTATGAACAGGTATTGTGCCAGACCAATAATCATATACTCCACTACTAAATGCTTTTGTCATTGTATATATTGATTCGCCATCTGCATAATCATAATTATCCCACCATACTCGAATATATGCTGCTGTAAAGTCATTTTTATATGACCGCACTGTCAATGTGCAGTAATTATTTTGTGTCATTATACCATTTAATAAAGTCTGGCCACTCGTATCCATATATCTATATGATTTTGATGGAACTGTTGAATCTGGCTCAAATGCTATTCCAGCATTTTCTATATTATTATCATTTCCTGCTATCATTACAAATGATGAATCACCTGTTGTAAATGAACTCCATTCCTGTCCATCATAAACACGGACACGCCAGTAATATGTCCCTCTTGTATTATTTAATGCACTATCATAATATGTATTTGATGATGATTGTGTATCTTGATATAATATTGTTGCAAAAGTATTTGTTGTTGAAAATTGGATATTATACATTGATTGTGCATCACTATCTGCATCACTATATGACCAGCTGAAACGGACTGTGCCTGTGGTCTCACTACCTGCTGTTGGTGCTACTATTGTGACAGTTGGTGCATTATTTATTGGCACACCACTACTTGGTGCTACTGTATCAGTCATATCAGTCCAATTATAATATTTCGTAAATGTTACATTTGTCTGATTATTTGCTGTATTTCCTGTTGGAAATGAATTATAGACATTTGAGGCATTTTCCCATTGATGGAACGCAACTACTTTTAATGATGTCGGTTTGCCACCAAATGCATTCCAATTTATTCTAAATTCTGTTAGTTTAGTTCCTGACCAGCCACCATAAAAACTTGAATCAACAATTGAATTATTTGAAATATTTGTCCAGCTGCCTGATGATGCTCTTTGAAATTCTGCCAAATTTCCATTTTCAACTGCAATGGCATAATTAGCACCAAATGGCAATGTATGCGTGCCCTGCCCGCCCCAATTTATCGTTGTATATGTGCTATCAGAACCTGTTACTGATGATGTTTGTAAATAGACAAAAAAATCAGCATTTGCTAAATCACCATCCGAACCACCATAAGCAAAATAAAAACAAGTATCATCCCATGCTACATAAAAAGAATTATTATTTCTACTTTCTAATAATTCATCTGATTGCCAGTCCGAAGTATCACCATTTATTGTAATTGTCTCTTTTACTATTGTTATTGTCTGATTTGTCCGATTACCAGCACTATCATAAGCAGTGACATTTACTGTGTTATTACCTGATGAAAGCCCACCAAAAACAGTTTCATTTATTGCCCAATTCGTTGTATAACTTGCTCCACCGTATGCTGTTATTGTCTGTGTATTTGCACCTATCCATACATACGCTGTATCAATATGTGATGTGCCATCACTAAAATCAATATTAAATAAAGAACCATACATCGCACCAGTAGTAGATTTTATTACTCGATAATCTTCACCTGCATTTACTGTTATTGACGGATTATCTGCATCAACATTAAATGTCATACCCTGTGTGGTAGCAGAAACAAAACTTCCGCCTGTTGGTATATTTACCACTGTCGCAGTACAATAATCCACGCCAGATGTAGCACGCGTAGAAACAGCCTGATTTAATGCTGCACCTGTTGTCTGGTCAGTATTTCC
>DAONJL010000040.1:13415-24670 GCA_035405645.1 bacterium | reverse complement strand
TAACTAAAAAGCCTGTTTTATTATTTGATATAATTTCAGATGGACCACCATGGTCAGAAACAATAGAAATAAGACCATATTGCATATATTCTAATATCGTTAATCCAAAAGGTTCATCAATTGTTAAATATAATCCAATTTTTGATTTTTTTAATAATTTATCTTTTTCATCTTCTGTTATAAATTCTTTTAATTCTATAAATTTTTCAATATTTTTTTCTTTAATAAAGTTTATAATTAAATCTTTAAGATGTCCTTTACCTACAAAATAAAGTTTAAAATCAGTAAAATTACATTTATTAACTAAATAATCAACTGTTTTTACAATAACTAAAGGATTTTTAGCATATGCAAAAGGTAATATAGCAATTATATTATTTTGTTGTTTATTTATATTTGTTATAATATTATTTTTTTTTGATATACCTAATAAACAAATATGTGCATCAATATTATAAATTTTTTTTATATTTTGTTTTGAAAAATTACTATTGCATAAAATTTTATCACAAAATTTGGTTGCTAAAATATCTATATTTTGTCTACTCTTTCTTATTTTTGGTTTAGAAATCTCTAAATTATAATATTTATATAATTCTTGCTGATGAATATCAGTTAAATAACCCCATAAATGTTTTTGTGGTTCCTGGCAGTAATAAATAATATATGGTTTATTTTTGACATTTTTTAAAGCATGATAAACCCAAACATTTGATGGATAATTATGTGGAAAAACAATATCAAATTTAATTAGTTCTTTTTGTAAAAATCTTTTATATAAAAATGCTTGAATATAAGCAGATTTAACAGCATAAAAACCAAATATTTTATTATCTAATAATTTAATTTCAAATTCATTTTTAAATTCATTCCATAAATTAATATCTATACTTTTTGTAAAGAGAGTAATATCATATTTTTTTTTATCTAATAAATTAGCGCACCACAAAACAACATTTTGCGAACCGCGTTTTTCTGTTAATTCTGGATAAATAAGAGCAATCTTTATTTTAAACATAATAAACCTCGAATTTTTTAATTTTGTAATTTAGCCCATAATTTATTATACTGGTATATAGAGGCATTACAATGTTTGCAAATTTCAATCTCATCGTATTTTAAATTAAGCAATTTTTCTTTCTTTTTTTTTAGAAAGTTAAAAATTAATTTTTTTATTTTTTTCATATAATATAAATTTTCTTTTGTTTATAAATTTTCTAATTTTTATATAATTGTATTTTTTATATGTCAATATTATTAACAGTAAAATAATTTCCGAAAGTAAATTGCAAACTCTTTAAATGTATATTAGTTTGACTCTCTGAAATTAAATTATTAATTTTAAGAAAATTAAAATATCAAAGAACTTGCCTATCAATATTTTTAAATTTATTTTCTTTAAACAATTCATAAACTTTCATATATTTTACGACAGGATAAAAAGCAGAAAAAAAAGACCACACAAAACCATAATAACCATCTAAAAAACCAAGTTGAAAAATAAATCTTTTAATAAATTCAAAAGGAAAACGGAGAATTATTAAAAGTCGATTTTTTTGTTTTTTCTTATGATAAAGTTCTTTTGCTGCTAATTCTGTATAATCATTAAATTTTTTAAAATAGTCAAATATTGAATCATAACTATAATGATACATAATATTTTTTAAATGTTTTGTTTTGCCATTTATTTCAATTGATTCATGAACAAGATTATTATTAAAATTTCCATATTTTTTATTAAATACTCTTAAAATTTTTTTATCAAAAGTTCCTGCGAAACGCATTTTTTTATTTAGAAAAAAAAGTGCTCTTGAAAATGTAAAACCAACATAATTCTCATAATTATTATTTATTTCATTTTTTATTTCTTTTGCTAATTCTTCACTTATTAATTCATCAGAATCAATAGATAAAATCCAATCATTTTCTGCTAAAGAAACAGCATATCTTTTTAATTCACCAAAACCAGTAAATTCTTTTTGATAAATTTTACAATTATATTTATTACATATTTCAAGAGTATTATCAGTGCTACCAGAATCAACAATAATAATTTCATCACACCAGAGCACTGATTTTAAAGTGCGTTCAATTATCTTTTCGTTATTTTTACAAATTATTACACAACTTATTTTCATTTTAATTTACTCTTATTTTAATCTAACTCGCACTGAAACTGTATTTCCTGATGTATCATTTGCTGGATAAATGTAATTATTTAATATCCATCTTATTCTTGTAATTTCACCTGTTGGTGTTGAATACCAGTTAGAATCACTATTATTAAAATATTCAACATTACAATTATTTAAAAATGTATTTGTATCAAATAAGAATTCATTACCTAAATTATAATAAATTATTGGATTAGTAGCAAATGAAAAACCATTATTATAAAAATTTATATTTACAAAAAATGTATCACCTGGCAGTAATTTTGAATCAACAGAAGTATTTATTAAAACAATTAAATTTGGTGCTGATGCTGAATCAGATAAAGAACTTTCATTTACTAATAAATCAAGACAACTAATTTTATAAATATATGTTTCACCTTGAATTACATTTGTATCTAAAAAAGTTGTTGTATTTAAAATAATACTATTATTTATTTTTTCATAAACATTATCAAGGTCAGTATCACGATAAATATTATAACCATAAGAATCACTTTCAGAATTGCCAGTCCACTTTAAATACACACCTGTATTTATTCCAGTCAAAATTGCTATTGCACTTAAATTTATTGGTTTTGATGGTGGTATTGTATCATAATTTATTATTATTGTGTCGTATGCTGTTCGGCTAAATCTATCAATTGCTTTAACAATTATTGTATCATAAATTTCATTTAATATTGTTGTGCCAGACCAGTTTTGATTATAAGAAGTAAAAGTAAAAATATATTGTGTATCAAAATCATTATAAATAATTAAACTATCATTTTTATTTAAACTATATGCTGTTCCATTTATTGTTATTTGCATTACATTTGTGCTATAATTATTTTCTGGTGATACTATTTTTATATTTGGTGTATCATAAAAATTTACTGTTATTGTTTCATAACCAATATTTCCTGCATTTCTAACTATTTTTATTATTAGTGAATCACCAAAACCATTTAAAAATGCAGTGCCTGTCCATAATGTATCATTATAAATGATATTTGTGCATTGTAAATTTGTATTCAAATATATAAAAACAGAATCGCCATTTTGAACATTTGCTGCTGTGCCATTTATTGTTATTTGTTGATTATATGTATCATAGTTATCTGTTATTGAAGTGATATAAACATAAACTGGTTTTTCATTAAATTGATGTATTGCTGTAGTTTCACTTATACCAACTGAAGTTGCTGTTAATGTGATTATTTCTCCAATATTATTATTTATTACAAAATTTGCTTCGCCATTTATTAAATAACCTTTTAATGGACCTGCAGGTATTCCTGAATATGATGACAGAGTTGTTGATACAAAAAAAGCAGAACCTGTTTTTGAAATTGAGATTTGATTTGAATAATCTTTATCAATATTTCCATATTTATCAATTGCTGAAATAGTTTTTGTCGCAGAAACACCAGCATTAGTTGATGCAATCGATGGTGTTATTTTTAATTGACTTGCATTTATTCTTATTTGAGATAAGCCACCGCCACTATTTAATATTTCATTAGTGATTTGCCCAGCAGTTGCTAATGTTATTCCATTTACTGGAATATAAGCATCAAGATAATTATTATCAGTAATTTGAGTATCTAAATCATAAGTAATAAAAATTCGCACGCCATTTGATTCACTTATATTCAAATTTGTAAATGAAATTGTGCCATTATTAAATTTAGCTGAGGCGCATAAACTATCAATGTTTGACCCATTAAAACCAACTGCACCACTATCAACAAATAATTTTACTAAATAAATATCACTATCATTTGTATTTAATGAATTTATTGTTATTGTTGTTATTGTATCACTTAAAGCAGGATTATTTATATAAATATCAAGAATTAAAATATCAGTTTCACCAGCAGCAGGATAAGATGGTGTTATATTATATACTGCAGCATTTGCTTCCTGATTAAATACAATTAAAGCAGTGTCATAATTATCAAGAACTGGAAATGAAATAAGTGCAACATTAACAGTATCGATATTAGTAGCATCAAAAATAGAAACAGTAGCAACACCATTTGATAAATTTCCACTTGCCTGATTATTATTTATTATCCAGCCAGATGGAGTTGTTGAATATATATATGCTGAAGGTGAATAAGAATCTGTGATTGTAACTGAAACAGATATATTTTTTCCTAAATCAATATTACCATATTCATCAACTGCTGATAATGTTAAAGTTTTTATTGTGCCAAGTGCAGCTGTGCTATTTTGTGGAGTAATACTTAATTTTTTTGCTATAACATTTATTATTATTGTGCCAGATGAATTTAATTGTGTTGCTTCTAAATTACCAGCATTTAATAAAGATATTCCATTAGCAGGTATATAACAATCAAGTATATTACTATCAGTTACATTTGTATTTAAATCATAAGTAATAAAAAATCTTTGATAATCACTGCCATTTATTGTTATTCCTAAATTTATAAATGTTTCTATACCATCATCAACAGCACCAGTATTTAATAGTGTATCAACTGCTGGTTCAAATATATCATTTTTATTTTGGTCAAGCCATAATTTTATATATTTAACATCTGAATTTGAAGTATTATTTGTATTAACAGCAATTTGATTACAACTATCTGCTGTTATACTATTGTTAACTATTTTTAATTTTAATACTACTATATTTTGATAATTTGCAGTAGGCATCGTATCAGCCACAACTTCAGCAATTACATCTGCTAATTTATTTGTTATTGTTATTGTATCAATTATATCAGCCCCATCAGTATCAGATGATAATATTGATTGTGCCCCATAAAAATAATCATTAAAATCAAAAGATAAAGGTCTATATGCAGATGTATTAATATTTATGCTTGCTTCACCAGTTGAAAAGCCATTATTTTGTTTTACAGTGTATGTTAATGTTTCACCACTACCACTATTGAGTGTTATTGCAGATGGATATGATGTTATATTAAATTCAGTTGTTGAATCACTTCCATTTATTATAAATTTTAAATCACTACTCGATGGAATTATATAAGCATTAGCACGATTATTTTCTGCTTCTATATATACATTTACATTAAATTCATTTCCTCGTATTACTGTTGTTTCGCTTATAGAAATGTATTTTACATTTATTTTTGCTGGTAATTGAATTAAACAAGAATCTGTATTCATTGGAAAAGTATCTGTTGGTGTTAAACCTGTAACTGTGCACTGATTTGTTTGAACATTTGCATCAACTGCAATTATATATGATGAATCAAATAACGAAAACTTAAAAGAATCAGAAGTAGCATCCAGTTTTATATCAGCATAAACATCTATTGTTAAAGTATCATTATAATAAATTCGCAAATCATTTGGAGTTAAAACAATACTATCTGAATTTGGTATTGTTGTTGAATTTATATAAATTGGTGAACCTGTATTTTTTTGTAATTTTATTCTTCCTATTATGTTACTCATAATTTGACTATTGTTATAAGCATCCAGTGATTTTAATTTTATTGTATTTATTTTTACAGCAGCTGAATTAATTATTGGATTTACAAATGTAATACTCATTATTCGAACATTTGTTTGACCTTTTGATACTGTTGATGGTATTGAATTAGAATATTGAATTTTTAAATCAGTGGCCGCCTCGGCAGTTGCTATTTTTAAATAATTAGAATACATAGCATTAAAAGCATAGCCTGATTTTGCTTCACCATATATTTTTACTGATGGATTTGTTTTATTTCTGGCAATTATTGAACCAGAATCATTTATGTCGATTCTGAATCCTGCACCTGTTGCATTTACTGGAACATTTATAAATAATTCTAATACTTTTGTTTCAAGAGGTTGCAATTCTAATATTTGTGAAAATGTTAAATTTATTTGTTTACCACTTGCTTCTATTGTTTCATCACTAACATAGATTACATCAAGAGTGCTATTTTTTACTATTATTTTTGAAATTACTGATGATGGAATAACAGAATTATTTTGCGTATCTTCAATATCAAGAATCAAACCAACAATTTCTGTTGTTTTGTATGAACTTAAATTTTTTAAATATATCTCAAGCATTTTTTTATCAGTTTGTCCTTTATATAAAGTATCACTACCAGCATAATCAACAGTCCAGACTTCAACAGGTCTGCCACGAACAAAAATTCCATCTGATTTTACATCTTCTAAATTACTGCCTGATTTTTGACGTTGCATAATAAATACATTTTCACCAAGATTAGCATTTTGTGTTATTGTAGCAACTGCACCAGGATATAAGCCATTTTGTGTATCACCATAATTTACAATAAAATAACCACCTGATGTCATTGAGGAGAATGTAACAATAATAAATGTTTCACCTGAATTTATTGTTTTTATAGTTATATCACTTACATTACTTGAATCATTATTTAATCTTACATAACCTGCTATAGAAGAATAAGAATTTTGAGGAGGAGTCCAGCCATCAGGAATGTAAATAATTACTGTGCAGGGAACAGTAATATTTTCAGCAGCAGTATATTTAATAAAAAATGTTCCACTATCATTTATATACAAACCAGCATCAGGGTCTGGCGTAATATCACTAACACCAGGATTACCTGCTAAAAAATTTACTAAAATTCTCGGCGATGATGTATCACTTATATTGCCTGCTTTATCTACTGCCACACCTGCTATATAATTTACTGATGGTGCTGGTGTTTGTAATAATACATTTACTGCTGCAAATTTTCCAGTTGCATCAGTTTTTATGTTTGTTTGACTAAATACATAAGTATCATTTGTAGCATAAGGAAAAGTATAAATATGGACAATATCAGGATTAGCATCATTTACAGAACCTTGAACAGCAGGTGCAATAGGATTTGATGTAGTATTTGTTGGATTTGCTAAATCTATTACTGGTGGAGCAGGCGGTGTTGCATCCACTACAAATGTTTTACTTTCATCTGGATTAGGTGTCTGTAATTTATTTCCTTGACCTGCTGAACCTCTTGCATTACTTACTCGTATTTTTGCTATTCCATCACAATTATTTGGAACATTAAAAGTTCCTATCCAGGTATTTGTTATGTAACTTTTTATTGTTACAGTTGTTTCGTAATTATTTGCAAATACAATTACAACTTCAGGTAAAATACTTGTGTCCATTGTTACATTAAATGTTATAATTAATGTATCATTATCACCATCCCTTAGATAATATTTATTTTCTGATGAATAATAATTTACATTATTTCCATAAATAGTTATTCCAATTATTTGTGGTGTATCAGCAGGATTTTCTATTGTGATTTCTTCTTCATAATTTTCTAAATTAGTTTCATCATAAGAAATATTCCAGCGCATAAGACGATTATTAAAAGAATCAGAAACCCAGAAACATTTATTTATTTTATCATAATAAATAAAATCACAACGATTCATCTGACCTGTACCAGCGCCATAACTGCCCCATGGCATATAACCATAACCTGTTGAACTTAGCCCTAATAAAGTAGCATTAGCAGAACCACTTGCACCAAGAGTAGAAGGATTTGTGGTAGGAGGTATATTTGGGTCATAATAACGATATATTTTATTTTCTGTTGTTTTTGAACCTGTTGTTGCATCATAACATTTTGTTATATATAGCACATCAAATTCATCTATTGCTATTCCCCATACTTCACCTGCATTTGAAATTAAATCTATATATGTGCCATTACTTGTTTGGACTTTTCTTAAAACATTACTATTTGTTGCATCACCTGGCATATCAGCATTTGTGATATATAGATATTTATCTGTTGATTCTATCACTAAATCATTAACAATCGGATAACTTTGTGATGGTTTATTATTACCTAATTTTCCCCAATCAACATTATTTAACAATGCAGTTATTTGTTTCGTATTCAAATTTACTTTTCTTAACCAGATTCGTTCATTACTTGTATTTACTAAATCATCATCAAACATATAATATAAAAATGTATCACTAATAGCTAAACCGCGCAAACAATGATTATTAACATTAAAAGGATAAGTATCATTTACTTTTATATTAGCCCAGTTTGAATCATTAATAGTACCATCTGAATTTAATTTTTGGATTCTTCCATTTTTCTGGTCTGTAACAAAAATAAAACCAGCACTATCAATTGCTATTCCAAAAGGGCCATTAAATTCAGGTTCGCCACCAACTACTCCCCCATTACCAAATTTACCTTTTGGCCAGCCTTCTTGCTCTTCGCCATTATAGTTAAATTTATGTATGCGATTATTTATATAATCACAGACATAAATAAAGCCTGCGCTATCACCTGCTATATCTTTTGGTTGAGACATTGCCCAATTTGGTGAATTTATTGCTAATTGATATTCACCATTTATTGAATTAAATCGTAATATTCTATTATTTTTTGTATCTGCTACCCATAAATAATTTCTTGTTGAATCATAAGCAATTCCTTTTGGACTATTTAGTGAAATATTATTTGCTGTCCAACTCGGTTCATTATCACCAAAAGTATCAGATATTGTTAGTGTTGTGCCTTGATCCCATATCATTTTATAAATTAAATTATTATTAGCATCCACAGCAAATATAGTTCTATTACCAGCATCAGTACCAGAATCAATTGCAAGACCTTGAAAATTTCCATAACCACTAAATTTTAATGTTGCAGTGCCATTCTGTCTTATTATATACATACTATTAACATTTTGCGATGGTACAGAAACAACAATATAAGTATCATTAGCAACAGGAGGCATACCACGAGCACAAACTACATCACTTATTTCTTCATATCCTGATGCATCATTATTTACAAATTGTGTTCCGTTTCTATAACTTTTATTTAAAGAGCCATTTGATAACCTTATTTCTCTTATCCAGACATTGTCCCCATCATTATTTGCTGCGCCATCATCGTCATAAATTATATATAGAAAAGTATCATTACAATCAAGACCCCGTAATTTATATACTGTTCCGTCAAGTTGATAATCAGCATCAACCTGTGCAAAATCAGTATCATTAATAGTTCCATCAGGATTTAATTTTTGCACTCTACCATTATTCATATCTGATACATAAATATAACCATTTTTATCGACTGCTATGCCCCGCGGATAATCAAATTCTGGTTCACCACCAATTGTGCCACCACTACCAAGAGAACCTTTAACCCATAAATGTGTTCCATCCTTACTTATTTTATGTATTCTATTATTATTAGAATCAGCGACATATAGATTACCATCAGCATCAACTGCTAAATCTGTTGGTTCTGAAAATGCTTCATTTGATTGTATATTTAATGTATTAGTTAAATTCATTCCAACTAATATTTTGGCTTTGTATATACCTTTTGGACAATTATTACCATAATCATCTTTACCATCCCAGATAATTGATTTTGCACCTGTTGTTGTATCCTGAACAATTAATTTTCTAACAAGCACACCAGTTTCATTCCAGATACCAATCATTATATCACGATTATTATTTGATAAAGTAAAATTAATTGTAGTTGAATTTCCAATAGCAATTGGGTCTGGTGAATTTGTTAAATTTGAAATTGAAGCAGCTGAAAAAAGAGAGGATGATAAAATAAAAGAAATAAAAAAAATATTTTTTATAAATTTCATTTTAAAAATTCTTTGCCAATATCGTTTCGAAAGTGAATATTTTTCCACTTAATTTTTTTTATTTCAGAATAGACTATATTTCTTGCAATATTAAAATTTCTATGTGTATAACCAATTGCTAAAACTCTACCACTATTAGTAAAATATTTTTTATTTATTTTGTCAATACCAGCAAAAAATATTTGTGATTTTTTAATTTTTTCAAGACCAAAAATTTCAAGATTCTTTTCTGGATTTTCAGGATAACCAGGCGCAGAACACACAACACAAATTGACCATTTATTTGAAAATTGAATAATTTTTTTATCAAAAATTTTTTTACAAAGATTAAAAATAAATTTTGCAAAATCACCTTTTATTAATGGTAAAATTACCTGTGCTTCTGGGTCGCCAAATCGACAATTATATTCTAATACTTTTGGACCTTCTTTTGTGAGTATTAATCCAAAATACAAAAAACCAGTGTAATCCAAGCATTCTCTTTTTAAGCCATTAATTGTTGGTTTTATTATTTGTTCTTCAATTTGTTTTAATAATGATTTTTTTATTATTTTTTGAGATGCAACAGCACCCATACCACCAGTATTTGGACCTTTATTATTATTAAGTAATCTTTTATAATCGCGTGCAGGCGGGAAAATAAAATACTCAAAATTTGATACTGCACAAATAACAGATAATTCGTCGCCATTTAAATATTCTTCGATAATTATTGGCTTGATTTTTCCAAATTTATTTTTTTCAAATACATTTATTAAATAATTATTTACTTCATCTTTTGTCCAGCATATTTCCACTCCTTTACCACCTGCTAATCCATCATATTTTAATACAGCAGGAAATTTATTAATTTTTTCTTTACCTTCTTTTAAATTGTTTATTACAAAAAATTTTGGAGTAGGGATAGAATATTTAATCATAAATTTTTTAGCGAATAATTTACTTGTTTCAAGCAAAGCACATTTTTTTGTTGGTCCAAAAACTAAAATATTTTCTTTTTTTAATTTATCAACTAAACCTTGTGCTAAATATTTTTCTGGTCCTATAATACATAAATTAATATTTTTTTGTTTTATTTCATTTATTAAATTTTTTTCTTCATTTAATGATTGGTATATTTCATTTAATAAATTATTGGAAGGATAAAAAAATATTTCATTATTTTTATTTAAATATTTAGCAAATGCATATTCTCTGCCGCCCTGACCTATTATTAAAATTCTCATTTTCTAATTATTTTGCTGTAATAAATTAATTTATTTTTCTTTAATTATTATTTTTTATTCTTTTACTAATTCGGTAAATTTTATTTTTACTAACATTTAATATATCAGCAATATCATTAATTTTATATCCTTTTTGAAACATTCTTTTTATAGTCTCAATTTTTTGTTTCTCAATTCCTTTCTCGATTCCTTTTTCGATTCCTTTTTCGATTCCTTTTTCGATTCCTTTTTCGATTCCTTT
>DAONJL010000040.1:9982-13315 GCA_035405645.1 bacterium | reverse complement strand
TTCCTTTTTCGATTCCTTTTTCGATTCCTTTTTCGATTCCTTTTTCGATTCCTTTTTCGATTCCTTTCTCAAAACCTAATTTTTCAGCAGTTAAAACTAATGGCATTCTTTTCACCTATTTAAAAAATTCTAATTTTTACATAATTTAGAACTTTTTTTAATGATTCGATAAATTTTATTTTTATTAACATTTAATATATCAGCAATATCATTAATTTTATATCCTTTTTGAAACATTCTTTTTATAGTCTCAATTTTTTGTTTCTCAATTCCTTTCTCGATTCCTTTTTCGATTCCTTTTTCGATTCCTTTTTCGATTCCTTTCTCAAAACCTAATTTTTCAGCAGTTAAAACTAATGGCATTCTTTTCACCCCCTCATATTTTTTTATTTCTTCTACATATTCATCTTCTAATTCTTTTGGTAATTGAAATAAACAATCAATAAATTTTATAATATTTCTAATATCAAATTTTTTTAAGCCTAAATCATATAGATTTTTAACTAATTCTTTTTTTATTTTAAATTGTTTTGTTACATCATTTCCAGCTTCTAATCTTTTTAAATGACTCAATACAATTAAAGCAAATGGATTTTTGCTTTTCAATAATTCCTCTTCTTTTCCTTTGTAGTCAATTAATTTTACTAATTTGAATTCAAAGTGAAGTTTAAAACCAGGATATTCAATTTTAAATTGATTTGGTCGCCAGTTTTTATTATTATCACCTAAAACAACTAAACTAATTGTATCTTTTTTATATTTATCATATATTCGATAATTATATATAAAGATTCTTCTTTCAAAATTTTTTACTCTAAATTGTTGAAATTCCATATTTAATAATAACCAATTTTCAAAACCATTTTTTAAAAATATTTTTACTAATTTATCTAATTTAGCGCCACCTTTTCTTTTTATACCTGCTATATTTTCAAATTCTTTATCTAAAAATTCATATCCTTTTTTAAAGTTTATAATTTTGAATAATTCAGGATAAATAAATTCTAAAAAACTTTTAAAATATTGTTCAACTATTTCTTTCCAACCTAAATCGTAATTGCTTAAATTATTATTATTTTTTTTATTTTCTTTATTCATTCTTTTTTGTATTTTTGCATTTTTTATTGACTAAGTCAATTATTTTTTACTTATTATAAAATCCCTTTATATATATTTTTATTGCTTCAATATATAGTTTGTGTTCTTCTTTTAAAATTCGTTCGGATAAGATTTCAACTGTATCATCAACGAAAATAGGAACTTCTCGTTGTGCTATTATTGGTCCACCATCTAAATTTTCATCAACAATATGAACTGTGCAGCCTGTTTTTTTTACACCTGTTTTTAATGCTTGTGCCTGTGCGTTCAATCCTTTAAAGGCTGGCAATAATGATGGATGAATATTTAATATTTTATTTCGATATTCATTTATAAAATATTCTGTTAATATTCTCATAAAACCAGCCAGTAAAACTAATTCAACATTATTTTCTTTTAAAATTCTTATTGATTTTTTTTCAAATTCTATTCTGTTCGTTTTGTCATATCTTATATAATACACAGGTATATTATTTTCTTTTGCGATATTAATTGCATTCGCATTTTTATTATCAGTAATTAAAACTTTTATTTCTGCATCTAAATTTCTATTTTTTATTCCATTTATAATTGCAGCAAAATTAGAACCTCTTCCTGATGCTAAAACACCTAATTTTATTTTCATATTATTTTTACTTTTTCTAAATTACCTTTTTTTATTTCGCCTAAATAAATTATTTCTTCTTTAAATATTTTATCTATTTTTGGTTTATCTTTTTTATCTAATAATATTATTAAACCAATACCCATATTAAAAACATTCACTACTTCTTTAAAATTTACAAATTTCAATATTTTATTTATTATTTCATTTTTAATTTCAGGTAATATTATTTCACTATAAAAACCATCTGGAATTATTCTTGATAAATTTCTTATTATTCCACCGCCTGTAATATGTGCTATTCCTTTAACTTTTATTTTTTTTTCTTTTAATAATTTTATTTCTTTCCAATATATTTTTGTTGGTTTTATTATTTCTTTTATTTCTTCATCGTTAAAGTAATTTTTTTTCTTATTTAAAATTTTTCTAATTAAAGAAAAACCATTTGAATGAAATCCATTTGATTTTAGTCCAAATATTAAATCACCTTTTTTTATTTGTGATTGGTTTTTATTTAATATTTTTTCTTTTTCTTCTGCACCAATACAAAATCCAACTAATTCAATCTCTTTTTTACTTAGTAAATCAGGTAATTCTGCTGTCTCGCCACCACCTAAAATACATTCTGCTTCTATACAACCTTTTTTTATTCCTTCAATTATTTTTAATATTATGTTTTCATTTAATTTACTCATTCCTATATAATCAAAAAATAATATTGGTTTTGCTAATGTTGTTATTACATCATTAACATTCATTGCTACTAAATCCCATCCTGCTATGTCATATAAGCCATACTTTTGCAATAAAAGTATTTTCGTGCCTACTCCATCACAACTTGTTATTATTGCTGGTTTTTTATAATTTTTTAAATCATAAATATTTGAAAATAAGCCAATAGAATCTATTAGATTTGAATTACTCTTTTTATTTATTGTTTTTTTAGAAATTTCAATGATTTTTTTTGTAATTATTTCTGCTTTTTTTATATCTACACCACTATTTTTATAAGAAAAATTTTTTTCGTTATTTTTTTCTTTTGTGATTAGTTTATTTTTTTTAGAGTCTGGCATCTTTGCTTATTGCTTGAAATCTTTGTTCAACTTTATCTAAATAATTTTTTATCTCATTTATTTCTCTATTAAGATATAGATTTTCTTCATTTAATATTTTTATTTTGTAGTCAACCTGTTCAACTTTCTTATTTTCGCTTTTTATTTCTTCTATTTTTGCATATAATTCATTTCTTAAATTTTCAAATTTTATATTTAGTAATTTTATTTCTTTTAATATTTCAAGAATAATTTCATCCCGCTTTTTATTCACCACCTTTATTTCTTCTCCATCATCTTTTAAAACAGAAACATCTTTTTGAATTTCAGCAATTTTTTCATCTTGTTTTTTATAGTCTTCTTTTATTTCTACAACATCATCTTTTAAAACAGAAACATCTTTTTGAATTTCATGAATTTTTTCATCTTGTTTTTTATAGTCTTCTTTTATTTCTACAACATCATCTTTTAAAACAGAAACATCTTTTTGAATTTCATGAATTTTTTCATCTTGTTTTTTATAGTCTTCTTTTATTTCTGCAACATCATTTTTTAAAACAGAAACATCTTTTTGAATTT
>DAONJL010000040.1:0-9882 GCA_035405645.1 bacterium | reverse complement strand
TTTAAAACAGAAACATCTTTTTGAATTTCAGCAATTTTTTCATCTTGTTTTTTATAGTCTTCTTTTATTTCTGCTACATCTTTTTTTAAGACATTTATATCTTCTCTTATATCTTTTACTTCTTCTTTTACTATTTCTGGAACTCGTTTATCTATTATTTTTGTTACCTTGTCTATTATCTTATCAGTATAAATATCAAATATTTTCTTCAACTCAAGATTTGTTACTGGCTTTTCTAATTTTGCTCTTTCTTCATCTGTCATATAAATACCATCCTTTCTTAATTCAATTATATTACAAAAAATAAAAATGTCAATTGACATTTTTTATGAATTGTTCTAATTCTTCTTCACTTAAAAAACCTTCTGCACCACCATTCCAGCCAATTTTATATGCACTATGAAATTGCGCTTTTTCTATTGCTATATATGGGTCTTTTGTTTTTTGATAATAATAAATAAAAGTGGAAAATAAAATATCACCTGCACCAATTGTATTTATTATTTGTTTTGGTTTTTTTGCAGGTATAAATTCAATAAAATTATCTTTTCTTACTGATAATAATGCTCCTTGTTTACCACATCCTATCACTAATATTTCAGTGCTAAATTTGTTAAATATTTTTTTTGCCCAAACTTTCAAATCTTCTTTTATATATTCATTACTCATAAATAATATATTTGCTGATTGAAGAAAATCATAATTATATTCATCATCTAAACTTGCTATAGTATGAACATCTGTTGCTATTGGTATTTTTATTTCTTTTGCTTTTTTTAATAAAACTCGTGAAAAGTTAATGTTACATAAAATTGCAATTTCACAATCTTTTATTGCTTCTTCAAATTTATCAATAGGATAATTTTGTGTTTGTATATCTTTTAAATCAACATATATTTTTCGTTCGCCTCTTTTATCATACATTATTATTGATTGTGCAGAATTTTTTATGATTGGCAAAACATAATTGCCTGGTATATTTAATTTTTTTAATTCATTGAAAATTATTTCTTTTGTAAAATCATTTCCAATAATTGAAAGGAAAGATACATCAGCCCCTAAAATTTTTAATGCTTTTGCAACATTAAATCCAACACCTGAAATTGAACAATTTATTTTATTAAATAAATATTCTATTGGAGAATAATATATAGGAAATTCATTGATATTTAAAGTTATTTCTAAATCTATTAAACCAGAAACTAAAATTTTTTTCATAAAAAAAACTGCTTAAACTTCATAAAAAGTTTAAGCAGTTAAAATTAAAAACAAAATTAAATTTATTGTAATTTACTTAAAATTCAAATGTTAGTGTTGCCATATATGATGCACCAAGTTCTTCACCATAAGCATATTCTCTATGTCTTTTGTCAAATATATTTATTCCTGTTAATGCAAATTCGGTTTTCTCATTTATTGCATAACTTAATTTCGCATTAAATAATATATATTCATTTGTCTTTTGGTAAGATGTTTTTTGTAATGAATTATATAACATTGAACTTGCTAATAAACCATTACCAAGACCATATAATATTGTATTTGTTGTAGAATTTGTTATTCCTAAAGATTGTTGGGTGGAGGTATCATTTAATATTCCTAATAAATTTGTTGAAGATTGAGAAATTAAAGCAGTTTGTTGAGCACCTGTTAAATAACCTGCATTCTTTAAAATATTAAGCCATGCAGCAGAATCATTATTTAATCTTGCATCAGCAACACCAAAAGCAGCTAAAAATGTTGGATTACTCATCTTTTGTGCAGTTGACATTGCTGCTACATCATATTTTAAAAAGTCGAGATTTCTATCAATAGTATTTTGAACAGGCACATCAGTTTTACTTGCATAATTTGCTGAAACACTTAATTTTATCTTATCATTTAATCTACCATTTAAACCGATATTAGCAAGTTTACCTGGTGTAAAATCGATTTTATTTGAACCAAGTTTCATTGATTGATAAGTAAAATTAGACCATAAATTCCAGTTTTGTGATAATAATAATTTATAACTTAATTCTGCACCATAAGTTTTATAATCTTCAGTAATATTTTTAAAAGTTGCTGTTATTACTGCATTTGGAGATGGCAAATAAAATGGGTCGCCATAACTTGGGTCAAATGAAATTAAGTCTGTTACTTTATGTGTAAATACTGTTATATCCATATTTGATTTTTCTGTTAATTTTGTTAAATAACTTATTTCATAACTTTTTATTCTTGGTGCTTTTAAATTTGGATTACCATACCATTTAACAAAATTGCCCATACCAAATGCTTGCAACCCAATAAAAACACCTGGTGTTGTAATTGTATTTAAATATAATTCTGCTATAAATGGTGTTCTTATTGCTTCTGAATAGTTTAATTTGAAAGTATGATTTTCATTATGTTTATAAAAAAGAGCAACCTGTGGACTATATTCTGTTATATCTGGTATATTATATTGGTCAACTCTGCAAGCTGTAATAAGTTTTAATTTGTCCTTTATAAATGAATATTCATTATTTATATAAGCGGCTTTAAATTTTTGGTTTTTCCAACCTTTTGCATCTTTGAAATAAACTGCATCTGATTTTGCATCCACATCACGATAATTTAGTCCTGCTACAAGGATATCATTTTCACTTATATTTATTATGCTTTGTAGTTCTATATCATCAGATAAAATTCCTATTCCATTTTGAATTCCATCCTTCAAATTATTATCACCACCAGCATTTGCTTCTTCACTTTCGCCTATATTCATTTTTATTCGTGAATAACTTAACTTTATTACATTATCTAATATTTTTGTTTGATAAGTTAATTTAGCAAATTGCTGACTCATAAATGCTTTATACATTATAAAATCGCCACTACCGCCGACAAAACCTTGAAAACCATCAGATAAACCTGCTTTTAAATCAACACTTGTTTTTTCACTTGCTGAATAATTTAATGTTAGCATTCCTTTTTTAGTTTCTAAAGATTTCTTTTTATCACTTGATTGAAAATTATCATCACCTCTATCGCCGCGACCAGGAACAAATTCCATTTTGGTAAAATCAAATTCTTCATATTTATACCATTCTTTATCAGAACGCTCTGCTGATATTGAAACAAAAAATTTATCACTTTTATCAGCATAGTATAAATTATGTTTTGCTCTGCCATCGCCATAACTTGTTGATAATTTTATTATTTCTTTTTCTACTTTTGATGGTTCGCGTGTTATTATGTTTATTACGCCTGTTACTGCATTTGCACCAAATAAAGGCGAAGCAGGTCCGCGAACTATTTCAATTCGTTCTATATCATTTATTGTTATTGGTAAAAATTCTCATGCTGTTCCACCAAAACAATCATTAAAAAAAGAACGACCATCAATTAGCACAAGTATGCTTCTTGATAAAGCAGAAAATGGTCCGTTAGATGGTGGCATATTTGCAGTGCCGCGAATTGCAACTTCATATTGTCCACCATTTATTTGTTGAACATATACACCAGCAACCATTCTTAATGCTTCTGGAAGACTTTGTGCCCCGAGATTTTCTATTTCATCTCTTGTTACTACGCCGATTGAAACTGGTGCGTCACTTATTTTTTGCGCTCGCTTTGATGCTGATACAACTACCTGTTCTTGCATTGCAAAAAATTCTTCTTCCATTGAATATTTTGATGCTGCAAATATTAGTTCATTTGAAAAAATAAAAAACAAAAAAATAATAAAAAATAAAAAATACTTTTTCATTTAAATACCCCCTTTTTTAATTATTAATATTATGAAATAAAATTTTATATAAGATAAAATTATTTTGCAAGAAAAAAATTTTATTTTTATTAAAGTATTTTGTTTGATTTTTTTGATTTAGATAATGTATATATGTTTTATAAAGGAAGGGTAAAATAAAATTTTGTGCCTTTATTTACTTTACTTTGAACAAATATCTCGCCATTATGCAAATTAACTATCTTTTTTACTATTGCGAGACCAAGACCTGTTCCTTTTTCGCCTGTTAGTGATTTTGTGCTTGTTTGTTTAAAAGGCTGAAATAAATTTTTTAGTTCATTTTCTGGAATACCTAATCCAGTGTCTTCTACCTCAACATAAACATTATTATTAACTAATTTTGTGCGAACAAAAATTTTTCCACCTTTTGGTGTAAATTTTAAAGCATTACTTATTAAATTTGAAATTACCTGATCCAATCTCGCACTATCAAAATTTACTTTATTTATTTTTGCATCTAATTCTTTTATTAATGTTAATTCTTTGTTTTTTGCTAATATTTCAAATTTTTTTAATATTTGCTCAATAAATAAATTAAAATCATTTTCTGTTTTTTTAATTTCTATTTTTCCTGCTTCAATTTTTGAAATATCAAGAATATCATTTATTAAATCGAGCATATGATTACATTCATTATATATTAATTCAAAAAAATTTTCTATTTCTTCTTCTGATACACCACCATCTTTTCTAAATGTCTTAATTGTTTCTGTAATCATTCTAATAACAGAAATAGGATTTCTTAAATCGTGTGCTGCTACGCCAAGTAATTCATTTTTAAATTCTGTTAATTTTTGCAATTCTTCATTTTTGTTTTTTAATGAATCAACTAATTCTTTTATTCTTAATCCTGCTTTTATTCTTGCTAATAATTCATGCATTTCAAATGGCTTTGTAACATATTCATCTGCACCAAGATTAAATATACCAACCTTATCTTCTAATTCACTTTTTGTTGAGACAACAATAAAATAGATATTAGAATATTTTTCTGAATTTTTAATATATTTACATAATTCAACACCATCAATATTTGGCATCATTAAATCAGATATAATTATATCAGGTATAATTTTTTCTAATCCTTTTATTGCTTGCTCACCATCTTCAAAGCAATAGGTATTTACTTTTAATTCTGCTGTAATTGCTTTATCAATTATTTTTCTTATTGTTGTTGAATCATCTACTATAAAAATATTTTTTTTCATATTCTTTCCTTTTGCTTAATTTATATTCTTTTTTTCATAATATACACCGTCTATATATACTTCAATAAAAGCAGTTCCAAAAATAATTTCACGAAATTCTAATCTTACACCAGGTGCAGTATTTTTATTATAAATTTCTTTTTTTCCTTTTTCATCAACAAGAATAATTTTAATATTCATTGATGAAAATCTTGAAGGAACTATATATTCAAAAAAAACAAATTTTTCATTTGTTGCAGTTGATATTTCTTCTTTTTTCTTTTTGTTTATATAAAATACAATATTTGAATATTTATCAATAAAAGAAAGTGGTTCTGGACTTTGTGAAATTATTGCATTCTCTTCATAATCTGTTGAAACTTTTTCATACACATTATAATTTAATCCAATTTTACTAAATATTCGTTTTATTTTATCTATATTTTTTCCTATTAAATCAGGCATTATATAAATATTATTCTTTTCACCTTTACTAATTAAAAACGATATTTTTACATCATCTGATAATTTTGTATTTGGTAATGGTGTTTGTGCTATTATGTAATCTGCTGGAACAATATTACTATAAATATAAGAATTATTTACAACACGAAAATTTACATTCTCATATTTTTCTTTTAATTTACCTATTATTCTTAATGCTTCTACTAATGGCAAATTTTTAAAATCTGGTATTTCAATAATTATTTGACCAGAACTAACAACTAAAACAATTTCTCTTCCTTCTTTTACTTTAAATTCTGGTTCTGGATATTGATATATTACAAAATCTTTTTTTATTTTTGTGGATGGTTTGTATTCAATAATATATTTTAAATTTTTTTTTTCTAATATTTGTTGTGCCTGTTTTACTTGTAAATTTTGAACATCTGGAATTTTTACTGTTTTATATAATATTCCTAATAATGTCCATATTCCTACTAAAATAAAAAAAATTATAAAATAAAAAAGAAATAATTTTTTAACAACGCCAAAAATAATATAAAATATACCAATTTCACCTTGCTCTTTTTTTATCATTATTATAATCTTGCTTCTAATTCTATTAGTTTTTTATTTATCTTTTCTTTCAAATTACTAAATTTTTCAGAATCTAATATTTTTGTTAATTTTTTGTATTCATCTATTGCCTGGGTAATTAAATCTAATTCTTCATATTCTTTTGCTTTTTCTGCTATTTTTTTTATTTCTTCTGGACTATATTCTTTTTCTTCAAATTCATATTCTATGCTCATTTGTTTTGTTTGCTCTTCTTCGTCCTCATTTTCTTCAATTATTGTTTCTGTTAATTCTTCATTTTTTTCTTCTTCAATTTCTTCTTCTTTATCTTCAATTTCATCTGTTTTTATTTCTACTGTGTCTTCTTTTTCTCTTTCTATTTCTAATAAATTATCTTCCAATTCGTCTGTTATTGTTTCCACTGGCTCCTCGTTTTTTTCTTCTTTTATTATTTCACTTTCTTTTAGTATATCTTCACCTATATCTATTTCATTTAAAACATCATTCAATTCATCTTCTTTTAATTCTTCAATCTCTTCAATTTTTATTTCTTCGCCGATTTTTTCAGTTTCAACTTCTTCTTTTATTTCTTCTTGTTTTTCTTCAATTTGTTCATCCTTTGCTTTTAATTCATCTTCTTCCTTTATTTCTATTTCTTTTACTTCTTCATCAATTTTATCTTCTTTTATTTCATCAAATTCATCTATCTCTTCTTTAATACTTTCTTTTTCTTCTTCACTTTCTATTTCATCTAAACTTAAATTTTCTTCTACTGTATCTTCAAAAAAAGTTTCTTCTTCTAATTTCTTTAACATATTTTCTGCTTCTTCATTCAAATCATTTTCATCTTCTAAATTTTTTAATTCTTTTGATATTGTCTCTGCTTCTTTTACTACTTTTGTTATTTCAGAATTATCAACTTCAATTTCTGAAATTTCTTCTAATACATCTTCTATTTCTTCTGGTTCTGATATTAACTCTTGCTCTTTTATTTCCTCTATAATTGTATCATCTTTTACATTTTCTAAAACTTCTTCTGCTTCACTTATTTCTTCTTCTTTTATTTCTTCTTCTATTTTTTCTGTGCTGGTTTCATTATTGATTTCAATATCAATTAATTTTGTCGAACCACCACATTTAGGACAGACTATTGGGTCAACAATATATTTTTCACCACAATCTTCACATATATATAATGGTTCTTCTACAAAATTCTCTTCTTCTCTAAATTCTTCTTTTATATTTTTTAATAAATTTTCTAATTCAGATATTATTGCATTTTGTTCATTTATATCATTTTCTATTATTTCATTATTAACTAATTCTTCATATTCTTTTTTATATTCTTCAACTTTATTTTCTAATTCAGCAATAATTAAATTTTGTAAGTCTAATATTTTTTTTGCATTTTCTTCAAATAAACTTTTTTTCTCTTTTGATTGCTGTTTTATTGTTTTTGTTTTGTAAATGTAATCCATTATTGTATGTTGCAAATTCGAAATTATCTTATTATTATTCTCAATTTTTTCAAATAATCCTCTTTTCATTTTTATTTCCTCTTTAATTTAAATATTTTATTAATTTTAGTCTATTAAAACCTTTTTCTTCTTTTTTATATTCTGCTTTATCAATTAATCTTTTTATTAAATAAATTCCAAGTCCACCTTTTCTTCGTTCTTTTTTATACTCTTCTAAATCAACATCACCAAATTTATCAAAGTCAAAACTTTTGCCTCTATCTATTATTTCTATCTTTATATGTTTTGTATAAACTTCAATATATACCTGCAAAAATTTTGTTGGGTCACATTTATAACTATGTTCTATTACATTTGCTACTGCTTCATCAACTACTAAAACGATATTATCTGTTTCTTCTTTTTTTATTATATTTAGTGTTAATAAAATTGATACAAAATGACGAACACTTTTTAAATAATTATAACTACCTGGCACTTCAAGTGAACCTTTAACTAATAATGTTTCAGATGTATTATTTTCCATTTTTTCCCCACGCTTTTAATGCTTCTTCTATTGTATTAAATGATTTAAATATTTCGTCAAAGCCCATCATATTAAAAACTTTAATAAATTGTGGAGATGATTTTAATATGCTTATTTTTCCTTTATTATTTTTATTTTCAAGTGTATCAAGTGCAGACATAAAAGCACCAAGGCCTGCACTACTGATATAAGTTACTTTTTCTACATCAACAAGAATATTTATTACACCTCTATTTATTAAATTCAATAAACTGTTTTCAAAAATTGATGCAGTGTTTGCATCTATTACACCTTCTACTGTTAAAACAGCAGTATCAAAATTATCAGTTATTATTTCCTCAACTATATTTATATCACTCATCTTTTTCTCCTTTAATTTTTTTTATTATTTTAGATAATTTTTTTTGATTATGTCAATTAAAAATTATTTGAACTATTTAAAATTATTTCATTTATTGATTTAATTGTAAAATCCAAATCAATTAAATCAAATATTTTTTCGTTTTTAAAATAATTTATTGCTCCACCTGTTCCTATTACATAAAAATTTGTTTTTAATTCTTCTTTTATCATTTTTATTATTCCTGTAATTGCAGAAAAATAACCAAAATACAAACCTGATAAAAATGCTTCATCTGTATTTTTACCAATAACAGATTTTTGTTTTTTTATTTTTACTGGTTTTAATACTGTTATTTTTTCACAGGCTGAATTCATAATCATTTCAATACCAGGCAATATTATTCCACCAATAAACTCACCATTTTTGTAAATTACATCAATTGTTGTTGCTGTGCCTGCATCAACTACTATTATATTTTTTTTTATTTTTAAATATCCACCTGTTACATTTACTAATCTGTCAATTCCTACTTTTTCTTTTTGTTTTACTTTTATTTTTATTATTTTCTCAAAATCATTTATTGTTAAAAATTTTATTTCAGGTAATTTTAATCTTTTTAATACTTTTTCTATTTTTTTATTTACTGGTCGATAAACTGATGAAATAAATACTTTTTTTATTTCTTTTAGAAATTTTTTTAAAATTGAATTGAATAAATTGTAGTATTTTTCAAAGGAAAAATTTTTATTTGTCTTTATTTTTGTTTTGTATAATAATTTTCTCTCTTTAAAAATTCCAATGGAAATATTAGTATTTCCAATATCGAGAACCAGAAACATTTTAAATTAAATAAATTTTTATTGTGCAGGTCCTTCCTGTGCCTGTGGTATCTGCTCGATATGTAAAATGTTTTTATCGTTAAATTCTGATAATTTCCAATATTTTCCTACTTTTTTGAGTTTTATAATTTTTGTTATTATTGTATCATTTGAATAATTTATTTTTAAATATACTTCTGCTGTTAAACCATCTTCATTTATTAACTCTTTTTCTATTTCATATTTTATATTTTTTAAATCATAATTTTCTCTTTTTTGAAATAGCATCTTTGCTGCAACTTTCAATACCACTTTTTTTTCTTTTTCTGTTAAATTATACCAAATTTCACTATCCATATATTTTTTAATTACACTCTCTATATCAAAATGTTTTGTAAATTTTGCTTCACTACTTGATTTTGCGCCTTCTAATACTTCTGTTACTACTTCTTTTGGTGATAATACTTTCTCTTCTTTACCACATTTTGCAATTACTAAAATTATTATGATTACTGCAACAATAATAATAATTGGAATTAAATGAAATTTTAAATTTGCCTTCATCTATTTTACCTCCATATTAGTTTATTTTAAACCATATTTAATTTATATTTTATAAATTGTCAAGTAAAATTTTTTTATCTGTCAGAAAATATCCCAGACATGGTATACCCCTTTGCAGGATTACGAATAGTAAGTAAAAAGAAATTAAAACAAATAAAAGAAATAATGAAAAGA
>DAONJL010000039.1:0-24963 GCA_035405645.1 bacterium | reverse complement strand
GAAAATGAAAATAAAAAAATTAAAAATGAATTTAATGATTTAAAAAATAAATTTGATGATTTACAAAAAAATTTTTCTGATGTTTCAAATAAATATGAAACAACAAAAGAAAACTTTTCTAAAACACTTACTGAAAACAAAAATTTAGTTGCAGAATTAAATAATTTAAAAAAAGAATTATCACAGGCAAATGAAAAAATTGATAAGTTAAATAATGATATAACACAAAAAACAAATTTAGAAAATGAATTAAAAAAAGAAATAGAAAAAAACAAAGAAGAATTAAAAGAGAAAAAAGCAGAATTATATGCAATTAATAAAGATTCATTAACTTATGAAAAAGAAAAAGCAGAATTAACAGCGAAAATTAAAATATTAGAAGAACAGGTAAAAAATTTACAAAACAAAAATATTGATTTAGAAAATATTAAAAATGAAAATGAAAAAATAAAAGAACAATTAAATATTTTACAAACTAAAAATAATGAATTAACTAATAATTCAGAAGCATTAAAAAAATCTATTATTGAAAAAGAAGAAATTATTAAAAAACTAAATGATGAATTAGAAGAAAAGAAAAAAGAAGATGTAATTGAAGCTGAAAGAGTAATGCAAATTTCTGCTTTATTAAAAAATTTTGATGACACTAATTCAAAACTTATTGAATTAAATAAAAATTTCAATCAGATAAAAGAAGAAAATGCTAATCTAAAAAAAGAGATAGAAAATAAAAATAAAAAAATAAATGAATTAGAAAAAAATATAAATTCATTTAACAATGAGAAAGAAAAATATGTTAGTGAAAATGAAAAAATTAAAAATGATTTAGAAAATTTGAAAAAAGATTTTACAGAAAAAAACAAACAATTAACTGAAATAAATAAGAAATATACTGAACTTGAAAAAACGAATAATGAACTAAAAAATACAATTAGTTCAAAAGATAAACAGGTAAAAGAATATGAAGATAAAATAAATCAATTAGGAAAAGAGATGAACAATTATGCAAAAAAATTTTATGAATATGAATTAGAAAATAAAAATTTAAAAAATGAAAAAGAAACATTTAATAAAAAATATACTGATTTAGAAAATAAGTATAATGAATTATCCAAAAAATTTAGTGATTTAGTATCGCAAAATAAAGAAGCAGATAAGAAATTAAAAGAATTTAATCAATTATTAATTGAAAATGAAAAATTATTAAAAGAAAAATCAAGATTAGAACAATCATTAAATTTCGAACGCAGCACATTAGAAAATCAAAATGAAAAATTTAATCAAATAACAACAGAAAATAAAAAAATAAAAAATGATTATGATAATTTACAAAGTGATTATAACAAATTAAAAGAAGAAAATACAAATATAAAAAATAAATTAAGTGAATTAGAAAAACAAAACAAATCATTTGAAGAAGAAATTATAAATAACAAAAAAATAATAAGTGAATTAGAACAAATAAAACAATCAAATAAAAAATTAGAAGAAGAATTAACAACTAAAAATAAAATAATAGATGATTATAAAAATCAAATTGAAACAATAAAAAAATTAGTTCAATCACAGGCAAAAGATTTAGATGAATTATCGATTTTAAATATTCAAAATGAAAAGGAATTAAAATCATTAAAAGAAACATTAACACAAAAAGAAAATGAAATAATAGCAATCAAAAATAGTATAAATGAAAAAGAAAAAAATTATAAAAATGAAATAAATAATAAAAATGAAGAAATAAATAATTTAACAGAAGAAAATTTAAAATTAAAAAAAGAAAAAGAAAATATAGCAAAAGAATTAAAACAATTAAAGATGGAAATTGAAGACTTACAAATAAAAACAGAATCAATAAATAAAATCCAGAAAGAAAATGAGATATTAAAACAAAAATTAACTGAAAAAGAAAAAGAATATAATGAAATGAAATTATTAGTTGACCCGGTAAATAATTCCTTAAAAGAAGCACAGAAAAATATTCAAAATTTACAGGAAAAAATAAAAGCAAAAGATGAAGAAATATTAAAACTTACAAATCAAATATCAGACCAGATTAATTTAGTTTCAACAGCACATAAAGCAGTAGCAGAAATAAGCAAAGAATTAACAAACAAAAATAAACAAATAGAAGTATTGCAACAAATAGTAGAAACACAAAAAGAACAACTTTATAGTAATTTAAGCGATGATGAAAAATTCAGTGCTTTAATAAATGAATTAAAAGAAAAGATAAAAGAACTTGAAAACAAAATAAAACAAAAAGATGATGAAATATTAAAATTAAAAAGTTCAGAAGAAAAAAAATCATCTGATAATGAAATAACTAATGAAAACAAAAAATTGAAAAATGATATATTGGAATTACAAACAGAAATAAATATTTTAAAAAAATTAAATGAAGAATTAAAGAAAAAAATTTCAGATACAGAAACAGAAAAAACTCAAAATTAATTTTTTCCCTTTCTTAATTATTTATGAAATATTGGCAATGTAGAAACCGAAAAATAAATATTGATAAAATGTTAATAATGGCTATATTAAATATTACACCTGATTCATTTTATGATGGCGGAAAACATTATAATAATTTTGATAAAATAAAAAAAAGAACAGAAGAAATAATTAATGAAAAAGCAGATATAATTGATATTGGTGGTGAATCAACAAGACCGGGTTCAAAAAAAATTTCTGCGAATGAAGAAATTGATAGAATTATTCCTGTTGTTGAATGGCTAAAAAAAAATTATGATATACCAGTGTCAATTGATACATATAAAAGTGAAGTGGCAGAAGTCTGTCTTAAAGCAGGATGTGAAATAATAAATGATATAAGTGGTTTAAGATTTGATGTCAAGATGGCGCAAATAATCAGTAAATATAACGCAGGTGTAGTAATAATGCATATACAGGGCACACCAGAAACAATGCAATTAAATCCACATTATAATAATGTAATAAATGAAATTTATGATTACTTTAAAAAACAAATAATTTATGCAAAATCAAATAATATAAAAGAAGAACAAATAGTAATTGACCCTGGCATTGGCTTTGGTAAAAACTTACAACATAACTTAACTATACTAAATTATTTAGATAAATTTACTGAATTTAATTTACCAATACTTATTGGTGCATCAAATAAATCACTAATAGCACATTTATTTGATTTACCGATAAATGAAAGATTATCTGCTACAATTGCAATAAATATTGTTTCGTTATTTAAAGGTGCAAATATAATTAGAGTACATAATGTAAAAGAAAATTATTATGCAATCAGAATGGCAGAAGAAATATTAAAAACAAAAAGGTAAAAATTATGTCAAAAAAAATTTTCAAATTTTTTAAAAAAATTATTTTTAAAAATTGGTATTTAAAAATACTTGCTTTAATTTTTGCTATTTTAATCTGGTATTATATCATTGGTTCAGAAATTATTGAGTATACCTATTCTGTGCCTGTTAATTTTATTAACATTCCTGAATCATTCATATTAAAACAAACTGATGATGAAATTTTTGTTAAACTCACCATAAAAGGTGCAAGAGCAAATTTATTAAATAAAAATTTATCTGATTTTAAAATTGATGTTGATTTAAGCAATGTCAAAATTGGATTAAATACAATTCCAATTAAACAACATAATATTACATTACCAAGAGGAATAGAATTAAATTATATTGAACCACATTCTATTGATGTTTATATAGATAAAAAAATTTCAAAATCAGTAAAATTAGAACCACCTGTTTTTATTGGGCAACCTGAAAAAAATATTTATATTGATACATGTTATTTATCAGTTACTACAAAAATAATAGAAGGACCTGCTTCTATATTAAAAGAAATAGAAAGCCTTTCTTTAGAACCAGTAAATATAGAAAATATAAATCAAGATATTGAAAAAGAACTCAATATTATTTTACCTGATAAATCAATTTCAATACCCGGCAGTTCAAAAGTAAAAATTATAATCAAAGTGAAAAAAATTACTGATAAACTTTCTTCTGATACAAATGTAAAATAGATAAAATTTTGTTAAATAAAAATTTTACAAAGCATAAGAAGGTGGTAAAAAATGAGTATAAAATTAGGAGTAAATATTGACCATATAGCAACATTACGCGAAGCAAGAAAAGGCACAGAACCAGAACCAATATTTGCTGCTGGCATTGCTTTAAATAATGGTGCAGATGGTATAACAATTCATTTACGCGAAGACAGAAGACACATTCAGGATAGAGATTTAGAATTATTAAGAAAAGTAGTTGATAAACAATTAAATCTTGAAATGGCTTTATCTGATGAAATAATTAATATTGCATTAAAAATAAAACCAGACCAGGTTACATTAGTTCCAGAACGGCGCGAAGAAGTAACAACAGAAGGTGGTCTTGATTTAATAAAATTTAAAGATAAGATAAAAGAAGTTACTGCTTTATTTCAAAAAAATGGTATTGTTGTTAGCTATTTTATTGAACCTGATTTTAAACAGGTTGAAATGGCAAAAACACTTAATGGTAATTGTATTGAATTACATACAGGTAAATATGCAAATACAAAAGGCATTGCACAAAAAGAAGAATACAAAAAATTATATGAAGCAGCAGAATCAGGAAATAAATTAGGTTTAATAATAAATGCTGGTCATGGTTTAAATTATCATAATATTGAACCAATCTGTAAATTACCAAAATTAAATGAATTGAATATTGGACATAGTATTATATCACGAGCAATTTTTTCTGGTCTTGCAAATGCTGTATTTGAAATGAAAAGATTAATTACTCTTTATAGCAAATAATTTTATTGTGTATAAAAAAACTATTTATTCTTTTCAGTTAACTGACTACTTCTTTTAATTTATTATTATGATTGAACTTTTTTCTTGATTAATTCATTTAAACTTGACAATAAATCAATTGGTATTGGAAAAATAGTAATTTTGTTATTTTCGCCAGAAATATCAACAATTGTTTGTAAAAATCTTAAAGTGATTGCAGAAGGTTCCTGTCCTATTATTGCTGCTGCTTCCTTTATTTTCTGTGCTGCTTGATATTCACCTTCTGCGGCTATTATTTTTGCTCTTCTTTCTCGTTCTGCTTCTGCCTGTCTTGCCATTGCTCTCTTCATTGAATCTGGTAATTCAACATCCTTTATTTCAACAATAGTAACTTTTACACCCCATGGGTCTGTTTGTTCATCTATTATTTTCTGTAATTCATTATTTATTTTATCTCTATCAGTAAGTAATTCATCGAGTTCCACGCCGCCCAAAACACTACGCAATGTTGTTTGAGCAATTTGAGAAGTAGCTAAATAATAATTCTCAACCTGGACAACAGATTTTTCAGGGTCACGAATTCTAAAATAACAAACAGCATTTACTTTTAAAGGAACATTATCTTTTGTTATTACCTCCTGTGCAGGCACATCAAGTGTAACGGTTCGTAAATCAACTTTAATCATTTTTTCAATAATAGGCACAACTATAAATAAACCCGGTCCACGTGCACCAACTAATCTACCAAGCCTGAAAATAACTCCTCGTTCATATTCTTTCACAATTCTTATTGCATTAATTAAAAACAAAATAACAATAATTAAAAAAGTAGTAAAAAATGGTGACATAAAAAAACCTCCTTTAATTAAAATCTAATGGTTAAAGAAATTCTATGAGTATCACCTAATTTACCATAAGGCGAATAGGCATAATCAAAAGCAAAAAAATTATATTGAACACCAGCACCTAAAGAATAACCTCGACCAATATCCTTTTCAGAAGTGTAGCCAGTTCTAAAGGAAAAAAACTTCTGGTAATTTAATTCACAACCAAGAGCATAATAAAATTTTGTATCTCTTGCTTTTACTAAATCTACTGCAAGAATTAACTTATCCTGTAATGCATAATATGAAGTGCCAAATCTAAATGTCAAAGGCAATGAATATTCTTCATTAACAAATCTTATTTTATTACCAATATTTTGAATAGCAAAACCATAAATTAGATTTTTTATTTCTGAATAATAGACTGAACCAATATCAAAAGAAAAAGCATCAGCATCATAACCTGCCAAGCTTTCTTTAATATATTTTATATTTACGCCTAATAAAATTTTTTCTTCTATCTTACAACCATAAGTTAATGAAAATGCTCTATCTTTTGCATTTGGGTCTGCTATTCGTTCACCGATTGTGCCACGGCCTTCAAATGAGCCATAATCAACATAAATCAAACTACCAGCAATTGCTGTTTTATCTGTTATTGGATGGGCATAACCTACATATCCATAATTTATATCAGAAATCCAATCATTATGAATTAAAGTAAATTCGCGAGTTTGAATATTTATCACACCAGCAGGATTACCATAAGTTGAATTTATTCCATCAGGTATAGCAGTAAATACACCACCCATTCCAATAGCACGAACACCGACACCTAATCTTAAAAAAACAGCACCTGTTGTTCCTGCATTTTTTTCTACTGCACAAAATAAACTTATTGCTAACGAATAAAAACATAAAATAATCAAATAAAATATTTTCTTCATATTTTTGCTCCCCCTTTTTTAATATTATTAATATTATTTTACTTGATTATTATTATTATTGTCAAGTTTTTTGTTATTAAATAAATCACAACATTTTTTAGCAAAATTTGGATCATTTTCATTTAAGCAACGCATATGTGCTTCGATTAATTCTATTTCTTTTTGTATTCTTTCAAAACTTTCTACTAATGGGTTCGGCAAATTTGAATATTCAAGATTATAAGAAGGCAAACGAACATCCATTTGTTTTACAACCACACCCTGAGGACCAACAATAGTAGAATTTTCAGGCACATCTTTTACAATCACAGTTCCAGCACCAACTTTAACATTATTATTTATTGTAATATTTCCTAATATTATAGCACCAGCACCAATGAAAACATTATCTTTTATTGTTGGATGACGTTTACCTGTTTGATTACCTGTACCACCTAATGTAACACCCTGATAAATTGTTACATTTTTGCCTATTATTGTTGTCTCACCAATTACAACTCCATGACCATGGTCAATAAAAAAACCTTCATCAATTTCAGCAGCAGGATGAATTTCAACACCAGTTAAAAGTTTTGCAAAATGAGAAATCAATCTTGGTAAAATTGGTATACCTAATTTATAAACTATATGTGCTATTCTATATAATAATATTGCTTGAAAACCAGAGTAAGTTAAAATAACTTCTATCCAGCCAAAAAGATTATTTTTCGCAGCAGGGTCGTGTAAAAATATTGCCTTCCAATCTGCTTTTATTTTTCTTATTATATCTGAAAACATTTATTTATTCACCTCCAGGAGTTACTCTAATAACTAATATTCATTTCAAAAGAACCTTCAGGGGCAATAAAAGGAAGAGATAATAGTGTTTTTTCATCAGTATAAATATTTTGTTCTATTACTTCGGGTGGTGTGATATTAACATTAATATTATATCTATTTCCTAATTCAGTTATTATTAATCCACTAATAATATTTACAAGTTCTTTTAATGCAGAAAGTCGCATCTCTATTATCTTATCTTTTGGAAAACTATCATAAAATTTTAAAAGCAAATCATTAACGAATTCTTTATCAAAATTAAAAATCAAATTTTTGTTTATCTCTCCAGTTAGATTAACTTTTATCATTATACCTTTTGATTGAATTGTTTTCCGCTGTGTTATTCTTCTACTTAATTTTAAAGGAATTTGCACCATACGAAAAACAGTATTCTTCGCACATTCAATAAATAACATAATAAAATTTAACATACTATCAGCGATTTTTTGTTTAGCATCTTTTTGCTGACTTTCTTCTTTTTTATGGAATTCTTCTAATTCTATTGCTAATTGTTCTCGTGTTAAATAGCCTAATGAAATAAATATTTCGCCAATAAATACATTTCTTTTTGATTGGTATTTTAACAATTCTTCAACCTGTTCTTTTGTTAAGTACCCTTTTTCTCTTGCTATTTCTCCAAAATATTTATTTGTTTTTCTTTGTTCAAAGTAGATTTCATTCACCTGTTCTGGTGTTAAATATTTTTTCTCTATTGCTAAATCACCAATTTTTTTATTTAATGATTTTTGAAAATTTATTACTTTTTCTAAAATCTTATCAGTGATAATATTTTTTTCAACTAAATATTTTCCAAAAAATATATCAATATTTTCTTTTGGTGGGATATTATTCTGTAATTCCATTTTCTTTTACCTCATCACTTTCTTCAATTTTATTTATTTCATCATTTTCATTTATCTCATTTTCTTCTATATTGGCAGACTCAATTTTCTGAACTTCATTTACATCTTCTTCTTCTATCACTTTTTCACTTAATAAAATATTTAGTTCATTCTCATCTGGTAAATCATTCAAAGAACGCAAACCAAAATATTCTAAAAATTCTTTTGTAGTGCCATATAATAATGGTCTTCCAATTACTTCTTTTCTTCCAACAATTTTAATCATTTTTTTTGAAAGTAAATTTTTTATCACACCATCAGAATTAACACCACGTATTTCATCGATTTCTGCTTTTGTTATAGGTTGTTTATATGCTATAATTGCAAGTGTTTCAAGTGATGTTGCAGGTAATCGCAATACCTTTTTATGACCAAACATTTTTTTCAACCAATATGAATATTCTGGTCTTGTAATTAATTGAAAACCTTCGGCAATTTCTATTACTGCTAAACTACTACCTTTATCTTCATATTCTTTATTCAAATACTCAATTGCTTCTCGAACATCTTTTAATGGTATTTCTAAAACATTTTTAAAAATATTATATTCCACAGGTTTTCCAGATACAAACAACATTGCTTCAATAATACTTTTAACTTTTTTAATTTCCATTTCCATATTATGCACTGATTACCTCTTCTTTTTTTGTTATATAAATTTCATCAAATTCTTTTGTCTGACAGGCACGAATTTTTTGTAATTTAATTAACTCCAATAAAGCAATAAAAATTACAACTATTTCTAATTTAGATTCTGCTTCATAAAACATATCACTAAATTTAATCATTTGATTATTATTTAATTTTTTTAATATATAATCTATTTTTTCTTCAACAGTATATTTTACACCTTTAATAACTGGTGGTTTTCTCTTTTCAAAATTTTCTAAAAAATTTTTATATGCCTGTAATAAAGTAAATAAATCAACTTCTACATATTCAATATCACCCTGTAATATTTCTTTATCTATTGTTGCTGGTTTTTTATAATAATCACTTTGTTCTTCTGCCATTAACTCTAATTTAACTGCTACTTCTTTATATTTCTTGTACTCAATAATTCTATTTATAAAATTCTGTTTTAATTCTTCTATTTCTGCTTTTGCTTTTTCATCCTGTGGCAATAACATTGCTGATTTTATCTTTAATAATTCTGCTGCTATTATTAAAAATTCACTTGATAATTCAATATCACATTCTTTCATTAATTCTAAATATTCAAGATATTGTGCAGTAATTAAACCAATAGGAATCTCATATATATCAATCTCATTAATTTTAATAAGATGAAGTAATAAATCAAAAGGACCTTCAAAAACTTCTAACTTTACTTGATACATAATAATTTTATAATAATAATAGTAAACCAGTTGCAGATAATAAAAATACTGGTATGCCTTTTTTTACTTTAAATGCATTATAATCTGTTTTTACTTTTGTCCAGAAATCTGATGGTGTTGATGGTTGCTCAAATGAACCAGAACTAATTTCTGTTTGATTACCAATTATATCTTTTACTTTAATTGAGGCAATTGATAATTCTTTATTTAATACTTGTGGTCGAACCTGTAATACACCTTGATATTCATTTAATATATCACTGTAAACTAATTCAACAAAATATCTATTTGAAATATTTGCATATTCTTCTAATACAAGTTCTGCTTTTTTTGCTAATCTTGAAGTCTTATCCTCTGCTTTTAAAAATATATTCAAATACGCTATATCATCTTTTATTAAAGGCTGTATTCGTAACTGTTTTAAAATTGGTTTATCAAAATCATAGATAAAAAGCATATCTTTATAACCAATATTTTCCAAACTTAAAATCAAATGATTATTACCTGCACTAAATTCTACTTCCTGTTGATACCTACCAAATTCAACTTCATAAAATCTATCATTCATTATAACTTGCCCTGCTGCATTAAATATATTAACATACCATTTATCTGTTATTGTATAATTATTATTATCAATTGTTATGATTTGATTATAATAATCCATATGAAATGTTCTATATAAATTTGTTATATTACCTGCTTCATCTGTTACTGAAAATAATACTACATTTGTTCCCTGAGGAAATTCTGCTTCTACATCAATCTCCCCTTTTTTATCAGGATAATAAATATATTGATTTATTTTTATTGAATAATTTGGTTCTGTTGTACATTTAATTCTTGCAAATCTTGTTTTAATTATTTCATCTTCTGCAGGCGATAAAATAACAATTCGTGGAGAGGTAGTATCAATTTTAATTACTCTGGGTTTGCTGAAATTACCGCATAAACCATTGGCATTTATAGATGCAACACGCCAATAATAATAACCATCTAATAATGCTTTTGATTTATATTTTGTACCTGTTATATATTCATCTTCTAATACAATTACATTAAATGTTTCATCTTTTGCAATTTGTATTTTGTATTTTACAGCTTTTTCTACATCAGCAAATTGAAATTCAGGTATTGATGATTTCACATAAACTTTATCAGGCGGTGAAACAAGTGCTGGTGGTGGTAATAATTTTTCTGCTTTTGATGGTATCATTTCTGATGCTGCTATAAATGCGCCATTACCACTTGTTATATTTAATTGCTGATTTTCACTTTGCACTTTTACTTCTCCATCAATTACTTCAATAAATAAATCCTGTTCTTTATTTTTACCAATATTAAATTTACCTTTTCCATCTGCTGTTATTTTTTTTGAGGCAATTTTAAAATTTGGTTTTATTGGTGAAACAGGTCTTATATTTGCCTCTATTTTTCCAAAGTTTAATTCTACTATTGTTATTAATGAATTCTCTACTTTATCATATTCTGTTTTATTTAATGTAATTGATGAATTAGGTAATAACTTAATATAAGAACCATCTTCAAAAGAAACCATAGCAACAGAATTCTCATCTGTTTCAAGCATATCCTGTTTATATAATGGAGCCCCTGGTTTTAATAAAGTTATCCAGATGCGTTGAATATTATTTTTTAATTTTACTGAACCTTTAATGTATGTTATTGTTGCTTTCTTTTCTTTATATGGTGTTTCTATACCTTTTGGTCCTGCTATCTCAATTTCACTTCCATCTTTTGGTATTTCTTTTAATTCTAAAAATTGTTCTGTATCAACTTTTGTTATTTTTTCTGGACTCGGTATTATTGCTTTTTCCTGACTTTCTTTTATTTCTGTTTGTCTTCTTTTTACTGTTCCTCTTATCTCTGTTTTCGATAAACTTTGAATTGTTGAACTATCAACAGGTATTTTTATTTCAATTCCTGTTAATATATGATGTGGATTTTCAATATTATTTATATTTGCTAATATTTGCCACTTCAAAGGGTCGTTGAAATACTTTTGTGCTAATGACCATAATGTTTCACCTTTCTGAACTTTTATTGTATTAAATTCTTCGCTATATATTAAATTGCATAAAACAAATAAAATCAAAAAAAATAAAATATCTCTCTTCAAAAATATTACCCCCTTAACAATAAAATATTATTATAAAATTTTAACTTTTTATTTTTTATTAGTCAAGTATTTTAATATAAAAAATTTTTTAGGGTGCAGTCCACGAAAATTGAAAACGGAAAGTTCAGCCACTCGATAAGAAAAATAATTATATTTAAAAGAAAAATAAAGTTCCTGTTTTAACATCTCTTATTGTTATTTGATATTTTTGAAGTTTGTATTTTAAATAATATTCATAAAATTCTGGTATATCATCAAGATATTTTATATCCATTTTTCTATTTTTGCTGTTTCCATCATCTGCTTGTTCTTTTCCTTTTTTATTTTAATTTTTCTTGACAATCACATTTTTTATAAAATAAAATTTTTAAATATGTAATAATTTTTAAAAAGGAGAAAAAAACAATGAATTCATTAAAAAGAGAAACATTTATTGCTTATTTGTATCTTTTACCATTTTTAATTGTTTATATTGTTTTTTTAGGCTATCCAATTATTTATTCTCTTTACATTTCATTTCATAAAAATACAATTTATTCAGATTGGTATGATGTGTTTTCTGATATGAAATTCGTTGGTCTACAACATTATATTGATATTGTGCAGGACAAAAAATTCTGGTGGTCTCTTATTGCATCAGGTATTTATGCAATTTTAACAATACCAACAGGAATTGCTGTTTCTTTATTACTTGCTTTATTACTTAATAATAAATTAAAATTTACATCAGCATATCGAAGTGCTTATTTTTTACCAAATGTTCTTGATTTACTTGTTATTGGTTTAATCTGGACTTTGCTTTTAAGTCCTAAATATGGTTTAATTGACTATCTATTAAATAAAATTGGTATAACTTATTTTTCAGAAAATACGATTCTCGATAACAAATATCTCTGCCTTCCTGCTATTGCTATTGCACTTGTATTAAAAGGTGCTGGTTTTGGTATGGTATTATTTTTAACTGCTATTCAAAATATTTCAGAAGCAATTTATGAAGCAGCAGATATAGATGGTTGTAATTGGTGGCAAAAAACAATTTATATTACATTACCGCTTGTTAAACCAATCATTATTTTTATGCTAATCACAGGCACAATTGGCGCATTAAATGCCTTTACTGAAATTTATGCTATGACAAATAATACTGGTGGTCCGCCATTCCAAATATTCGGTGAAACTGTATCAGTTGCTTCGCTTTCAGGTTATTATCTATACAAAAATTTTGTTAATACTTTTTACGGTAGAGCTGCTGCTATTTCATATTGTTTATTAATAATTACAGTCATTATTTCAATAATAAATATGAAAATTGTTGGTAAAGAAAATACATAATGAGGTGTAATATGAAAGGTGATAATATAAGAAATTTTTTTATCCATTTATTTCTTATTTGTGGTGTTATCATTGTTCTTTTACCTTTATTCTGGATGCTTATCACTGCTTTTAAACAAATTGGGCAAGGAATGAAATTTACTTTTTTTCCTTCAACAGAAAGTTATTCAAGTTCATATATTATTGATTTTACTGAAAAATATAATAATAAAGTTATTTTCGAATATATAAATCCATCAGCACAAACAGTTACAATTGCAGGCACATTTAATAATTGGGATAAAGAAAAAAATCAGTTAAAAAATGATAATGGTATCTGGCGTATCGAATTAAATGATTTACCTGCTGGAAAATTAGAATACAAATTTGTTGTTAATGGTAGCCAATGGATTTATGATCCTGATAATCCAAATAAAGCAGATAATTCAATTTTAGAAATTGGTGAAAAAGGAATTTTTACAAATAAAAAATTAAATAATGCAACACAAATAAAAGAGAATAATAAAGTCCTTTTCAAGTATTTTGGACCACAATATAAAAAAGTTTTTGTTGAATTTCAAGGCAAAGTAATTGACTTATTAAAAGATGATGAAGGTTATTGGACAACATTAATGGAATTACCAGAAGGTAAATATTCTTATAAATTTATTCTTGAAGTTCCTTTTAAAACAGCATTAAATTCACTTTATACTCTTGATAATTTTAAAAAAGTTTTATTTAATCCTGATTTCCCGTTCAGTCGATTCTTCTTTAATTCATTAGTTGTTGCTACTGGCTGTGCTTTTCTCACTTCTTTATTCTGCCTGCTCGGTGGTTATGCGTTTGCAAAAAAACAATTCATTTTTAAAGATAAACTTTTTCTTATTCTTCTTGCATCTATGATGGTGCCAGGTATGATTTTTATGGTGCCGCAATTTGCTATTGTTAATAAACTTGGCTGGATAAATAGTTATTGGGCTATGATTATTCCACATTTAGGTAATGTATTTGGTCTTTTCCTTTTAACACAATATATTAAAACTATTCCTGATTCTTTGTTTGAAGCTGCTAAAATTGATGGCGCTTCTGAATTACAGGTTTTTAGAATTATTGTTTTACCTTTATCATTACCTATTATTGTTACTCTTTTCCTTTTGACTTTTATTGGTCAATGGTCAAACTTCTTGTGGCAATTAATTGTTAATACTCCAAATTCGCCTTATAGAACTTTACCAGTTGGTCTTGCTTTATTTAGAGGACAATATGCAACTGATTGGGAACTGATGATGGCAGGTGCTTGTTTTTCTATTCTTCCTATTGCTATCTTATTTTTAGTTGCTCAAAGATTTTTCATTGAAGGAATGACACAGGGTGCAGTAAAAGAATAATTTTTTTAAAGGAGCAAAATATGAAACGAAAAAAAATAGTTCTCTTAATACCATTTTTATTACTTGCATTTATTTTTAGTTGTGCAAAATTAAAAAAATCAGAAGATGAAAAAATCATTTTAAAAGTATGGGAAACTTATAATAATGAAGAGCATAATGTATTTTTACAGGTTATAGAAAATTTTAAAAAATATTATAAAGAAAAATATAATAAAGATATTGAAATCATTGCTGATAGAGTTCCTTTTGATGCGCTTGTTGATAATATTAAAACTGCCTGTCTTGCAAGAATAAATCCTGATATTGCTCGTGTTGATGCACTGAAAGTTATTGAATTAGCATATCACAAAGTTATTGAACCGCTTGATAAATTACCTAATTTTGACGCAAAATCAATTGAAGAAAAAAGAAAAGATTATATTGAAGCCCCTTTTAATTCTAATATTATTGATATAAAAGGCGAAGAACATTTATATGGTCTACCAGAGCAGACCACCTGTTTAGCTTTATTTAGAAATCTTGATTTATTTAGAGAAAAATCAGCTGAATTAAAAGCAGCAGGTTTAGACCCAAATAAAGCACCAGAAGATTGGGATGAATTTATTAAATATGCTAAAGTTCTTACTGATGAAAAGAAAAATATTTATGGTTTTGCTATGGCTAATAGTTTATGGTTCACTTTGCCATTTTTTAATATGTATAAAGCTGAAATAATTAAAAAAGGTCCTGATGGAAAAAAATATTGTAATATAACTGATGAGCGTGCTATTTATGCTTTTCAGCGAAAAGTTGATTTATATCAAAAACATAAAATAGAAGCAGGTGCGTGGCGGGCGGGTGCTATTGGTCCTGACCAGGGATTTATAAATAAAGTCTATGCTATGATTTTAATTGGTCCATGGATGATTCAAAGATTTAAAGATAGCGGTATAAATTATGCCGTTTCTTTAATTCCTAAACCTACAAAACAAGATGCAATAAAACTTAAATTAATTCCAGAAAACGCAACAGATGAAGAATATCATAAAGAAATAACAACATCAACAAATATCGGTGGCAATAATTTAGTTATTTTTAGAAATTCAAAATATAAAGAAGTTGCTTATGAATTTATAAATTATGTTACTGGAAAAGAAAATCAAATTTTCTGGTCAAAATCACTTGGTCAAATTCCTATCAATCTTAAAGCGTATGATGTTATTATGGCTGATACTGCTGTTATTCCTGAAATAAAAATTTTTATGCAACAATTACTTTTTGCAAAAGTACCACCGCTTGTTCCGTTATATGGTCTTATGGAATCTGATATTGTTAATCCTGAAATGGCTTTAGCACTTAAAGGCGATAAAACAGTTGAACAGGCATTTAAAGATGCTGCTATAAAAATTGAACAGGAAATTTTAAAACAGGTAAATGAATAGTAATGAAAAATAATTATTTTATTTTTTTATTTATCATATTAGTTATTTTCTGTTGTGATAATTTTTTATTTTCTCATACTTTTAAAATTATTGATAAAAAATATAAAGAAGTTTTAATCATTGGTTCTTTTAATAATTGGATTCCTGAAAAATTAGAATTTAAAAATGGTATCTGGTCAAAAAAAATTTTATTACAGCCAGGTAAATATAAATATCAATTCATTGTTGATAATAATATTATTCCAGACCCTGAAAATAAAAATTTCGAACTTGATAAAAAATCAATGTCTAAAATCTCTATAATTGAAATTAATAAAATTGAAGATGAAGTATTAACTTTTGAAAAAACAAAAGAACAGGATTTATTTGTTGTGCCTTTTAAATTATATTATGGTAATTATTTAGATCAATATAAACTATTAAAAATTGTTTGTGAAAATAAATTAACTAAAAAAAGAGAAGAAACAATTGCTTATTTCAATTATTTAGATTATAGTTATTCTGCTCTTCTTTATTTGCCAGAAGGTATTTATCATTATTATTTTACTGATAATAACAACGCTTTTTTATTTAATGAAAATTTACCTTTTATAAATGATAATGGAATTAATAAAAATACCCTATTTGTTAATTCGCGTTTTTTTAAAATAACTGATAAAACACCAAATTATATTGCTGATGATTTTATTATTCTTTATAATATTGATAACTTTTCTCTTTTGACTTTAAGAAATGATGTAGATGAAGTAAATATTTTATTTAAAATTCTTGATATAACTTTTTCTTATCCATTATCTAAAACTGAATTAAATCAGTATTATGATTTATTCTATTTAGAAGACGATATTTCAAATTTAAAGCCTGAAAAATTAGAATTCTGTTTCACTATTAAAGATGGTATTTATACTTTTTATTTTGATGAAGAAGGTTTAAAATCTGAAATAGATGATTTAAAATTTATTAAATATTAATAAGGTAAAAATTATGAAAACTTTTAAAATATTATTTTTTTTATTCTTTATTTTTTCTTTTTCTTCTTTTGCTCTTGAAGATGAAGAAAATGATTCTACTTTTTTTGATTTCAAAGCTAATCTTTCAATTATTGAAGCAATACAAAAAGCACAATCTCGTTATCCTGATTTATATCCTGTTAAAGTTGAACTCGTCTGGTATACCAAAGGACCTGTCTGGAAAGTCTTTTTAAAAAATTTTGATACTATGTGGAAAGAAATAAAAATAAATGCAAATACTGGTGAAATGATTACCAAAAAAAAAGTTAAATCAAAACCGTGTCCTAAAATAAATGTAAAAAATAAAGAATTATATGGGAAAAAAGCGCCAGAAGAAAAAGAAAAAATAATTACTAAAAAAAGCAAGAAAAAATTGGATTAAATTTTTATGATTGATTTACACACTCATACTTTTTTAAGTGATGGTATTTTAAGTCCATCTGAATTAATTATTCAAGCAATTAGTAAAGGTTATAAAGCAGTTGCTATTACTGACCATTGCGATTATAGCAATTATAAAATGATAATTCCAATGGTTATTGAAGTCTGTCAAAAATTTAATAATTCTTCTTTGTATAATATTCGTTGTATTCCAGGTATTGAATTAACTTATGTTTTACCTGAACATATTCCTGCTATGATTGAAGAAGTTCGTTTATTAGGTGCCAAATTAGTTGTTGTGCATGGTGAGACACCAGTTGAACCTGTTCCAGTCGGCACAAATCACGCTGCGATAATTGGTAAAGCAGATATATTAGCTCATCCTGGCTTAATTGATGAAAATGATGTTCAACTTGCTATTAAAAATAATGTTAATTTAGAAATTACCTCTCGACAGGGTCATTCATTAGCAAATGGTCATTTAGCTCAATTAGTTAAAAAATATGATTGCCAAAATACTGTAATTGATACTGATTCGCATAAAGATACTGACCTCATCACAAAACAAACTGCAATTAAAATTCTTCAATGCGCTGGTTTTAATAATGCTGAAATTAAAAAAATATTTGACAATTCAGAAAAAATTATATTAAATCTAAAATTGTAATTATTACAAAATTATAATAATTAAAAGGAGAAATTTTTTATGTCAATTAAAAAATCTCTAAAAATATCTTATTATCTAATTATTCTTTTTTTCTTCATTGCAATTTTTTCTACATATTATTTATTAAATTTACAAAAATCATCTGGTAATGTTATAAACATTGTAGGCAGACAAAGAATGCTTTCTCAAAAAATAGCAAAAGAATTCCACGAATTTTTAAGATACAATGATGAAAAATATTTAACATTATTAAAAAAAGATATTGAATTATATGAAGTTTCATTAAATGCATTGTTAAATGGTGGGGAATGTCCAATATCAGATAAAGTAAAAGTTACATTACCAAAAACAAAAAATAATGAAATAAAAAATCAATTATTAAAAGTAAGTGAAATCTGGAATAATTATAAAAATAGTATTGAAAAAGTATTAAAAGCAGAAGATAAAAATAATGAAGAAATAAAAGTAGAAATATTAAAAGTTGATGAATTATCAATACCAATTTTAAAAGAAATGGATTTAGCAACAAGACAATTTGCAGAAACAGCAACTAATATGAATAAATATACTCAATTTCTTCAATTATTTCTTTTTATAATTGTTATTTTATTATCCATTAAAGCATTTAAAGAATTAAAAATCTTTTCAGAAAAAATAATGAAATTTGAATCAATAATAAAATTAGCAGCAGGTTATGATTTAAAAAATAGATATTCAATTAAAAAAATAGAAGATGAATTTGATAATATGGGAAATTTATGTAATAAATTATTTGATAATTTAGAACAAATAGTAATCAATATAAAAACCAGTGCAAAAGAAATATTGAGATCATCAAATAACTTTTCAAATAAATTATTAGAAATAGCAAATGCTTCAAAAGAAAATACAAAAGCAATAGAAAATACAACAGCAGCAATATTAGAATTTAGTTCCACAATACATTCAATTACAGAAAATATTAAAAATCAAGTTGATTTAGTAAATAATATAGTTATTTCAACAACAGATATGTCTAAACAAATACATAAAATCGCAGAAGGTGTAAATGAAATGAAAGATTCAATAAATCAATCTTCTGCTGCAATAGTTCAAATGTCAACTAATATAAATTCAATAACAAATAATATAAATGAATTAAATGAGATACTTATTCAAAGTGGTAAATATGCTGATGAAAGCAATAAAAATATGATACAAACATCAAATAATATGAAAGAAATATATAATAGTTTAAATAATTTACTTGTTGTAATGGATGAATTAAATAGTAGTTCACAAAACATAGAAAAAATAATAGAGGTAATAGATGATATATCAGAACAAACAAATTTATTAGCATTAAATGCAGCAATAGAAGCAGCAAGAGCAGGTGATCATGGTAAAGGTTTTGCTGTTGTTGCTGATGAAGTTCGTAAACTTGCTGAACGCTCTGCTTCTTCTACAAAAGAAATTGTTGCTATTATTAATGCAATAAACGAGAAAATTTCAAAAGCAGTAGAAGACACAAAAAAAGGTGTAAAAATGGCTGAAAAAGGACAATTAGCAACTACTGAAACTGCTAATTCTTTAAAAAACATTTTATCTCATCTTAATTCTATTACAAAATTAAGTGCTCAAATAAATAATGCTATGTCCGAAGCAAATGAAGGTAATAATCAAATAATAAATCAGGTTGAAAAAATAAAAAGTTTTATGAATGAACTAAATAAAGTTACATCAGAGCAAGCAAAAAAATTAACTATTATGGTTGATTCAGTTAGTAATATTGAGAAATTAAGTGACAATATTAAAATTAGTATGAACGAACAAACAAAAGGAATAACATTAATCGAACAATCAATGGAAAAGATAAAAAACTCATCACAAATTAATTTAAAAGCAACTGAAAAATCAGTAACTGATATTATTATATTCAATAATATTTCAGAACAATTAAACAATCAAATCGACTATTTCAAAATAAATGAAAATATTAAATCAACACTTTCATTTAATGAAAATGAACTTTTTGTTTGGAATGATAAATTTAGCGTTAATGTAAAAATTATAGATGAACAACATAAAAGATTAGTTAAATTAATTAATGAATTATTTAATGCATTAAAGTTAGGTCAAGGCGATAAAATTATAAATAAAATCCTGAATGAATTAGCAGAATACGCTGTAATGCATTTTGGAACAGAAGAAAAATATTTTAAAGAATTTAATTATCCAGAAGGACCGAGTCATAAACAAATACACGATAATTTTGTTAAGAAAATTTCAGAAACAGTTAAAGATATTCAGGATGGTAAAGTTGGTTTATCAGTTGATATTCTTTTATTCTTAAAAAATTGGCTTATAGAACATATAGGCAAAATAGATAAAAAATATGTTCCTTACTTTAAAGAACATGGCTTATTTTAATTGTTAGTCCTTTTTAAAAAATAAAAATTTGCAGTTTATTGGGGTCAGACGTCCTTAAAGTCCTTGGTCAAAAAAATTTTATTACAACCAGGTAAATATAAATATCAATTCATTGTTGATAATAATATTATTCCAGACCCTGAAAATAAAAATTTCGAACTTGATAAAAAATCAATGTCTAAAATCTCTATAATTGAAATTAATAAAATTGAAGATGAAGTATTAACTTTTGAAAAAACAAAAGAACAGGATTTATTTGTTGTGCCTTTTAAATTATATTATGGTAATTATTTAGATCAATATAAACTATTAAAAATTGTTTGTGAAAATAAATTAACTAAAAAAAGAGAAGAAACAATTGCTTATTTCAATTATTTAGATTATAGTTATTCTGCTCTTCTTTATTTGCCAGAAGGTATTTATCATTATTATTTTACTGATAATAACAACGCTTTTTTATTTAATGAAAATTTACCTTTTATAAATGATAATGGAATTAATAAAAATACCCTATTTGTTAATTCGCGTTTTTTTAAAATAACTGATAAAACACCAAATTATATTGCTGATGATTTTATTATTCTTTATAATATTGATAACTTTTCTCTTTTGACTTTAAGAAATGATGTAGATGAAGTAAATATTTTATTTAAAATTCTTGATATAACTTTTTCTTATCCATTATCTAAAACTGAATTAAATCAGTATTATGATTTATTCTATTTAGAAGACGATATTTCAAATTTAAAGCCTGAAAAATTAGAATTCTGTTTCACTATTAAAGATGGTATTTATACTTTTTATTTTGATGAAGAAGGTTTAAAATCTGAAATAGATGATTTAAAATTTATTAAATATTAATAAGGTAAAAATTATGAAAACTTTTAAAATATTATTTTTTTTATTCTTTATTTTTTCTTTTTCTTCTTTTGCTCTTGAAGATGAAGAAAATGATTCTACTTTTTTTGATTTCAAAGCTAATCTTTCAATTATTGAAGCAATACAAAAAGCACAATCTCGTTATCCTGATTTATATCCTGTTAAAGTTGAACTCGTCTGGTATACCAAAGGACCTGTCTGGAAAGTCTTTTTAAAAAATTTTGATACTATGTGGAAAGAAATAAAAATAAATGCAAATACTGGTGAAATGATTACCAAAAAAAAAGTTAAATCAAAACCGTGTCCTAAAATAAATGTAAAAAATAAAGAATTATATGGGAAAAAAGCGCCAGAAGAAAAAGAAAAAATAATTACTAAAAAAAGCAAGAAAAAATTGGATTAAATTTTTATGATTGATTTACACACTCATACTTTTTTAAGTGATGGTATTTTAAGTCCATCTGAATTAATTATTCAAGCAATTAGTAAAGGTTATAAAGCAGTTGCTATTACTGACCATTGCGATTATAGCAATTATAAAATGATAATTCCAATGGTTATTGAAGTCTGTCAAAAATTTAATAATTCTTCTTTGTATAATATTCGTTGTATTCCAGGTATTGAATTAACTTATGTTTTACCTGAACATATTCCTGCTATGATTGAAGAAGTTCGTTTATTAGGTGCCAAATTAGTTGTTGTGCATGGTGAGACACCAGTTGAACCTGTTCCAGTCGGCACAAATCACGCTGCGATAATTGGTAAAGCAGATATATTAGCTCATCCTGGCTTAATTGATGAAAATGATGTTCAACTTGCTATTAAAAATAATGTTAATTTAGAAATTACCTCTCGACAGGGTCATTCATTAGCAAATGGTCATTTAGCTCAATTAGTTAAAAAATATGATTGCCAAAATACTGTAATTGATACTGATTCGCATAAAGATACTGACCTCATCACAAAACAAACTGCAATTAAAATTCTTCAATGCGCTGGTTTTAATAATGCTGAAATTAAAAAAATATTTGACAATTCAGAAAAAATTATATTAAATCTAAAATTGTAATTATTACAAAATTATAATAATTAAAAGGAGAAATTTTTTATGTCAATTAAAAAATCTCTAAAAATATCTTATTATCTAATTATTCTTTTTTTCTTCATTGCAATTTTTTCTACATATTATTTATTAAATTTACAAAAATCATCTGGTAATGTTATAAACATTGTAGGCAGACAAAGAATGCTTTCTCAAAAAATAGCAAAAGAATTCCACGAATTTTTAAGATACAATGATGAAAAATATTTAACATTATTAAAAAAAGATATTGAATTATATGAAGTTTCATTAAATGCATTGTTAAATGGTGGGGAATGTCCAATATCAGATAAAGTAAAAGTTACATTACCAAAAACAAAAAATAATGAAATAAAAAATCAATTATTAAAAGTAAGTGAAATCTGGAATAATTATAAAAATAGTATTGAAAAAGTATTAAAAGCAGAAGATAAAAATAATGAAGAAATAAAAGTAGAAATATTAAAAGTTGATGAATTATCAATACCAATTTTAAAAGAAATGGATTTAGCAACAAGACAATTTGCAGAAACAGCAACTAATATGAATAAATATACTCAATTTCTTCAATTATTTCTTTTTATAATTGTTATTTTATTATCCATTAAAGCATTTAAAGAATTAAAAATCTTTTCAGAAAAAATAATGAAATTTGAATCAATAATAAAATTAGCAGCAGGTTATGATTTAAAAAATAGATATTCAATTAAAAAAATAGAAGATGAATTTGATAATATGGGAAATTTATGTAATAAATTATTTGATAATTTAGAACAAATAGTAATCAATATAAAAACCAGTGCAAAAGAAATATTGAGATCATCAAATAACTTTTCAAATAAATTATTAGAAATAGCAAATGCTTCAAAAGAAAATACAAAAGCAATAGAAAATACAACAGCAGCAATATTAGAATTTAGTTCCACAATACATTCAATTACAGAAAATATTAAAAATCAAGTTGATTTAGTAAATAATATAGTTATTTCAACAACAGATATGTCTAAACAAATACATAAAATCGCAGAAGGTGTAAATGAAATGAAAGATTCAATAAATCAATCTTCTGCTGCAATAGTTCAAATGTCAACTAATATAAATTCAATAACAAATAATATAAATGAATTAAATGAGATACTTATTCAAAGTGGTAAATATGCTGATGAAAGCAATAAAAATATGATACAAACATCAAATAATATGAAAGAAATATATAATAGTTTAAATAATTTACTTGTTGTAATGGATGAATTAAATAGTAGTTCACAAAACATAGAAAAAATAATAGAGGTAATAGATGATATATCAGAACAAACAAATTTATTAGCATTAAATGCAGCAATAGAAGCAGCAAGAGCAGGTGATCATGGTAAAGGTTTTGCTGTTGTTGCTGATGAAGTTCGTAAACTTGCTGAACGCTCTGCTTCTTCTACAAAAGAAATTGTTGCTATTATTAATGCAATAAACGAGAAAATTTCAAAAGCAGTAGAAGACACAAAAAAAGGTGTAAAAATGGCTGAAAAAGGACAATTAGCAACTACTGAAACTGCTAATTCTTTAAAAAACATTTTATCTCATCTTAATTCTATTACAAAATTAAGTGCTCAAATAAATAATGCTATGTCCGAAGCAAATGAAGGTAATAATCAAATAATAAATCAGGTTGAAAAAATAAAAAGTTTTATGAATGAACTAAATAAAGTTACATCAGAGCAAGCAAAAAAATTAACTATTATGGTTGATTCAGTTAGTAATATTGAGAAATTAAGTGACAATATTAAAATTAGTATGAACGAACAAACAAAAGGAATAACATTAATCGAACAATCAATGGAAAAGATAAAAAACTCATCACAAATTAATTTAAAAGCAACTGAAAAATCAGTAACTGATATTATTATATTCAATAATATTTCAGAACAATTAAACAATCAAATCGACTATTTCAAAATAAATGAAAATATTAAATCAACACTTTCATTTAATGAAAATGAACTTTTTGTTTGGAATGATAAATTTAGCGTTAATGTAAAAATTATAGATGAACAACATAAAAGATTAGTTAAATTAATTAATGAATTATTTAATGCATTAAAGTTAGGTCAAGGCGATAAAATTATAAATAAAATCCTGAATGAATTAGCAGAATACGCTGTAATGCATTTTGGAACAGAAGAAAAATATTTTAAAGAATTTAATTATCCAGAAGGACCGAGTCATAAACAAATACACGATAATTTTGTTAAGAAAATTTCAGAAACAGTTAAAGATATTCAGGATGGTAAAGTTGGTTTATCAGTTGATATTCTTTTATTCTTAAAAAATTGGCTTATAGAACATATAGGCAAAATAGATAAAAAATATGTTCCTTACTTTAAAGAACATGGCTTATTTTAATTGTTAGTCCTTTTTAAAAAATAAAAATTTGCAGTTTATTGGTGTCAGTTATTGGGGACATTTATTGGGGACTTTATTGGGGACAGGCGTCATCACTTCACCACTTTTTAAATTATTATAAACTTATTTTTTATCACTTTTATTAGCAAAGTATCATTTTGCTCTCAAGGCGAGAAGTTCAGCCACACGATGAGACAAATAATTATATTTAACGGAACTTCCAGTAATAAAAACCGCAAAAAACATCTGCAAAGCATAATAAAT
>DAONJL010000038.1:12360-25261 GCA_035405645.1 bacterium | reverse complement strand
ACTTACTATTCGTAATGCTGCAAAGGGGTATACCATGTCTGGGATATTTTCTGGAATAAATTTATTTGTTGCTTGACTTTTGATTTTAAAATAAATATTATAATATTATTTATATCAATGGAACAGAATATTCAAAATAATTTAAATAAATTTAGAGAATATAACAATTTAAAAATAGAAAAAACACTTAATAATTTAGGTGAGGTAGAAAAAGATTTTATAAAATTAATTCCTTTTCTTCTTCATACAAATATTAAAGGTTTACCTGGTTATATTGATTCTAAAAATTTGCCAATTGGAATTAAAAACTACAATGTTAATGATGAAATAATTCAAATAGTAAAAAAACGATTCCCTTTAATTAAATTACCAACATCAATTAATTCTAATGAATTAATTGAATCAATCTCAATAATGGGTTCAATTGGTTCAATAGCACAAAATAAAAATTCTGATTTTGATTATTGGGTTTGCATAGAAAAAAATAAATTTGATAAAGATAGTTATTATTTATTTACAGAAAAATTAAAAAGCATAGAAAAATGGTTTTTAGAAAATAATGGACTGGAAATTCATTTTTTCCCAACTGATATCAAAGAAGCAAGAAATAGTAAATTTGGTGAATTTGAAGGTGAGAGTTGTGGTTCTGCCCAAGGTGATTTATTAAAAGATGAATATTTCAGGAGTTCAATTGTTGTTGATGGAAAAGTTCCATTCTGGTGGGTTATCTCACCAAATACTGATAATGAAAGCTATAATAAAATGTTCGCGGCATTAAATAATAATAATGATTTCATTGATTTAGGCAATTTATCAAAAATAAATAAAGGTGAATTTTTCGGGGCTGCACTCTGGCATATGATTAAATCACTTGATAATCCTTTTAAATCATTTATTAAAATTTCTCTAATTGATAAATATATAAATACTGAAAAACAGACAAGTTTATTATGTAATATTTTAAAAAGAAATGTTTTATCAAATAATTTTAATGTAAAGGCTATTGATGCATATATATTAATGTATGAATATATTTATGATTATTATGAACAAACAGAAAACTGGAAATTGCTTGATATTTTACGCAAATGTTTTTATTTAAAAATTCAACCAGAATTATTGATATATAAAAATTATCCAGATGAGAAATTACCTGAAAAAACTTTGATAATGAAAGAATATATAAGAAAGTGGAAATGGTCTGAGAAAGAAGTTGAAGAACTTGATAATTTTAATAAATGGTCGTTTGATAAACTATTAAAAATAAATAAAGAGTTAAAAAAACATATGATAAATAATTTTATGAAATTTTCTGATTATTTTAAAAATATAAAAATAGACTATAATATAACTGATAGAGATATGACAATCATTGGTAGAAAATTAATTTCTTATTTTACAGGCAAACCATCAAAGATTGATTATTTCTATATTTCTTTATCTGATAAACCTTACGAAGATATTATTTCAATAAAATATAATGAACTTGAACAAACCTGGGAATTATATAGAGGACCAGTTACAAGGATTAGTAACTCAATTATGTTTGAAAGCAAAATTATGGAAACAAAATATTTATTAGATATTCTTGTCTGGCTCGTTTATAATTCTTTATATAATCCTTATCGCACAAAAATAAATTTGTTTGGTTATCATTTGAAAATTAATTTTAACGATATAATAAATTTTCTTAATACAATTAAAGAATTCATAAAAGATAAAAAAGAAATTATTAAAAACGAATATTATCTCGAAAAACCATTTATCATTAAATGTTTAATAGTTATTAATTTTGAATCTGTTTCTTTTGAAGAAATTGAAACAATTTCTTTTATCATAATGAATTCTTATGGCGAAGTATATGTAAAACATTTTCGTTCTCAAAATGAATTTATTCTTCTTATAAAAGAAATATTTGAAAATTTTCTCAAAACAAATTTTGCTTTTAATTATTATTTTAAATTTTTTACTTTTAAAGGAAATTATCAGATTTCAGAATATTGGATTAAACTTATTAATAATATAAACAGAAGTTTATTTGATAAAAAATATTTAGGCGATGAAAATCGTGTCTTTATTACAACTTATTCTGATAGTTATTTAATTTTTTATACTTTGCAAAATAAAGTATTTATTCATCAAACGAAAAATTTTTTTGAGATATTAGAATTATATACTAAATTTCCTTTAAAGAAAACATTTACAATAACAGAAAATACAAAAGATAATAAATTAGAGTTATTAAAAATGATTTATGATACTTCAAAATTTGACGAATTTGATTTTTTTATATATAATCAAAATAATAATAGTATTATTATTTTTTTAAATGATAATTTTAATTTAATGAATTTAATATATTGCACAAATGAAAATTTTATTAGTATTATTCAATCATTTAAAAAAATAATTAAAAGCAGGAATGAAGAAATAGAAAAAGAAAGAGCAATAAATAAATTTTGTTTTAAAAAATTTATTGAACCAAAATTTTTTGCAGTAAAATTGTTAAAAAATAATAATTTTATAATTGAAGAAATAAAAGAAAAAATTTTTTAAAAGGAGAAAAATTAATGAAATATTTTATGATGTTATTTTTGTTTTTAATTCTAATCAATTTGACTTATGCAGCGCCACCACATCCCGATTTGTTAAAAGACACTAAATTTATGGAGAGATATAATAAAGAAGTTATTAATTATTTTTTTGAACAAAGAAAAAAAGAAGCACCAAAATTAGCACCATCAAAACAAAAATTTGCACCAGTAACTGGCACAAGAAAAATTTTAATTTTAAAAATTGATTTTTCAAATAGAATTGGAAATTCCTCAAATGTTTCTTCAAAATTTATTGCTTCTTCTGATTCTTTAAAAGATTATTATTATAAAGCATCTTATGGCAAATTAAATTTAGATATTACTGAACAGGATATTTATCCATCGCCAACTACCTGGTATCGTGCTTCGAATTTATACGAAAATTATGGTAATACTTATAATGAAGCTGGTGTTGAAGATTTAGTCAAAGAAGCGATAAATCTTGCTGATAATGCTGGTGTAAATTTTGCAAATTATGATGCTAATAATGATGGTAAAGTTGACCATATTTTAATTTTACATTCTGGTAATGATGAAGCAATGACTGGTATTTCATCTGATATCTGGTCGCATCAAACTGAAATTGCTACAATAATAAAAGATGGAAAACAAATAAATTCTTATGCTATTTTCGCTGTTTCATCGCCGCTCGGTATAATTTGTCATGAATTTGGACACGATATTGGTTTTGTTGATTTATATTCTACTTCATCAAGTAATTCTATGGTGGGTAATTGGGATGTAATGGATTATGGTTTATGGATAAATAATGGAGATAATCCCTGTTTCCCTTCTATCTGGCATAAAATACTTGTTGGCTGGTTAATACCTGAAATAATAACAACATATAAAAATAATTATCAATTAGGTAATTCTGCTGAAAATGATACTGGAATTAAAATTCCAATTTCAGTTGCTGATAATCCAACTCTTGAATATTACTTAATAGAAAATCGTCAGAATAAAAGTTATGATGCTTATATACCTGGTAGTGGACTTTTAATATGGCATATTGATGATAGTGTTGGAAGTTTAAATAATAATAATGTAAACATAAATCCAAATCATTTAAGAGTTGATTTAATCGAAGCAAATAATACAAATTCAGGTTCTACTCACGGTAGATTTGATGATCCGTGGAAAAATAATGTTAATGGTTTTGGTCCATACTCTATTCCACCTGCAAAAGCATATAATAATACATTAATGCCTGATACTGTGATTTCAAATATTGGTCCTTCAGCAGATAATATGACATTTAATATTTTTAGTTCAAATGAACCGCCTATCATTACTATATTAACTACTAATTATCAAGATACAATAGTAAATCCAGTAAAAATCAAATGGGAAATAAATGGCAATACTCAAATTGTTAATACTATTTTGATTTCGGTTTCCTCAAAAAATAATCTTAATAATTATTATGCTTCAAAGACAATAAGTGAAACAGAAGTGACAATTTTTACTGGCGAAAATACTATCACAATATCAGCATTAAATTCTCAAACTAATGTCTTAACCTCCAAATCACTAAAAATATTTTATTCTCAACAAATAGAAAACAAAGGTAATATAAAAATATATAATCTATTTTCAACAAGTAATATATGCACAGATACAAAAATTTATAATCAAGATTTTATAAAAATTGATTTTACAAATGATACTGAAAAAAATGGTGTATTAATCAACAAACCAATAAATGATACAACTATATTAGGTTTAGAAAATTTAATAAATAACAGAAAAAATACTTTACTTATAAATATTGATTCAGCAGTTGCAAATCTAAATATTTTCATTGGTAATAAACAAATTTCAAATAAAAATGGCTTAAGAGAAGAAATATTTGAACAATCAAAAAATACAGCATTTGAATTAAAAATATTTAACAAAGATAATGGAGTGCAAATAACTAATATTACAACTAAATTTCAGATTTTTTTTGATTCAGAACTTTTTACTGGTGAAAAAAATAACTGGAAATTATTTTATTTTAATGAACAGAATAACAGATGGGAAAATAATGATTTTGAACATACTATTGCTGATACCTGTGTTTATGTTTCAATAAATCATTTAACAACTTTTGCATTATTTTATTCTCCTAATCAAATTACATCTTTTAATAATTTAATTGCTTATCCTAATCCTTATGTTGCTAATTCAACTAATTATGGTGGTTTGGGTATTTATTTTTTCAGAGATATAAATAATTCTAATTCTCTGGATGGTGTAGATGAATATTTATTTTCTGGAAATGAAGATATTGAAATTTATACAATAACTGGAAAAAAAGTTTTAAAATCAAAAATAGGAAATTTACCACTTAATAATAATAAATATTATTGGAATTTAAAAGATAGCGATGGTTCTGATGTTGCTTCTGGTGTTTATATTATTTATATAAGTGATAGTCATTCAAAATATTTTACAAAAGCTGCAGTTGTTAGATAATATTATGTCACTTTTTAATAAGGAAAAAATAAAATGATTGTAACAGAACAAAAACCATTTGATGAAATTAAAAAAAATTTAATTGGTTTAAGTAACATTTTTATTATTGGCTGTGGTGAATGTGCAACAAGTTGTCAAACTGGTGGAGAAAAAGAAGTTGAAGAAATGGCTGAATTGTTATCAAAAGAAGGAAAAAATATAGTTGGTAAAATTGTAATTGAATCACCCTGTGATAAAAGATTAGTTCAAAAATATTTTAAAATACATCAGGAAGCAATTAAAAATGCTGACGCACTCTTAATTATGGCTTGTGGTGCAGGCGCCGGTGCAATTCGTGATTTAACTGATAAAAAAATTGTGCCTGCATTAAATGGCTTATATTTAGGCACTACTGAACGATTGAATAATTTCAAAGAATATTGCAAGTTATGTAAAATCTGCATTTTAGGAATTACTGATGGTTATTGTCCCACATCTCGCTGTGCAAAAGGTTTATTAAATGGTCCGTGTGGTGGTTCTGTTAATGGTAAATGTGAAAAAGATTTAACTTCTGATTGTGTATGGGCTTTAATTATTAAAAGACTGAAAGAAAAAAATGAATTAGAGAAATTATTTGAAATTAAGGAACCAAGAAATTATAGTAGACTTATTAAGGAAAAAAATTAAAATGCGAATTGATGAATTGTATAAGAAAAAAAATTTTTTAATAACAGCAGAAATAACACCACCAAAAGGACCAGACCCAACCAAAGTATTGGAAAAAGCCAAATTATTAAATGGGTATGTCGATGCAATAAATATTACTGATAATCAGCGAAGTATGGTTCGACTTGGTTCACTTGCTTTATCTTATTTAATTAAAGAAAAATTAAATATACCAACAATTTATCAATTAACCTGCCGTGATAGAAATCGAATTGCATTGCAATCAGATTTATTAAGTGCTGCTATGCTTGGTATAAACAATGTTTTATGCCTTACTGGTGATAATCCAATTGTTGGTGACCATCCAGAAGCAAAACCTGTTTTTGATTTAGATGGTATTCAACTTATTCAAGTAGTAAAAAAACTAAATTCTGGTTTTGATATGAATGAACATAAATTAAATAAAAATACAGATTTTTGTATCGGTGCTGCTATAAATCCATCAATGATTCCAATTGATAATCAGGTGATACCATTTGTTAAAAAAGTAAAAGCAGGTGTATATTTTTTTCAAACACAGGCTATATTTGAACCAATAAAATTAAATAATTTTTTAAATGAAATAAAAATATATTTACCAGAAAAAAAATACAAAATAATTGCTGGTGTCTTATTAATTAAATCAAAAAAAATGTTAGATATTATTTTAAAAATACCTGGTGTATATGTTCCTGAAAATATTATTAAAAGATTTGAAAATTCTACAAATGAATTAGAAACTGGTATTAATATATGTGTTGATATAATTAACGAACTAAAATTATATGCTGATGGAATACATATTATGGCAATAAATTCAGAAGATGCAATACCAAAAATAATTGAGAAATTAACATTATGAATAAATATGATTTAAGTATTATTATACCTGTTTATAATGAAGAAGAAGCAATAATAAAAGTAATAAATAACATAAGAAATGATTTAGCAAATAAAAATATAAATTATGAAATAATAATAGTAAATGATGGTTCAACAGATAAAACATGTGAATTATTAGAAAATACAAAAATAGAAAATTTAAAGATTATAAATTTACCATATAATAAAGGTTATGGTGCGGCTTTAAAGACAGGTATTATAAAAGCAGAATCAGAAAATATTTGTATAATTGATGCTGATGATACTTATCCAACAAATATGATTTATGAACTGTATAAAGACATTAATAAATATGATATGATAGTAGGAAGCAGAACAGGCGAAAAAGTTTCAATACCAAATTTACGAAGACCAGCAAAATGGTTTATTGGTGTATTAGCTAATTATCTTGCTGGCACTAAAATACCTGACCTGAATTCTGGTTTAAGAATTTTCAAAAAACGCCTTGCTTTAACTTATTTTAATATTCTTCCTTCTGGTTTTTCTTTTACCACAACAATTACTCTTGCTGCTTATTCAGGTGATTATTTTATTAAATATATTCCAATAAATTATTATAAACGAAAAGGCAAATCAAAAATAAAGCCTGTTCGTCATACTATGGAATTTACTCTTTTAGTTTTTAGAATTATTATGTATTTTAAACCACTTAAAATTTTTATTCCTATAAGTTCCATTATTTTTATTATTGGCTTATATCGCACAATTTATACTATTATTACAAGAAGTATGATTCACGAATTTTCTGTATTAACTATTTTATTAAGTGTATTAATTTTTTTAATTGGACTTTTTGCTGATATGATTGTTAAGACAAGAAATACTGCAATAAACACAAATTAATTTTTATGAGACTATTATCAAAATATGTTTTAATTGAATTATTCCCTTTTTTTATTTACTCTTTTCTTCTTCTTACTTTTCTTGGATTATTACAAAAATTAATTCAATCTATTACTCTTATATTTACCAGAGATGTCGATTTTTTGGTTGTTGTTAAAATCATTTTGTATTTTTTGCCTTCTACTATATTGCTTACAATTCCTATGAGTTTAGTCATTGCAATTTTAATGGTTTTTGGTAAAATGTCTGCTGATAAAGAAATAATTGCAATTAAATCAGCAGGTATAAATCTTTTTTATATTATTAGACCTGTTTTATTTTTTGCTATTTTCTTTTCCTTATTATTAATTTTTTTAAATGTTAAATTTATTCCTGATACTTCCTATAAAGCAAAAAAAACAATTTATAAAATGTCAATTGAATCACCTTTAATCGCTATTGCTGAAGATAAATTTAATAGATTAGGTGATATATTATTGAAATTTGAAAAAATGAATCCTGAATTATTATCATTTACTAATGCACATATTGAATTTATTTCTGATAAAAATAAAATTATTTTAGCGAAAAAAGGAAAAATTTCAAAAAATAAAAATGGTTATATCTTAATTATAAATGATGTCTCCATTCATCAATTAGAAGATGATGGTAAATATAAAATAATACATCCAATAAAAGAAATGATTATACCTCTTGAATATTTTAATTCTCAATTAAATTCTATTTATGAAAAAACAATAAAAATGATGAATTTTTATGAATTAAAAAACTTTATAAAAAATTTTGATAAAAACAATGAAAATTTAAGATTATTAATAAATGCAAAAATTTATTTAACAGAAATGTTTGTTTTACCGATTGCTTGTATTGCATTTGCTGTTATTGCTTCGCCTCTTGGTCTGATTTCAAAATCAGGTAAAACAATTGGTTTTGGTGTTAGTCTTATTTTAATTTTTATTTATTATGTGCTTCTTTCTTTTTCTGAAACTCTTGCTTTCAAAGAAATTTTTTCGCCTTATTATATTTTATGGTTACCAAATATTTTTCTGTTTATTATTGGTATTTTTTTAATTATCAAAGTAATAAAAATTTAATTCTATGAATTACTCGCGATTAAATATCAGGCAATTTTTTCTCGATTTATTAGTTGATTATTTTGATAACTTTAAATCTTACTTCTTATTTAATTGCAGCTGGTCTTTCTTTCTATTATTATTTAATGCTTTATTTTTTTATTTATTTAATAATATTCTATTTTTCCTCTTCTTCTTCTTTATTATTCTTAATTCTTTAAATTTTATTGCTTTTATTTTTTTGAAAAATTTTTCTTTTAAATCATTATTTTTTTCCAAAAAAATTTTCTTTTTTATTCTTTTATTTTCCTTTATTAAATCTTTTCTTTTATTTTCTTGCTGGTTTTATTTTACTAAAAATATTTTTCCTTTTCCCCTTCTAAATATTATCGCTGGTTTTTCTATTTTTTATTTTTTTGTTTTTTTATTTTTTTCTTCTTATTTATTTTATTATTCTTTTGTTTATTCTATTTCTTTTAATGATATAAAAATTTTTATTCTTTCAAATTTATTCAAAATATTTTTATTATCTATTTTTCATTTTATTCTTTTTATTTTAACTTTTCTTACTATTATTGGTTTATGCTTTTTCCCTATTATTTTTTATATAATGCCAGAATTTTTATTTGATAAAAAAAATATTTAATATTTTTATCTTGACAATTTATATAATACTTTTTTATAAAAATTAAAAAAATAGGTTATATTGTATGTCTGAAAAAGATATAAATGAAATATTAAATAAAATTAGTGAAATCCAGGATAAGCAACAAATAATAAAAATATTGCCTTTATTAACAAGTTCGCAGGTTCCTATTGATATAAAAGAAAAAATTGTTTTAAATTGTGTGAGATTAAAAGTAAAAGAAATATTACCCTATTTAATCAAATTATATTCACAATATCTTGATAATCAGATTTTTTTAGAAAAAATAATCTGGGCACTTGGAATTTTTGGCGATGAAAATGTAGTGCCATTAATTACAAAAATTCTACAATCACAGGAATATAACACAGATATAAAAACAACTGCAGCAATGAGTTTGTGTGCTCTTGGTTTTGAAGATAAAGTAAAAAATATTATGAACTATTTAAAAGTTCAGAGTATTGAAACAGAACGGCGAAAAACACCAAGAATAATATTAAAATTACCTGTGATTATTCTTGCTAATAATATAAAAATTTATGGTTTTACAAATGATTTAAGTAAAGGTGGTCTTAAATTTATTTCAATAAAACAAATAACAACAAAAGAAAGTATAAATATTTTTTTCCCAACACTTGGTCAGAACATTTTATTTAGCGGTGTATTAATTTCTTCATATACATTAAATAACTTATTTCATCATCATATAAAATTTTTTAAAACAAAAAAAGAAAATCGAACAATATTATTTAATTATACTCTTTCATTAATGAAAAATCAAGTAATAAAACCAGAATTATATTTATTTCCCGGTAGTGGTGAATGTAGATTTTTAGAAAAAAAATTATCTAATAAATCACACATAAATGAATGCTGGGAACTTATGGATAAAAATTATTATTACGATACTGGACTATCCTGGATAAAATTAAAATGTTATAAATGTCCAGTATATCTTTTCAGGAACGAGAATAAAAATGTTAAGAATTAATTTAACTGATGCGATAGAAGGTTATTCATTAGCAAAAGATGTATATTCATTAAATGGTATAAAATTATTAGGTGTAAATCAAGTAATAGGAAAAAATGATATAAAAGTATTTAAACAGGAAGGAATAAAAAATATCTATATTAATCATCCATCTTTTAATAATTTAATTATTGAAAATATTCTTGAAGAAAAAATCAGATTAGATTATTTAAAAGAATTTTATGAAATTGTAGAATTATTTAAAGAATGCAGTAAATTAGATGAATATAAAGAACGAAATAAAATTGAGACAATAAATTTTACAATCTTAAATCGATTAGTAAAATTAGCAAATAAATTATCAGATGATTTAATGTATTATAAAAAACCAATGCGATATTTTTTAGAACCAACTTCACCATTTGAAATAGAAATAACAAAAGCATTTAATATGGCAATAATGTCTATTATATTAGGTAATAATCTTAATTTACCACCTGATGAAATTAGAAATATTGCAATCGCAGCATTAACACATCACATTTCAATAATAATAAATAATATTAAATTTGATGATATAAATGAAAAATTAAGTGAGAAAAAAATTGAAGAATTAGTAGAACATCCATACAAAAGTTTTGATATTTTACGAAAAATAAGAGGTTTTAATTCTGTTATTGCACAATATGTTTATCAACATCACGAACGAAGAAATGGTAAAGGTTATCCAAGAAAATTAAAAGAAGATGAAATATTATTAGGTGCACAAATTGTTGGGTTAACTGATTTATATTATACTAATTTCCTTTATAAAAAATATCGTGACCAAATACATTTAGAAGAATTATTTGAAACATTAGAATTAGCAGGCAAAAAATGGTTTAAATTAGAATTATTACATACTTTTTTTAAGAATATTCCTTTATATCAAATTGGTATGCGTGTTTTACTTAATAATAATGAAATTGGAATAATTAGTGATTATAGAATGGAATCAAACATTGTAAAAGTTATGACTTATGATGAAGAAACATTACGCTATAAAAATAAATATACAATAAGTGATTTTGATAATTTATTTATTTCAAAAATTTTATTTTAAAAAATGAATTTAAAAAAAGATATTATAAAAATTTATAAAGACGCATTAAAAGCAATTGATACTTTTGAAATATTAAATAAAAATGTTTATTTAGAAAAAAATAAATTGTATATCCAGAATGATATATATGATTTAAAAAAGTATGAGAATATTTATGTAATAGGTTTTGGAAAAGCCAGTGCAAGAATGGCAATTGCATTAGAACATATTTTAAAAGATAAAATAAAAAGTGGTTTAGTCATAACAAAATATGGTCATAGTGAAAAAACAAAAAAAATTAAAATATTAGAAGGTGGACATCCTTTACCAGATAATAATAGTTTAAAAGCAACAGAACAATTATTAAATTTTTTAAAACAAACAAAAGAAAATGATTTAGTAATAAACTTAATTTCAGGTGGTGGTTCTTCTTTACTTGTTAAACCTGTAAATAGTATCACACTATCAGATAAAAAACAGATGACACAAATATTACTCGATTGTGGTGCTACGATAAATGAAATAAATTATTTAAGAAAATATGTGTCAGAAATTAAAGGTGGTAAATTATTAAACCATATAAATCCAGCTGAAAGTATCTCACTTATTATTTCTGATGTAATTAATGATAATTTAGAAATTATAGCAAGTGGACCAACTGTTCCGAGTAAAATTAATAAAAATATATGTAAAAAAATTATTGAAAAATACGGCATAAAAAAAGATTTACCATTAAATATTATTAAATATATTTTCACAAAAAAAGATAAAGAAGATGTAAAACAAAAAATTGCAAAATATAAAAATTATATCATAGAAAATAATTATACAGCATTAAAAGGTGCATATAACTCTGCAAAAAAATTAGGATATAATCCAATAATTTTATCTTCAAGTATTTATGGTGAAACAAAAGAAATAGTAAAATTCCATTTAGCAATAGCAAAAGAAATTATATTAACACATAATCCAGTTGCTACACCAGCCTGTATTTTATCAGGCGGCGAAACAACTGTTACAAAAAAAGGAAAAGGTAAAGGTGGTAGAAATCAAGAATTTGTTCTCGCTGCTTTAATTGAATTATTACAAAATCCTTTACCAATTGCAATAGCATCAATTGCAACAGATGGAACAGACGGACCAACAGATGCTGCTGGCGCTATTATTGACAATTCTATTTTCCAAAAAATAAAATCATTAAAATTAGAACCAGAAAAATATTTGCTAAAAAATGATTCATATAACTTTTTTAAAAAAACAAATAATTTAATATTTACAGGACCAACTGGAACAAATGTAATGGATTTACATATAATATTGGTTGAATAAAATCTTCTTAAGTAATTATTGACATTCAAAAGTATATTTAATAAAATAGTTTCTAATAACAAAAAAATTTTATTAAATAAAATTCAATGAAAAAGATACGATATAAAAGCGAATTTGATGCAAAATAATGATATTAAAAGCATTACGAGAAAATGGATATAAAAAAGAAATAATTTATGAGATTCAGAAATTTATAGATTTAATAATAAAATTACCAGAACCATTAGAAGTAAAATGTATAAATTAAATAGCAAAATATGAGGAGGTGCAAAAAAAGCCGTTGGTTTTAACTGCTGAAAGATTAGGTGAAAAAAAAGG
>DAONJL010000038.1:0-12260 GCA_035405645.1 bacterium | reverse complement strand
ATAATAAAAGATGATGAATTAGTTGGAATTGTAACAGAAAGAGATTTATTACAAGTTGTTGGTTATTGGGTTGGCACAGAGGAAGAATCAGAACGAGATAGAGATGCACTTGAAATGAAAGTAAAAAAAATAATGAAAAAAGATGTTATTACTTGTTCGCCTGAATTCTCAATTAAAGATGCTGCTGAGTTAATGCTGAAACATAAAATTGGTTCATTAGTTGTTTTAGATGATAATAAAAAAGTTATTGGTATTATTACTGTTACTGATATGTTAAAAGCAATAACAAAATTGGTGAATTAAAAATGGAAAAGCAACCATCATTATGTTTAATATGTGCGTGGCGTGAAAATTGTATAAAGAAATCCAAACGCGATGTTTTTATATGTCCAGATTTTACAAAAGATGTAAGAATAAAAGATGAAAAAAATGAAGAAAAAAATGAATAAAATAATTATCATTATTGTTTTAATTATAATCTTTATATGTAATTGTTCTAAAAAAGAGGAAATATCAAAAACAGATGAAATGCTAATCAAAAAAGAACCAGCAAATGATTTGACTAAATATAAAGTAAAAAGTAAAATATTAAAGTTAAGAAGAGGACCAGGAAAAAATTTTGAAGAGATAACAACATTAAATAAAAATGATGAAGTTATTTATATAGAAAAAGTTGAAACCAAAGATGAAGGTATCTGGTATCTTATTCAGAAAAAAATTGATAATGATACAGATAAATATATTGAAGGTTTTGCTTATTCATTATTTTTAGAAAAAATAGAAGAAGGTGATAAAAAATGAAAATTATCTTTTGTCTAATTTTTATTAGTTTAATTTTTATTAGTTGCACTGTTAAAGTTACTGAGCATAATCCAGTTGACAAAGTTGTTTATGATGAAAAATATTCTTATTCTGATTTACAAGTATTAAGTGACGCAATGGTTCAATCTTTAATTACATCAGATAAAATAGTAAAAAGATTAGACCAGCCTGTAATAATAGTTTATGGAATAATAAATAGAACGAGCGAACATATAGACACAAAAGGAATAACAGATACAATAAGAACAAAATTATTGAAGACAGGAAAATTCAGATTTATAAATGAAACACAGCGAGAAAATATAGAAAAAGAAATTGCTTATCAATATCAATCAGGAAATGTTGACCCAAATTTAAGAATAGAAAAAGCAAAACAAGTTGGTGCTGAATATATGCTTACTGGTAGATTAATGTCAATCGAAAAAGCAGAACCCAAACAGGTTCGAATAAAAAAGAAAAATTTGGTTTATTACAAATTAACAATGGAATTAACTAATTTAACTACTTCATTAATAGAATGGTCAGAAGAGTATGAAATAATAAGAGAAGCAAGCAAACCTTTCATTGGTTGGTAATGAATAAATTTTTTTTTATTTTATTTTTTTTCCCTTTTTTAATATCGTGCTCTCTTTCTATTATTGAATCTTCATTTAATTTATATAGACAAAAAAATTTCCAACAAGCTGCGGATGCTATACCTGATAAAGAAATAAAAGGAAATAATGAAATATTATTCTTATTACATAAAGCAAATTTACTACAATATTCAGGTAAATATGAAGAAAGTAACAAATATTTTTTACTTGCAAATAAAAAGTTTGATGAACTAATTGATATTGAAATTATTGATAATATTAAAAGTTCAATATTAAATGATTATTTTAAAAAATATAGTGGTGAATATTTTGAAAGAATATATAGTAATTTATTTTGTGCTTTGAATTTCTTAATGTTAAACAAATATGATGAAGCATTTGTTGAAATCAAAAGAGCAAAAAATAAAATTGAAAAATACGAAATAGAATCAAATCTATTTCATTTTATATATGCTTTAACAAGCGATTTAGCAAATGAACCAAATGATGCAATAATTGAATATAAAAAATTATTAGAGAAAAATATAAATGATAGTTTTATAATTGAACGACTAATGTATAATGCTACACAAATTGGCGATAAAGAAACAATTGAAGAAATAAAAGAAAAATACAATAATTTTATTGATAATAATAAAGCAGGAAAATATTTGATTTTCTTTTTATTTAATGGTATTGGTCCAATTAAGACAGAAAATTTTGTTATCATTGATAATGTAAAAGTATCAATTCCTGTCTATAAAGAAAATTATAATTTAATAAAACAAGCAGAAATAAGCATAGTAAAAGATGATGAGATATTAAAAACAAAAAAAGAAGAAAAATTAGATGATGTATATAAATTGGCTAAAATTTCCTTAGATAAAAGAATTGCGAAAATAACAGCAAAAGAAGCATTACGAAGTTATCTAAAAAATCAGATAAAAAACAGATTAGAAGAAAAAAATAAAATTATAAATGATTTATTATATTTAGCAATAAGTGCCACAGAATTTGCTGATTTAAGGTGCTGGTCAACTTTACCAGCGTATATCAGTTTTATTTCTTTTAAAATTGATAATGGTGAAATTAATGATTATAATATTCTTATAAATTATTTAACAGAAAATAATATTTATATTGAAAAAAAAAAGATTGAACAAATCAAAAAAGATAAGTATTTTAATATTTATTTAATAGTTCAGTAAAATGGAGGTTTTATAAAAATAGTATGATAATAATTGGATATATTCTGTTAGGATTAATTTCTGGAATAATAAGTGGCTTAATTGGATTAGGCGGTGGCACAGTAATATTACCAGCACTGGTTTTTATATTTGGAATGAATCAACACTTAGCACAGGGCACAACACTTGCACTGATGATACCACCAATTGGTCTATTAGCAGCAATCGAATATTATAAAGCAGGTTATGTAAATTTTAAAGCTGCGCTATTTATTTGTATAGGTTTTTTTATAGGAGGACTAATAGGCTCTAAATTTGCTATGCAACTATCTGATGAAATATTACAAAAAATATTTGGCTGTTTTCTTTTTATAGTTTCAATAAAAATGATATTTTTTTAATTAGATGAAATATATTAAAAGTATTCAAAATAATTTATTTTTAATCATATTTTTTAGTTTACTTAATTTTTTATTTTTCCATAAATTATTTTGGAATAATTATTATATAAATGGCGATATTAGAGATTTTATAGTTCAAATATCATACTTAAAAAAACAAAATATAAATTGGAATAATTATCAATTTTGTGGCTATCCAATAAATTTTTCCTATACTGGATTGAAATATATCTTTTCTTTTGATTTTTTTGATATATTCACTTCAATTAAAATAAGTTTTATTTTTCATTTTATTATTTTCAATTTCTTTGTTTACAAATTTTTAAAATTATATATCAAAAATAATTATGCTGTATTAATTGGTTCAATTATTTTTACTTATTCTGGATATAACATTAATTTACTAATAAAAGGACATAATACTTTTATATACACTAATTGTTGGGGAATTGTTTTACTTTTTTTAATCATAAATTATCTAAGAAAAAAAAAAATAATAAATTTAGTATTAATACCAATAACAATTTCATTACAAATAAGTGCTGGTAATCTTTATTTAATCATTTTTAATCTTTTGTTGATTTTTTTCTTTATTATTTATGAAATAATTTTTTATGAAAACAAATCGACTAATCTTATAATTCATCTAATTTTGATAATAATAATTTTATTAATTAGTTTTATTTTAAACAAATCAAAAATTATTGAACAAAAAGAAGAATTAGAAAATTCAATCAAAAAATTAGGTTATACATTTAATGAAGCAAAAAGATACTCATATTCTTTTTCACACTTAATAAATATCTTTATGCCTGATTTTTATGGTTCAACAATTAAAGAAAACTTTTGGGATAACAGTTTTGAAGATATTAGTTTATTTATTACTATTTTAGGCTTGCAAATTGTAATTTATTCATTACCAATAATTTTTAAAAAAATAAAAAATTTAATTTTGTTATTGCTCTCTTTATTTTTTTTATTATTAACAATGGGCGATATTTTTCCTTTATTTAAAATACTTTATTATAATATCCCTTACTTTAAATTATTTAGAGCACCTGTAAGATTTGTTTTCTTTTATTATTTTTTCATAATTTTTCTTATTTCAAATCTTCTTGATGAAATTTACAATAATAAACAAGTATCAAAATTTTTTCAAAAAATAATTATATTATTTTCAATAACTTTTTTGCTTATTTTGTTAATAAATAAATTTGAAGTATCTAAATTGTTTAAATATTTTAAAATACAAAAAATTTTATTTTTTATAAACAAGGTAAATCAAAATTTTGTGATTGTGAAATTTGCACTTATTAAATTTTTAATATTTAATATTATTTATTCACTTCTATTTTTTTTAAAAATTGATAAAAAGTTTTTAAAAATTATCATTATTTTCTTATTTTTAGAATTATTTCTTATTTATCAAAATTCAGTTTTTATAAAAATTGATAAGGATAAAATATTAAACAATTCATTATATAAAAAAATAAAAGAAATTGCAGAAAATAACAGAGTATATTTTACTTATAATTATAGGACAATAAATGATACATTATTCTATAAAATAAAATCACTTAATGGATACTCGCCTTCATTACCATACAATTTTGTTGAATTTGTAAATATTAATAAAAAAAATTACAATTTTTTTTATGAAAAATTATCAAATAGAATTATAAATTTGAGTATAGATTCAAATATATTTAATATGCTTAATGCAAAATATATTATTTCAAATACATTATTAGATAATTCAAAATTAAAATTAATAGAAATAATTGAAAATAAATATTATATTTATGAAAATACAGAAGCGTGGAATTTCATTGAAGTTTTTAATAAATTTTACATTACAAATGAAAATAACATTAATAAAATTTTAATAGAGGAGAATCCAAAATCAAAAAAATTATTTTTAATTAAAAATCCAAATTTAGAAATAAATGATGATGAACTTAATTATAAAATAAATGATTATAATGAATATTCTGAAAATAATAAATTTTGTATAAGTTTTAAAATTGATATAAATAATAATTCTCTTATCTTTTTACCAATTATGTTTGATGAGAAATTTAAAGTAATAATAAACGGCGAAAAAACTGATATTTATAAAGCTAATAAATTATTTTTGAGTTTTAAAGTTTTTAAAGGAAAAAATATAATAAAAATTATTTATAATTAACTAAATCATTTAAGAAACTTTAATAATTTATCATAAATAATTCTTTTTAAAAAAGTCAAATTTAATAAATCATTTTTACCCGTTAAAGAATCAAAAATAATTTGGAAAAAATGAGATTTAAAAAATTCAAAATAAAAAATTTTTTCACGCTTAATTAAATCATTTATTGTAAAATGTTCAGTTTGAATAATAGGCATATTAAATTTTATTTGTGAGTATTTGTTGTCAACAAAATAATTATTCTTTATGCAAATATCATATAATTTAGTGCCTGGTAATGGAGTAGCAAAAGAAGTAGCGACACCATTTAATTTTAACTCTTTTATTTGTTTTATTGTTTTATTAAAAGATTCATTTGTTTCTTCAGGCATACCAATAATATAAAAAGCAAAAATTGATAAATTTAATTTATTTGCAGCAGTAACAACTTCTTTTATTTTCTCATCAGATAATTTTTTCCCAATTATTTTATTTCGTAAATATTCATCTCCACTTTCAATTGCAATACATATTCTTTTGCAGCCTGATTCTTTAAATTTTTTTAATACTTCATAATCTAAAGTATTTGCCGAAAGTCCATTTGGAGTATTCCATTTTATTTTTATTTTTCTTTCAATTATTTTTTCGCAAATTTCTAATGTTCTTTTTTTTGACAGAGAAAAATTATCATCCATAACAAAAAGTTCTTCTATTTTATACCTATCAACTAAATATGAAATTTCCTCAATTACATTTTCAGTACTTCTTGCACGCCAATGAGGTCCGTGAGATAAATACATACTACAAAATGAACATCTATTAGGGCAAGAACGGCTGGTAATTATACTTGCTTTACGATTTGAACCTAAGCCGTATAATTTCATTTTATAATTTATATAAAATTCGTAATTAATACTTTCTCTATCAGGGAATGGAAGTATATCAAGATTCTTTATAAAATTTTTTTTAGGTTTTATTTTAATTTCACTATTTTCTTTATAACCAAATCCATCTATTGTTTGATATGATAAATTATTTATTTTTGCATTAATAAAATTAGTAAAACTTTCTTCACCTTCTCCAATTATAACATAATCAATAAATTTTGATTCTAATGTTTTTTCTGGAAATATTGTTGGATAAATTCCACCAACCAAGATTTCAATATTATTTAAATTTCTTTTAATTTTTTCTGCTAATAAAAACATCTCTTTGCTTCTTAATGAAAACATATTACTAATACCGATTAAATTTGGTTTATATTCTTTTATTAAATCAATAATTTCATCATCATTTAATCCATACTGATAATAATTTTTAACTTTTTTTATTTTAGAACAAGAGATAGCATCAATTATTTTAATATCTATTTCATTATTAAAATGTTTTTTTAAATAAGAAGAGATATATAAAATACCAAGGGGCTCGCATAAATAAAAATTCAAACTTTCAAAAATAAAACCTGGATTTATTAAACAAATTTTATATTTATCTTTCAGCATAAATAAATAAATTTCCAACTTTAAAAGATAACTCAATGTTATTGAGTTGAAATTTTTTTAAAGTTTTTATTGCTATATTCTTATAAAAAAAATTCAAAGGAAGCATTTCTATCCAATAATTTAAGGTATATGTATTTTTCATTGAATATATTTTTATATTTTTATAACCAGTTATAGTTAAAATTTTTTTTATTGTTTGAGGACTAAAATAATATATATGTCCTAAATTTATGATTGGATTTTTTTCGCCTAATAAAAAAGTAAGATAAGAATTTATATTATGAACAACCAATATTATACAGCCATCCGATTTTAATATATTTCTACAATCAATTAAAAACTTATCAGGCTTTAATATATGCTCTAAAACCATAAATGCACAAATAACATCAAAACTTTTTTCAGAAAATAATTTATTTGAAAATGTCTTATTTATAATTCTCTCTTTTAAAGAATTATCTAATAAAGATAAATTTAATTTTGCTGGTTCTAATCCATAAATATTATAATAATTATTATTAAATAATATTTTTAAAAAGTCACCATTACCACAACCAATTTCAAGAATAGATTTATTTTTATCTTTTATAAATTTTTTAAAATAAGAAAAATAAATTTTAGCAGCATTAAAATTATCTTTTGAATAAGAATCAGTTGAACTATCTTTATATAATTTTGCTAATTCTTCCTCATCCAAAACAGGATTTGAATAAATAAGATTACATTTTTTACATTTCAAAATTCTATAATGATTAAAATTATTTCTTGCACGAGTTGATACAAATTCAGCTTTAATTTGTTTTAAAGTAATTGTTGGGTTATATAATATTACAGCATTATCATTATTATTACAAAAAAGGCATTTTGGTTCATACATATTTTGAATAGTCATTAATAAATTTTTTTATTTCTTCTTCTGTTTCGTATTTCTTTCCATTATGTAAAATTTTGTTTCTAATGAATTTAGGTCTATTTTTAGTCTCTTCAATTATTTTCGCAATATAATCACCTAAAATACTTATAGCAATTATTTGAAAACTTCCAATGCCTAAAATTAAAAGAATAATAGTAGTTGTTCCTTTAGCATTTATTGGTGGTTTAAGGAAATACATAGTTAAGTAAAATATTGTTAATAGTAAAGTAATTATGAATAATATAATTCCTATTGATTGAATATAATATAAAGGTTTCATACTAAATGAGAAAATTCCTTTTTTAGCCCACCAAATATTTTTAAAAAAGTTATTTGTACTCCTTCCAAATAATCTTTCACCTCTAATATACGGAATACCAATTTGTGTACCACCTACCCATGCACGAAGACCACGAATAAAAATATCTTTTTCAGAAAATTCAACAATTTTTTTATAGATTTTTTTATCCATTAATGAAAAATCACCAGCATCAACAGGAATTTTAATATCAGATAATTTACTAAAAATACGATAAAATAGTTTATAAAAAAATTGCATATATAATGGTGCTTCTCGTTTTATTCGTTCGCCATATACTACTTCATAACCCTCTTCCCATTTTTTAATAAATTCAGAAATTAATTCTGGTGGGTCTTGACCATCACCATCAAAAAGAATTACAGCATCACCTCTTGCTATTTCCATACCGCTAATAAATGCTGATTGTGAACCAAAATTTCTTGTATGAGAAATACCTATAACCTTATTATCTTTCAAACATAATTTATATATTTCTTCTTCATCATTTGCTGGACTTCCATCATTTACAAATATTATTTCATAATCTACTTTTATTGTTTCTAATGATTTTATTATTCGTTCATACATAATTGGAATTGATTGATTATCTTTATAACAAGCTAAAATTAAAGAAATTTTCTTTTTAACTTCTGGTATATAAATATATTGTTCTCTCTTTTCAAATTCTTTTTCCCATGCTGCAGTCATTTTTAATCCTTCTTCTAATTCAGTTGAATATTCCCACGACATTATTTTTTTCGCAAGTGATGGTTCTGCATACCAATTTTTTAAATCCCATTTTCTATTAACCATTGAACCAAAAATTGGTTCTTCTTCTATATTAAATATTTTTTTTGCTAAATATACTATTTCTTCTATCGTTGTTTTTTTACCTGTTCCAATATTTACTACAATTCCTGGTTGCGTTTTACAAATTGTTACTGCAGATTTAACTAATGCAGCAGTAGTATCATCAATATAAACAAAATCTCTTGAAATATCTTTATTTACAAAATTTGGTAATTTTCCTTTTAAACAATTAGTAATAAGAGTTGGAATTAATCTATCTCGTTCTTCCCATTTACCATAAACAGAATATAATCTTAAGTTAACACACGGAAAATTATATATTTTTCCATAATATTTAATTAAATAATTAGCACCAACTTTTGATACTGCATAATCACTATTAGGAATTAATTCGCTATCTTCTTTAGGTGCTTCACAATTTAATCCATATTCAGATGAAGAACCTGCATGAACAAACGCATCACAACCAATTTCTAATGCATTTCTTAAAAGATTTAAAGTTCCAATATAATTTGTATAATGAATTTTATCTATTTCATTTTGCCTTGAATATGAACCATAAGCAGATAAATTGAATATTGTTAAAGGTTTATATTTTAAAAATATATTCTTTACATCATTGTTATTAGTTATATCTAATGTTAAAAGTTTTTCAGAACTAACTTCTTTCAAACGCCAACTTTGTTTAGGTAATCTTGAACAGCCAAAAACATCATCCCGAATTTTTAATAAAGAAAATAATAAATTCGCACCTATAAAACCCGAACAACCAATAATAAAAATAGGACCTTTTAATTTTAATGCTAATTCTTTTTCTTTATTCGACCAATTATCAGAAAACAATATATCATTTTTCATATAATATTTTTTTAATATTATTTAATATTGAAATTTCATCAAGTTCTGATTTTTTTTGATGATATTTTTGACTACCATAAGTTCCATCAGGATAACCTTTTGCAAATAAATGAATTATTTTACAATTTATTTCTTTTTCTAATAATAATAATGCTAAATTTTCAGCTAAACCACCTCTTTTACAATGTTCTTCTATAACTATTATTTTTTTTGTTCTTTTTACACTTTCTATTAGTTCTTCTGATAAATTGACTAATGGTAATTCTGACACAACAAAAATATCAACATCATTAATTGAACTATCAATTTTTAAAGAATTAAAAACATTTAAAACAATTGGTCCCAAAGTAATAATAGTTATTTTATTACCATTATAAACTTTTCTTATTGGACTAAACTCAGCAAGAGAAATATCGGCTGGCTTATTACCATAACCTAATCTTAAATAAACAGAATGAGGACATTCAAGCATTTTTTTTACTGCTGATTCAACATCTTCATTACAAAAAGGGATAAAACATTTTATATTTGGCATACAAGATAAAACAGCAATATCTTCTAAAGCATGATGTGTGGCGCCCATAATTCCATAACCATAACCTCCGCCATTACCAACTAATTTAACATTCATATTATGGAGACATACATCAAGCCGAATATGTTCAATAGCACGAAAAACAATAAATGGAGCAATACTATAACAAACTGGTATCAAATTCTCACTTGCTAAACCAGCAGCAACTGCTATTAAATTTTGTTCAGCAACTCCCATATTTATAAATCTATCTTTTAATTTGTTGCGCACATTTTCTAAAGCCATAAATCCAACATCACCTGTAAGAAAAATTATTCTTTCATCTTTTTCACCGTATTTTTCAATTGCTAAAGAAAATTCCCTACGCATCTAATATTTTCTCCAATTCTTTTATTGCTTTTTGATACTCTTCATCAGTCATACTTAAATAATGCCATTCTAATTTGTTTTCCATAAATGATATTCCAGAACCTTTTGTTGTTTTAGCTATTATACAATTTGGTTTATCATTATTAAATTTATGTAATTCTAAAAATGCATTTTCAAGGGATAAAAAAGAGTTCCCATTTTCCGCAATAACAACATTAAAATTAAAAGAACGCCATTTATCTACTAATGGTTCGAGATTTAAAATTTCACTACATTTACCAAAACCCTGTAAATTATTATTATCAATTATCACAAATAAATTTTTCAATTTATGATGAGAAATAAATAAAGCAGCTTCCCATGTCGAACCTTCATTACAATCGCCATCTGATAATAAACAATAGATATTAAATTTTTTTTTAGTAAATTTATTTGAAAGTGCTAATCCAGCCCCAAGTGATAATCCATGCCCTAAACTTCCTGTTCCAAATATTATATCTTTTATTTTTCTATTACAAGGTGGATGTGCAGCTAAATATGTCCCTTCTTGATAAAATGTATTAAGTAAATCTTCTTTTATTCTTTTTGATTTTGCTAAAACAGTATAAAAAGCAGCAGCGCTATGGCCTTTTGATAAGATAAATTTATCTTCTTCTTTCATTTTTTTAAAAAATAAATAAATTAAAATATCAAGGCATGATAATGAAGAACCAATATGGCCTGCATTAGCTTTCTTATATAATTCTAATAATTTTAAACAACAATCATATTTTATTTTTTTTAACTCTTTTATTTCCATATATATAATCTTATATTATATTAAATAAATTTAAAAATTTCAATAAAATAAAAAATTTTTTTCTGAAAATCTTTTCAAAAAATTTTTAATAAATATTTGTTCATTATTATCAAAAATCCTGAAAACATATTATCTTATAAAAACTCATAAAAAATCAGACTTGCTTAGCTAAAGCGGTTTTAAACTATATATTTCAATTTAACGGCTGAAAGTAAACTAATATATTCAAATCAAATTTTAATGTAAATAAATACTTTTGTTATGTTAAAAAATTTTGCATAAATATTTTTTTCAAATAAATTTTTTTTAAATCGTTTGCAATCATCTGAAATAATTTTATTTAAAATAATATAACTTAAAAGATTGCGTTATTATTTCATTTTGAAAATCACTTATTATTTATCGGGCCGGTCGGATTTGAACCGACGACCCCTACCACCCCAAGATAGTGCGCTAAACCAGACTGCGCCACGGCCCGTTTTTTCCTAATATTTATTATTATAAATAATTTCTTAAATATTTATAGTCAAGAAAATTTTATTTTTTTCATTTTATAATTTACATCTTCTTTTCAAATCTAAAAAGTTCTTTTGCTAAATATCTGTAATTTTTTTCTCAATAAAAATAATATCATTTTAAATTATTCCATTTCTTTTATTTCAAAAAGATTATTTGAATTATCCTTTATAAATAATAAATCATAATTACCTCGCGGTATAATAAAATAATGATATTTTGTTCTTTTTATTTTTTCTATAAATTCATTTCTATTTTTTACATTAAAACAAATATGACTGAAATATTTTGGTTCACTCTTACCAAAACAAAATAATTCAATTGTTAAATAATTATTATTAAGAACAACAATTAAAATCTCTTTCTCTACATCAAATATTTTTTTTGCTATATCTGATGAAATATTAAATTCTCTTATTTTCTTAAATCCTAAAATATTTATATAAAAATTTTGAATATCATCAAAATCATTAATTGTTAAACCAATATGATTTAATTTTAATTC
>DAONJL010000037.1:0-25294 GCA_035405645.1 bacterium | reverse complement strand
ACTTACTATTCGTAATGCTGCAAAGGGGTATACCATGTCTGGGATATTTTCTGTTAATAAAAAAATTGAATTTACAAAGAATAAAAAGATAACAAAAAATAATGTCTTAAAGAATTTTAAAAAATTTAATTGGATTATAGAAACATTATAAAATCTAAGTGAAATAGCAAAATAAGCCCAGAAAAATAAAAATATAAAAAAAATTATTTTATTTGCCCAAAAATTTTCTTCTACCAAAATTGGAATTATAAGAAATAATAATAAATAATGATGTTCCCATACTGTTTTTGGCAAAAATAAAGTAAGCATAATTGAATTAAAAAGAAGTAAATTTTTATTATTTGTTTTTTTGTAATTTATAAATATGATTATAAGAATTATAAAAATAATAAAATTGAAAATTATTGATAAATAAGGTTCAAAAAGAAATAGATTAATTAAAGTAAAAAATGATAAATTTTCAAAAGAAACACCAGCACCTTTTGAGAATGAAATTAATACTTTTGTAAAATATTGATAAACAATATTAAAATCATTAAAAATAATTTGTAAAAATAAAAAGAATAATAACCAGCAAATGAAGTAAAATAAATATTTATAATTTTTAATTAAGATAAAAAATAAAACAAGAATAATAGGAAGAATTTTTACATAAAAACTAATGGCGAGAAAAAAAGAAGACAAAATTAAAAAATTTTTTTTATAAAAAAAAATAGCAAGAAAAATTAAAAGCATTAGAAAAATATTTATTTGACCAAAAGCGATTGTTTCGTATAATGGATTAAAAATCATTAGTGAAAAAAATAAAAATAAAAATTTAAAAGTATCATAAAAAAATTTTTTGTATAAGAGATAAAGCAAAAAGAAAATAAATAAAGGATTTATTAAAATAGTCCATAATAATTTAGCAAAATTAAATTTTATAAAAGTAAAAGAAATAAATAAATCAGCGAGAAAAGGCGGATAAACATATTTATGAACTGTTGGTCTTCCTTGAATTAAAGTAAAAGAATTATTTTGTATTGCTAAGTTTAACATTAATTTCTGGTTATAAGGATTTATTTTATTTTTTAATGCAATAGCAGCAGTATAATAAGTTGAGAAATCAGCTTTTCTTCCTGAAATTGCTTGTATTATTCCTTTATAAAAAAAATTAAATAAAGAAAAAATAAGAAAAAAAGTAATAATAATTTTATTTGAAAATTCTTTATCCATTTTTTTGCAAAATAGTAAAAAAATTTACTGGTTTTTTTGCTTTTTTTAATGATGTAGTAAAATCATCAGCAGAAAAAAAATCTATAATTTTAAAGTTATACACAATTTTCAAAAATAACTTTATATTAAGTGGAAATAAATACATTTTCTTATTTTCTATCTTATATGTTATTTTATTCTTTTCATCTTTGATAAATACTTTTTCAAAATAAGTCTGATTTTCAAAATCAATTGGTTCTGTTAAATAAAAATTTATTTTGTATTCATTAAAATTATCATCAAAAGTAGCCCATACACCATAATCATAAGGATTATCAAATTTTTTTATATGATTTAATTCAAAAATATAAAGACCATTATTTATTAAATGGTCATTTACTATTTGAAAGTGTTTAATTAAAGTATTTATATCAGTAATATAAGTAAGCGAATTAAATAAGCATAAAATAATATGAAATTTTTTGTTAAAATAAAAATTGGCAAAATCAGCATTTATTGTTTTTAAATTATGTTTTTTCTTTATGAATTGGCACATTTTAAAAGATAAATCTAAAGCAAATACATTATACTTTTTATCAGCAAGTAATTTAGAAATTTCACCAGTGCCAGCACCTAAATCAAGAATATCTATTTTATCAGGAGATAAATCAGGAAAAAATTTTTTTATAAATGTTTCAATAAAAAAAACTTCTTCATCATATAATCTATAAGCAAAGACTTGATTATATAATTCAGGATAGTTAAAAATATTTATTTTTTTCATTTAATATTTATAATAATTTTTCTTAATTAATTCAAAATTTTTTTTGATATTAATATTATCATTATTTAAAGATAATGCTTTTTTCCATTCTATTGATGCTTTCACAATATTATTTAATTGAAAATAATTTGCACCAATATTATTATGTATATTCGCTAATTCTTCATTAGATAATTTATTCTTAAAATTATCCAGAATGTATTGATAAATTTCAATAGCTTTATCAAAAAGATTTATTTTTTCATAAATATTTGCAAGTAATAAATAAGGTTTCATATTTTGTTGGTCAATTTCTATTGCTGTTTCAATTTTATGAAATGCTTTTGAAAAGTCATTTAAAAAATAATAAGCAATACTAAGAAAAAGAAGAACAGAAATATTATTAGGAAATATTTCATTTGCTTTATTCAATTCAATTATTGCTTCATTATAAAAACCATTTTCCAGTAATTCTTTTCCTTTGATTAAATATTGATTAAATCTTTTTATTTTTTGATTTTGCTGTAAATTATTCTTTTTATATTTTTTAAGAAAATCAGATAAATTTAAAATATAATTTTGAAAATCAGTTTCTTTAAGGCAACACTCACGAATTCTTTTACCACTGCCGCAAACACAAAAACCACCTTTTGTTTTTTCATCTAACCACATTTTTGAATAGTAATTACCAACTTGTTTTTTAAGTGCTTCTGCCTTTTTTAAATAATTTATAACACGAATATTATTTTGTTGAACATTTAAAATATCCTGCCAGATATTTATTGCTTTTCTAATAAATCCAGCTGCATATAAAATAGCAGCATAATCTGTTTTTGCATCAATATTATCTTGTTCATATTTTAATGTGATTTCAATATTTGATAAAGCATTTTTTAAGTCACCAAGTAAATAATAAATCCACGCTAATTCTCTATAAGTATCATACATATCTGGTTTTATTTTTATTACTTTTTTATAGTATTTGATTGCTTCATCAAAATTATTGTTTTCATATTCAATGACACCTAATTGATGAAGTGCCAAAACATTATCTTCATCATAATTTAATATTTGTAAAAATATTTTTTTTGCTTTTTCAAAATCACCTGTTTCAATATATAAATTACCTAAATTTTCTAAAACAAAAATTGATTGTTGTTCTAATTTTAATGCTTTTAAAAAATTTTTTTCTGCTTTTTTAAATTGACCTTCAAGTTTATTTAACTTGCCAAAACCAAGATATGCAAGATAATCATCTTTATTATTTTTAAATATTTTATTAAAATAATTTTTTGCAATAACAAAATCACCTAATGCGATTAAACATTGACCGATATTAAAAATTAATTCTCTATCAAAATCAGTCATCATTTTTTCTGCTTCGGCTAAATTAGATAAAGCATTTTCATAATCATTTAATTGCATATAAATTAAGCCAATTTCTTTATATATAAAAAATTTTTTATCAGAAATAAAAAGAACTTTTTGATAATATTCAATTGCTTCTTTTAAAAAATTTTTTTCTTTCAAAATTTCAGCGACCAGGAAATAATATTCTGGATCATCGTTATTGTTAAAAAATTTTTCAAGAAAATTAAATGCAGTATTATATTTCTGTGTATTAAGATAATTTATTATTTTGTTTTTAAGGAAATTTAATTTATCCATTTTTTTTTGGATATTTAACAATAAAATCTTTTAATATTCTATTTGATTTTTCAAATTTATTTAATGCTTCGATTAAAATAAAAGCAGAAATTTTCGCATCAAAATCAGGCTGATGATGTCTGCTTTCTGAAATATTGTAATTAATATATAAATCGCCAATACTACATTTTTTATAACCAAGTAAATTTTTTGCTAATTTGTGAGTGTCAATTCCATAACATTCAAAATCAAATCCATACTTTTTTTTATAATGATAATTAAACATATTATAATCAACGCTAATACAATGAGCAACAAATATTTTATCATAGTTATATAATTTTTCTAATTCATCAAAAACTTCTTCAATATAAGGATATTTATCAGAATTTAATTCATCAGAAGAAATACCAAGTAAATTTTCGATAAAATATGGAATTGGTCGTTCGGGATTTATATAAGTTGAATATTCTTTTGTTATCTGATATGAACCATTTTTCTTTTCAACAATAACTACACCAACACCAGTAATTTTATGACCTTTCTCTAAATTTCCACCGCTATTTTCAAAATCAATTACAAAGTATTTATCAGGAAATTTTTCCATTTTATAAAATATATTTACTTAAATCTTTATCTTCAATAATATCTTTTAATTTATTTACTACATATTTTTTATCAATTTTAATTGTTTTTGGTTTACCATACGGTGCTTCAAATGTTATATCTTCAAGAATTTTTTCCATCATTGCATATAATCTTCGTGCGCCAATATTTTCTGTCTTTTCATTTAATTCATAAGCTATTTTTGCTATTTCATTTAATGCTTCATCTTCAAAAATAAGTTTTACTTTTTCTACTTCAAGTAATGCTTGATATTGTTTTACTAATGAATTTTTTGGTTGAACTAAAATATTTTTTAAATCTTCTTTTTTAAGATTATCTAATGTAACTCTGATAGGAAATCTACCCTGTAATTCAGGAATTAAATCAGAAGGTTTATTAAAATGAAAAGCGCCAGCAGAAATAAATAAAATATGATGCGTCTTAACATCACCAAATTTAGTTTTTACAGTTGTTCCTTCTACAATAGGCAATAAATCACGCTGCACTCCTTCGCGTGAAACATTTGGTGATGTTCCTGAGTGTTCGAAACCAATTATTTTATCTATTTCATCTAAAAATATAATACCAGAATTTTCTGTTAATTTTACTGCTTCTATAGCTAATTCTTCAAAGTCAAGTATTTTATCTATTTCTTCCTGAATATAATTTTTTCGAACATTTTTTAAAGTTAATTTTTTCGTCTGTTTTTCTTTTGCTTTAAATATGCCATCAAACATATCTTTAATTTGTATATTTATTTCATCTAAATCACTACCAGCAATTATTCCTAATGAAGAAAAATCAGGCAAGTGCCCTTTAGTTAATGGCACTTCAATAATAATATCATCTAAAAGACCATCGCTGTATTTTTTGTAAACTTCTTCTATAGAAGTTGAATCATATTTTTGATAATTTTTTACAAAATCATTTTTAAGCAATGTTTTAATTCTGTTGTCAGCAATTAATTCTGCTTTGTTTCTTATTTCTTTTGATTTCTCTTCTTTTATCATATTATATGCTATAAATGTTAGGTCTCGTATCATTGATTCAACATTTCTTCCAACATAACCAATTTCAGTAAATTTAGTTGCTTCTATTTTTAAAAAAGGAGCATTAATTATTTTGGATAATCTTCTTGCAATTTCAGTTTTCCCTACGCCAGTTGAACCAATCATAATAATATTTTTAGGTAACACTTCTTCTCGCATTTCATCACTTAATTGTAGTCTTCTATATCTATTTCTAATAGCAATAGCAACTGCTTTTTTTGCAGCTTCCTGACCAACAATATATTTATCAAGTTCGCTAACTATTTGTTTACAGGTTAAATTATTTATAGAAAAATTATTCATCTTATTTTAACTCCTCTACAATAATATTTTCATTTGTATAAATACAAATTTCAGCAGCAATACGAATTGCTTCTTCTGCAATTTTTTTTAATGGAAGTTTTGAAAATTTTAATAAAGCACGTGCAGCAGCAAGAGCAAAAGGACCACCAGAACCAATTGCAATAATACCATCATCAGGTTGTATCACATCACCACTACCAGAAATTAAAAGTATTCCTTCTTTACTTACTACAGCTAATTGAGCAGAAAGTCGCCTTAATATTCTATCAGTGCGCCATTCTTTCGCTAACTCAACTGCTGATTTATATAATTGACCATTGTTTTTTTGTAAGTGTTCTTCGAATTTATCAAATAAAGTAATAGCATCAGCAGCTGCACCAGCAAAACCAACAAGGACATTATTTTTAAATAATTTTCTGATTTTATTTGATGTTGATTTTATAATAGTTTCGCCTGCTGTTACCTGTCCGTCTCCTGCAATAACACCATAATTCTCTTTATAAATAGCAAGTATTGTTGTGCTTCTAAATTTTTTCATACAGTAATTCCTCGTTTGGATTTTTTTATAAATTCAATTATTCGTCTTGAATATTTATTATTAATTTCAGATAATTTTTCAAGTGCTTGAGAGACATTGTAATTTGACCATAACAATATTTTAAAAATTTTTTTTATTTCATTTATATCATCAGCAGAAAAGCCATTCCTTCGTAAACCAATTGAATTTACTTTCATTATTTTAAAATCATAACCAGCCGCAAGAGCAAATGGGATAACATCTTTTGCAACACGAAAACCACTACCAATCATAGAAAATTCGCCAATTTGAGTGAATTGATGAATAATAACAAAAGCACCAATATTTGCATTATCGTAAACAATACAATGACCAGCAAGAGCAGAATTATTTGCCATAATAATATTAGAACCAAGAATACAATTATGTGCAATGTGCGTGCCTGTCATAAAAAAATTATTATCTCCAATATAAGTTATTCCTTCTTTTGTATTTAATGCAGTTTCAAAATCATGTTTTTTTTCATTAGTTGGTGAATGAATAGTACAGAATTCTCTGATAATATTATTCTTACCTATATATAAAAAACTTTTTTCACCAGCATATTTTTTGTCCTGTGGTGGTGTACCTATTATTGAATAGTGATAAATTTGATTACCATCATTTATTATTGTATTTCCATCAATTATTACATTATTAAATATTTTTACATTATTTCCAATTTTAACATTTTCACCAATATAAACATAATCGCCTATGAAAACATTTTCACCAATTATAGCATTTTTATGAATATTTGAAGTTTTACTGATTTGATTATTTATCATAATATATAATTCCTTTTAAATGCGAGAGGTGGGACTTGAACCCACACAGGCATAAAGCCCACCAGGTTCTAAGCCTGGCGTGTCTACCAACTCCACCACTCTCGCATTAGTTATTATAAAATCTATTTTTTATAAAATATGATTTTTTTTCTGTCAAGATAAAATAAAATTACAATTGGAAAAGAACAAGCAGATTGTGGTATACCAAAAAAATTTGTAAATTATTATTGAAAATATTTATCTGATAATATATAATAAAAAAAAATATAATGAGGTGAATAATATGGCAACATTAACATATTTTAAAAAAGAGCCAAAAGAATGTCCAATTTGTAATGCAACTTTTTATGAAGAAATAATGTTCACTGGCGGAATGCGACAGGTAAGCATTCGTTTAATACCAGAATTAAGAACAATATACAAATTATTTAATGGAAAACCAGTAGTTCCATTTATATATGAAGTAATGACCTGCCCGAAATGTTATTATTCTGCTTTAAATATTGATTTCGATAATATCTATATTAAACCTGTTAATATTACTGTAACTGATAAGAAAATGGAAGCAATTATTGAAAAGAAAAGAGAGATCTTAAAAGAAGTAAATCAAAGAAAGGAATTAATAAAAAATATTTCTGATGTATCATTTTCAACAGAAAAAAATTTAACAACTGGATTAGCAGCATATATTTTAGCAGAATATTGTTATAATTATTTTTCTGAAAAGCAATTACCAGTAGTAAAAAAAGCAATTTGTTCTATTCGAGCTGCCTGGCTTGCTTCTGACCTTGATTTAACTGAGATAGCAGATAAATATTATAGATTAGCGCATAAATATTATTCAGAATTTACATCAGGAACAGATAATACACAGGGAATAAAATTAGGACCTGATTGGGGTAATAATTTTGGTTTTGATGGTGCGCGATATTTAAAGGCATTACTGGATATTAAATATATAAATGATTATGATGATATAAAACAAAAGTTTGAAATACTTGGAAATGTGCGTTCGACATTATCAAGATTGCGTGGTTATGGTAAAGCAAGTAAAGATAAAGTTGGACCACTATTAAGATTAACAGAAGAAATGTTTGAAGCAATTTCACCACAATATGATAAATTAAAAGAAATAATAGAAAAACAGGGCGATAATTTAGAAGGGGTAAAAGAGGAAATAAAATTTGAATTTAAAACAGAAGAAATAAAAGAAGCGAAAGAAGAAGTAGAAGCAAAAGAAGAAGAAAAAGAAGAGGAATTTGATAATTATCATAAGGCAGCAATTGAAATTGTTAAATACGGCATAAAAAGTGGAATAAAAAAAGATTCAGTAAATGATATTATTGAAATTTTGAAACAATATTTTTAATATGCAAATTAAACGCGAAGCAGAATTTTATGAAAAATTAAATTCCAAAAGAGTTCAATGTAAATTATGTCATCATCAATGTATAATAGATAATAATAAAATAGGCGTTTGTGGCGTTCGAAAAAATACTGATGGAATACTGTATGCAGAAACTTATGGTAAATTTTGTTCGGCTGCTCTTGACCCAATTGAAAAAAAACCATTATATCATTTTTATCCTGGTTCAAGTATTTTATCATTTGGATCAATTGGTTGTAATTTGAAATGTTTTTTCTGTCAAAATTTTGAAATTAGTCAAACAAATATATTGGAAGAAAATATTAATTTTTTGCGAACATATCAACCTGAAAAAATTATTGAGTTATGCAAACAAAATAATACTAATCTTGTTTCATTTACTTACAATGAACCTTTGATTATGTATGAATATTTAATTGATTGTGTACCAGAATTAAAAAAAAATCATATTAAATCAGTATTAGTAACAAATGGTTCAATAAATAAAGATGCTGCTACTGAACTTGCAAAATTAATTAATGCAGCAAATATAGATTTAAAAGCATTTACAGAAGAATTTTATAAAAAAAATTGTAAAGGTTCTTTATCTTATGTAATGAAATTTATTGAAATTTTTTATGAAATGAAAGTTCATATTGAATTAACCTGTTTAGTAATACCAACTTTAAATGATGATATAAATGAAATAAAGAAAATGGTGGACTGGATAGCAGAACTTGATAAAAATATACCATTACATTTTTCAAGATATTTTCCCCGATATAAAGCAAGTCAACCACCAACAGATGAAAAATTATTAATTAAAATATATGAAATAGCAAAAAATAAATTACAATATGTTTATTTAGGGAATGTTGGTTTGGCTAAATATTCGAGCACATATTGTCCAAATTGTAATTTTGAATTAATTACGAGAAATTATTATTATATAACAAATAAAATGGTGTTAGATAAATGTCCGAATTGCAATTATAAATTGCCATATTTTGTTGTTTAATTTTTTGAGAGTTGTTAAAAAATATAAATAAAATTAAGCAAATCCGAGAAAAATAATAGTTAATTAAAGAGTGAATTTTTAAGAATTAGATTTTATTATAGACTGCGTAATTATAGAAGATAATTCACTGCATATTAAATTTATCTTTTTGAACAAAAATTAAAATAAATAATAGCAAAATTCTATATAGTTTTTGTGTAAAAATTTATTTGTGCTAAATTGAGGAAATAAATATTTTGATAATCAAAAGATATTAGTAATTGATTTACATTTCATTATTTAAACAAAGTTATATTATCATCAAAAATAATTAAAAGTTTCTTATTTATTTAATTTAAAATTTATTTTGATTTGGCAGTTTGTTTTTACTTTCTGATTATTGAAAGAACCAGGAATAAATTTCCATTGCTTTACTGCTATTATTGTATTTTCATTAAATATATCTGATGGCGAATTTTCAAGAATAATAATATTTTCAACATTACCATTTTCATTAACTATAAATTGTAAAACAACATAACCTTCTATTCCTAATTTTTTTGCAACAATAGGATAAGTAGGTTCAATTTTATAAATAATTTGTGGTTTATTTTCTAATTCACTTTCATTAAAAATTCCAGTTTGAGTAAATGCTGAAATTCCTTGACTGCTATTTTCAAATCTAAAATTTTCTGAATATAATGGAATATTTATATCTGGTTGAATTATATTCAAATTATCAAAATTTATATTTAATGATTTATGTTCTGTTAAAGAAAATTTATTATTAATAGTTTTATTTAAAATTTCATTTTTTACATTTGACTGAGCATTAAAATGTTCCTTATTATCATTAATAATTTTTTTTGAAATTATATATTTTTCTTCTTCAATTTTTTTTATATCAATTGTTAATGAGGAAATAAATTCATCAGGATATTTTATTTTGCTTGAAAAATAAGTAATGTAAGGAATAAGAAAAAATAATAATAAATTTAAAAATAAAGAAATAATCAGTGATTTAAAAAAGAGTTTATTCTTCATTTTTATTAGCTGAAATAAAAATATTTTTCGCACCAGCAATTTTACATTGGTCAATAATTGAAACAATTAAACCAGTTTTTGTATCTTTATCTGATATTATTAATACATCAGTATTTGGGCTATTTTTTATTGCTCGTTTTATTATACTTCTTATTGAATAAATATCAATTTGTTTATTATTATAATAAACAGCACCATTTTTATTTACTGTAATAAATATATTCTCTTTTGTTAATTTTTTTACTGATTTTGCGACAGGTTTATTTATTTCTATTCCAGTCTCTTTTGTAAATGTAGAAGTAAGAATAAAAAATATAAGTAAAATAAAAACCATATCAATAAGTGGAGCAATATTGATTTGCTCTGTTGTTTGAAAATTATTTTTTTTTCTAATTGTAATCATAATTATTTTTTATATGTTCAAAAAATAATTTATATTTACTCAATAAATTTAACTGATAGTTTTGAAAAAAATAAGCAGGTAAAGCAATTAAAAGACCTAACTCAGTTGTTATTAATGCTTCTGCTATACCAGAAGAAATATGATTAAAATTATCCAAATCAGTAAAATTAAAAGTTCGCAACAAACCAGTAATAGTACCAAGAAGCCCAATAAGTGGTGCAATAAATGTTAGAATTTTTATATAAGAAATATTTTTATCAAAATTTTTAAGTGTATTATTTATTTCTTGATATTCATTATAATTTATTTTTTTTTCTTTTTCAAAAGTATCTAAAAAAATATTTATCTTTCTTTTCTCTTGTTTTAAAATAAAAAAAGATTCAATAATAATAGACCAAAGAATGACAGATATAAAAAATAAAGGGAAAATAAGAAATCCACCTTTTTCAAAATAAATAAAAGGTATAGATATAAAATCAAAAATATCATTTATTTTCATATTGAGATAATAAATTATTTAAAATATTATTACTATTTTTTTCAATGAAATTTATAATTTTTGAAACTTTATTTGTTAGAAAATTATGTGCTAAAAGAACAGGTATGGCGATAATTAATCCAAGTTCTGTTGTTACAAGTGCTTCTGAAATACCACCAGATAATAATTTTGGATTACCAGTGCCAAAAATAGTTATAATATCAAATGTTGTAATTATACCAGTAACAGTTCCAAGTAATCCAAGTAAAGGCGATATTGCACCAAACATATTTAATGTTGAAAGATATTTTTCTAATTCTGGTAATTCATACATTATTTTTTCTTCAACTAATTCTTCGATTGTTTTTTTATCTTTTTCTTTATTATTTAATATAGTTTTTGTAATTTTAAAAAATATGTTATCATTTGCTTCTTTTAAAAAATTTTCTAATTCATTTTGATTATCTAATAAATTATTTATTCTTTTAAAAATTAATTCATTTGTTTTTAAATATTTATTTAATTTAATTATTCTTTCAATTATTATGAATACTGCTAAAATACCAATTAAAATAATTGGATAAACTATTATGCCACCTGATTTAATATGCTCAATTAAATTCTTTTTGTTTTTAATTATTTCAATTGCATTGCCACCTGAAATATCTATTGGCAGATATTTTATTTCTTTCTCTTCTTCGAAATATTTTTTTATATATTTATAAAATTTAGAATTTAACTTTATTGGTAATTCAAAAAAAGAGTTAGTAGATGATGAATAACCTAAAAAACCAAATTTATTATCATTTTTAAAAATGGCAAATATTTTTCCAAATCTTATAATTTCACCAATATCTTCTTTTCCTTCTTTATTAAAAAATTTTCCTTGAAATTTTATAATTTGCGAACCTCTTTTAATTTCATTTAATAGAATATTAAAAATAATTTTTAAATTTTCAGAATTTGGTTGAATATTGGAAATTAAAAAATTTTTTAAAATTTGTAAATCATCAAAATTATCAGGTGCTGTGCTATACACTAATAATTCAGTATATAAATCATTTATTCTTTCATTTATGATATTTTTAAATTCAATTATTTCATAATTCTTTTCTGAAATTTTTTTCTCTAATTCATTTTTCAATGCTTCTAAATTTTTATTTTTATTTCTTATCTTCTGTTCTTCATCAAATAATTTTTCAAATTTTAATTTTAATTCTGATTTTTGTCTTTCTAATTGTTCGCGTTCATCTGATATTTTTTTGATTAAATTTTTATTTTCTTTTATTATTTCATCAAGGTCAATTTTAGCATTTTCAATTGCTTTAACCAAATCCTCAGCAAAAATAAAATTAAAAATAAAAAGTATAAAGAAAATAATAAAAATTGTATGTTTCATTTTTTTTCGATAAAATTTGGTAATGGTAAAATAATTATATTTATTGGTTTTATGTTATTTATCATTTCTGATAATAGTATAATATTTTTCTTAGTAAAATTATCAGTAAATAATTGACATTTTTGATTTGAATAAATACCAAATTTTTTTTTGCTTGCATCAAAAAAATACAATCCAATTTTACCTAATCTGATATATTTAACAATTTCATTTTGATTATTAAGATTTAATTTATCGTCATATACTTCATTAGTTGAAGTAAATTCTAATTCTTTGAAAGCAATTTCCCAGACTGAATTAAATTTTGTAATTAATGTTGAATGTTCATCGTTAACAATTTTTTTTCTAATTAAAATTTCATCTAATCTTTGTTCTTTTTTAAATGGAATGCCAGTTTTAATAATTTCTTCTAATTCATTTAAAACATTGTAAAATAAAGGTGTATAAATCATTTGTGTATCAGATTTTAATTCATTTTGTAATGCAATGATTTGTTTTTCTAATATTTGATTTGTTTTATTTTCTTCATCTATTTTTGTTTCTAATAATTTTATTTCTTTTTTAATAAAATCAATTTCTTCTTTTATTTTCGTTTTTTCTTTTTGCCAATCATTATATAATTTATAATAATTTTCTCGTTCTGCCTGTAATTGTATTATGATTTTATCAAACTCTGCTTTTTTATCATTTGCTTTTAAATCTGAAAACAAATTTGCTGGCTCAAAAGTTTTAAGATTATTAAAAAATAAAATAAATAAAAAAATTGCTAATAAAATTTTTTTCATAATTATTTTAAAAATTTTTTATAAATAAAAATACCATAAAAATCGCCTGCAAATGATGTAGCATTATAAATCAAATGAATAATTAATAAAATAAAAATTTTAAAATAATTTTGTTTATATTTCCAGAATTTTCTTGTTAATGAAAGATATAATTTTAAAAACCAGAGTAAAAATAAAATAATAAACCATTTAGAAAAAAGAAGCAAAAGAATAAGAAAACAAAATTTTAAAAATGGATTATTAAGATTAATAAGAAAAGGTATTCCAGATTTTATATAAAAAGTTTTTTTGTGCAAATTTAAAATCGTAAAATTTCCTTTAAATTTTTTTATCAAGAAAGAATGTATTTTAGCAAACGAAAAAGTTTGCTTAATAAATTTTAAAAAATTATTATTAAATTTATGAAAAATAAAAATCGAATTAAAGAAGTGAATTGGAATATTCTTTGATAGAATTCTATAACAGAAATCGTGGTCTTCACCTGTAAAAAGATTTTCATTAAAATATCCAATATTTTCTATGATATTTTTATTAATAACAAAACTCGCAGTATGTAGAAAAGAATTAAATAATTTTAATTCAGTGAAAATAGTATCATTGTCCTGTAAAGCGAGACCAAATTCTGATAAGTAGATTTCTATAATCTTAACAGGATTAAAACCATAAATTTTGCAACCAGCAACTTTTATTTGTTTATTAATTATTTCTTGATGAAGTTTCTTAAAATAATCTTTTGGAACAATACAATCAGAATCAATAAAAAAAATCAAATCAAAATTGGCAAATTTAATTCCAGTATTTCTTGCTCTGGCAGGCGAAGAAAGAGGAATTTCATAAATATCAAATTTTAATTTATCTTTATAATTAAGAATTATTTCCAATGATTTATCAGAGGAAGTGCAATAAACAATAATTATTTGTGCCGGTAAATCATTTTGTTCAAGTAAAGAATCAAAACAAAGTTTTAGAGTTTTTTCTGCATTATAAATTGGAATGATTAAACTTGCATTCATTCAAATTAATATCAAGGTCAAATAACAAATTAAAATTTTGTAATGCTTGACCGCTTGCTCCTTTAATTAGATTATCAATTACAGAGAAAATAATTAATGTATTATTTTTAATAGTAAAGAAAATATCAATATAATTAGTAAAAACGACATCAGTAATTTTTGGAATAGTTTTTCTAATCCTAACATATTTTTCTTTGGAATAATATTCATAAAATAATTGTGAAATTTTCTCAGCATTTATATCAGATTTAAGTTCAGCATAAATAGTAGTGAACATACCTTGTTTAATTGGTAAGAGATGAGGAATAAAAATAACATCAGTTTTTTGTTTTGTAAAATAAAATAATTTTTCATCAATTTCAGGTTTATGCCTATGCTCTAAAATATTATATGGTTTAAAATCTTCAGCAACTTCGCAGAAAATAATATTTTCAGCAGGTTTTTTACCAGCACCAGAAACACCTGAATTTGAGTTAATAATTATTTTTTCATTATTTATAAAATTTTCCTTTAATAAAGGGAAAAGTGGAATAATAGCAGAAGTTGGATAACAACCAGGATTAGCGATTAAAGAACTGTTTTTAATTTCAGCAGCATTAATTTCTGGAATACCATAAACTGCTTTTGATAAATTTTTTTTATCATTATGTTGAACTTTATAATATTTTTCATAAGTATTAAAATCATTAAATCTATAATCAGCACTTAAATCAATTACTTTTGTTTTTTTGGCTAATAATTTATCTACATAATTAAAAGATTGAGTATGTGGTAAAGCAAGAAAAGCAGCATCTAAATCATAGTTTAATGCTTCATCAGAAGAAATAAATTTTTTTTCAAATTTATTTATAAAGAAAGGATAAATATCAGAATACTTTGCATCAATTTTTGAAGTAGAAGTAATACAATCAATAGATACATTTTCATAATTAAGTAAATACTTAATTAAATAAAAGCCAGTATAACCAGCCGCACCGAAAATACCTATTTTTAGCATAAAAAACCTCTTTAATAAAAATAAAAACTAATTGAATTTTATAAAGAATTTTGGAAAGTGTCAATAAAGAAAGTTTACAATAATATAAAATAAAACTTTTTAATTATATAAAAAAATATAGTTCAACAAAAAAAAAAAATTAATTCTTTTTTAAGTGTATATAAAAAAATTAAAATTTTTTATAATTGAAATTATTTATCTATTTTGTAAATATAAATATCACCGGATTGAAAGACACAATTAAAATTTTCTTTTATATAGTTATAAAAACGCTGAGTTTCTGGATAATTTAAAGAAAAAAAACGACCATATAAACTTTTAGAAACAATAATATAATCAATCTTTTTTAGATGGTCAGAATCCAATATTTCTTTGAAATTGTTTTCTTGAAGTTCATAATCATCTTCACGAAGAGAGATAGGAGTAGTAAATAAAGATATTTTAAAATTATCCTTTAAGATATTTTTATTTTTCATATATGGTATTAATTTTTCAATTTTTTTTTGATTAATTTCATATCTAAACAAAATATTTGGAATATACATATTATCAGCAAGAATATTAGAATTTTGTGGAATATTTTTTTTGATAAATGATTGAGCATTTACATAAGGTATTCGTTCATTATAAATGGCGTTATATATTTTATAAAGATTATGAATTGCCAAAAGTAAAACCAATAATAAAATAAATTTTGTTTTTATTTTTAAAATATTGGCTATTTTACAAATTCCAATTGCTGCAAATGAAAATATAAAAAGAAGAATAGGGAATAAATATCTAAATTCTTTAACTTCATATTTTAAAAAAAATAGTAAATAAAAATAAATATGTAGCAACAAAATAATATATTTAGTTTTTGACTGGAAAATAGAATGATTTTTTAAAAGTTCAATAAAAAATTTTATTGTAAAGAATAAAATAACTAAGAAACCAAAATAAAAAATTATACTATTAAATGATTGAAATGAAATAGATGAAATAAAGCTTTGCCATTTATCACCGCTTTCACCAATATGAAAATGTTGAAATTTATATGATGATAATAGATTAAAAAATTCAGTTTTATAAGTAGGTATTATTTTGAAAATGATATTTCTAACTGCTGGGAATAAAACAGATAACATACCTAAAAACCATTTTATAATAATTGAATCTTTGATTGAAAATATTAAATAAGGGTCGCCAACAAGTAAACCAAAAAATAAAAAAAATAAAACATAAAAAATATTTTTAAGATTTATTTTTTTATAAAAAATAATCAGAACAATAAAAACATCAATAATAATAATTAAATTATTTTGTTTGACCCCTAAACTAAAACCACTAATAAAAGAAGCAATAAATAAATATTTAATATTATTTTTATCAAGATATTCAGAAAGATAATATAAAAAAATTACTAAAATCAAAAAGGCAAACATATCTTCTTTGTAAATTGTAGCTGACCAGATAAAAGAATAAGAAGCAAATAAAAATAAAATTGTTATTAATACAATTTCAATTTCGAGATATTTTTTTAAGAGTTTGTAAGAATAAAAGATAACGCCAAAAGCAGAAAGAATTGAAAAACATCTACCTGCATAAGTAAAAAGATCAGAATTTATAATTGAATAAGCAGCAAAATCACTTAAATTATAAGTAATATTCATAATTTTTAAAAATAAAAAAATAATAGCATTTATGATTGCCATTATGATAATTACAGGCGGTGATTTTATAAATTCACCTAAATTATAATTCTTCCAAAAATATAAAGAAAAAAATTGTATATATCTCTCATCAGGCCAGAGCCATCCACCAATTCCTAAATATGCTATTTGTAATAAATATAAAAAAAGAATTATTAATATGCTAAATAAAATAAAAAAATTTTTTTTTAACATAAAAAATTTATTGATTTTAATTAATGCAATTCTCTTTTACCAGATTTTGTAATAATCGGAACTTCACGCATCCAAATCATTGGTGTCCAAATATTAACATTATTTGAATACCATTCAATTGTTTTAATTAAACCTTTTTGCCAATCAATTTGCGGCGACCAGCCAGTTAACTTATTAAATTTTGAATAATCACCTGTATGTCTAAATACCTGACCTGGTCTATCTCCTGTAAATGTTATTAATTCTTCACTTTTATTCATTAACTTTATTATATCTTTTGCTATTGATAATATTGTCCTATGACAACCACTGGCGATATTAAAGATTTCGCCAGCTATTTTATTAATATCATAATGTAGAATTATATCAAGTGCTTTACAGGTATCTTCAACATAAATAAAATCTCTTGCTGCTAAACCATCACCATGAACTTTTAATTTTTCATTTAATATACAACTTGTTATAAATCTTGGCACAACTTTTTCTAAATGTTGATGAGGACCATAATTATTAAATGGTCGAACAATAATTACTGGTATTTCATAAGTTTTCCAATAAGAATAAACTAATCTATCAGCACCTGCTTTTGCAGCAGCATAAGGACTTAATGGTTTTAAAGGATGGTCTTCATTCATTTTTTCAGTTTCTGCTGTGCCATATACTTCTGATGTTGAGATATGAATAAATCGCTCAATTTTATTTCGATATTTTAAAACTGAATTAGCAATAGTTTGTGTGCCAATAACATCAGTTTCAAAAAATAAATAATTATCATAAATAGAGCGAGTCACATGAGTTTCAGCAGCAAAATGAACAACAATATCAGATTGCGAAACTAATGTATCAACTAATTCACCATTTTTAATATTCCCATACCAGAATATTAATCTTTCATTATCATAATCTTTATTAATATCAACTGGCAAATATGCAATATTCGCAGCATAAGTTAAAGCATCAAGAACAATTAATCTATAGTCTGGATAATGATTATAAATATACCTAACAAAATTACTTCCAATAAATCCTGCTCCGCCTGTAATTAATATTGTTTTTTTCATATTTATTATTCCTGTTCATTTTTATTTAAAATAATATTATAACTATTTTCTCCTTCATTAAAAATCAAATCAATAACAGAAAGATATGGAATAAATTCACCATATAATTGATTATATTTTGGATGGCAATAATCTTGAAAAATAACTTGAATACCATTTTTTTCAAACTCAGTAATATTAATATAATTTTTACCAGCAGAACCTTCATAAAAAATATTAGCGTCAAAATATTTACATATATTTATCAGTCTTTCAATTCTGTTGCCAGTAATATTTAGGTTAGATGAAAAATAAATTTTTTTATTTTTAATATTTAAAATTTCCATTAATTTTTCTATAAAATACATATCACAATCAATTAAATATTTCCAATTCATTGTATATGCATTTTCAAATATTTCAATATAATTTTTAAAAAATTTTGCACGACTGTAATTAAGTTTTATGGCTTGAAAATGTTTCTTTTGCCAAAAATTATTATTAATTTTTACATCTTTTATTTTTGTTTTTTCATTTAAAGAAAAAGAAATAGGAACAGTTAACCACTGCACACCATTTGCTGTTTTTATTCTATTACGATTACGCCAACTATGTTTATCATACTGAACATCATCATAAATTACAAAAATATCGCTTTGTATTATTTGTTCAAAAAAACCCAACCACGGCAAATAACCTGGTTGTAAAATACCAATAATTTTTTTATTTTCTTTTATTTTTTGCATCGTTTAAAATTTTCCAATAATTATATTGCCAGGAACGATATTTCCAATCAGGACATTTTGAACAAATTTCAATTTCGTCGCCGTGCCTATTTAAATGCTTTTCTCTAAAAAAATTAAATTTTTCACCTAACCATATTTCTTTAATAGAATGCTTCATAATATTATCAAATTTATATTTGAAAGCAATATCTTCGCCACATAAAGTTACATCGCCTCGTGAATCAATATTAAGTCTTTCAAAAAGCCAGGGACAGGGTATTCTTTCTTCTGGGGGCAGATAAGGTGTTGGGTCTGCTGAATAATCTTGATTATAACCCCAGGTTAAATATTTTCTTATTTGAACTTTATCAACAATTGGTTTCCAAAATTCTTCAACTTCTTTTATATTAACGCCTTTTTGATTTATTGCACTAACAATAATTAATGTTTGTGATTTTAATTTATTTCTAAGTTCTATTGCTTTTTTTATATTCGAAAAAGTTTTATTCCAATCCAATCCTGGTCTTACCATTTTATAAGTTTTTTCATCACAAGCGTCAACACTAAATTCAATTACATCTACATTAATACTTATAAGTTCATATAATTTTTCATTATCAAATTTAGAACCATTTGTTATTAACCCAATTTTCGCTCCTTTTTCTTTTGCATATTTTATTAATTCAATTGCTTGTGGATGAAGCATTGGTTCACCACCGCCTGAAATTCTTATCACAGATTTATATTGGCCGCACTCATCAGCAATTCTTTTAAATATTTCTTCACTCATAAAAATTGCATCTTTATATGAAGAACGAATATCTGAATTATTATAAGGACAATTCGGACATTGCGCATTGCAAACATATACAAAAGATATAACACACATCATTGGAAATTCTTTTGCTTCCTCTCTAATTGAATATACTTTATTTGTATGCATCATTTTGTTATCTCTTTTTTAAATATAAATAAAAAAAATAAATAAACAATCAATATATTTATTAAATATATAATTCGCCAAATAAAAAAAGTCAATGCTCCATTATTTGAACCAAGAGATTGCCAACCAATAGAACCAATAAATTCCAACCAACCAATATTCCCTGGTGTAAGAGGTATATTACCAATTAATATTACAACAGCACTAATTGAGATATATTGAATAAAATTTAATAGTTTTTCATCAATAAAATATGATATTAAAAATAAGCATATCAAAGTTATTAAATGCGAAAAAAGTCCGATTATGATTGCAATAAAGATTTGAGATTTATTAGTTGTGAGAATAGTAAAACCTTCGATTAAATTTAATATAATAGGTTTTTTTGTTATTTTTTTTATTAAGCACTCTAACCAATTTTTATATAAAATTAAAAAAAATAAAAATAAAAAAATTGAACTTATTATTATGACTGAAAATATATTTATTTTTTTAAAAATATTACATAAAGATAATTTATTGGTTGATATTAAATATATTATTGAACAAATACTTATAATGAACAAAGATAATAAACCAAGTAATCTATCAATAATTAAGATTCCTATTGTTCGCCCCTGCTTTTCTAATTCATTTTTAAAAATATAATATCCTTTTACAATATCGCCTCCAATATTTATTGGTAAAATCATATTAAATAAACTTCCGATAAAAGTATATTTAATAATTTTTAATATTCCTATGTTATAATTTATAGAAGTTAATAAAATAAACAATCTCAACGCGGTAGAAAATTGCACTAAATAAACACCAATACTGCAAATAAAAAAAATAATAAGTATATAATTTTTATTGAATAAAAAAAATAATTGTTTAAAGTCTAATTGATTTGTTGTAATTAAGAATATTATTAAAAATAATGCTAAAAATATTTTAATTAATATAATAATCGTTTTCTTGTTTTTAAAATTAATCATTAAAACTTCTGTCAATTATTCCTTTTTTCTTATTCTGAAAGTCATTTAAAATTATCCATTTAAACCAATACTTAAAAATATCTCTGATTGACTTCATAATTGATTTTAATTTAGTTCCTTTTGCTTTACCTAATTGGCGTGGTATAAAATTTATTGGAACTTCTTTTATTTTTAAGCCTGACCAATATGCTTTAATTATTAATTCTGGATTAGCAAAAGAGCTGTTTGCTTCTAATTTTTGTTTTTTTATCCAATTTGTTGGATAAATTGATACATTCTGAAAATCAGAAACAGGAACTCTAAATAATAATCTTATTAGCAAATAATTAATTATTGAAACAAATGCTTTTGGTATTGTATCTGACCTTTTTGTCAAATGTTTAATACCAAACAGTTTTAATAATAAAGCAAATGGTTTTAAAAATTTTATTTTTATATTTACAGGTTTTCTTCGAATACCCTGAATAACATCATAATCTTTTAAATATTTTAAATATTCCGGTAAATTCGAAATATCATAAGACCAATCAATAGTTTGCCAGAAGATATATTTTTTTGTTGCTGCGTTTAATGCTCGTTTAAAAGAATATGCTACATTCATATTTTTGGTATTTATTAAAATTATTAATTTATTATTTTTTTCATTTTTGAATTTTTTAGCAATTTCTAAAGTTTTATCTGTGCTACCATCGTCAACAAAAATAATTTCATAATCATCCATTATTTTTTCACGAACTATTTTTTCGAGTAATTCAGTTGATTTTTCTAAAAAATTTAAAATGTTTTCTTCTTCATTATAACCCCAACAAAGAAGAGATATTGATTTATCAGTTATTTGTTTCATATTTTTCTTTCACAATAGTATAAATTAATTTAAAATTTAATAATTCCATCATTTCATCAGGTGTAAATTGAATGTTAAATTTTTTTTCTAAAGATAATATTAAATTCATATGCCGAAGGCTATCCCAATTTGGAATAGTTTCTGGTGATGAAAATTCTTCGATTAAATTTTTTTCAATGCCAAATATATCAGCCATAACTTCTTTAATTTCATCATCTAAATTAATATTATTTTTCATAAGAAACCTCGATATATGGTATATAGTTTTTATAATAATTTTCTTCTTCTAATGAAAATAAATAAGATTTATTACCAAGATTTATATCTTCATTAATCAATAAAAAACCTGTTTCTTCATAAAAATTTTTAACTAATGAATTTTTCAATGTAGGATAATAATTAGCATATATTTTTTTAAAATTATTTTTTTGCAAATGTTCTTTTATAAAATCCATAAAAGCAAATTCAACTTTTCTGCCAATTACCCTACAACTCATTAAAAAAACTATTATGGTTGCCTCATTATTATTTTCTTTTTTAACTATTGATAACCCTGTTAATCCATAATTACCATAATTGTCAAATAATTCAAAAGAATAAATTATATAATTTTTATCTTCAAGAAAATTTGTAATTTCTGCTTCTGAAAATCTTTTTGTAGTTAAATTAAATTGATTGGTTTTTTGTGTTAATTGACTTATTCTTCTTACTTGCGAATTATTGTTAATATAAATTTTAAGTTTTAAACCTAATTTTTTAAGATAATCATCTAAGTCAAATGCTTTTTCTTTTAAAGCCTTTCTTTGAAATTCTCTTTGATACATTATTGTTTTCAACCTATCTTCGTATGAAATATTTTTATTAAAGAAATAATCTAATGTTTTTCTTAATAAAATTGGATATTCGTAGATATTTTTTGGTACTTTTATTGTTGTAATATCAGGTAAATATTTTTTTACTAATTCAATTTCATAATCTGAATCATCTATAAAAATGACACTATTATAACCTATATTCAATTCATTTATAATTTTTTTTATATTATCAATTTTATTATTCCAATTTATTTGTGTCATAACAAAATCATCTAATGACAAAATCATATCTTCATTATTAGCATAATCAAATAATTCTTTAACATCTTCAAAATTGTTTTTAGACACTATTGATAAAAGCATACCATTATTTTTATAATATTTTAATATACCACGAACTTCCTGAAAAATTCTCCCTTTATAAGAATCAGATTTTAATTCAATATTTTTATAACCAATTTCATCCAAAATCCCTTCCCATAATGTATTATCACAATCAACAATAATTAATTTTTTATAAATTCCATTATTTAATAAAATAATTGGTTTTATATATTGGCAATAACTAATATAGAAATCAATAGTGTATAATGAAAATACTGAATAAAAATATCTCCAATCTATTGATTTTGTTAAAGAAAGATTTGAATAAATTTTTTGAATATCAAAAATTTTAAGGTTGATATAATCTTTTTTAATTGAATATAGATAGTTGTTTAATAAATCACAAAAAGTATCGATAAGATTTTTTTCAAGATTTGAATAAGATATAGGAAGTGAGGAAAAAGTATTAAATAATATTAGAGAACATTTTTTTAGATTTTCTAAAATTTGAAAAATATTACTTTTAGTTTTTTCCAATAAATCATTAAATTCACTCTCGCTTATTAAATCAATTTTATATGCAAAACCATTTATTAAATTAATTAATTCATAAAAAATTATAATAGCATTTTCATCATTATAATTTTTTGTATCTTGAATAATTGTATCAAAGCCACCAATAGTTACCTCTACTGGTATGTTTTCTTTTTGAAGGAAAAATTCTAAAATATCTTTTATAGGGTTTATAGTAATATTTGATAAAATTTTAATTTTGTATTTTTTACAGTTTGTATATTTTTTTGATAATTCGCGATTATATTTTATTATTGTTTGAAAATCATTTATATTTTCATCAATCATAACATTGTCTGGCCTCCATTTACTCGCAATGTTTCACCTGTAATATAATCAGAATCTTCTGATATTAAATAATAAATTGCTGAAGCAATATCTTCTGGTTTTGCTAATCTTTTTAATAATGTTTTACTTATTGTTAAAAGTTTTGCTTTTTCTGGCAAATTAGAAATAAGTTCAGTATCAGTCATACCTGGTGAAACGATATTAACACGAATACCTAATGGTGCCAATTCAACTGCAAGATTTTTAGCAAATGAATTAAGTGCTGATTTTGAAATGCTATAATGAGATAATTGAGGTGGTGGTACATCTTCTGTAGATTGCGAAGATATAAAAACAATTTTTCCATATTTATTTTTTACCATAAAAGGTAATATTTCTTTGATAAGATAAAAATTGGATTTTAAATTAATAGTTAATTGTTCTTCAATTGTTTCCCATCCCATATCTTGAAATTTAATATTTGCAAATTTTGAAATAGAACAATTTACAAAACCCGTAATATTTGTATAAAAACGCTTTATATATTCAAACATTTCTTTTATTTGTTTTTCATCGCAAATATCACATCTAACTAATAATGCGTTATTTCCATTTTTTTTTGCTAATTCTAACAATTCCTCAGCAATTTTTTTATTTGAATGATAATGGATTATACAAGAATAACCTTTCTCAATAAATTTTTTTGTAACAGCTCTACCAATACCACCTGTTGCCCCAATAATTAATATTACTTTTTCGATAATATTTTTTTCCTCAGTTTTATCATTAACTTCAATATCAATCATTTTAACTTTTGCTTTACCTGTGATAACTTTTTGGTGGTATTGATTCTTAATTTCAATTTCAAGTTCTATAATTTTTAGATTTAGATTAATATCAGTGATAGTAGCACAAATATCTAATTTATCACCAACTCTAACAGGATTTAAAAAATCTATTGTTTGAGAAATCCATAATGCTCCATCACCTGGTAATTTAGTTCCAATAATAGTTGAAATAAATGAAGCACTTAACATACCATGTGCAACTTTTTTTTTCAATTTAGTCTGCGAAATCCATTTATCATCAGTATGAATTTTATTATCATCACCAGTTAATTCTATAAATTTTTTAATATCTTCATCTGTAATTATATGACTGAATTCTGCTTTATCACCAATTTTAAAATTTTCAATTTTTTTTATCATTAAAATGCCTCCCTAATATTGCACAATAATTTATTGTAATTTTTTTATTAATTATTTCTTTCATATCCATTTTTTCTACTGGTAGTATTAATTCATCTAAAATTTTTAATCCTTCATTTTCTATCATATCTTTAATTTCAGAAATGCAATTAAATTTATATATATGGTCTATTGCAGGGCAATTAGCACAGGTTGACAGATATATTTTCCCATTTTTATTAAGTAAATTTTTTAAAATAATAAGCATTCTTTCAGGATTGGCAAGGTGTTCTAATACTTCGCCTGCTGTTATAAAATCATATTT
>DAONJL010000036.1:0-25396 GCA_035405645.1 bacterium | reverse complement strand
GTCACAAATTGAACATTTTAAATTACACGCATTTATATTATCAATTATAAATACTCCTGGGAATTCTTCTGCATTTTCTACTCGTAATACTTTATGAATATCACTTTTGTAAATCATTATTTTTTATTATAGATTTAATTTTTTAAAATGTCAAATTTACAATCATTTATTTTTCGGGAGTTTGATTATAAATGATGTGCCAACATCTAATTTACTTTCAACAGAAATTGAACCTTTGTGTTTTTCAACTATAAATTTTGAGATTACTAAGCCAAGACCTGTTCCTTTTACGCTAGCACTTTTTGTGTATGCTCGATAGTATTTTTTAAATAAATGTGGTAATGATTCCTCTGCAATACCCCATCCTGTATCCTGTATCTTAACATAAATAAATTCATTATCCTGATATGATGAAATAAATACACTGCCATTCTCTTTATTATATTTAATTGCATTATCAACAAAATTGTTTATTACTATATACATTTTATCTGTATCAATAATTATATTCGGAATTTCATAATCAAGTTCTTTACTAATACTTATTTTCTGGTTATTTGCTTTTGGCAAATTTTGTGAAATAACTTTATTTATTAATTCATTTATATTTCCTTCTTTAAAATCAAAATTTATTTTACCATTTTCAATTCTTGAAAATTCAAGTATATCAGTTATCATCTTATTTATTCTTATTGATTCATCGTTAATAATAGTAAGTAAATTTTTTGTTTCTTCTGCTAATGAAGATTCTAATTCTGTTATTAGTTCTGCTGATGATTTAATAATTGAAATCGGCGATCTGAGTTCGTGTGAAATAAAAGAAAGAAATTCATCTTTTCTTTTATTTATATCAACTAATTCTTGATGCATTTTTTGAATTTCAGATGTTCGTTCTTCTACTTTTTTCTCTAAGTTAAGTTTAATTTCAAGAAAACTATAAGTAATAAATAATTGATTAGCAACAGCATATAGTAATCTTCTATCACCATCAGAAAAATCATTTGATATGGTTTGATAATAGATTCTTGATTTAACTTTTTTCCCAGCAGTAATAACACCAATACAATTAGCAGGACTTCCTATTGGCACGCATAAAAAATTATTCTCTTCAAAAGGTAAGCATTCTTCTTTTTTTATAAAAGAATGTTCTTCAAGCCGATTTATAATTATACTAATACCGTTTTTAAAAGAATGACCAATAACAGATTTATCAAGTGCCACAGAATTTATATCATAATTAAAATTTAATCCTTTCTTTAAAATGAGTTCCGCTTTTTCTTTATCAAAAAGCCAGATTGAAACTTCGCTCACATTTAATATTTCTTTTGCTATATTTAGAGCATTTTCACATAATTCATCAATAGTTTGTGAATATAAAAATTTTTCACCTGTTTGATATAAAGCAACAATTTCATTAAATAAATCACTGATAACTTTTGCAGTATGTTCTTCCTGAACAGCCTGATCAAGCGCATATAAAATTTGTTTAATTAAATTTGAAACAATGTCCAAATCACTTTGAGTAAAAATATCTTCACTAATCTTATCATTAAAATTTATTACACCAATCACATTACCAGCAATAATAAGTGGAAGACATAATAAATGTTTTTTTTCATATTGTTGATCATTCTTCTTTTTGAAATAAGGGTCATTTTCAATATTATTAACTAAAACAGGTAATCTTTTTTGATAAACCCAACCTGCAATACTTTCATTTATTTTTATTTTTTCTCCAATTAATTTTTTATCTTTATTATACACTGTTCTAATTATTAAATTCTCTTTATTTTCATCAACGATCATTATAGAACCCTGATTAACATTTAATAAATGACAGGCATATTCAAGAACTAATTCGAAAACAGATTCTATTTCAAGTGTGTTATATAAAATAACATTTATTAAATCAATTACTGAAAATTGGCTGATATCTATTGATTTTTTCATATATTCAACCTCAGAAAATTTTATATTTTTAAAAAGTCTTTTTAATTGCATCACATCCATAATCATTTATTATTTTGATTGAAAAATGATTTTATTTTCTCAAGTAATTGTTGAACACTAAATGGTTTTAATAAATAATCATTTGCGCCGTACTCATATACTTTATTTTTATCTTCAACACTACCTCTTGCTGTTAAAATTATTATTGGAATACTTTTAGTTGATTCATCTGCTCTTAATGTGCGAATAACTTGAAAACCATCAACTAATGGCATCATTAAATCAAGAAGAATTAAATCAGGTAATTCGGTTTGTGCTATTTTTATTCCTTCTTCACCATTATTAGCAATCAAGACATCATATCCAGCATTTTTTAAATTGTATTTAGTAACTAATAAAATATATTTTTCATCATCTATAATTAAAATTTTTTTTGTTGTATTTGTTTTTTCCATTGTTTGCTCCTTATAATTTGAAACTTAATTTTTTTAGTTTTTCTTTAAATTCATTTATTGAAAATGGTTTTTGCATATATTCATTTGCACCTAATTGTAAAACACGTTTTTGACTACGGCCTAAATCACTTGCTGTTATTACAACAATTGGTAAATTTGAATTTTGTGCTCGAATATTTTTTATTACTTCGTAGCCATTCATATTTGGTAATTTTAAGTCAAGTAAAAGAATGTCTATTTTCTTTTTATTTAATATATCAAGTGCTTGAATACCATCCAATGCTTTATATACATTAAAGCCTTCTGTTTCTAATGTTTTCTTTAATGAATTTAAAAATTCAATTGAATCATCAACTACTAAAATGTTTAAAATATTATTATTTTTAAAATTATCTTTGACTTCAATATTAATGATTTCTTCAGTATCATTATAAAGCGGAATTTTAATAGTGAAAGTTGAACCTTTTCCAAGTTCTGAATCAACATTTATTATACCTTTATGCGCTTCTACAAAAGCTTTTACCAATGAAAGACCAAGACCTGTTCCGTTTTCTTTTCTCGTGAGTGAATTACTTACCTGATAAAATTTATTAAATATTTTTTTTAATTCATTTTTTGGTATACCCACACCTTCATCTCGAATTTCAAGAATAATAAATGTATCATCATATTTTAAATTTACATAAATATTTTTTTCAGGCTCTGTAAATTTTATTGCATTTGATAAAAGATTTGAAATTATTTGATGAATTCTATCCGGATCACCGTATAGGTAAAGAGTTTTGTCAGGTAAAGAATAATGTAACTTTATATTTTTTTGATTTGCATATTTTTCAAATAAATTTATTACATTGATTATAATTCTATTTATTTCAATGACAGTAAAATTATATGTCATTTTTTTTGATTCTATTTTTGCTAAATCAAGAATTTCATTTATTAACCGGGTTAATCGGTCAGCTTCATCATTTATTATTTTTGAAAATTGTTTTGTTGTTTCAATATCAATATCATTACATAGATATAATGTTTCTGCTGAAGCTTTTATTGATGCTAATGGTGTTCTTAATTCATGCGAGATGATACTTAAAAATTCATTTTTCATATTTTCAACTTTTTTTAATTCTGTTATATCAAAAATAACTACAATTAAAATAAAATCTTCATTATCTAATTTAATAAAGGAAGTATTTATTAAAACAGGAATTTCCTGTTCTTTTTCAGTTATTAATTTTGCTTCTTTATTTAAAAAATTTTTTTCTTCTTCGATAGATAAGAGGATAATATCGTTATTATCTGGATATTCAATATTAAATACTTCGAGATATGCTTTTTTTAATATTTGTGACTTTGGTTTTCCTAATAATTGTTCTGCTATTTTATTTATTCTTATTATTTCGAGATTTTTATTAAATATAAAAATTGATTCATTTATATTGTTAAATATTGTTTCTAATTCTTTTTGTGAATTTTCAATAATTTTATTTTTTTCAATGATTTCTAAATGATTTAATCTTAAATTTACAAATGATTTTATTCGTGCTAATAATTCAACTGAGTGGAATGGTTTTGTTATAAAATCATTTGCACCACATTCAAAACCTTTTATTATATCACTTTTTGATTCTTTTGCTGTGAGTAATAATACTGGTATATATTTTAATTCTTCATTTTCTTTTATTTTTTTACATAGTTCATAGCCATCCATCACAGGCATCATAATATCACTGATTATTACTGTTGGCAATTGTTCGACTGCAATATTATAAGCTTGTTCACCGTTTTCTGCTGTTAAAACTTCATAGCCTTCTTTTTCTAAATAAAAAGAAACAATTTTTATTATCGTTTTGTCATCATCAACAATTAAAATTTTTACTTTTTTATCTTCCATCTCAAAAAATTTATAAACATATTAATTAAAAAAAGTCAAATAAAAAATGAAATTTTATAAGGCTAATTATTCTGACAAAATAAATTAAAAATTTGTCTTTTTATTTTTCTGTCGAGAAGAGAAGTAAATTCTGCAAAGGGGTATACCATGTCTGGGATATTTTCTGGAATTTTAAAATTATTAAATTGACAAAAGAATAAATATAAAGTATTATAAATTTTTAAAAATTATTTTCTGGAGAGTGAAGAAAATGCTAAAAATTGTTTGTGTTATTTTTTTTAGTTTTATTTTTTATTTATTTGCAGAAGAGGTAAAATATTATGATTATATCGGACCTTTTGTAGGGTATAATTATTTTTGTAATAATTCAAACCATAAAGATGAAGTAAAATTTGGATTAAATTTTGAACGATATTTAAAAAAAGAACCAATTAGTGTGCAAGTTAGTTTTGGTTATGTTCCTTTGAAAATTAAAATACCATCTGAAAGAAAAGATATTTATTCATTAGGTATTGATGCTATATATAATTATAAAGCATTTAATTTCTCAAATTTAAAAATATCACCTTATTTAAGTGGTGGTGTAAATCAAAATTTTTTTGATGAAAATACATTTGGTATTGCTGGTGCGACTGGTTTAAAATTTTTCTGTAAAAATAATACCTTAATTAAAACTGAGGTAAAATACATAAATATTTTTAAGCATAATAGAGATGATTTGTTAGTTTCATTAAGTTTAAGTTTTCCATTTGTTAGTAAATATACACAATCACAAACTGCTGAAATAAAAGAAGAACCAAAAAAACAAATAAAAATAAAAGTTGAAGAGATAGTAGAGAATGAAAAAGTGACAGAAGTAAAAAAAGAAGAAGCAGCCGAGCCAAAAACAGCAGTAGCAGAAGAAACAAAAGAAAAAGAAGAAGAGAAAGTTGAAGAAGGAGTAAAGGAAGCAAAAAAAGAAATGGAAGAAGAAAAGATTGAAGCAGCAGAAGTAAAAGAAAAAAGTGAAGAAAGTGTAAAAGAAGAAGTAAAAAATAATGAAAAACAAATGACAGAAGAAATTGAAACACAACCAGCAGTAGAAGTAGTAAAAGAAGAAGCAGCATCGCCAAAAACAACAGTAGCAGAAGAAACAAAAGAAAAAGAAGAAGTAAAAGAAGAGACAAAAACAGAAAGCGAACAAACAATAGTTGAAGAAGCGAAGAAAACAGAAGAAGAAAAGGCAAGTAAACAAATAAAAGAAAAATTATTGGTTATTTATTTTGAAATAGATAAAGCCGAAGTAAAAGAAGAATATGATACTGACTTAGAGAAATTTGTGAATACTATAAAGGAAACACCAGAAGTAAAAATATTAATTGAAGGTCATACAGATAATGTATCAAGTAAAGAATATAATTTACAATTATCAGAAAACCGCTCAAATGCAGTAAAAGAAATTTTAGTTAATAAATTTGGTATTGAAGAAAATAGAATAATAACAAAGGGATATGGCGAAACAAAACCAGTTGAATCAAATGATACAGAAGAAGGTAGAAGTAAAAATCGTAGAGTTGAATGTTTTATTTTAAAGTAATGTAGAAAAAACTTGTTTAAATTTTTGCTAAAAGGATAAGTTTTAGAATTAGATAAAAAAAGCATATTATTATTAATTATAGCGAAAAAGAAAAATAATAGTTAAACATTATTTGCAATTGATACAAATAATTGCAAATTCAATCTTTTTAAGTTCTCTTAATTCTAATATCATCATAAAAAAAGAATAATTTTTATAAAGATTTGTTTTTATGATTCTCTTATAATGAACTAACATCTAATAATGTTAATATGATAAATACCTAATTTATTTATTTACATCTTGCAAAAGAAGCAAAAATTCCTAAAAAGCAAAGAAGAGAAAAAATACTAAAAGCAATTTTAAGAGTTATGATAAAACTATTAATATTTTGAAAATTAATTTGTGCATTTCCTAAAAAAATATTAAATAAAAGTATTACAATAGACATACTAAACATTTGACCTAATAAACGCATAGAACTAAGCACACCAGAAGCAATACCAAAATATTTTGCTTCAACAGAATTCATAATAGCATTTGTATTAGGTGCAGAAAAAAAGCCAAAACCAATACCAACAATAGCAAGTGCTAAAATTAAAAATAATATAGAAAAAGAATTTATAAAAATCAGCATAATCAAACCAACAACAGTTAAAAACATTCCAAAAGATGCAATATAAGCTGGTTTTATTCTGTCTGATAATTTACCTGCAAAAGGCGAAACTAAAAATTGAAATAATGGTTGTGTAATAAGTAAAAAACCTGCTTTTTGTGCATTATAGCCTTTGTAATATTGTAGATATAAACTTAATAAAAATGCAATTGCATAAGTTGCAGAATAATTTATTAATGCAGCTAAATTTGAAAAAGTAAAAACACGATTTTGAGTAAATAAATTTATATTTATTATTGGTTCAATAAAATTTAATTCCCAATAAATAAAAGAAAAAAATACAATTAAACCAGATACAATAAGAATAATACCTTTGCTTTGTGAAATAAAACTAATACCAAGAAAAATAGATGAGATAGCAGAAATATATAAAAAAATTCCTGTAAAATCAATTTTTGTATCAGTAGTATTTTCTCGTAAATTATTTATAAATTTAATTGATATAAAAAACAATAAAAGAGCAATACTACCAATTAAGAGAAATAAAGCACGCCAACCAAAATTATGGATAACAAAGCCACCAATAAAAGGTCCTACAGAAAGACCTAAATAAACAGCACTCGTATTTATACCAATTGCTTTACCCCGCTCGTAATTTTCAAATACATCAACAATAATAGCAACAGTAACGCTCCACATCATTGCAGCACCCAAGCCTTGAACTGCTCTAAAAAAGATAATTTGAATATGTGATGAAGAAATAGCAATCATAAAACTTGCAAGCATATAAACAAATATTCCAGTTTTATATATTTTTGTTTTGCCTTTTATATCACCGAGTTTACCAAATGGTGCTAAAAAAACAGCATTCATTAAAATATAAGCAGTAATTATCCAGCCAGATGTAACACTTGAAATATTAAATTCATTTGTTATTGCTGGTAATGCTAAATTAACTGATGATATTCCAATTGGTGTTAAAAAAGCACATATAGTTGTTGATAATAATATTTTATTTTTTTCTTTTTCCATTTAGATTATTGCACCTTACTTTTTTTTATCGAATTTTGTATTAAGCCAGCATTGAATTAAGTTTTTAAAATTTATATATCACATTTATACTGCCATTAATATAAAATTAAATTAGACATTTTTTTTATAATATTTCAGAATTTATATCAAATAAAAAATTAAATTTTTTGAATTAATAAAAAAATTTTTATTGATATTTTAATTATTCAAAAAATATTTGAATTTATTAACAAAACTTTTTATGATATTTTTAAAAATTATGAAAGGAAAAATAAAAAATGGAAGAAAAGAAATATAATTGTGCTGTGATTGGATGTGGTAGAATTGGTTCACTTTTAGAAGATGATAAATTACGATGTCATCCATGCACGCATGCTGGTGCTTATTTTACTCATCCAAAAACAAAACTAATTGCTGGTTGTGATATAAAGCCTGATAGATTAAAATATTTTGGAAAGAAATGGTCAGTGTCTGAAAATTCTTTATATTTTGATTATAGAAAATTATTAGAACGAAAAGATATTGAAATATTGAGTATTGCTGCTGATACTGAATTTCATTTTCAAATGTTAAAAGATGCTTTGACTTGTCCAAATATAATTGCAATTTTATTAGAAAAACCTGTTGTAGCAAAAGTAGAAGAAGCAATTGAACTTGAAGAAATAGTGAAAAATAGTAAGAAAAAAATTTTTGTAAATCACGAACGAAGATTTATGACTGAATATAAATTTGTAAAAAAAATAATAGAAGAAGAACGATATAAAAAATTAAAAACAATTATAGGTAATGTATTAACATCAGGTATAAAAGAAGATTGGCATAGTGATTGGCGCAAATCTGGTGGTGGACCTTTATTACACGATGGCACTCATTTAATTGATATAATGACATATTTTGCTGGTGATATAGATTATTTAATAGGTTATGTTCGTTTTCCAGAAAATAGAAGAAAATATCAAGTTGAAGTTTCAGCTTTTGCTTCTTTACATTTTAAAAATGGTATTATAAGTTTTATCGAAGCATCAGGTGATAGAGAATATTTTAATTTTGAACTTGATTTACAATTTGAAAATGGCAGAATAAAAATTGGCAATGGTATCTGGGAAGTAAATGAAGTCAAACCGAGTAGAAGATATGAAAATTTTTTTGACCTTGTGCCTGCTACTGTTAATGTGCCACAAACAAAACCTTTTTTTACTGAAGTTATTGATGATATTATTCTTGCGATTGAAAATGATGATTATAAAGCAATATCAACAATATATGATGGTTTAAATGATTTCTGGATTATAATGAATATTTATTATTCTGGCTTAAATAACAATCAGAAAATAAGATTACCTTTTAAAGTAAAGAAACATCCATTTGAAATATTAGATTAATCAAAAGAGAAAAAAGAAAAATAACTTTTGTAATAATTATTTCAAAAGTTAAAGTCTGATAGATTAAATTTTATTAACTATTCGCTTTTATATTATTTAAAAATTCTGCTTTTGTTGTGAGAATATAAAGTTCATTATTTTTAACTTTACACAGCCCACCAGAGAGATTTATTTCTTTCTTTGAGTGTTCTTGAAAAATAGTTGCCTGACAATTATCAATTACAGTAATCAAATCGCAGTGTTTATCCTGAATTTCAATTTCACCATCAATTGCAGTAAAAATAAATCTTTTTATTTCATCTTCATATATTTTATTTTCTGGCGTAATAATACTTAATTTCATAATTTTAATACCTATTTTTTTATACCTGTAATTTTTTTGCTTTTTCTAAAACATCATCAATATTGCCTGTTAAATAAAATGCTTGCTCTGGTATATTATCATGTTTGCCTTCAACTATTTCTTTAAAACCTTGAATTGTATCTGCTAATTTAACATATTTACCTGGTGTGCCAGTAAATTCCTGAGCAACAAAAAATGGCTGAGATAAAAATCTTTGAATTTTTCTTGCACGACTAACAATAAGTTTATCTTCTTCTGATAATTCATCCATACCAAGAATAGCAATAATATCCTGTAAATCTTTATATCTTTGTAAAATATTTTGAACAGTTCTTGCAACCTGATAATGATTCTGTCCAACAATACGAGGGTCTAATATTCTTGAAGTAGAATCAAGCGGGTCAACAGCTGGATAAATACCAAGTTCTGCAATCTGTCTTGAAAGAACAGTAGTAGCATCGAGATGTGAAAAAGTAGTTGCTGGCGCAGGGTCAGTTAAGTCATCAGCAGGAACATAAATAGCTTGAACAGAAGTAATTGAACCATATTTTGTTGAGGTAATTCTTTCTTGTAATTCACCAACATCAGTTCCAAGTGTAGGCTGATAACCAACAGCAGAAGGCATACGGCCAAGTAAAGCAGAAACTTCTGAACCAGCCTGTACAAAACGAAAGATATTATCAATAAATAAGAGAACATCTTTTTTTTCAACATCGCGAAAATATTCGGCGATTGTTAGACCAGTAAGACCAACACGAAATCTTGAACCCGGTGGTTCATTCATTTGTCCAAAAACAAGAGCAGTTTGCGAAAGCACGCCAGAAGCTTTCATTTCCAACCATAAATCATTTCCTTCTCTTGTTCGCTCACCGACACCAGCGAACACAGAAAAACCAGAATGTTCTTTTGCAATATTTCTAATTAATTCCATAATTAAAACAGTTTTACCAACACCCGCACCACCAAATAAACCGACTTTACCGCCTTTTGGATATGGTGCTAATAAATCGATAACTTTTAAACCAGTTTCAAACATTTGAGCTTCTGTTGATTGTTCTTCAAAAGAAGGTGGTTTTCTATGAATAGGCCAGCGTTCGGCATCAATTGGACCTAATTTATCAATAGGTTCACCAAGCACATTAATTAATCTGCCAAGAGCTTTTTTTCCAACAGGTACGGAAACAGGCTGCCCTAAATCAATAGCTTCCATCCCGCGCATTAAACCATCAGTTGAACCAAGAGCAACGCATTTAACTAAATTTGCTCCTAAATGTTGTTCTACTTCTAAAATTAAATTTATATTTTTTTCGCGGTCTTCAATTTTTACAGCATTATATATTTTTGGTAAATTACCACTTTCGAATTCTATGTCAACAACCACTCCGATTATTTGTTTGACTTTTCCTTTGTTCATTTTTGCCTCCTGTAAAAATATTTCAGTTAATTAAATTTTATTTCCATTTTGAAATAACTTATCTTTTTAAAAAATAACCATTATTCTAATGCTGCTGCACCACCAACTATTTCTGAAATTTCTTTTGTTATTACTGCCTGTCGTTCTCTATTATATTTTATTGTTAATATATTTATTAATTCTTTTGCATTATTTGTTGCGTTATCCATTGCTGTCATTCGTGCGGCATTTTCTGATGCCATTGATTCTATAATGATTCTATAAAATAAATTCACTAAATAATTTTCAATTGTGTAATTTAAAAGTGTTTCATAATCTGGTTCATATAAATAGTATTCATTATCAGTTTCTATATTAATACTAATTGGTAAAATGGTTAATTCTGAAACAGTCTGAACAAGTGTGCTTTTAAAAGCATTATATATAAATACTATGTTATCAATTTCTTTATTTTTATATAAATTTAATAATGGCAACAATATTTTTGATGCTGTTTCTGGTTCAAGTTTATTGTAAACTCCTATAAAATATTCTTTTATATCAAGATTACTTTTTTCTAAATATTGTTTGCCTTTTTTACCTATTACCCATATTTTTGTATTTATCCCTTTTTCTTTATTTTTTTCTACTCGTTCTTTTAGCCGCTTAATAATATTGTTATTGAAACTTCCACATAAACCTCTATCACTCGTTAAAATTATTATTCCTTCATTTTTAATTTCGCGTTCTTCAAAATATGGTGATTGAAAAATTACTGCTTTGCATAATAGATTTTTAAATATTTTTTTTAGTTCTGTTTGATATAATAGCGAATTTTTAAGCATAGTTTGTGCTTTTTGAAATTTTGCTGATGCAACGAGTTTCATTGCTCTTGTTATTTGCTGTGTTGATTTTATACTATTTATTCGCGTTTTTATTTTCTTTAAATTTGACATATTACAAATTTAAACCTTTCTTAAATTCAATTATTGTTTGCTCGATTTTTTCCATCAAATTATCGTCAAGTTTTTTCATTTTTTCTATTTCTTCAATTAAATCAGGTTTATTTTTATTTATATAAATATCGAATTGTTCTAATACAGAACGAACTTTTTCAACTTTTATATCATCTAAAAAACCATTAACGCCAAAATAAATTTGTAAAATCTGCATTCCTACTCGCATTGGCTTATATTGGTCCTGCTTTAATAATTCAAACATTCTTTCACCGCGTGCTAATTGCGCTTGTGTGGCTTTATCAAGGTCAGAACCAAATTGTGCGAATGCAGCCATTTCACGATATTGCGCTAAATCCAATCTTAATCTACCTGCGATTTGTTTCATTGCTTTTATTTGTGCATTACCACCAACACGGGAAACAGATAAACCAACATTAACTGCTGGTCTTTGGCCTGAATAAAATAATTTACTTTCAAGATATATCTGACCATCAGTAATTGAAATAACATTTGTAGGAATATATGCAGAAACATCGCCAGCCTGTGTTTCTATTATTGGTAATGCAGTTAAACTACCGCCGCCACGGTCATCACTTAATTTACACGCTCTTTCAAGTAATCTCGAATGTAAATAAAAAACATCACCAGGATATGCTTCTCTACCAGGTGGTCTTCTTAATAATAATGATAATTGTCTATAAGCAACTGCGTGTTTAGATAAATCATCATAAATAATTAATACATGTTTGCCATTGTAAGTAAATTCTTCACCCATTGCACAACCTGCATAAGGTGCTAAATATTGAAGTGGCGCTGGTTCTGAAGCAGAGGCAGAAACAACAATAGTATAATTCATAGCACCAAAATCCTGTAATGTTTTTACTACCTGTGCCACAGTTGAATTTTTTTGTCCAATTGCAACATATATACAAATAACATTTTCTTTTTTCTGATTTATTATTGTATCAATTGCAATTGCTGTTTTACCTGTTTGTCTATCACCTATTATTAATTCTCTTTGACCACGACCAATTGGTATCATTGAATCAATTGCTTTTATTCCTGTTTGGAGTGGTTCTTTAACTGGTTGACGGTCAATTACAAGTGGAGCAATGATTTCAACAGGTCTGTAAATATTGGTTTTTATTTCGCCTTTCCCATCAATTGGCTGACCAATAGCATTTACAACTCTACCAATTAATGCTTCACCTGCTGGCACTGATGCAATTCTACCTGTGCATTTTACTCGAAAACCTTCTTTGATATTTTTGTAATCACCTAAAATTGCTATTCCTACATTATCTTCTTCAAGGTTTAAAACCATACCAAAAGTGCCGTCTTCAAATTCGACTAATTCCATTGACATTGCTTCATCGAGTCCATAAGCACGTGCTATTCCGTCACCCACCTGAATGACAATTCCTTCATTTGATTTAATTGTCTCACCCTGAAATTTTTTTATTTGTTCTTTAATTATATTACTTATTTCTTCAGGTTTTATTTGCATTATAATCCACTCCTTAATAGCGTTTGTTTAAATTCATTTAAATAAGTTAAAATACTACAATCATATACTTCTGAACCTTTATAAATTTTACAGCCACCTATTAATTGTTTATTTATTTTTAGAATGAGTTCAACTTCTTTCTGAAAATATTTTTCAAATTTTTCTTTTATTTTTTTTAGGAGATTTTCATTTAATTTTTCTGCACTTTCTATTGTTATTTTTATTTTTCTTATTTGTTTGTAAATTAATTTTTCAAATTCATTCGCTATTTCATTATATAAATTTATTCTGTGTTTTTCGATTAATAATCTATAAAAATCAAATAAATCTTTATTTACTATTAAATTTTTTAATGTAGAATTAAATAATGAAATTTTTTTACTCTCTTCAAAATTTGGTTGCATTATGATTTTATATAAATCAGGATTTTCTTTTAAATATTTTGTAATTAATTTTACATCTTCCAGATATTGTAATAATTTACTTTTTTCTTTTGTTTTTTCTCTACAATAAAGGAATAAACCATCAGCATATCTATATGCTAATATTTTTTCTCTTTTCACATTAGTTTTCTCCAAATGTTTTTAGAAATTGATTTATTATTCTTTCATTATCGCTCACTTTTACTTCTTTTTCTAAAATTTGTTTTGATAATAAGACTGAATATTCACCAATTTCTTTGATTAATTCTTTTTTCGCTTTTTGAACCTGTTCATTAATTGATAATTTTGCATCTTCAATAATTTTATCAGCCTGTAATTTTGCTTCTTTTATTATTTGATTTTTTTCCTGCTGCATTTCCTGCCTTGCATTATCGCGCATCTTATCCATTTCATTTGAGAATTCTTTTAATTTATTTGCATATTCTGCTTTTAATGCTTCAGCTTCACTTAATTTTTTTTCACTATTATCAATATTGTTTTTTATTTTTGCTGCACGTTCATCAAGAAATTTTACTAAAGGTTCAAATAGAATTTTTTTCAGCACATAAAAGAAAAAGAGAAAACTAATTATCTGCGATAACATAGTGAAATTAAATTCCATCATAATGCAACACTTCCTTAATTAAATTAAAAAAGAAAAAATTATTTTGGTATAACAACGAACATTAATAATAACGAAATAACGAGCGAGTAAATACCTGTTGATTCTGATACAGCCTGTCCGATTAGCATTGTTCGTGTTATTAAACCAGCTTCTTTTGGATTACGGCTAACACCTTCACAAGCTCTACCTGCAGTATAACCTTCACCAACGCCAGGTCCAATTGCTCCAAATCCCATACAAATACCAACACCAATAAATGCACCTGCTTTAATAATAGCCTTACATAATTCTGGGTCAACTTTTTCTAATGCCATAAATAAAACCTCCTTTAATATCTAACAAATTTTTTTAAACAACAAATAATAATAATAAAGCAACAACAAGAGCATATACACTTGTTGATTGCGAAACTGATTGACCAATTAGCATAGTTCGTAAAATAAGTTGATTTAAATGTGGATTTCGTGCTAATTCAGCGCAAGCATAACCATTAGCCCAACCAGAACCAATACCCGGACCAAATGCGCCCCAACCCATACTTATACCAGCGCCTAAAAATAAACCAAAATTTGTGATTAAAAAAGCAAGATTTGCATCAGGTGGAATATCAACAGGTGAGAAAAGCATAAGTATAGCAATAACGAGTGCAAAAATAGCAGGTGATTCAGAAACTGCCTGGCCAATAAGCATTATTTTCGTGATTTCTGTTGAAGCATTTGATTGTCTTTGAATTCCTTTTACTGCTTCACCAGCGGCAAAGCCAATACCAATGCTTGTGCCAATAGCACCAAAACCCATACATAAACCAGCACCTAAAAATTTAAAACCATTTACTATTAAATTTATTTCCATAATATTTTATTTTCTAATCTTCTTTTAAGTCATTATCATCAACAATTTGCACAGCAAGATAGACAAGTGCAAGAGAAGAAAAAACAAATGCCTGTACTGTTCCAGCAAATAATCCAAAATATAAAGGTAAAACAGCAGGCAAAGTAACATAACCAACTAAATAAAAAACAACAGCCAGAATAATACCGCCACCTTTTATATTACCAAATAGACGAAAAGAGTGTGATATTACCTTACTTATTTCACCAACAATATTTAATGGCAATAAAATAAATATTGGTTCAGCAAATTCTTTTAAATAATTCCATAGTCCTTTGTAATAAATTGATGCACCTACCACAATGAAGAAAACCATTATACCAAGTCCTAATGTTGTATTTATATCCTGTGTTGGTTCGGCTAATTCAAACCATTCTGGTAAAAAACCTAACCACTTTATTGTTTCTCTTTCTCTTTCTTCGATTTCATTATTTTTATTTATTTCAAATACTTTTTCATTTACTTTTTTATAACTAATTTGCCAGAATGAAGGTATTACACCAATTATATTTGATGTCCATACAAATAAAAAAATAGCCATTATTAAAGGAAAGAAAATTTTTCCTTTCTTCTTTCCTAATGTATCAAATACCATATTTCTGAAAAATTCAATAATTAATTCAATAAGTGATTGTAATCGTGAAGGGATTTCTGATAAATTTTTTTTGACTTTAAAAGCAACCCAGAACCAGAATAAAATTATTAACCAACTTATTACTACTGTTCGTATATTTATTTGTAAAAATTTTATAATATGTGGATTTGTTTGATGAATTTCTTTAATTTTATCATTTGAAAAAATAAATACTTTTTCTACTTTTGAAACATCGCCAATTTGAATTTTATCAGGACGAATAATAGCAATAATGATTTGAACAATTGTAACAAGAATTAAAAAATATAAAATCTTTTTTTTAAGCGTCAAATTTTCTTCTCCAAAAAAGCATTTATAAAAATACTAATTTGCACAAAGAAAAAACCAATTGCTGTTGTAATTATATTTATATCTTTTTTCCAACCAGCAATTGCAAGAGCACAACCAAATATTATATATCTAATAAAAAATTTTTGCAATAAATTTTTGCGTAAATTTATTGCAAAATTTTCACGATTATATACTGTTACTAACAACCTGAAATTTAATAAACCTGTAAAACCGCCAAGCACAAAACCATATAAATAATCAATTCTTTTTAATATCAACGAAATAACAACTGATATGAATATACATATCAAAATCGTCTTACTAATTTTATTTTGAAAAAGTGTTACTTCTTTTTTTTGTTGCAATTTAGCCTTTATTATATATATAAATTTTTATTTGTCAAGTTTTTTAAAAAAATTTTTTTAATCACTTAATTATATTAAATTTAAGATGCTTTAAAAATTTTTTAATTTTGAATTTAGTTTATTATTTTATTATTGTCTTTGTCAGTAAAAACTAATTGAATTAATATAAAACAATAAAAATTTGTTAGAATAAAAAATAAATAATTTCATAAAAAAATTTTTTAAAAAATTGTTTTTATATATTTTATCATATATATTAAAATTTTTAAACTCTTTGAATTTACTATATTTTCTCTGAAATATTTATTAATTTTTTCTTGACTGAGAATTTTTAGTTTGATAATATAAAAATATTATGAAAAAAATAAAAGTTGCAGGAATTCAAATTTCAATATTTCCAAATGATATAAAAAAAAATTTAGAGAAAATTGAATATTGGCTTTTCAAAGCAATTAAAGAAACACAAGCTCAGTTATATATTTTTCCAGAATCAGTTACAACAGGTTTTACACCAAATATGCCATTATCTGATTTTTATGCTTTTTTACCTGATATAAATATAATCTTAAAACCATTTAGTAAAATTTGCAAAGAAAAAAAAATTATGTTAGTTTTGCCTACTTATGAAAAAACAAAGGAAAAAAATAAAATATTTAATAGTGCATTTTTTATTAATGCAGAAGGTAAAGTTTGTGGTGCATATAGAAAAACACATCTTTTTCCAACTGAACGATTGGCAGGTGGTGGTTGGAGTACTGCTGGCTCAAATTATCCAGTATTTAAAACAGAATTTGCTAATATTGGAATTATGATTTGTTATGATGGTGATTTTCCTGAGGTTGCAAGAATATTAACAATAAATGGTGCAGAAATAATTGCACGGCCATCAGCATTATTACGAACTTTTGAAATTTGGGAAATGACAAATAAGGCACGTGCTTATGATAATCATATATATGTAATTGGAGTTAATGCTGTTGGTCCGGATGCTGGTAATAATTATTTTTTTGGACATAGTATGATTGTTTCGCCAATTGCACAAAAATTAGCACAGGCACGCGGAACAGAAGATATTATTTATGCTGAATTATCACCAGACCCAATTAAAAATGTTTCGTATGGTTCGAATGCACCAATGCTATTTGACCATTTGCAGGATAGAAATGTAAAAACATATAAAAATTATTTAACTAAAAAATATAAAAGTCATTTTGAACCTTTTAAAAGAATTGAATATTAAATAAAAAGGGGAATAAAGTATGGATTTTGAAAAATTAAAAAAAGATTATGAAGAGAGAATATTAGCAGGGAAAAAATTTTGTTTAAATAATTCAAAATTTATTAGAAAAGAAGATACATCAAAATTATTAGAAAGTGTAATAAAAAAAGGTGATAAAGTTTGTGTAGAAGGTGATAATCAAAAACAGGCTGATTTTTTAGCAAGAGAATTATTAAAAGTTGATACTAAAAAAGTAAATAATATTCATTTTGTGCAATCCTCAATAGTATTGAATGAACATATAGAATTTTTTAATAAAGGTATAGGTAAAAAACTTGATTTTGCATATTCAGGTCCACAATCAAAAAAATTGTATCAACTTGTTGTAGAGAAAAAAGTGCAAATCGGTGCAATACATACTTATCTTGAATTATATGGTAGATATTTTGTTGATTTAACACCGCGAGTTGCTTTACTTGTTGCTGAATCCTGTGATGATGAAGGAAATATTTATACTGGCTTTAATACAGAAGATACACCATTACTTTGTGAAGCTACAAAATTCAAATATGGAATTGTAATTATTCAGGTAAAAAATAAAGTAAAAGAATTGCCAAGGGTGGATATACCAGCGAGTTGGGTTGACTTTATTATTGTTACAAACGAAGATTATTTTATTCAACCATTATTTACAAGAGACCCTGCGAAAATAACAAATATGCAAATAGCAATGGCAATGATGGTTTTAAAAGGAATATATTTAAAATATGGTGTAAAAAGTTTAAATCATGGACTTGGCTTTGCAACAGCAGCAATAGAACTTATATTACCAACTTATGGCAATAAACTAAAAATGAAAGGTAAGTATTGCACTCATTGGGTATTAAATCCGCATCCAACACTAATACCAGCAATAGAAAAAGGTTTTGTGCAAAGAATTTATTGTTTTGGTGGCGAACCTGGAATGGAAAATTATGTTAAAAATAGACCTGATATATTTTTTATCGGTGCTGATGGTAATTTGCGTTCAAATCGCTGTTATGCACATATTGCTGGTTTATATGCTATTGATTTATTTATTGGTGCTACTTTACAAATTGATAAATTTGGTAATAGTTCAACAGCAATTAAAGGAATGATAGCAGGTTTTGGTGGTGCTCCAAATTTAGGTGGCACTCCACCTGGTCGTCGTCATTTTTCAGAAGCATTTAAAAATGCTGGTTATTTTGCTAATAATAATTATTATGGTCGAAAATTGGTTGTTCAAATTACACCAACAGTAAGTGAGAAAAAAGGAATACCAGTATTTGTAGAAGAACTTGATGCAAAACAATTTTTACAAACAGGTCTTTTTGAAACACAACCTGTGATGATAGTTGGCGACCAGATAACACATATAGTTACAGAAAAAGGAATAGCATATTTAGATTTATGTCGTGATTTAGAAACAAGAATGAAAGCAATAGCAGCAATTGCTGGTGAAACAAAGATAGGTCAGTCAATAACAAAAGCAGAAGTAAAAAAATTAAGAGCAAAGAAAATTGTTCAAACTCCAGAAGATTTAGGAATAAATATAAATGAAGCAACACCAAAATTATTAGCAGCAAAAAATTTTGATGATTTAATTAAGATTTCCAAAAATTTATATTATTTACCTGCTGGCATTAAAGGTGATTAATTATATTCTTTTCTTAAATCTTAAAAGGCAAAATAAAACTAAATTTAATCAAAAAAATATTTATTGATTTTTTTAAAAAAATATTTTATTATTTTAAATTTAAAATTATGCAAAATAAAAATATATATGAAATAGTTTTTAAAGGTCGTGGCGGTCAGGGCATTGTTACATTAGCACAATTAACAGCCGAAGCATTATTTGAGTGTGGTTTTAATGATATTAAAGTAATTCCAACTTATGGTGCTGAACGGCGCGGTGCACCAGTTGAAACTAATTTAAAATGCAGTAATAATAATATTTATGAGTTAACACCGAGTAATAAATTAGATTATATTGTTTTTCTTGATAGTTCTTTGTTTAAGGAAGAAGAAATAATTAAACGAATAAAAGAGGATTATTATATAATAGTTAATACAGATAGCGAATTAGAATATAAGAATCTGGCAGGAGAAAAAATAATAAAAATTGATATAACAGGCATAGCATTAAAAAATAAATTATTATTACATAATAGACCAATAATAAATACACCAATACTTGGAGCATTTTCAGAAGTGAGTGGTTTATTTACAATAACAGAAATTAAAAAAGTAATAGAGAAAAATTTTAAAAAAGATGAAATAGAAATAAATTTAAGAACAATAGAAGAAGTTATAAGTGAGGTAAAAAATGTCTTTAAAAAATGATTTAGAGAAAATCACTGTGATAAATAAACCACTTTTAGGTGAGGCAGGATTAACAGGTTCGTGGAGTATTTACCAGCCAGTAATAAAAAAGGAGTTATGTAATGCAGTAAAAAAAGGAAAAGAAATCTGCCAACTTTGCTGGTTGTATTGTCCTGATGCAGTAATAAAGAAAGGAATACCACCACAAATAAATTATGATTATTGTAAGGGTTGTGGTATTTGTGCGACTGAATGCCCGGCTAATGCAATAATAATGGAAAAGAAATAAAAGGAGAAGAAGAATGGAATATATAGATGTAGTAGCAGTAAGATTATTACCTACAAATGAAGTTAAATATTATGATGCAAATGGTTTAAGCCTGAAAATAAATAATTATTGTGTTGTTCCTACACAGGCAGGTGATAGCTTAGCTATTGTTTTATTAGAAAAAACAGTTGATTTAAATAGTATAAACAAAAATAGTTCGATGAAACAGTTGTTAAAAGTAATAAGAAAAGCAAATACAAATGATATGTTAAATTATAAAAAAAATTTAGAAGATGCAAAAGAAGCATTAAAAATATGTATAGAAAAAGTAAATGAGCGCGAATTAGAAATGAAAGTACTGGATGCTTGGTATATATTGAGTCGTTCGAGATTAACATTTAATTTTATTGCAGATGGAAGAATAGATTTTCGTGAATTAGTAAAAGATTTAGCACATATATTTAAAACAAGAATTGAATTATATCAAATAGGAGTTCGTGATGAAGCAAAATTATTTGGTGCACTTGGTATTTGTGGTCGTGTAGTTTGTTGTAGGCAATTTTTAAATGATTTTTCACCAATAACAATCCAGATGGCTAAATTACAATGTATGACATTAACACCGAATAAATATTCAGGTGTTTGTGGTCGTTTACTATGCTGTCTGGAATATGAATATAAAATATATGAAGAAGAATCAAAAAATTATCCAACAAGAAATACAAAAGTTGAATATCAGCAAATGACAGGTATAGTTATAGGTTATAATATTTTTAAAAAGACAGTAACATTAAAATTAGATGATGGTTATTCAAAAGAATTATCATTAGAAGAATTTAAAAAATTGAAGGTATTAGAAGTTGGAAAAGATGATACAACAGAATTAGAAAGCGAAATAATATTGGAAGAAAACGGGAAAAGTAAATATGAAAAAAATAGAAGTTAAAATAAATAATGAAAAAATATTAACTCTTGATTATGGAACAAAAGTTTTAGATTTTATAAATGAAAATTATTTAGAAGAAAAATATAATATTTTAGCAGTAAAAGTAAATAATATTCTGGTTGATTTAAACTATGTATTGGAAGAAGATTGTAATCTTGAATTTATATATTATGGTAGTAAATTAGGTGAAGCAGTATATAAACAGAGTACAAAATTTTTATTTTTTGTTGCTGTTAATGAATATTTTAAAAATGCAAAAAAACAGGTAAAAGTTTTCATAAATCATTCTCTTGGTAATGGTTATTATTTTTATATAAATACAAAAATAAATAAACAAATAGTAAAAGAAATAGAAGAGTTAATGTGGAAATTACAATCATCAGCACTTCCATTTGTTTTTAAGCGTTCTGCAATACATAAAGCAATAAATTATTTTGAAAAAAAGGGATATAAAGATAAAGTATTATTATTAAAAAATTCAACTTATCAATTTGTAAAAATATATGAATGTCGAAATGTAAGTGATTTTGCATTTATTCCAATTGTTCCTGATACATCATATATAAAAAATTTTAAATTATCATATTATGAACCAGGAATAATATTACATTTTCCAGATGCAAAGAATATAAAAAAATTTGCACCAGATTGGGAATATAAAAAACTTTTTAAGATTTATCAGGAGAGTAAGAATTGGAGTGAAATATTAAATCTATATAATATTGGTTTATTAAATCAAGCAATAATAGATGATAAAATAAATGAAGTAATAAATATTTGTGAAACATTTCACGAGAAGAAGATTTCTTATATAGCAGATATGATTACTAAAAAAAGAGACAAAGTAAAAATAATTTTAGTTGCAGGACCATCATCATCAGGAAAAACAACATTTGCAAAGAGATTAGGAATACATTTAAAAGTAAATGGATTAAATCCAATAGCAATATCAACCGATGATTTTTTTGTTAATCGACCTTTAACACCTCGCGATGAAAAAGGTGATTATGATTTTGAATCAATTTATGCGCTTGATTTAAAACATTTTAATCAAGTATTAAAAAATTTATTAAATGGCGAAGAAGTGTGGATGCCAGAATTTGATTTTAAAGAAGGCAAAAGAAATGATAAAGCATATCAATTAAAATTAGATAAAAATCAGGTAATAATAATTGAAGGATTGCATTCATTAAATCCATTATTAACAAAAGAAATTGACAATAAATATAAGTTCAAAATTTATGTTAGTGCATTAACACAATTAACAATTGATAATTTTAATAGAATATCAACTCGTGATTTGCGGCTCATTCGTCGTATGGTTCGTGATAATTTTTTTAGAGGTTATTCTGCTGATGAAACAATTAGTAGATGGTCATCAGTTACTGCTGGCGAAGAAAAATATATATATCCATTTCAGGAAAGTGCTGACATTATGTTTAATTCTTCATTACTTTATGAATTGGGTGTGTTAAAAGATTTTGCTATTGATATAATTAAACGAATTCCGCTTGATTCACCAAATTATGATGAAGCACAAAGATTATTAAATTTTTTATTATTGTTTTTACGAGTTCGAACTGATAATGTTCCAAAAACTTCTATATTAAGAGAATTTATAGGAGGAGGAATTTTATGAAAGAAATCAAGTGGTTAAAACATGCAGGTTTTAAAATTATTAGTGATAATAATTTGGTATTAGTATTTGACCCGTATAACGCAGAACTAAAAGAAAAAGCAGATTATATTTTTATTTCACATTCACATTATGACCATTTTTCAGAAGATGATATAAAAACATTAGTAAAATCAACAACAAAGATTTTTGCATCTGGTGATTGTTCTTCATCACATTTTAAAATTACAAATTATTTTAAACCTTATCAAAAATATGAAGATGAAAATCTAAAAGTTACAGCAATACCAGCATATAATGTAAATAAATCATTTCATCCAAAGAGTAAAAATTGGCTTGGTTTTGTTGTAGAAATTGATCATATAAAAATATATCATGCAGGTGATACTGATTTAATAGAAGAGATGAAGGATATTCAGGGTGTAGATTTAGCATTAGTTCCAGTTGGTGGAACATATACAATGGATGCAAAAGAAGCAGCAAAAGCAGTAAATGAGTATATAAAACCAAAAAAAGCAATACCAATGCATTGGGGATCGGTTGCAGGTTCAATTGCTGATGCGAAATTATTTGTTAAAAGTGTAAATTGTGAGACAGAAATTTTAAACGATGAATAAATAAAAATTATTTTTATAGTGGTGGTAAAAAATTGAAAACAATAAGAAAAATGACAACAACTAAAATTATACAAAAAAAAGGAAAAGAAAAAATAATTATGCTAACAGCGTATGATGCTTTGTTAGCAGGTATTCTTGATAAATTAGATATTGATATAATTCTTGTTGGTGATTCAGTTGGCACTGTTTTACTTGGTTATGACTCCACAATTCCTGTTCGCCTTGAAAATATGATATATCATACTGCCTGTGTAGCAAGAGTAGTTGAAAATTCTTTTGTTGTAGCTGATATGCCTTTTTTATCATTTAATATTGATGAAAAGCAAGCATTAATAAATGCAGGAAGATTAATACAAGAAGGTGGAGCAAATGCAGTTAAATTAGAGGGCGGCAAGAAAATTATATCAATTGTTAAAAATATTGTTGATAATGGCATACCAGTAATGGGACATATAGGATTAACACCACAGGCAATAAATAAATTGGGCGGCTATAAGGTTCAGGGCAAAGAAGAAGAAGAATATAAAAAATTATTAGAAGATGCTATGTTACTTGAAGAAGCAGGCATTTTTTCACTTGTTCTTGAATGTGTCCCTGTTCAATTAGCAAAAGAAATTACAGAAAAAATAAAGATACCAACAATAGGAATTGGCGCAGGTAAATATTGTGATGGTCAGGTTCTTGTAACTTATGATATGCTTGGCTTTTTCGAAAAGTTTAAACCAAAATTTGTAAAAAGATATAAAAATATATTTAATGAAATTATAGATGGTGTGAAAGAATTTTGTAATGAAGTAAAAGAAGGAAAATTTCCAGATGATGAACATTCATATTTTTAAAAGGTAAAAAAAAAATGTTTAATATTTTTTCTCATTTAAGCACAATTGATATTATTGATATTTTAATAGTCACAATTATTATTTATAAAGTAATGATATTTATAAAAGAGACAAGAGCAAGTCAAATAATGCAGGGTTTTATATTGCTTTTAATTATAGCATATTTTGCTGATAAATTACAATTTAGAATAATAAGTTGGTTTTTACAAAAATCATGGCAATTATGGGTTATATTATTTATTGTGCTATTTCAAAATGAATTTAGACAGGCATTAGCAAAAATAGGCGAACATAGAATTTGGCAGGTTTTTAAAACAAAATCAAATACAACAGATATAGATTTAATAATAAAAGCAGTATTGCGAATGTCAAAAAAAAATATTGGTGCAATAATAGCAATTGAACGAAATGTTGGTTTGAAAAATTATATTGAGACTGGAATTTTGTTAAATGCTGATATTTCTATTGAATTATTAACAACAATATTTTTTCCAAATACACCATTACATGATGGCGCTGTAATCATTCGCGAAAATAAAATTATTGCTGCTGGCTGTATTTTGCCATTGTCAGAGAAAGCATCATTAAAAAAATTATATGGCACACGACATCGTGCAGCTGTTGGTTTATCAGAAGAAACAGACGCTCTTGTAATTATTGTTTCAGAAGAGACTGGTAGAATTTCAATTGCTTTAAAAGGAAATTTAAGCACTCAATTAGGTGAAACAGAATTAGAAGAATTTTTATCAATTTATTTAAAATAGGATTTTTAAAAAATTTTCTTGTTTATATTTTTTAATTATTAAGAATTGGTTCTTTTAATTTAAACAATGTTTTAATTTTATTAAAAATATTTTTACGATTATTTTTTTCTTCTAATTTTAATAATAGTTGTTCTATATTTTTTGATTGTTCTTTTATAATATTATATTGGTTTTCAATTATTTTATCTTTCTCATCAATGATTGAATAATGTTTTTTGAGCAGACTATTTATAATATCTTCCTGTTTTTCTACGAGGTTTTTAATTTTTAAGAAATTTTTTATTGGGTCATTAATTAATGCTTTTTCCATTTCTACCTCCTTATTTCTTCACAAATCTACTTTTATTATCGGCATTTTTGAAAAAAACTTTATAAATATAAATTAAAAACATTCATATATTTCGGGAAGTTTACAGACATGGTATACCCTTTTCTTAAGAATATATTATTAAA
>DAONJL010000035.1:0-25418 GCA_035405645.1 bacterium | reverse complement strand
TATTTTTAATTGAGTGAACAAAACCTTTGTTTTTTTCATATTTATCTGCGTCTGAGAATTCAGAACCATTTATCAGTTTGAATAATAACCTGTGATAAATCAATACCTGAATTTTTAAGATGATTAAGAAATATATTAACAAAATTTATTGAATTTATCAGATTACATTCTGATGCGAGTGCTAAAAACATTGCTCCACTTCTGATTTCTCTAATTGTATATTGATACTTTGGTAGTTTATATTTAATCATAAAATGATAATAATTTGGTATATCATAAAGATGTTTAACATCCATTTCAAAAAATGTTAATGGTTTGTAAAGTTTTGCTTTTAGTTCGCGTAAATCTTTTTTCTTTTATTTGTTTTAATTTATTTTTACTTACTATTCGTAATGCTGCAAAGGGGTATACCATGTCTAAAATATTTTCCAAATTTTTATAATTTTTTTCTTGCTTATAAAAAAAAAATATAGTAAAATTAAAAAATTATAATTTGTTTATAGAAAGGAGGGAACATAGATGAAACCTGAAGAATTATTGGAAGCAGTGAATTTGATAGAAAAAGAAAAAAATATAAATAGAGATGCAATTTTTGCTATTTTAACAGATGTACTCAGTCAGGTTTATAAAAAATTCTATGCTCCCAAAAAAAATATAAAAATTATCATAGATAAAAAAACAGGTGTATTCTCAGCTTATGAAAGTAAAACAATAGTTGAAAATGTAAAAGATAGTGATAAAGAGATAAGCATACAAGAGGCATTAACAATAGATAGTTCAGCCAAAATTGGAGATAGTTTAATGTTTATATTAGAAGAAGTAAAATTTGATAGAATAGTAGCCCAAACAGTAAAACAAACATTATTACAAAGAATTAAAGAGGAAGAAAAAAAAAGTATTTTCAGTGATGTAAAAAATTTATTAAATACAGTAATAACAGGTGAAGTTCAAAGAATAGATAAAAATAATGTATATGTAAATATAGGAAAAACAATTGCAATTTTACCAACAAAAGAACAAACAAAAAAAGATAATTATAAAATAGGTGATAAATTAAAATTTTATATTGTTCAGATTGAAAATAAACCAAAAGGAGTAAGTGTAATTTTATCACGAACTCATCCAAAATTAGTAGAAAAATTATTTGAAGAAGAAATAACAGAAATTTATGATAAACTAATAGAAATAAAAGGAGTAGCACGTGACCCAGGTTATCGCTCTAAAATTGCTGTTAAATCTCTTGATGCAAATATTGACCCAATTGGTACATGTGTAGGTCAAAAAGGAAATAAAATTCAATCAATTGTAAAAGAATTAAAAGGAGAAAAAATTGATATAATTCCTTTTTCAGAAGATGAGGGTGAATTTATAATAAATGCATTAAGACCAGCAGTAATAGAAAAAGTAATTTTAGACTTTAATCAAAAAGTTGCAAAAGTAATAGTTCAAAAAGAACAATTATCTCTTGCAATAGGTAAAAATGGGCAAAATGCAAAATTAGCTGCTAAATTAACAGGCTGGAAAATTGATATATATACACCAGAAGAATATAATGAATTATTTAAAAATTCTGAACAAGAAATAATAGAAAAAACAGAAGAAAATGAATAAGAGGAGAAAAAATGCCAAGAGTATATGAATGGGCAAAAGAATATAAAGTAGAAACAAAAGATTTAATTGAGTTAATAAAAAACGAAAAAGGGTTAGTTCTCAAATCATTCAATAAATTAGAAGAAGAAATAATATTAGAACTTGAAGAAAAAATAAAAGCATTAAAAGAGAAGCCAAAAGTCGAAGAACCACCGAAGCCAAAGCCAAAAAAAGTACTGTTAGTAAAGAAAGAAGAAATAGAAAAAGAAGAAGAAAAGAAAGAAGAAACTCCACAAATAGTAATTAAAAAAGAGGAAGAACCAGAACAAATTATAACCAAAAAAGAAATAATAGAAGAAATAAAACCAGAAGAAAAAAGAATAAAAGAACATAAAATAAAATTTAAAAAAGAAAAAGAAGATATAGAAAAAAAAGAGCATTTTGAAGAAGAACGAAAAGAAAAAGATAGAAAAAAAAGTAGTGGAAAAGGTGTAAAAAAGACGATAGAAATTGAAGATGTAGAGGAACAAGAAATAGAAACACCATTTAAAAATTTAATAATAAGAGATGGTGCATTTAAAAAATTTACACCAAAGAGATTTAAAGATGTATCAAAAGCAAAAGGAAAATCAAGATTAACGAGAGAATTAAAAAAGAGCAAAATCCAACAAAAATTATTAGAAGAACAAAAAATAATAGAGGAAGAAGAAAAGACGATAAAAATAACCGACCCAACAACCCCACAAAAAATAGCTGAACAATTAAAAGTAAGTGTTAATGAAATAATAGGTAAATTATTTAAAATGAATATATTAGCAACAGTGAATCAACGAATCAGCGCAGAGGTAGCAGAATTATTAGCAGAAGAATATGGCTATAAAATTAAGATAGCAAAATTATACGAAGATGAATTAGTTCCAATATCAATTGAACCAACAAAAGAAGTAAAAGGTGAATTAATAGAACGTGCACCAGTTGTTACTGTAATGGGACATGTTGACCACGGTAAAACATCTTTACTTGATGCAATAAGAAAAACAAATGTCGCTGCACAGGAAGCAGGTGGTATCACACAACATATTGGTGCATATAAAATTATACACAATAATAAAGAAATCGTATTTTTAGATACACCAGGACACGAAGCATTTACAGCAATGCGTGCAAGAGGCGCAAATTGCACTGATATTGTTGTTTTAGTTGTTGCTGCTGATGATGGTATTATGCCACAGACAATTGAAGCAATAAATCACGCTCGTGCTGCAAATGTGCCAATTATTGTTGCAATAAATAAAATTGATAAACCAAATATAAATCTAAATCGAATAAAAAAACAATTAGGTGATTATGATTTATTACCAGAAGAATGGGGTGGAAAAACAATATGTGTTGAAGTATCTGCATTAAAAAATATAAATATAGACCAATTACTTGAAATGATTTTATTACAGGCAGAATTACTCGAATTAAAGACAAATCCATTATTACCAGCAGCAGGAACAATACTTGAAGTAAAATTAGAAAAAGGAATTGGTCCAGTAATAAATTTATTAGTTCAACAGGGCACATTAAAAAAAGGTGATTATTTTGTTGCTGGCTTATATTATGGTAGAGTTCGTGCTTTAATTAATGATAAAGGTGAACGCTTAGAAAAAGTTGTTGCTGCTGCACCAATTCAAGTTATTGGCGTGACAGAACTACCACAAGCAGGTGACCCATTTAATGTAGTAGAAAACGAAAAGAAAGCAAAAGAAATAAGCCAAAAAAGATTAGAAATAAAACGAGAATATGATTTAAAAAAGAAAGAAAAAATAACATTGGACAATATTTTTAAGTTAACAAAAGAAGAAACAAAAGTATTAAACTTAATAATAAAAGCAGATGTTTCTGGTTCAGTTGAAGCAATCACAAGTTTTCTTCAAGATTTGAATTCAGATAAAGTAAAAATAAATATTATACATTCAGCTGTAGGCGGAATAAATGAAAATGATATTTCACTTGCAATTGCTTCAAATGCAATAATAATTGGATTTAATGTTCGGGCTGATTTAAATGCACAACAAAATGCAGAAAAAGAAAATGTTGAAATTAGATATTATGATATAATTTTTAAATTAAAAGAAGATATTATAAAAGCATTAGAAGGAATGCTTGAAACGATAAAAACAGAAAATGTAATTGGTCGTGGAATTGTTAAAGCAATATTTAAAATAAGTAAAGTTGGCACAATTGCAGGTTGTCAGATATTAAATGGCAAAGTTACACGCAATTCAAAAGTTCGATTAATTAGAGATAAAGTAGTAATTTATAACGGGGAGTTAGGTTCATTAAAAAGATTTAAAGATGATGCTTCAGAAGTTTCAGCAGGTTTAGAATGTGGTTTAAGTATAAAAAATTATGATGATATAAAAGAAAATGATGAACTTGAATTTTATACAATAATTGAAAAAAAACAGACATTATAAATATTTAAAAAAATGGAAATAATAAATAAAAGTATAAAAGAATTAAATGAATTACTAATTAAAAAAGAAATAAAAGCAGTTGAATTACTTGAAGAATTTTTAAAAAGAATAGAACAATATGATAAAAAAATAAATTCATTTATCACAATATCCAAAGAAGAAGCATATCAGACAGCACGAGAAGTAGATAAATTATTAGAAAAAAAAGAGCAAATAAATTTAATAAGTGGAATACCAATAGGAATAAAAGATAATATCTGCACAAAAAATATAAAAACAACCTGTGCATCAAAAATGTTAAGTAATTTTATACCACCTTATGATGCGACTGTAATAAAAAAAATAAAAGAACAAAAAGGGATAATAATAGGCAAAACAAATTTAGATGAATTTGCAATGGGTTCATCAACAGAAACTTCATATTTTGGTGTAACAAAAAATCCATTTAATTATGAATGTATTGCTGGTGGTTCATCAGGTGGTTCAGCAGCAGCAGTATCAGCACGGTTTGTGCCATACACATTAGGCAGTGATACTGGTGGTTCAATCCGTCAACCAGCAGCATTATGTGGAGTAAGTGGCTTAAAACCAAGTTATGGTCTTGTTTCAAGATATGGCTTAATTGCTTATGCATCATCATTAGACCAAATAGGACCAATAGCAAAATCAGCAGAAGATTGTGCAATACTATTAGATGTTATTGCTGGTAAAGACGAATTTGATTCAACATCAGTAAATTTTAAAAAAGATAATTATTTAGCAAAAATAAATGGCGATATAAAAGGAATAAAAATAGGAATACCTCGCGAATTTTTTCAGGAAGGATTAAATGATGAAATAAAAATAAATATAGAAAACACAATAAAATTCTTTGAAAAAGAAGGTGGAATAATAAAAGACATTTCATTAACAATGAATGAATATGTTGTAGCAACATATTATATATTAGCACCAGCAGAAGCTTCGTCAAATTTAGCAAGATATGATGGTGTAAAATATGGTTATAGAACAGAAAAATACGAGAATCTAATTGATATGTATGAAAAGACAAGAGCAGAAGGATTTGGAAATGAAGTAAAAAGAAGAATAATGTTAGGCACATATACATTAAGTGCAGGTTATTATGATGCATATTATAAAAAAGCACAACAGGTTCGTTCTTTAATTAGAAATGAGTTAATAAAAAAATTTGAAGAAGTGGATGTAATAATAGCACCAACAACACCAACACCAGCATTTAAAATTGGCGAAAAAATAAATAATCCACTTGAAATGTATTTATTTGATATTTATACTTTATCTGTAAATCTTGCAGGAATTTGTGCTATTTCTATTCCCTGTGGTTTTACAAAAGATAATTTACCTTGCGGTTTACAAATAATAGGTAATGCATTTGAAGAAGCAAAAATATTAAAATTAGCACATTATTTTCAGCAACAAACAGATTATCATAAAAAAATTCCTTTTTTAAAATAATTTTATTTTTTCTTGAAATAATAATTTAAAAAATTTATAATAAAAAAAATATTCTATATTGAGGTAATTTAATATGCCGTGGTTTGGAATTAAGAAGAAACCAATTTCACAAACGAGTGTAAAACAACCAGATTTAGTTCCTGATGGCACCTGGGAAAAATGTCCAATTTGTAGTGAAATTATATATAAAAAAAATTTTTTAAAATATTTAAAAGTATGTCAAAAATGTAATTATCATTTCAGATTAACAGCAAGTAAAAGAATACAAATTACATTTGACGAAAATTCATTTGAAGAATTATTTGCTGAAATTATTTCAGCAGACCCATTAAATTTTACTGATAGTGTAAAATATAGCACAAAAATAAATGAAACAATGAATAAGACAAATTTAAAAGAAGCAATAATAACAGGAATTGGAAAAATAAATGAAATACAGGTTTGTTGTGGTATAATGGATTTTAATTTTATGGGTGGAAGTATGGGTTCAGTTGTTGGAGAAAAAGTTGCTTTATTATTTGAATATGCAACAACAAACAAATTACCTTTAATTATTTTTTCTTCATCCGGTGGTGCACGAATGCAAGAAGGAATTTTATCACTTATGCAAATGGCAAAAACATCAGCAGCAATAGCAAAACATAGTGAAGCAGGATTATTATATATTTCAATTTGTTGTAATCCAACGACAGGTGGCACAACAGCAAGTTTTGCAATGTTAGGCGATATAATAATAGGCGAACCAGGTGCATTAATTGGTTTTGCAGGACCGCGAGTAATTGAACAAACAATCAGACAAAAATTACCAGATAAATTTCAGACATCAGAATTTTTACTTGAAAAAGGTTTTCTTGATTTAGTTGTAAATAGAAAAGATTTAAAAGAAATAATTTATAAAATTTTAGTGAGTTTGAAAAAATAATGGAAAATAAATGGGGCAATAAATATTCATTAATAGTTATAGGAGCATCAACAGGTGGTCCGGGTGTAGTAAGAAAAATATTATCTGATTTTCCCGAAGATTTACCAGTGCCTGTTGCAATAGTCCAACATATGCCACCTGAATTTACAAAAGGATTTGCTATTAGTTTAAATGAAATTTCAAAATTAAAAGTAATAGAAGCAGGAGTTCGGGAAATAATGAAAGCAGGTTATGCATATATAGCGCCCGGCGATAAACATATAATAATTAAAGATATTAGTGGACAATTAGTTTTAAAACAAAATGATGACCCTGAATATAGTGGTCATAGGCCATCAGTTGATAAATTATTTTTATCAGTAACAAAAATACCAGATTTAGCGCCAAAAACAATAGCAGTATTATTAACAGGAATGGGAAAAGATGGTGGCGAAGGAATGAAAGCATTGCGTGATTTAGGTGCTTTTACAATTGCACAAACACAGGAAACATGTGTTATATTTGGAATGCCAGGCACAGCAGTAAAATTAGGTGGTGTTGATATTTCCTTAAATCCTGAAGAAATAGTTCCCTTTATTTTAAAAAAATTAAGAGAGAATCAACAACAAAAATAAAAATGCTAAATTCAGAAAAAATAAACGAGATAAATAGAATATTAGAAAAAACATATCAAATAGGTAATCAAAAAAAAAATAATAGTGAGTTTAAAGAATTAAAAGTTGGATTGGATTTAGGAACAGCACTAATAAAATTTTTAATACTAAATGAAAATAACGAAGTAGTGTTATATTTTTATGAATGGGCAAATGTAATAAGAGATGGAATTGTTTGTGATTATTGGGGCGCAGTGCAAATAACAAAACGAATGATAAATGAAGCAATGCAAATTTTAGAATTAAAAAATTTTCCAAAAATATCAGCAGGTTATCCACCAAAAACAGAACCGCGATTAGTTGAAAATGTGATTTATTCAGCAGGCTACGATATAGCAAGAACAATAGAAGAACCAGTAGCAGCAGCAAAATTTTTAGAAATAGAAAATGGTGTTGTAGTTGACATAGGTGGTGGCACAACTGGTATAGCAATAATTAGAAATAAAAAAATAATTGAAACATATGATGAACCAACAGGTGGACATCATATAACACTTGTTATATCAGGAAATCAAAAAATACCTTATGAAGAAGCAGAAATAAAAAAAAGAAATGATAAAGAAGGAAAATATTTTTCAATAATAAAACCAGTAATAGAAAAAATGGCATCAATAGTAAAAGAAAAAATAAAAAGATATAGAAATATAAAACAAATATATTTAGTAGGTGGACCAACAGCATATAAAAATTTTCGTGAAGTATTTGAAAATGAATTACAAAAAGAAGTATTTTCCTTTAAAAATCCAGAGTTAATAACTCCTTATGGAATAACGATATAAATGCTAAACAAAGAAAAATTTTTTAATTTATTAAATAAAGAACAGCGAGAAGCAGTAGAATATTGTGAAGGACCGCTTCTTGTTTATGCAGGTGCAGGTACAGGTAAAACACGAGTAATAACTTATAAAATTGTATATTTAATTGAATTTAAAAAAATTTCACCCCATAAAATACTTGCTGTTACTTTCACAAATAAAGCAGCAAATGAAATGAAACAGCGAATAAAAAATTTAGCAGGAGAAAAAGCAGAACATTTATGGATGAGCACATTTCATTCTTTTGGTTTACGTTTTTTAAGAATGCATTATAATGAAATAAATTATAGAAATGATTTTACAATCTATGATGAAGAAGACCAGTTAAATTTAATAAAAGCGTGCATTTTTGAAATAACTAAAAAAATTGATATAAAAGCATCAATAATAAAATATCATATAAATATGTCAAAAAGCAAACAAATGAATTTTAATGATTACCTGAATAAATTGCAGTTTGAAAATGATGAAATAAAAGAGATATTATTTGAAATAGCAAAATTATATGAAATGAAAAAACGCGAATTAAATGTAATGGATTTTGATGATTTACTCATTTATCCAGTAACAATATTAAAAAATAATTATTCATTATTAGAAAAATATTCAAGTAAATTTGAGTATATATTAGTTGATGAATTTCAGGATACAAATGTGATTCAATATGATTTAATAAAATTATTAAGTTTAAAAAATAAGAATATTTGCGTAGTAGGCGATGATGACCAGAGTATATATTCCTGGCGCGGTGCAAATGTCCAGAATATATTAAATTTTGAAAAAGATTTTAAAAATGTAAAAGTAATAAAATTAATAAAAAATTATCGTTCGCAACAACTGATATTAAATATAGCAAATAAACTGATAGCAAATAACAAATATCACATTGAAAAAAATTTGTATTCAGAAATTAAAAGTAACAATCCACCAGAATTAATTGAAGTTGAAAATGAATTTCAAGAAGCAAATATTATAGTTGATAAGATAAAAGAATTAAAAAATGAATATGATTTATCACAAATAGCAGTATTTTATCGGACAAATTATCAATCAAGAATAATTGAAGAAAAATTAGTTAATGCTAATATTCCATATATAGTAGTTGGTAATATAAGTTTTTATCAGCGAAAAGAAATAAAAGATATACTTGCATATTTAAAATTTATAGTAAATCCAAAAGATAATGTAAGTTTATTGAGAATAATAAATATACCAAAACGCGGAATAGGAAATGCCACAATTGAAAGACTATTAGAAATAGCAAAAATGAAGAAAAAAAGTATATATGAAACATTAGAAATAATAAATGAATTTGATTTTTCAGGTGTAAAAAAATTAGAAGAATTTTATAATCTAATGAATGAATTAATTGAATTATCAAAAACAACAAAATTATCAAGATTTATTGATATCTTTTTAAAAAAGATAAATTACATAAAAATGCTTGAAGAAAGTAATGACGAAAAAAGTGAAGACAGAATAATGAATGTTTTAGAATTAGTAAATTCAATAAAATTATTTGATACAAACAAAGAAAATCAAACATTAAATGATTATATTGAAAGTATAGCACTAATAAGTGATATAGATGAATGGGATAAAAAAGAAGGTGTAGTAAATTTAATGACATTACATTCAGCAAAAGGACTTGAATTTGATGTTGTTTTTATTATTGGTATGTCAGAAAAATTATTTCCACATATAAATAGCAGCAATACAGAAGAAGAGATAGAGGAAGAAAGAAGATTATGTTATGTAGGAATAACGCGTGCTAAAAAATTATTATATTTAATATATGCAAGAGAAAGATATAAATATGGAAGTTATGAGTTTTATCAACCGTCGAGATTTTTATATGAAATTTTTCCAGACCATGAATTTAATTCTTATGAAATACAGGAATTTTCTGATGAAAATAATTATTTAACAAAAACAAGACAATTACCAGTTAAAACAAATTTTTTAGATTATCAAATTAATATAAATAATAAAAAGCCAAAAAAAGAAGAGAAAGAATCTGAATATAAAGCAGGCGATAGAGTGTTACATAAAACTTATGGCGAAGGATTAGTAATGTATTGTTATGCAGATAGAATTATGATAAGATTTAAAAATTTTGGAAATAAAGAATTTGATTTATCTATTGCCAAATTAAAAAAAATAAGTTAAAATAAAAAGATAATTTTAAAGGGAAAAAAATATGAAAAAAATAAAAATTTTAATTATTATTTATCTTTTATTCATTTCATTTATATTTGCACAGGATACAACTATAATCGAGCCAGAAAATAAAATATTAAAATCAATTACATTAAATGTAGGACAGGGTGATGCAACAGTAATTATTTTTCCTAATAATAAAGTAATGCAAATAGATGCAGGCAAAGCAGGTGCATATTCACGCGACCGCGGACTTCTTGTAATAATTCCATTTTATAAAAAATTAGATATAAATAGAATAAATATAGCAGTAGCAACACATCCTGATTTAGACCATATTGGTGGCTACATTTCTATTTTAGAAGATTTATTACTTGATGAATTCTGGGATGCACAGGCATATACAAGTTATGCATATAAAAAAATTTTAAAATTAATTGATAATAATAATGCTGGTTATTATCTTGGTTATAATATGATAAAAGATAGAATAGAAGAATTAAATAAAGAAGAATATTTTGGCAAAGATGTAAAATTAAAAATATATGGACCATTGCGAGATTATGGTGAAAATAATGCAAATTCATTATGTATAAAAATAACATATAAAAAAGTCTCATTTTTCTTCTTAGGTGATTCAACAAAAGAAGCACAGGAAGATATGGCATATAACTGGAAAGAAGATTTAAAAACAACAGTAATGTTGACACCACATCATGGGAGTGAACATAATTATAGTCCGACATTTTTATCTTATGCACAACCCGAGGTTGCTATTTGTTCTGTTGGTTTAAAAAATAAATATGGACATCCATCAGAAAAAGTGCTAACTGCTTATGCTTTTGCTGGCGTTAAAATATATCGAACAGATAAATTGCAATCACATATAGAAGTAGAAACAGATGGAGATACATATAAAGTAAATATAATAAAAGCACCATTTGATGATTAAATAAAAGGTGATAATATGAAAGTTGTAGAAGTAGGAAATATAAAAATAGGCGGTAATAATCCATTAGCATTTATTTTAGGACCGTGTATAATAGAAAATGATACTTATGAACAAGCAAAAGAATTAAAAAAAATAATGGATAAATTTAATCAACCATTTATTTTCAAATGCAGTTGGGATAAAGCAAATAGAACAGGATATGATGGATATCGTGGATTTGGTATAGATAAAGGTATTGAAATTTTAATGAAAATAAAAAAAGATTTTAATTTACCAGTTTTAACAGATTTTCATATTCCAGAACAGGCAGAAAAACTTGGAAAATATTTTGATGTATTACAGGTGCCAGCATATTTAACACGGCAAACAGATATGTTATTTGCAGCAGGAAAATATGCTAAAGTAGTCAATATAAAAAAAGCACAATTTATGAATCCACTTGATATGAAAAAAGTTATTTCAAAAATTGAATATGTAAATAATAAAAATATTTTAGTAACAGAGCGGGGCACCTGTTTTGGCTATGATGATTTAGTCGTTGATTTTCGTTCCTTTGTTATTATGAAAAAATTTGGTTATCCAGTGATATTTGATGCAACACATTCAATAAAAATAGAAAATCCAGAACTTGACCAGAAAGAATTTATTGAGCCACTTGCAAAAGCAGCAATAGCGATTGGTGTTGATGGTTTATTTATGGAAGTTCATCCTGATTGTTCAAGAGCACTCTGTGATGGTAAATGGATGCTTCCTTTTGAAAGATTGGAAAAATTTATGGAGGTAATAAAAAAATGAAAATATTTATTGATTCATCAAACATCGAAGAAATAAAACAATTTAAAGATTTTGCTTTTTTTGCAGGTATAACAACAAATCCGACATTTTTTATACGCGAAAAAATCAGTGATATGAATGGTGCAATAAAAGAGATGAATAAAATAATAAAAGGTGAAATGCATATAGAAGCAATGGGCGACACAGCAGAAGAAATAATAAAGAATGCAATAGAAAATACAAAACTTGCAGATGATGTAGTAGCAAAAATTCCAATGACACCAGAAGGAATAAAAGCAGTAGAATATTTAAGCAAGAAAAATTATAAGACAAATGTTCATTTAATTTTTTCATCAAATCAAGCAATATTAGCAGCATTAGCAGGTGCGACTTATGTATGCCCATTAATAGGCAGATTATATGACCATGGTCATAATGGTCTGGAAATAATCCAGCAAATTTTACAGGCGTTTAAAAATTACAATTATATAAATACAAAAGTAATGATTTCAAGTGTTCGTTCAGCAGAGCATTGCAGAATGGCTGCAATATTAGGTGCTGATGCTATTACCGTACCACCGGCAATAATAAAACAAATGTTTAGACATCCTTTAACTGATATAGGAATTGATATATTTAAACAGGATATGATAAATCTAACAATAGTAGAGAAAATAATGCACAGAGGAAATAAACTACCATTAATAAAAGAAGGAACATATTTGAAAGAAGCAATAAAAATAATAACAGAAAAAAATTTTGGAACTGGTATAATAGTTGATAATGAGAATAATTTAAAAGGAATAATAACAGATGGAGATTTAAGAAGAATATTTCAAAAATATGAAGATATAAGTAATTTAAAAGTTGAAGAAGTAATGTCAAAAAATCCAAGAACAATAATGAAGACAGAATTAATAGGAAATGCATTGAAAAAGATGGAAGATAATAAGATTACTTCATTAATCATAGCAGATGAAAATAAAAAAGTAATTGGCTTTATACATATTCACGATATTTTAGGGAAACAGGTTCGTGAATATTAGTTTTTTTTAATAATGAATTTAAAAAGAATTATCATTATTTCTTTAATCATAAAATTATTAATTATTCCATTCTTTTTTCATCCTGATATATTATGGATTTATAATAGTTCTTCAAAATTAGTGTCATTAAAAATATTTAATATTTATAAATTTGAGTATCAGATAAAAGAGGTATTATTCAAATATCCGCTGCTATCATATTTCTTTTTTGGCTTTTATTTATTTATTATTAAACCTTTTGTTCATTTAGAAACATTAACATCAGACTGGAATTTATGGGTTGATAATTTATACATTTATCGACAATTATTTCTTTTTAAAATTCCATATTTAATTTTTGACTATTTCATTCTATTATATTTAATAAAAATTGATAAAATAAATCTTACCAGATATTTAATCTGGTGGACATTTAATCCACTTGTGATTTATGTTATTTATATTTATGGACAATTTGATGTAATACCACTTTTCTTTATTTTACTGGCTTATTATTTATTTTTACAAAAAAAAAATTTTTATTCTGTTTTTGTTTTATCAATTGCAATTAGTTTTAAAATATTTCCTTTATTATTGCTACCTTTTTTTGTTTTATTTATTTCAAACTCAATTAAAGATTTTATAAAATTTTTTTGTGCAGGTATCAGTCTATTTATAATCAGTATTTTACCATTTATAAATTCAAAACCTTTTTTTAATAATGTATTAAAATATTCAGAAAATTATCTAACAAATGAAGGAATAATTTTTCAGAATAGTAATAAAATTTCAATTTTATTTTTTATTTTTTATTCACTAATTTTTTTTACTGTTTTACATTTTAAAAAAATAAAAGAAAAAAAAGAAAACTTACTTAATGTAATTCTAATAATTTTTTTATCATATTATTTATTATATAATTTTAATCCACAATTTTGTATCTGGATTTTTCCTTTTCTTATTCTGTATCATTTTAAACAAAATAAAATTTCAACATTTTTTTTATTATTTATTATTTTTTATTTCATAAATAATTTTTTAAGTTATGGTAGAAATGCATTCTCTATTCATTTTGTTGTTATAAATAAAATACTATATGGTTTACCATCACCAGCAATGATTATTGATTATCTTATTGGATTAACAAATTATTTAAAATTTACAAATTCAGTTTTTACTGCTATTTTAATTTTTTATTTATTTATAAATTTATCAGAATTAATTACAAATAAACATTAAAAGATAAAGCAATACTATTCTGATTTGCATTAATAAATTTAATTAATTCTTTTTACATTTTTATTTTTTCTTTAATATTTTTTTTATTTCTATTTTATATATTTATTCCAAAAATAATTAAATATTTAATTGACAAAAACAAAATAAAAAATATAATAAAAAAAATTTTAAAAAACAAAAGCGATTATTATAACAAAAAATTAATATTTAGAATATTTAAAAAGTAAGAATACATATAATCACCATTTAGAAAATAATCAACTTTTTATTAAAGTTTTAATTTCAATATTTATCAGAGCGTAGTTTAAAAATTATTGAAATTAACTGCTAATTTAATGAAATGAAATTTATTGATACGCATTGTCATTTAGCAGATGAAGATATTTATAAAGAAAAAGAAGAAATAATAAAAGAATCGCTGGCAAATGAAGTAGAAAAAATATTTACAATTTCAGAAGCAAGAGAAAATATTGAAAAAAATATATTAATTGCAGAAGAGTTTGAACCTGTTTTTTTTTCAATTGGTCTACATCCACATTTTGCAAATCTTGAAAAAAAAGATGATTTAGAATTTGTTTCAATTATTTTTAAACAATATAAAAATCATAAAAAAAATATTGGTTTTGGAGAAATAGGTCTTGATTATTATTATGGTGCTGAAAATAAAAAAGCACAAATATTTTTTTTAGAGCAACAATTGAGTTTATTAACTGATTATAATAAACCAATAATAATTCATTCACGCAATTCAGATGATGATATTTATAATATTCTTAAAGAATTAAAAACAGAAAATCCAATAATAATGCATTGTTATACAGGTGATAAAAAATTTGCAAAACAATTATTAGATAAAATAAATGTTTATTTTTCATTTAATGGTATAATAACATTTAAAAAATCAATAAATGTGCAGGAAGTATTTTTATATTTACCATTAGATAAAATAATATTAGAAACCGATGCACCTTATTTAACTCCCGAACCATATCGTGGTAAAAAGAATAAACCAGCATACATAAAATATACTTACGAGAAATGTGCATTATTAAAAAATATTTCACTTGAAAATTTTTCTGAGTTGATATATAATAATATAGAAAATATATTCAAAATATAAAAAGGAAAATAATATGTCTCTAACAAAAATAATTATATGTGGGGTAGGCGGTCAGGGAATAATTCTTTCAAGTAAAATATTAAGCGAAGTTGCATTAGAAAGTGGCTATGATGTAAAACAAAGTGAAGTTCATGGTATGGCACAGCGAGGCGGTAGTGTTATTAGTCATATTATTTATGGCGAAAAAGTTTATTCACCAATAATTAGTGAAAATGAAGCTGATATTTTATTAGGATTTGAAAAATTAGAAACAGCAAGATATATAAATTTTTTGAAAAAAGATGGATTTGTAATTTGTAATGACTTAAAATTAAAACCAGTAAATATACAGAAATATCCTGATGAAGAAATAAATCAATTATTAAACAAAAAAAATATATTATTTATTAATGCACTAAAATATTGTGAAGAATTAGGTTCTACAAAAGTAATGAATATTTTTTTACTTGGAGTTCTTTCAAATTATTTAAATTTAGCAGATGATAATTATATAAAATTAATAGAAAAAAATGTAAAAGAAGAATTCAGAAAAATAAATATAAATGCCTTTATTTATGGCAGAAAGGTAGGTATAAAAAATGATATGGAATAAAAAATATGAATGTATGCCAGTTTCTGAATTAAAAGAATATCAATTAGAAAATTTAAAAAAAATAGTAAAATATGTATATGAGCGTGTGCCACATTATAAAAAACTATTTGATGAAAAGCGAATAAATATAAATTCAATTCAATCATTAAAAGATATTGAACGATTGCCATTTACAACCAAAAATGATTTACGAGATAATTATCCATTTAAATTATTTGCAGTGCCAATGAAAGAAGTGGTTCGAATACATGCGTCAAGTGGCACAACTGGCAAGCCAACAGTGGTAGGTTATACAAGAAAAGATATTGAAATATGGGCAGAAGTAATGGCACGTTCAATGATGGCTTGTGGAACAGATGAGAATTCAATTGTTCAAAATGCTTATGGCTATGGATTATTTACAGGTGGACTTGGTGTTCATTATGGTGCAGAAAAAATAGGTGCTTCTGTAATACCTATCAGTGGTGGTAATACAAAGCGACAGATTATGTTATTAGAAGATTTTGGTTCAACAATATTAACCTGCACACCTTCATATTCTTTACTTATTGCAGAAGTAGCAGAAGAAATGGGTGTTGACATAAAAAAATTACCATTACAAGCAGGTATATTTGGTGCTGAACCCTGGAGTGAAAGTTTAAGAAAAGAAATTGAAGCAAAATTAAATATTGATGCTTATGATATTTATGGTTTATCTGAAATTATTGGACCAGGCGTAGCGATTGAATGTGAATGTAAAAATGGACTTCATATTTTTGAAGACCATTTTTATCCAGAAATAATTGACCCTGAAACTGGAAAAGTTTTGCCGCCAGGTAAATATGGTGAATTAGTTATTACTACAATAACAAAAGAATGTATTCCATTAATCAGATATAGAACACGAGATATAACAGCATTAATAGAAGAAAAATGTGAATGTGGTAGAACAATGCGTAGAATAAAAAGATTATCAGGTAGAACAGATGATATGCTAATAATCAGGGGAGTTAATGTTTTTCCATCTCAAATTGAAAGCGTTCTTATTGAATTAGAGGAAGTTGAACCACATTATCAATTAATTGTATCAAAAGAAGGTCCGCTTGATGTTTTAGAAGTGCAGGTTGAAGTAAATGAAAAAATATTTTCTGATGAAATAAAAAAATTAGAAAATGTCCGTTGCAAAATTCAGCGAGAAATAGAATCAACACTTGGTATATCAGTTAAAGTTACCTTAGTTGAACCAAAAACACTTCAGCGTAGTGAAGGTAAAGCAAAACGAGTAATTGATATGAGAAATAAATAATATATATAATTATATTATTAAACCTAACAAAAAAACAGAATGATTTTAAGTAATAAAAAATTCTTTACAAAAGAACATTTTGAAAAAAATAAAGGATATGCGCCAGCATATTTATGCGAACTTGTAGTCTATTGTATGGAATTATTAAGTCAACTCTCAGCACAAGAATTAAAATTTCGATTTAAAGGTGGTAATTCATTATTATTAATTTTAAAAGAACCAGAACGATTTTCAATTGATGTAGATATAGCGACCTCAGCAACAAAAGAAGAAATAATAAAGAAGATGGAAGCAATAGTGAAAGAATGTGAGAAATTTACAAAACTTGAAATAAGACAACACCAAACAAAACCATGGTTGCCAATGATTAGTTTCAAAATTTATTTTAATTCATTTTATCAGAATCATGAAAATTCTTTTGTTATGCTTGATGCTGTTTTAAAACAAATTCCATATCCAGGTTATTTAACAAAAATAAAAATAAAAGAAATATATGAATCAGAATATGAAGTTGAAGTATCAGAGCCATCAGGTTTAATAGGTGATAAATTATTAACAATAAGTCCAGCAACACTTGGCATTCCACTTGGCAAAAAAAAAGAAGCACAACGCTTAAAACATATTTTTGATATATCAAGATTAGCAAAAGAAAATTATTCAATAAACGAGGTAAAAGAAAGTATAAACAATTGTATAAAACAGGAAAATGAAATTCAGGGAAAAAATTTTAGTCTAAAAGAAATAAAAGAAGACACAAAAAAATTTTGTGAAGTTGCAACAGGTTTTAAAGAAAAGCCAGAATTAGAAAAAATAGAAAAAGACCAATATTTATATGAAATAGTTAAGGGGTTTGATGAATTTAAAAATTATGTTTTTAAAAGGGAGTATAAATGGAATGATTTATTAAATGATATGAGCACAGTTTTAAATATATTAGAGAAAATATAAAAAATAAAAGGGGAGTAAAATATGATAAAGGATTTAGAAACACGAATGAACATATTAAAAACAGATATAAAAAATTTACAAAGAGCAATAGAAGCAGAAGGAAAATATGGTAGTTATGATGAATGGAAATCAATATTACAATTAGCAAGGCATTTAGAAAGTGAAGCAATAATAAATATGGCAATAATAAAATATCGTGAAAGAGAAGAAAATAAAACGAGTAAAAACGATGAATTATTTTAATAATGCTTGGCAAACGAATAAACGAGATAATAATTTATGAATTTATTGGTCACGGTGGAGCAGGCGAAGTCTATAAAGCAAAAGATGAAAAAACAAATAATATTTATGCAGTAAAAATAATAAAAACAAAAAATAAAGAATCAGAGGAAGAATTTTTAGAAGAAACAGGTATCTTAAAAAAAATTTCTCATCCTGATGTAGTAAAAATTTTTGATTATGGTATATTTGAAGATTATGCGTATATAGTAATGGAGTTAATAGAATATCCAACATTAGAAAAATATATAAAAAAAAATCTGTCAATAAATGAAATAACAAAAATTATATTAAATATAGCAAGAACAATAAATTATTTTCATAATTACAAACCAGCAATAATTCATTGTGATTTAAAGCCATCAAATATTTTTGTATATAATGATTTTCGCATAAAAATCAGTGATTTTGGTTCAGCATATTTTATTTATAATAATCAGGAATTTGAAACAATAAAAACAGAAATAATAAATATAATTACAACAAAAGAAGAAGATAAAACTAAAATAAGTGGCACATATTTTTATACAGCACCAGAAATTTTTTTAGAAAAAAATTTTGGTTTTTATAATGATATTTATTCAATTGGTGTAATTTTATACCAATTATTAACAGGTATTTTACCAGTTGGCTTTATTGAAATGCCATCAAAATTTAATCCTGCTTATTTTGTTTTTGATAAAATAATTATTAAATCACTACATAATGATTATAAGATGCGCTATCAGAATTTAAATGAATTTATTTATGATTTAGAACAACTGACAAAAATAAATGAGAGTAAAGAAGAATATGAAAAAGAACAAAAAAAATATATAACAGCAGATTACATACCAACAAGAATAATATTAGATTTATATGATAGTATGTCAATTTTCAGTAAGCCAAAAGAATATTTAGTTTTTGAAGAAAAAAAAATATTTGAAGATAGAACAAAAAGTGAAAAATATTTTGAAGAAGAAAAAAATTATTATATAAAAGAAGTAGAAGAATTATTAAATAAAAAAAATTATGAATTAGAAAAAATAGTAGAATTAATAAAAAAAATTTTTTTAATTGATGAGAATAATTTATTTGCACATACAATTATCGAAAATTTAAAAAGAGAACAACATAAAAATTTGTATAATGTATTAAAAAAAATAGTAAAAATAAAATCGAATATAGAAATAATAAAAAGATTAACAAAGGAAATGGAATTTATCAGTTCGGGAAAAACAATAATAGGATATAATTATGGTAAATCACGCGAGCGACCTGAACATATAGTTTATGTTGATGCATTTTATATTGACAAATATTTAACAACGATAGGAGAATATCGAGAATTTAAAAAAAATTATAAGATATTAAAAGAATATGATAATGAGAAATATCCAGTAATAAATTTAAATTATTATGAAGTAGAAGAATATGCAGAATATAAAAATAAAGAAATACCAACTGAAGAGCAATGGGAAAAAGCAGCGAGAGGAAAAAATAATTATTTATATGCATTTGGAAATAAATTTAATAAAGAATTTGCTTATGTTGAAAGAAGTATAAATGATGGATTAATAAAAATTGGTTCATATAAACCTAATGATTATGGTTTATATGATATGACAGGTTTAGTATGGGAATGGACAAAATCAAAATTTGAACCGTATGATAAAAATTCAAATGATAAAAAAGAATATAATGAAAATTATAAAGTTTTAAAAGGTGGTTGCTGGTTATCAGGAAAAGACCATTGTAGAAATTCATTTAGATTTTATTATAAACCAGAATTAAGAACAATATTTACAGGCTGTAGATTTATTTTAACAATGCAAAAAATAGAAAGTATAATTAATAAAAGTGAATAAAATTTATATTGACAATTTTTTTTCTTATAGTAGATTACTAAAATAAAAAAATAGAGGAGGTAGAAAAATATGGCAATAGAAAAAGCAGAAGACATAAAATTAATTTTAGAATTATTAAAAATAAAAGAAGAAATAACAGAAGAAGAAACATTAAGAAATCAAATATTAAAAGAAGGAGTAGAAAAAAGATTAAAAGAAAAATTAGGAATTCAGACAACATTGGTTGGTAGGATAGAACCAGGAGAGAATTATGATTATTTATATGTAAAAGATGTAAATAATAATTTCCCTGATTGTCAATTAGATGAAAAAAAACAATTAAAAAAAGTGCCAATTAGATTATTTATTGAAAAATTAAAAGATGCATTTAAAAAAGATTTTGATAATAAGATAGAGCAATATGAAAAATTAAAAAAAGAATTAGATGATTTATTCAATTAAAAATGGGAGGTGATAAAATGCAAAAAGTAAAACATATAATAATTGAAGGTTTACCAGCAACAGGAAAAACAGAAATAAGTAATGTTCTAAAAATTTATTTCCCATTAAATATAAGAATTTTACCAGAATTGACAACAACAATAGTTCGAGAAAATAAAATGAATATTTTAGATGACCGAACAAAAATGACAGAATTATTAAAAAAATATTTAGAATTAAGAAATGAAGATATAAATCGATTAAAAGAAGATTTTGTAAAATTAAATAGGGAATTAATAATATTTGAAGAATCACATTTAGGAGTTCACTGGGCATATTCAAAAGTAATCAATGATGAATTCTTTTTACAGGAATATGAAAAAGAATTAAAGAATAAAACAATAGAGCCAGATTTTTATATAAGATTATATATTAGTCCTGAATTATCATATCAGCGACAATTGGCAAGAAATACACCTGATGTAGAAGTAACAGCAGATATAATAGAGAAAATGTATAATTATTTAAAAGAATGGCATAAAACATATTCCCAAAAAAAAGTCTATGAAATAAATGCTGATAGATCGCCAGATGTAGTAATTAAAGACATACTTAAAATTTTGGGAATAACATATTCATCAAATTATAAAATTTAAAAAAGAGAAAGATTATGCGGGGTAAAACTTATAAAATTTTAATTATTGAAGATGATAATAATTATTTAGAATTAATAGAAGAACTTTTAAATAATTATACGAAAAATAAAAAGAATGTTTCCACATTCGAACTATATAAAGCAAATACATTAAAAGAAGGGTTAGAATTATTAACAAAAGAAAAAATTGATTTAATAATATTAGATTTAATTTTACCAGATATAGAAGGATTAGAGGGAATAGAAAAAACAAAATTTCATTTTCCTGATATACCTTTAATTGTTTTGACAAATGTATATAGCGATGAAAATGCAATAGAAGCATTAAAATTTGGTGCACAGGATTATTTATTTAAAGGCCAAATAAATAGTGAAATTTTAGTTCGTGCAATTGTTTATTCAATTGAACGGAATAGATTAACATTAGAATTAGCAAACTATACAAAACAATTAGAAATAGCATATAGCAAGTTAAGAGAATCCGAACAACAATTAAAAGAAAAAAATGAAAAATTACAAGAATTAAATGAAATGAAAGATTATTTTCTTTCAATTGTATCACATCAAATAAGGACAAACATAACAATAATAAGTTGTGCAGCAGAAAATATTAGTTCTGGTATGTTTGGTTCAGTGAACGAAAAACAGGCTAAATTTTTAGATATGATAAAACAGAATATAAATAATTTAATAAAATTAGTAAATAATCTGCTTGATTTAGCAAAATTTGAATCAGGTAAATTTGAATTAAATAAACAGCCAGAAAATATAGTAAAAATAATAGAGCAAAGTATTCAAGATTTTCGAATGGTAGCACTTGAAAAAAATATTAAAGTTTTATTTTCTACATCTGCAAAAGAAATAATTGTTAAAATTGATGTAAATTTAATTTTACAGGTATTTGCTAATTTAATGAACAATGCAATAAAATATACAGAAGAAAATGGAACAATCGAAGTTGAAATTTATAAAGACGAAAAAAATGTATATTGTAGTGTGAAAGATAATGGAATTGGAATATCAAATGAAGATTTAAAAAAAATATTTAATAAATATAAACAGGTTGGGAAAAAAGATAGAAAAGGCACAGGTCTTGGTTTAGTGATATGTAAAGAAATAATAAAAGCACATAAAGGTGAAATAAAAGTTGAAAGTGAATTAAATAAAGGCTCAAAATTTACTTTTTCTTTGCCATTAAATAATTGTAAATAAATTATTATGCAGTTTAAAAGAGATATATCAAAAAATTCAGAATAAAAATTTTTAATAAGAGGGATAGAAATGGAAAAGAAAAATTATTTATGTTCAGGCAACCAATATCTTGCAATACCAAAAATAATTGAAAATAATGGAAATATTGAATCATTAAATTGTCTTTATTTTAAATATAATAGTCTAATTGAAATATGTGCTGATACAAATAATTCAATCATCAAACCTTTTTTTACTATTAATAACAATGAGATAAAACTTCAGGATTTAAAATGGTATTTTGATATTTACTGGATACCACACTGGGAATATAAAACAGAAAAAGTAATTATAAAAGGAAGTATATTATTGCCATCAAATGAAAAAGGCTTTATTTATGCTTTTCAAGTTAACAACCTTTCAAATGAAGAAATAAATGTTAAGGTTGGTTTTAAAGGAAATATTAAAGGATTATTACGGACTATTTATTCATCAGAATTTATGAATACTTACAAAAAAATATTTTTAGACAAATGGGAAAACGAAAAAATGGTTGTTAACTTTTCAAATGAAGCAACAATTTTATCAATTGTTATAATGCCAGAAACAAAACCAGATTTTATTGGTTGGAATAAAAATATTGATTATTATCTTAATTCTAATGAATTATTTGCAAATATTTATGAACCAGTAAATTATTGTGTTTACAAAGATTTTAAAATAAAACCAAATAATAATATATTTTATAGATATTACATAGGTTGTGGAATTGAGCAATCATCTGCAATTGCAACAGTAATTCATTTAAATAGAAATACATATAATTGTCTCTATAATGAAACAAAAGAATTTTTAAAGCAAAAAATACAGGATGTCCGTGATATACAACTAAATTATGTAATGAATAAAAATCTTTTATTTAATTATTTTTATTCTTTTGGAAAGACAATTGATACAGAAGAATTTATTTGTATAACATCACGAAGTCCTTTATATTATGTTAATTCTGCTTTCTGGGATAGAGATATTTTCTTATGGGCTTTACCTGGTTTATTATTATCTGATAAAAGTTTAGGAAAAGAAGTATTTGAATATTTTTTTAAATACCAAATTAAAAATGTTGGTATTCATAGTCGTTATATAAATGGAGCAGTATTAGAGTCAGGTTTTGAACTTGATGAATTATGTGCTCCTATAATTGGACTTGATTATTATACTAATTTTACAAATGATTTTGATTATTTAAAAAAAGAATATGTTTTAGAAGGAATAGAATTTATTATTCAAAAAATTTTTGAACACAAGAATAAAAATTATTTTTTATTTGAAACATTTTTATTACCAACTGATGATGTTACGCAAGAGTATTATGTGACTTATGATAATATGCTTGTATGGAAAGTATTTAAAATTATAGAAAAATTTGCTGAACATTTTAATTTATATACACAAAAAGAAAAATTTTCAGAATATGCAAACAGAGTAAAAGAAGCAATTTATGCATATTTAGTTTTTGAAAAGAAAAATAAAAAATTATTTGCATGGTCAACAGATTTAAAAGGAAATTATAGATTTTATGATGAAGCTGCTGGTAGTTTGCTTTTATTAAATTATTATGGTTTTTGTGAAAAAGATAATGATATTTATCTAAACACTATTCGTGAATTATATTCTGCTGAAAATAAATATTTTATTCAATCAGGTAATTTTAATGAATTAACAAATTTACATACACCGCAATTAACGCCCTGGATTTTAAGTGCGATAAATAGTGCATTGACAATAAGGAAAAATGAAGTAAAAAATTTTATAAGAAACGCAAAAATGTATAATAGCATTGCTTGTGAAAGTATTTATCCTGATACAGGCGAAGCAGCAACAGGCGAACATTTTGCTACCTGTGCAGGATTTTTAAGTTATTCAATCTGGTTTGCATATCGTTAAATAATGAATAATTTTTAACCACTAATAGTATAAATTTTACCTATTTTATCTGATTTAAAAAATATAACCAAACAAAAACATAGTAAAAATAGTATTATTAAAACATATAAATTCTGGCAAGGAAAATGCACTTCTTTTAGCAATCAAAAAAGAAAGGTGGTGTGGAAGATGATAAATAAAACAAATATTCTTATTGTTGATGATGAACCTGGCATAAGAGATACATTATATTACAATTTAACTGATGCAGGCTATAATGTTACGACAGCCGAAAGTGGAATTGATGCAATAAATAAAATACGCACTAAAAAATTTAAAGCAATTTTATCTGATATTGTTATGAATGATGGTGATGGAATAATGCTATTAAAAGAATTAAAGGAGCAATCAAAATTATTACCTGTAATATTATTTACTGGTTATGCATCTATTGATTCATCAATTGATGCTGTAAATTTTGGTGCTTATGCTTATTTAAAAAAACCAATCTCTATTGAAGAATTAAAAAAAGTATTAAATAAAGCAATAGAAAAATACAAAGAAGATACGAGTAAAGAAAAAGTATTTAATAAATTTTTAAGAACACTAATAAAAAGCAAAAAATTAAAAGAAGAGAAAATGCGAAAAGATGGTATATTAGAGAATGACATAGAAATACCTGCAAACGAAAAAAATTTTAATTTAATAAATCAAAAAATGAATAAACAAATACGAAATACAAATGCAGATATATTAATAATAACAAAAAATAGAGTATTAAAAAATAATTTAGAAAATTTATTAAGATATGAAAAATTTAAAAATGTGCGGACAATGGAAACAATAAATTCACAATTAATAAAATTTCATTCAATTATAATAATTGATATTGATTGTTTTAAGAGAAAATTTTATGAAGAGTATTTCAAAATAATAAAGACAAAACCTAATATAAAAGTTATAGCAATAGCAAGTAAAGAAAATATGCATTTATTAAATAAGTTAAAAGAATTAGGAATAAAAACAGTATTGCAAAAACCAGTTGGTTTTGACAGAATACTTGATGTTATTTGCTGGCAATCATATT
>DAONJL010000034.1:0-25674 GCA_035405645.1 bacterium | reverse complement strand
GCATTAGATGTAGGCAAGGAAATAACAGTGAAACCAGTGCCAGAAGAAGATATATTCGTTCCAGAAAGAGAAAGTACTCAGACAACAGAGATAATAAGCACAGGAATAGCAAGAGAATTTTTACCACATGGAACAATATTTAATAAGACAGTAACAGTAAAAATACCATATACAGATTTAGACCTTGATACAAATGCAGATGGAGTACCGGATTTGAATGAGAATGATTTAAGAGCATATTATTGGGATGGAATAAGATGGGTAGAACAGAATTGTATGGTTGATACAGTAAATAAAGTAGTAATCTGGTACACAAATCATTTTAGTATAGTTGGAATATTTGCAGGTTCATCAATGTCAATAACAAATACAAAGACAGTATATATGACGAGAAATCCATTAAAACCAGGCAATCCATATACAAGTCAGGAAAATGAAGGAACGATATTTAAGATAGATTATAATGCATTTGATGTAGAATTATTTACAGTAAATATATATGATTTAAATGGTCGATTAAAAGCAACACTAAGTAATAATTCAAATGAAGTGCCGTGGACAGGTTTGAATAATGGTGGTGAATATATTGGTTCTGGTTTGTATGTATACAAAGCAAGAGTTCAATTAAAGAATGGTGAAATAATAGAAAAGTTTGGTAAATTAGGAATAATAAAATAAAGGAAAATTAAGAAGAGAAGGGCTCTCTGAAAAAAACAGAGAGCCTTTTAAAATAATAATTGGAGGTTAAAAAATGTTAAAAAAATTAAATTTTATTATTTTTGTGATGTTAGTAATAATGGCAGGTAGTGGAATTTGTGCTATATATAGTGATTATCAACCAGGACCAAGACCAAGTGCAATGGGCGGCGCTGGAGTAGCAGTAGCAGATGATGTTGATGCAGTATATTGGAATCCAGCAGGATTAGGATTAATACAAAATAATGAGATAGGATTTCAACATTCAAATGTATTTAATGTGGGAATATATCAGGAATATCTATCATTAGTTCATCCATTAGGCAAAGGAGTAGGAATAGGTTTTGCATGGATACATCACGATGCAAATTTAGAAGAAGGGTTTCTCACAACATCAAGAACAAATAAATGGGATGATGATGTATATATATTGGGCTTTGGCACTAAATTAAGAGAAAATGCAGCACTTGGCTTAAATATAAAAAGATATATGATAAATACAAAGATAACAAGTGGTGGTACCGCAGCAGGCGCTGGAATAGGTTTTGATGTATCATTATTAATAAAATCAAAAAAACAATTTAGTGAATTAAATATAAAAGATATAAAATATGGAATAATGTTAAGAAATGTAGCAACAGATTTTAATAGCGAGAAGCCAAATATAGAGTATAAAATAGGAATATCAGCAAAAATAATGGACGAAATATTAGGTGCATTTGATTTAGTATCAACAGATGATGATAAAGGAGATAGAGATTATCTTGTTTATGTAGGTGCAGAATATAATGTAAATAAAAATTTTATATTGCGAATGGGTTTGAATGATGGTTCATTTACAGCAGGACTTGGAATAAAATATTTAGAAAAAGTAAAGATAAATTATTCATTTCAATCAAAATTATCTGATGTAGGCGAAGATAATCATAAATTCTCATTATCTTATTTATTTTAATAAGGGGGTCAGACGTCCTTAAAGTCCTTTTTTTATTATATACTTATTTTATATTTTTTAACTTTTTTTTAATATAAGTTATAATTTTATCTAACTCTAATTTAATTTTATTATCATTTTTAATTTTTATTTCAACATCTTTTTTAGCGCTATAAATAGTTTTTTTATTTGTATTTTCAATTATTTCAAATAAATCAGAATACTTTATTGTAGTTAATGACAATAATATATAAATAACTAATCTTTTGAATTTTATATTAAAATATTTTTTATTCAAATTGCTTTTTAAATCTTTTAATTTAAAATATTTTAAAATATACTTTATTATTTCTTCTTTTTGAAAAGTTTTAATATATAATAAATCTTCTTTTCGACGTTTGAGTTTTACTTCTTTTTTAATTGGATCACCACATCTACGATTGTATAAATTATCTATGTCTTTTTCAAATTGACGCATTTTTTCTATTTCAATTTCTTTATTTAAAATGTTATATAAATGATTTTTATAATTTGCAAAAACAGTATTTGTATTATTTTGATAATAATTTAATAAAAACCGCATATCAACTGGATAATTTTTTGGCACTTCTTCTAATTTAAAATAATATTTACAAGATGACCATTTATAATTTTCTGGTACATCTACAATTTTTGCTTTTACTGGATTTAGGTGTATATAATCAGCGCATACTTTAAAATAATTTTCATCATTTATTTCTTTATAACCAAATCTACCTTGAAAAACATGACCTGTATTTTCATATTTTTTATTAAAATAAATAGCATATTTAGTAAAAATAGCGTGTAAAAATTTTGATAAGTTTTCTTCTATAAGGTATAAAATAAAATGTAGATGAGTGCTCATTAAAACAAAAACAGAAACTATTATTGAAAATTTATTACTATAATTCATAAATTCATTTAGAAAGAAAAGATAATCGTCTTCTTCGATAAATAATAAACCTTTTCTACTACCACGAGTAAAAATATGGTAAAAAGTTTGTGATTTTACTATTCTTAATTCTCTTGCCATTATTTTTTACCTCCTTTTATTAAACTTATTATAATGCAAAATTATAATTATTTTAAATTAAATTTATATATTAAAAATATTTTTATTATAAATTAATTTTATTTTAATAATTATTTTATTATTTTTTATATAAATAAATTAATAATAAAATAAGGACTTTAAGGACGTCTGACCCCTTATAATCCTTCTTTATTCTATGAATAAACATATCAACTATCTCCTTTTATTTTTAAGTTCTATTTATATTATACCACATTTTTTTAATTTATCAAGTGTTAAAAGATATTTTTTTTATTTTTTCTACCTATAAATTTTGCCCCTTTATTTGTTCTATTATTGTATTATTCATCGTTTCTCTTTTATTTCTTGGTTTTTTAGGTGGAAGTAAAATTATTATTTTCTGATTCATATTCAATTTTTTTCTTTTACAGGAATAAGATGTATATATAATCTGCGCATACTTTAAAATAATTTTCATCATTTATTTCTTTATATCTCAAATTCCCAATATTTAGGCTGGCACAATATTAGGTAGGCTGTACATTATAGGTTAAAATTAAAAAGTTGTAATATTTCTTTTTGTTTTTTTGTTAATTCAGTTGCTATTAATTCGCTGTTATCAAATTTAATTTTTTTAAGTTTTTTTGATTTTTTTATTTTAAATTTTTAAAGGTTTGGCGATATTTGTTGATGATTATATATTTTATTTTCTATATTGCTATGCCTAATTGATAGGAATGCAAAAGTTAACGCAAATTTATAACTATTTAAAATTAATTTTTTATTCTAAAATTATTTTTATTATATGTTAATTTTATTTTAATAATTATTTTATTATTTTTTATATAAATAAAATAATAATAAAATAAGGACTTTAAGGACGTCTGACCCTAAAAAAAATTTTTTTACTTGACAAAGAAAGAAAAATATATATATATTAGTGTTACGATTTAAAAATTCGTGCTATTTTTGTTTTGAAATTTTTTTTAATAAGAATTACTATGATATTTTTAAATTATTTTTTTGAATCAAAAATTTTAATGGAAGTGAGGTGATAATAAAATTTTTTTTAAATAATTAGTGCTACGAATTTTATTTTTGTGTTATTTAATTTTTGAAAGGAGTGATTTAATATGTTTAAAAAAATGTTTTTTATTTTTTTAATTTCTATTTTTTTACTCACTTTTTTATTTGCTGATACCTCTGTTTTAGATTTCGGTGAAATTGTTATAACTGCCACACGAAGTGAAAAAATGCTTATTGAAGCACCATCTTCTATTTCAATTATTGATAATAAAACAATTGAAAAAAATATAAATAAAAAATTGGATGAGATAATAGGTAAAGAAGCAGGTGTTTATAATAGAAGAACAAAAATAACTGATATAATGCCAGCTACTGTGATTAGAGGAATATATAGTACTTATGTAAGTGAACGAAATCTTTTTTTAATTGATGGACTTCCAATAATTCGCTGGCAAAGAATACCGCTTAATGAAAATATAATAGATAGAATAGAAATAACAAAAGGACCATTTTCTGCATTATATGGGAATAATGCAATGGGTGGCGTGATAAATATAATAACAAAACAACCAGCCGAAAAAATTTCAGGAAGTATAAATATGGGATATGAAACATATAATACAAAATTATTAAAATTTGGTGTATCAGGTTTATTAAATAATTTAGGTTGGTCAATATCAGGACAAAAATTTAAAACTGATGGTTATGTTACCAATTATGTGACAAAAACAGCAACAACAAATGGTTCAACAGCAACAGTAACCGGCGCAATTAAAACACTTGATAAAAATGGCGGCACTGTATTTTTAATAGGCGATAAAGGAAAAAATTATTATGAAGATGAAGCAATAAATGTAAAGTTGAATTATTCAATAAAACAAAAACATTATTTAGATGGAACATATACATATATAAATAATAAATATGGTTATGAAGGTGGGCCATCATATTTATCAGATACAGCAGGAAATATGGTAAAAACAGGAAATGTTTTTATAAATGATTCAGGCACAATAAAAAGAATGACACTGTATTGGTATGATTTTGAGTCTGATTATGGCGAAGCGCCTGTAAATATGTTTAATTTATCATATAAATTTATTGGCAATAATTATTCTGTTAAGTTTGCTTTTGGAAATGGAAAAGAAGATTATTGGTATGCTTATCCATCATCAACTTCTTATAAAATGACAAATAAAGAAGAAAAAAATTATTATCAAAGTGAAATAAAATATTGGAAAATAGAGAATCATTTAGTTACAACAGGTATTGATATAGTAGAGAGCGAATTAAATAGTAAAAAAGAAAAGTTAACAAATTGGAAGGACAAAAATTCAGTTGTATATGATACAAATGTAGCAGAATATTATGGTGGGAAATCAAATGTATTAGGAATATTTATAAATGATGAATATGAAGTAAATAAAAAATTAACACTATATAATGGAATTAGATATTCTATCTGGAAGACAAAAGATGGCTATGAAAAATATACAAAATATATAGAGACAAGATATCCAGAGCGAGATGAGAATTCAATAAATCCAAAGATATCAGGAGTATATAAAATAAATAATAAAATAATAATGAGAGCATCCTGAGGGACAGCGTTTAATACACCATCATCTTATGATTTATATAAGCGGAACTTTTATTCAACTTATGCTGGATTAGGTAATCCAAATTTAAAACCTGAAAAAGTAAATTCATTTGAAATAGGAAGTAATTTTTTAATTCAGAATTCAACGAGGATTAATTTAGCATTATTTAATAATAAAATGAAAGATTATATTTATTCAAGACAATGTAATGCAAGTGAAGTAATGTATATAAATTCATTATACAATACAAATTATGATACAGTAAATATTAATAGTAAAATGACAATAAAAGATAATATAGGCGAAGCCGAAGCAAAAGGAATAGAGATAGAAATTAAACAGGATATATCAAAACATTTATTTTTAAATAGTAATTTTACATTAACAAAGACAAAAGTAATAAGTAATATTGGCAATCCAGCAAGTATCGGAAAGGAATTACCATATATTCCGAAAAAAATGTTTAATTTATCACTTGATTACATCAAGGATAAATATACAGTTAATCTATCATATAATTATAAAGATGAAGTATTTTCAACAGATACTAATTCTGATACTGTGCATGGTGTATTTGGTAGTTATGACAAAATTGAAATGTTAAATTCAAGAGTGACATATCAAGTTAACAAATTTATTCAAATTATTGCAATTTGTGATAATATTTTAGATAAGAAATATTACTATTACTATAAAGGTTCTGATGGAAGAACTTATGGAATATATATAAATTCAAAATTTTAAAGATGAAGAAAATAAAGATAATTTATATAGTTAGTATATTATTTATAAGTTTTAATTTAATTAAATGTAATTTAAACCAGAACAAAAAGAATATAAGAGAGGGCAAAAGCAATAAAAATGAGTATCCAAAACGGATTATATCCTTAACAACCGCAGCAACAGAAATAATATTTGAACTTGGTGCAGGTGATAGAATTGTTGGTGTAAGTTCAAATAGTAATTATCCACCAGAGGTATCGAAAATAAAAAAAATAGGAAGTAGTTATGGTTCTGTAAATATAGAAATGGTATTAAGTTTAAAACCTGATTTAATAATTTGTTCTAAATCACAAACAGAAATATTTAAAGAATATGGAATCAAAACCTATGGGACAACAACCTGCACATTAAATGATGTATATAAATTAATATTAGAAATAGGCGAAATAATAGGAAAATCTTCAGAAGCAGAGAAAATAGTAACATTAATGAAAAAGCGAATAAATGAAATAGTAGAAAAGCAAAAGAGATTTGATAAAAAACCACTTGTATATTTTGAATCAGGTAAAACATTTGGCAAGACACGAGGTAAAGGGTCATTGACAAATGATTTAATAGAACTTGCTGGAGGAAAAAATATAGGCAGCGAATTAGTTGGTGCATTTCCAATTTTAAGTAATGAGTTTATTATAGAGAAAAATCCAGATATAATTATAGTTGAAGAATATGGTGCAAGTATAGATGAGATAAAAAAGAGAGAAGCTTGGCATAAAATAAAAGCAGTTCAAAAAAATAAAATTTTAAAAGTGCCAATATACTATACAAATTACACACCTCGATGTGTTGAAGCAATTGAAGCATTTTATAAATTTTTTTATGAAGAAAAATAAAATAATAATAATAGAACTATTATTTATAATTTTGATAATCGTTTTTTTTATAAGCATTTTTCAAGGATATTCAAATATTACATATAAAGAAGTAATAAAGTTATTGTTAAATAAAATTGGTTTTTATAATAATGCAAATTTACCAGAGTATGTTGAAACAATAATTATTATTGTTCGGTTGCCGCGAATTATTCTTGCTATTTTAATTGGCGCAGCATTAGCAGTAAGTGGTTGTGTAATGCAAGGAATATTTAGAAATGTAATGGCAGGACCATATACAACAGGTATTGCATCAGGTGCATCATTTGGTGCTGCACTTTTTATTAATTTTGGATTTTCATTAAAATTTGTCACAGCAGGCGCATTTTTATTTTCGATATTTACAGCATTTTTTGTTTATTTGCTTGCTGTCAAAAATAGTTATTTGCAAAAAGAAAGATTAATTTTATCAGGTATGGTTATTTCATTATTTTTTTCATCACTTGTTTCATTTATTCAATATTTATCATCAGACCCAAATTTACGAGAGATAATATTCTGGATAATGGGCGGATTCTGGAAAGCTAATTGGCATTCAGTAAAGATAGTGTTGCCGATTATTTTAATATTAATAATATTATTAAATACTTATTATCGAGAATTAAATGCACTTTTATTAAGTGAAGAAGAGGCAAAATCACTTGGAATAAATTGTAAAAAAGTAAGGATGATTATATTAATTTTTTCTTCTTTATTAACAGCATCAGCGGTTTCAGTAAGTGGAATAATTGCTTTTATTGGTTTAATTTGTCCACATATTATGCGTTTAATAATAGGTTCTGATAATAAATATTTGTTAATAGCATCAGCATTAGCAGGCAGTATTTTACTTTTAATAACTGATACACTTTCTCGTTCTATAGTTTATCCAGTTGAAATACCAGTTGGTATTTTGACTTCTTTACTTGGAGTCCCATTTTTTATTTTTTTATTAAAACGACATAAGAAAAGTAATCAAATATTATGATAATTAAAGTAAATGATGTAAGTTTTAAATATGATTCTGATGTAATACTTGAAAATATTAGTTTTGAAATACAAGATAAAGAAATAATATCAATTATAGGACCAAATGGAGCAGGAAAAACAACACTGTTAAAGTGCTTGTATAAATCATTAAAACCAAAAACAGGTAGTATATATCTATTTAATAAAAATCTTAATTTATACAAACAAAAAGAGATAGCAAAAAAAATTGGATTAGTTCCACAAAATTCAGAACATAATTATTTTTTTACAGTAGAAGAAGCAGTAATAATGGGGCGTTATCCTCATCATAAGAAATTTTCAAAAGAAACAAAAGAAGATTTTGAGATAGCGAAAAGAAATATGGAATTAACTGATATATATAAATTAAAAGATAAATATATAACAGAATTAAGTGGTGGCGAATTTCAGCGGTTAATAATAGCACGAGCATTAACACAAACGCCTACAATTTTATTATTTGATGAACCGACATTACATCTTGATTTGAAACATCAATTTGAATTATTAGAATTATTAAAGAGATTAGTTGATGAAAATAATATAACAATACTAATGGTGCTGCACGATATAAATCTTGCTGTAAGATTTAGTGATAAAATTTTGATTTTAAGTAATAAAAAAATAATTGCTTATGGTGAGCCAGAAAAAATTTTAAATGTTGAAATTATCCGTAATGTATTTGGTGTGGAAGTAGAAATAAATAAATCAAAAACAGGAATATTAAACATTTTCCCTATAAAAGCAGTTTAAAAATAAAATATGGAAGAGATAAATAAAACTATAAATGAAATGGTGAAATTTGTTCCAAATACGATTTTTATTATGTTTTGCTCAATAACAATAACATATATAATGATTAAAAAAGGATTATTTATTTATATAAATAAAATAATAAAACCAATTAATAACATATTAAAATTACCAGAACAAATTACATTATCTTCGATAGTTGCATTTGGTTCAGCATTGAGTGCTAATATTATGCTCGTTGAATTTTATAAAATGAAAATGATAACCGAAAGAGAAACATATTTAGGTGCTATATTAAATTCAACATCAGTTACAATAAAAGAAATATTTACTTATCAATTTCCAATTATAATGCCTCTTCTTGGTTTAAAGTCTGGTATTATTTATTTTTTTTGTTTTGTTTCTTCAATCTTTATTAAGTGGGTTTATATTTATTTATATTTAAAATGCGATAAAAAAGTGATTAATCAAATAGAGAGTGGAACTAAAGATTCAAAAACATTTATAAACAAACAGCAACCAAAAATAAATATTTCATATAAACAGCAGATAAAATTATTTCTAAAAAATTGTTCTATTTATATTTTTATAACATTTATTATTTTATATATAATGAATATGGAAATAACAAAATATTTCGAAGGATTAATTGAACCAATAACGAAGATATTAAAATTACCATCAATTTTAATAGTGCCAATTATTACTTTTATTTTTAGTCCAGTTGCAGGAGCCACTTCAATTAGTTTATTATTAAAAAAAGAGTGTATTAATTATATTGATGCAGTATTAGCAATAATACTTGGTAGTTTTTTATTGTTGCCTTTTTTTTCATTGCGGAGCGGTTTAGCAAAATCCATTTCAATATTTGGAGTAAGACTTGGAATTAAAATATTATCAACATCAACAATATTAACAATGATTTCAAGATTAATATTTATTGTAATAATTATTATATATAAAGGTGGTCTAAATTTATGATTGAAAATATCTCAACAGGTTTTTATCATCCTGATAGTAATACATATTTTACTGATTTTAATGAATATCTTAAATGGTATGAAAATAAAAAATTTAATTCTTCGGATGATACGGAAAAATATCCGAAGGTTGGAATATTTTTTTCAAGGCATTTGATATTACGAAAAAATCTATTAGGAATAAATTCACTTATTTATGAACTTGAAAAAAATGATATTATTCCTGTTCCTGTATTTTCGCAACAAAAAGAACATTCTACAATTAAATGTAATGGTTATAGTATTGATATTGGACAATTAAAAAATACAGATGCAATAATAAATTGTGTATCATCGTTTATATTAAATGAAAAAATAATTGATAATAACGAGAATACGATTCTTAATATTATTGATGTTCCGATATTTCAAGCTGTTTGTTCGACAGGACAGACAGAAGAAGAATGGCGAAATAATAAACAGGGTATAACTGCAATGAATCAAATATATTGGATAGCGCAGCCAGAATTTAATGGCATAATTGAACCAATAGTAATTTTTGCAGCATCAGCAAATAGCGATAATGAAAATAAAGAATATATACCGATAAAGGATAGGATAGAATTTTTAATAAAGCGAATAAAGAATTGGATAAAATTATCAAAGATACCGAAGAAAGAAAGAAAAGTAACAATATTATTACATAATAATCCATGTGCAGGAGCAGAAGCTTCGGTAGGAGGAGGAAATGGTCTTGATACTTTTGAAAGTGTAGTCGAACTATTAAAAATGATGGATAAAGAAGGATATTATATAGAGAATATACCAGCAAATGGAAAATCATTATTAGAAGAGATAATGCGTAAAAAAGCGATAAATGAATTCAGGTGGACTACAATAGAAGAAATAGTGAAAAAAGGCGGGGCACTATTTTTTGTGGATAAAGATAAATACCAGGACTATTTTAATAAATTATCGGAAGTAAATAAAAAAAAGATGATAGAAAATTGGGGCGAATTTCCTGGCGAAAGTATGGTATATGAAGATAAAATTGTAATAACCGGATTAAAATTTGGAAATATAAAAGTAATGGTAGAACCGAAAAGAGGATGTTATGGTTCACGATGCGATGGAGAAGTATGTAAAATATTACATAATCCTGAAATACCGCCAACACATCAGTGTTATGCTGCATTCAAATGGATACAAGAAAATTCGGATTTAATTATTTCAATTGGGACACACGGTTATATCGAATTTTTACCTGGTAAATCAGTTGGTTTATCTTCGGATTGTTTTTCCGAAATTATTACTGGTGAAATTCCACATATTTATGTTTATACGAGTAAGAATCCAAATGAAGCGATAATAGCAAAACGGCGAGCTTATGCAGTTATAGTTGACCATATCATACCATTTATGGAATCAACTGAATTATACAATGAATTATCAGAATTAGAAGAACTAATAGCACAATATAATAATGCAAAACAATTGAATGAAAATAATCGAAAAAAAATATTATTTGATGAGATTATAAAAATATCAAATAAAATAAAATTATTTCATAGATGCGAAAAACATTCACAAATAAATATAGATGAAGAAAAATTTATCAGTGAAATTCATAATAAAATATTTTTAATACGCGATTCATCAATAAATATGGGATTACATATTTTAAGTAAAACAAATGATAAAACAAAAACAGCAAAAATGATTTTTACGATTTTAAAATACGATGGAAATTTACCATCAATAAGAAGAATTATATTGGAAATAATGGGTTATAATTATGATGAAATAATAAAGGGACCAGAAAAAATATTTAAAAATAAATCAGGTCTGGAAATTATTAATGAGAGCGAAAAAATAGCATTGAGATTAATAGAAAATGTTTTAATAAATAATCGAATAGATGAAGATTTTATTAGCGCACAATTTCAAGAAATAAAATTTAAAAAAGAGAGCATAGAGAAATTAATATCAATATTAGTATGGATAAAAGATATAATATTTAAGAATTTAATGAAGACAGAAAGAGAAATACCACAGATAATAAAGTCAATAGATAAAAAATATATCAGTCCAGGCGCTGGCGGATTATTAACACGCAATAAAATAGATGTATTACCAACTGGAAGGAATATATTTAGTATTGACCCACGGAAAATTCCAACAAAAACAGCATATAAAATTGGAGTAGAATTAGCGGAAGAATTAATAATGAAATATAAAAGAGAAGAAAATAAATATCCAGAAAAAATTGGGATGGTATTATGGAGCACAGATGTTTATAGAGGCGATGGTGAGGAAATATCTCAGATATTACATTTAATTGGTGCAAGACCAGTATGGAATGAAAGTGGTGTTGTTAATGATATAGAAATTATACCATTATCAGAATTAAAGCGGCCAAGAATAGATGTAATAATAAGAACGAGTGAAATATTTAGAGATACATTACCAAATTTAATAGAATTAATTGATAAAGCGATAATAAGAATAGCAAACTTAGAAGAAAAAGAAGAAGAGAATTATATACGGAAGAATGTAAAAGCGATAAAAGAAAAATTAAAAAAAAGAAATTCAGAGTTAAGTGAAGAAGCATTATTCAGAATGGCTAGTTTTAGATTATTTGCAGCGAAACCAGGAACTTATGGAAATGGAATAAAACTAATAATAGCAGCAAGTGCGTGGAAAACAATAGATGATTTAGGAGAAGTCTTTTTAGAGCATGGTGGTTTTGCTTATGGTGAAAATGTCTTTGGCCAGGAAGCATATCCAGAATTTGCACATAATTTAGAAAAAGTAAAAATTGTATTTCATAAAATGGAAAGTGATGAAACTGATCCACTTGGTTGTTGTTATAATGATTTTCAAGGTGGAATGACAGCAGCAGTTAGAAGTTTATCAAAAGAAATGCCGAAAGTTTTTTGGGGCAATACAAAAAATAATTTAAATTCACAAATAACAGAATTGAGTGAAGAAATAGAAAGAATAGTTCGAGTAAAATTACTTAATCCACAATGGTTAGAAAATATGAAAAAACATGGTTATAAAGGTGCACAGGATATTGCGCATAAAGCAGCAACGCTTTATAGTTGGGATGCAACAGCAAATGTAGTAGAAGATTGGATATTTGATGAAGTAACTAAAAAATATATATTAGATGAAGAGATGCGAAAATTTTTTGAAGCGAATAATCCATGGGCACTTGAAGAACTCAGTCGCAGATTTCTTGAAGCAGCCGAACGAGGATTATGGAATGCAGACCCTGAAATACTCGCAGAATTAAAAAATCAATATATACAGATAGAAGGTATTATGGAAGAACAAATAGATAATTTAAAAGGCGCAAATTTTCAAGGCGGCAATGTTAATATAATAACGAAAGATGAAGTTGCGAATTGGCGGTTAAGAAGTAAAGTAAATATAAAAGATTATATGTAATAATGATTTAGAAAAATTAAAAATAATAAAGATGAATAATTAAATATATTGATAATTCAAAATGTTTATAATAAATTAAATTAGCAAGAGGAAATAAATTTAAGGAGAAAATAATATGAGTTGTAGAAAAGTAGTTTATCCATTTACAGCAATTGTAGGCCAGGAAAAAATGAAAAAGGCATTAATATTAAATGCAATAAATCCATTGATTGGAGGAGTTTTGATAAGTGGACAAAAAGGAACAGCAAAATCAACAGCAGTTCGAGCATTAGCTAATATATTACCTGAAATTGAAGTTGTAGCAGATTGCGAGTTCAAATGTAATCCTTATAATAAAAATGAAATGTGTAATAACTGTTTACATCGAATAGAATCAGGAGAAAAATTACCAGTTATAAAGCAAAAAATAAAAATTATTGATTTACCATTAGGTGCGACAGAAGATAGAGTAGTAGGAACACTAAATATAGAGCAAGCAATAAAAAAAGGTGAAAGAAAATTTGAACCTGGTATACTAGCTGAAGTTCATCGTGGTATTTTATATGTTGATGAAATTAATTTGCTTGATGACCATCTTGTAGATATTTTACTTGATTCAGCAGCAATGGGATTTAATTATGTTGAACGAGAAGGAATTTCATTTTCACATCCAGCAAGATTTATTTTAGTAGGAACAATGAATCCAGAAGAAGGTGAATTGAGGCCACAATTACTTGATAGATTTGGTCTATTTGTTGAAGTTGAAGGAATATTTGATCCTGAGTTAAGAACTGAAATAGTAAGGCGATGTTTAGAATATGAAAATGAACCACATATATTTGAAAATAAATGGCAAAATGAAGAAATAAAATTAAAAAAAATAATTGAAAATGCAAAACTTAAATTAAGTTCTGTTGAGTATGATAATAAAATACTGGAATTGATAACTAATATAGCAATTGAGATGAAAGTAGATGGTCATCGTGCTGATATTATTATGTTGAAAGTAGCAAAGACATTAGCAGCTTATTATCAAAGAAATAATGTTTGTCTTGAAGATGTTTTAGAAGCAGCCGAACTTGTATTATCACATAGAATAAAGAAAAAACCTTTACAGGACCAGACAATCGATAAAGAAAAGTTAAAAAAAATTATTGAAGATAAAAAAAAACTAATAAACCAGAATGAAATAAAAAATGATAATGCGAATAATAATAAAACAATATCACATAATCAAGCAAAGATAGATAATGATTTAATTGGTAATAAAGAAACAAAATTTGAAATAGGTGAAAAAGTAAAACTTAAGTCAATAAAATATTTTGATGAAAAAGAAGAAAAAAAAAGTGGTGGAAGACGATCATTTGCAATAAGTGATAATAATAGTGGTAAATATATAAAAAGTGTTATTCCGCAAAAAGTTACAGGTGATATAGCGATAGATGCAACAATAAGAGCAGCTGCACCTTTTCAAATATTAAGACACAAAAATATAGGTATTCAAGAATTAGATAATATAAATTTAACTACATTAGAAAAGCATAATAATTTTAATCAGTTAATAATTGAAGTTTCAGATATAAGAGAAAAAATTCGTGGTAAAAAGGTCAGAAATTTTCTTGTTTTATTAATTGATTCCTCAGGGTCAATGGCAGCAAAAAATGAAATGTCAAAAATTAAAGGACTAATTTTTTCATTTTTAATAGACGCATATCAGAAACGCGATAAAATCAGTATGATTGCTTTTAAGGGTAAAGCAGCGGAAGTATTATTATATCCAACAATAAATGTTGAATTTGCAAAAAAGCAATTAGAGGAATTATCGACAGGTGGTAAAACACCTTTAAATGAAGGAATTTTAAAAGGTTTAGAATTAATTAAAAAAGAGATAAAAAAAGATAAAAAGATTCAACCTATTCTAATAATAATATCAGATGGTAAAATAAATTCATCTGCAAAAGATATAAAAGAAGAGTATGAGCTATTATTAAAATTAGCTGAAGAAATAAAATATTTGAAAATAAAAACAATAGTAATAGATACAGAAAATAGTTTTATAAAATTAGGTAAATTACAAGAATTTTCAGAAAAATCAGGTGCAAAATATTGGAGGTTAAATTAAATAGATTAATAGATAAGATAAAATTAAAAGCAATAAAAATTAGTGTGTTGTTAAAGAGTAAAATTAAGACTATAGATTTTTTCATATAGAACAGTCAGTTAGAATTATTTATATCATTTTTAATAAGTTTCATAACAAATAAAAATATTCCATAAAAAAATTAAAAATTTTTTCTTGATTTTTTATTTTAATAAAAATATATTTTTTAAAAAATTATTTTATTCAATAAGAATTGTGAATTTAATATTTTTATTATGAAACCTTTAAAATTAAAAAATCGTATTTTGTTTTCGTTTTTGACTATTATTGTTTTTTTGAGTATTTTTATTACTTTGCTTGGAATTTATATTATCCGAAATGATATATTTAATCGTGCACAAAATCAAATAAAAAATGATTTAAAATTTGCAGAGATGGTTTACAATGAAGAAATAGAATCAGTAAAGCGTGCATTTTCATTAGTAAAATATTTTAATAAAGAAAATATAAAAAATTTAAAAGAAACAATTAGTCTTGATTATTTGTTTGTAGTAGATGTGAAAGATAAAAATAAAGTTCGAAGTGAAATAGTATTAAAAGCATTTGAAACAGGTAAAGGAGTAGGCGGTACGCGAAAGATAGAAAAAGAAGAGTTAATAGAAATGGGCCGAGAAATATATGAGCGAATAAGAATACCACTTCGTGAGACAAAATATTCAGAACCAACAGAAAAAAAAGAATGTGAAAATGCATTGGCAATGGGCTATGCAATGCCAATAGTTGATAAAAATGGAATAGTAAAAAAAGTAGTATATGGTGGCAAAATATTGAATAGAGATACATATATCGTAGATAAAATTCGAGATTTCGTTTTTGAAAATAGATTGTATAAATCAAAACCAATAGGCACAGTGACAATATTTTTAGATGATATAAGAATTTCAACAAATGTAATTGATAATGAAGGAAATCGGGCAATAGGGACAAGAGTTTCAAAAATAGTAAAAGAAGCAGTATTAGAAAAAGGTGGAGTTTGGTTTCATAAAGCATTTGTTGTTACAGATTGGTATTTAACAGCATATAAACCAATACGAGATATAAATAATAAAATAATAGGAATGTTATATGTTGGCACACTACTTCAACCATTTATTGATTTAACAAAAAAAATAGTTTTAATTTTTTCAATAATTATTCTTATAGGCTTTATACTAACAATAATAATTTCATTTGTATTAGCAACATCAATTTCAAATAAAATAATGGTTCTTGTGAAAGCAACAGATATATATGCAGCAGGAAATTTTGATTACAGAATACCAGCAAATTTTAGTATAAAAGAATTTAATAATTTAGCAAATGAATTTAATGAAATGGCGGAAAAAATAAAGGAGCGAGAAGCAAATTTAAAAATATCAAATGAACGATTAAATGGATTAAATAAAAATTATTTAGATTTAATCAGTTTTGTCTCACACGAATTAAAAGGTATATTATCATCAACAATATTAAATGCATATTCAGTTCGCGATGGTTTTTTAGGTATGATAAATTTCAAGCAAAGAAAAGCACTTGATTCAATTACTCGTAATTTAGATTATTTAGCAGCAACAGTAAAAAATTTTTTAAATTTATCAAGACTTGAAAAAGGTGAATTGTTGGTAAATAAGCAAATAGTAAATTTAAGTGAAGATATAATAGAACCAACAATAGAAGCATTTATAAAAGAAGCAAATGAAAAAGAAATGGAAATAATTAATACCATAGAACGAGGATATAAAATTAATGTTGATTTTGATTTGATGAGAATAGTATTTAATAATTTAATTGGAAATGGTGTAAAATATGGCGCCAAAAGAGGAAAAATAATAATCAGAAAAAAGGAAATCGAAGGCGGTAAAATAGAAATAGAAGTGTATAATGATGGTCAACCAATAGAGGTTGACCAGATTGATAGATTATTTAAAAAATTTTCAAGAATAATAACAGAAAGCACGAAAAAAGTTCGTGGTACTGGTTTAGGTTTATATATAACAAAAGAAATAATAGAAAAACATAATGGTTCAATTTATGTAAAACCACGAAAAGAAGGCAATTCATTTATTTTTAATATAGAAAGGGGGTTATAAATTGGCAACACCATTAGAAATAATAAAACAAAAACGAGCACAGGCAGTAAAGCGAATAATAGAAAAAGGCTATTTATCAAGGTTTAGAATTTATGTTGGAATGGCAACCTGTGAAATAGCAGCTGGTTCGGCTGATGTATTAACAGTTTTTAAAGAAGCAATAGAAAAAGGAATTTTAAAAGATGTGTATTTAAGTCAAAAAGGTTGCGCTGGTAGATGTAATCTTGAACCAACAATCGAAATAATTGAAGAAGGGAAAATACCAGTAAAATATGGGAAAATAACACCAGAGCGAGCAAAAGAAATAATAAATCGCCATTTATTAAAAGGTGAAATAATAAAAGAATGGATAATAAATTAATTCAGGAGAAAAAGATATGAATAATAAAGAATTTGTAATAATATTATGCAATGGTTCAAGTTGTTTGAAGAATAAATCAAATGATATTAAGAATGAGTTAATAAAACAACTTGAAAAGAATAATTTGCTTTCAAAAGTTGAGATACATTTATCAGGTTGTCTTGGTATGTGTGCTAAAGGACCAATAATGATAATAAATCCAGGTTATGTAATATATGGTAATTTAAAAGTTGAAAACATAGAAACAATAGTTCAAAGACATTTAATAAAACGAGAATTAATTTCTGAATTCATAATTAAAGAAGACCATTTATTTAACCGGTTTTTTAGAATATTTGGTGATGTAAATTTTTTTGGTCGGCAAATGCGAATTACATTAAGAAATTGTGGAATAATAAATCCAGAAAGCATTGATGATTATTTATCTGTTCGTGGTTATGAAGCATTAGCAAAGGTATTAAATGAAATGACACCAGCGCAGGTGATAGAAGAAGTAAAGAAATCAGGATTACGCGGTCGCGGTGGCGGCGGATTTCCAACAGGTAAAAAATGGGAGTTAACAGCAAAGGTTGAGGCAAAAGAAAAATATGTAATTTGTAATGCAGATGAAGGCGACCCTGGTGCATTTATGGATAGAAGTGCAATAGAAGGCGATCCGCATACAATATTAGAAGGAATGATAATAGGCGGATATGCAATAGGTAGTCAAAAAGGTATAATTTACATACGAGCCGAATATCCATTAGCAATAAAGCGATTAGAAAAAGCAATAAATGATGCACGAGCAGAAGGTTTTTTAGGAAACAATATATTAGGTTCGAATTTTTCTTTTGATATTGAGATACGGCTTGGTGCAGGTGCATTTGTTTGTGGCGAAGAAACAGCGTTAATTCATTCAATAGAAGGTTATCGCGGTATGCCAAGACCAAGACCACCATATCCAGCACAATCAGGATTATTTGAAAAACCGACATTAATAAATAATGTGGAGACATGGGCAAATATACCAGTAATAATTCTTGAAGGTGCAGATTGGTTTAGTTCTATTGGTACTGAAAAAAGTAAAGGAACAAAAGTATTTGCACTTGCAGGAAATGTAGTAAATACAGGATTAATAGAAGTTCCAATGGGTATAACATTACGGCAAATAATATATGAGATTGGTGGTGGAATACCAAATAATAAAAAATTTAAAGCAGTCCAGACAGGCGGACCATCTGGCGGTTGTTTACCAGAACAATATCTTGATACACCAGTTGATTATGAGTCTTTAATAAAAGCAGGTTCTATTATGGGTTCTGGTGGAATGATAGTAATGGATGAAAATACATGTATGGTAAATATAGCAAAATTTTTTCTTGAATTTACACAAAACGAATCATGTGGCAAATGTACGCCTTGTCGTGAAGGAACAAAACGAATGCTTGAAATATTAGAGCGAATAACAGAAGGAAAAGGTGAAGTAGGTGATATAGAAAAACTTGAACGATTAGGAAATATGATAAAAAAGGCATCATTATGTGGTTTGGGTCAATCAGCGCCAAATCCAGTATTAAGCACAATAAAGAATTTTAGAGAAGAATATGAAGAACATATAAAAGATAGAAAATGTCGAGCAGGTGTTTGTCAAAGATTATTAAGATACATAATAACAGATAAATGTATAGGTTGTGGTTTATGTAAAAAAGTATGTCCAGTAAAAGCAATAACAGGCGAACCAAAGTCAATTCATAAAATAGATGAAACGAAATGTATAAAATGTGGTTTATGTTATAGCAAATGTAAATTTTCAGCAATAAAAAAAGACTAAAAAGGAAGGATGAAAAATGAAAGATGAAAAAATAAAGATTTATATTAATGATAAACCATATATAGTAAAATCAGGGCAAACAATAATGCAAGCAGCTGATAGTATTGGATTTCACATACCACGATTATGTTATCATCCAAAATTATCAGTTGAAGGAGCATGCCGAGTTTGTATAGTGCAGGTGCAGGGAATGAATAATTATGTGGCTTCGTGCGCTTTTCCTATTCAAGATGGAATGAAGATATATACGAATACCCCAGAATTAAGACAGGCAAGAAGAGATATAGTAGAATTATTACTTGATAATCATCCAGAAGATTGTCATACATGTGAACGAAATTCAAATTGTGAATTACAGCGATTAGCAATGAGTATGGGCATAAAGAAACGACATTTTGTAGGCGAGAAAAAACATTATAATCGAGATTTATCTTCACCTTCAATAGTTCGTGACCCTGATAAATGTATTCTTTGTGGTCGTTGTGTTCGTATATGTTCTGAAATCCAAAATGTTCATACATTAACACAGGCATATAGAGGTTTTAAAACTGTTGTAATACCTGCATTTGATGAAGATTTAGCAGAAAGCGTATGTTCAACTTGTGGACAATGTATAAATGTTTGCCCAACAGCAGCATTTATAGAAAAAAGTTATACACAAGAATTATTTGAAAAATTAAATGATAATTCGATAGTTAAAGTAGTTCAATTTGCCCCATCAGTTCGAGCAGCAATTGGCGAAGCATTTGGCTTTGAACCTGGCACACAAAAAGAAAATGAATTAGTAGCAGCATTAAGAAAACTTGGATTTGATTATGTATTTGATACGCAATTTGGTGCTGATTTAACAATAATGGAAGAAGCAAGTGAATTTTTAGAAAGATTACAAAATAAGCAGAAGTTACCGATGATAACATCATGTTCAAGTGCCTGGATGAAATATTTGGAACAATTTCATAGTGATTTAATAGAAAATATATCAACCTGTAAATCACCGATGTCAATGATGGGCGCACTTATTAAAACATATTTTGCAGACAAAATAAAAAGAGATAAAAAAGAGATATTAAGTGTAGCAGTAATGTGTTGCACAGCAAAAAAATATGAAGCAGCACGACCAGAATTAATGATAGATGATGTTAGAGGTGTTGATATAGTAGTTACAACAAGAGAAATAGCATGGATGATAAAATCAGCAGGAATAGATTTTGTAAATATCAAAGGTGAAGGTTTTGATAATCCACTTGGTTTATCATCGGGTGGCGGTGCAATTTTTGGTGTAACTGGTGGAGTAATGGAAGCAGCAATAAGAACAGCATATGAATTATATACTGGTGAAACATTAATTGAAATAGAACTTGAAGAATTAAGAGGATTTAATAATATTAGAGAAGGAAAAATAATGATGGAAGGTAAAGAAATTCGAGTTGCTATTGCGCATGGTCTTGGTAATGCTTCAAAACTTTTAGAGATAGTTCGCAAAGAACCAGATAGATATCATTTTATAGAAATAATGGGCTGTCCAGGTGGATGTATAGGCGGCGGCGGTCAACCTTATGCTGGTAGTTCGTCTATTCCACTTGATGAGAATGTATTAAAGAAAAGAGCAGAAGCATTATATGGATTAGATAGAAATAAGACAATCAGGCGATGTCACGAGAATCCAAATATACAAAAATTATATAAGGAATTTCTTGGCAGACCATTAAGTTCATTATCACATAAATTGCTGCATACACATTATAGTGCAAAAAAACCAGAAGGAATATTACCAGCAGAATTTAAAGTAAGATGAGGTGAAAAATAATGGAAAAAGAACTTGATAAACGCGAAGAAGAATTAATAAAGTATATGGATGAGAAAAAGAAATTAGAGTATCCAGAATCATATTTAATTGCAATCTTACATAAAGCACAAGAATTATATGGTTATTTATCAAAAGAAATAATGTTAAAAATTGCATATTATATGAAGATACCAACATCACATATTTGGGGCGTAGCGACATTTTATCATTATTTTAAATTAAAACCAATAGGTAAATATGTAATATCAATTTGTTTAGGTACTGCTTGTTATGTAAAAGGAGCACAACTTATTTTAGATAAACTAAAAGAAGAGTTAAAAATAAATATTGGTGAGACAACAGAAGATATGTTATTTACCTTACAGGAAGCACGATGTTTGGGCGCTTGTGGACTTGCACCTGTTATAATGATAAATGAAAAAATTTATGGTGATTTAACACCAGAAAAAATAAGTGAGATAATAAAAGAAATAAGAAAAAAAGAAAAAAAATTACAGAGTAATGTTGCAAAGAATTAAAGAGCAGAATAGTAAGTTTGTGAAAAAATTGAATTGACATATATAGATATTTATTTATAAATTAAAAGAAAGTAAATATAATAAAGGAGGAAAAAAATAATGTCAAAAAGAATTTTAATTATTGATGATGATAATGATTTTGTAGATGCAGTAACAAATTTGCTTGAAGCGAAAAATTATGAAATAATAACAGCCTCAAATGGGAAAGAAGGATTTGAAAGTGCTAAAAAAAATAAACCTGATTTAATATTGCTTGATGTGATGATGACTAAAAAGACAGAAGGATTTGATACAGCGCGTTCATTAAGTAGTGATGAATCTACAAAAAAAATACCAATAATAATGGTATCAGGAATAAGAAAAGAAATGAATGTACCATTTTCAATTGAACCAAATGAAGAATGGTTACCAGTAAAAGCATTTATAGAAAAGCCAATAAAACCAAATGAATTATTACAAAAAGTAGAAGAAGTTCTGAAATAGTTTTTTAAAAAAATTGTAAAAAAAAGTATATGAAAAATTCAGAAAAACCAATAGGAATATTTGACTCAGGGCTTGGTGGATTAACAGTAGCAAAAGCAATAAATGATTTATTACCCGCAGAAAATTTAATATATTTTGGTGATACAGCGCGTTTACCTTATGGCACAAAAAGTCCAGAAACAGTAAAAAAATTTTCTCTTGAAATCACAGAATTTTTAGTATCAAAAAATATTAAAATGCTTGTGATTGCCTGTAATACGAGTTCTTCTTATGCACTTGATATAATTTCAGAAACTGTAAAAATACCAGTAATAGGAGTTATTTTACCTGGTGTAATAAAAGCAATAAGAATGACAAAAAATAATAATATTGGAGTAATAGGCACGACAGCAACAATAAATAGTAATGTTTATTCAAACTTAATCAGAAAATATAAAAGTGATTGTAAAGTATTTTCAATTGCCTGTCCTTTATTTGTTCCACTAATAGAAGAAGGTTGGATAAATAAAAAAGTTACAAATGAAATAATTAAAGAATATTTATCGCCATTAAAAGAAGCAAAGATTGATACGCTAATACTTGGTTGTACGCATTATCCATTATTAAAGAATAAGATAAATCTTTTTTTTAATAAAAGAGTTCGAATAATAGATTCAGCAAAATCAACAGCAGAATTTGTCAGAAAAGTATTAATAGAAAAAAAAATAATAAATAAAGAGAACAAGAAAGCAACACTAAATTTTTATGTCAGTGATTTACCTTATAAATTTTCAGAATTAGGAAGTCAATTTTTTAAGAAAGATATTAGTGCAGTGCGCGTTGATTTATAATTATGTTTTTAATTGATTTAATTTTAATTATTTTTATTTTCTCACTATCAATAGAATTTTTTTTAGAAAAAAATCAAAGAATAAAAAAAAATAAATATTATAAATATCTCGAAAATTTGAATAGTTATATTTTACAATTTTTTAAAGATAAAAAAAAAGGCATTATTATAAGCATATCAAGTTTATTTATTCTTCGAATATTAATTTTATATTTTTATAATAATTTATATACTTCAGAAATATTTGGCTGGTATGTTCGATATTATTATTTAGATGCGAATAACAAACGAATACCAGATTTAAGCATATTTAATTCAATTACAATTTCGATTATTTTTTTACTTACTATTCTGTATAGATTAATAATTGTAATATCAATAATGTATTTTGCAAAAATAAAATTAATAAAATTATCAGATTTTTTTGAGTTAATATTTGAGTTAATAGAACCATTATATGATAAAATACGAGCGAGTGCTTATGGTGGAATAAAATATCCAACAAATTTAATCACTATTTTTTTAGCAACTTTTTATTATTATGTGCTATGGTGTTTTTTAAGTTTTAATTTTGATTTTCATACTATAATAAATGGAATAATTGTTGTGTTATCAATAAATATAAATTTGCTTTTTATTTACAGTCTTTTTTTGCTTATGGTTGTTTTATTATTTGGCTTAAATAAAATTAAAAATCGAAAGATAAAAATGTTGTGTTTAATTTTTTATGGACCTGTAAAATTTAAAATTGAAAAATATTACATTTTTAAAAATTATAGATTTAATATAGGTTTATTATCATCAGCACTTATTTTATTTTTTTCAACAATAATTATTAATCATATTTTAAATGATGTTTTATTTACACAATTTAATTTTTAATATTTATTAAATTTTTTATTTTCTTTTGTCGATAATAAAAATATGAGAGAAAAGAAAAATAAAATAGTTTTTTTTATTTTTATCTTTTTATTTTTAACAAATGTAATTTATTCAAATAATGAATTGTTGGTTAAAAAGAATGAATTATTTAAGATAAATTTACCAGCAAACAAATTTTCAGTAAATTATTATATTGAGGATTATAATAAATCATTGTTAAGTTATTATGGCCAGGAATATTTTCCAGCGACAGATGAATTTGTCTATTATTTTAAAGCGATAAGAGAAGGCGAAAGCAAAATAAAAATAATTAGAGAGAAACAAAAAGAAGAAGAGAAAATAATTTATAATGTGATAATAATTGAAAAAGTAGATGATGAATTTATAACAAATGAAAAAAATATAATAAAGCCAAAATTAAAAAAAGTTGCAAAAGTCGAAAAAAGTGAGGCAAAGCAAATAAAAAAATTTGAATATGAAAGAGCAAATGGTTTAAAAAAAATGAATGAAGATGAAATAAACAAAAAGAAAGAGTTAATAAAAAAATATTATGAGAATAATTATTATGTAGTTGTAATAAAAGAAGGAGAAGAATTATTAAATAATAGGTTAATAAAAGGTGTGCGAGAAGAAGTGAGTTATATAATTGGCGAAGCGTATGCAAAAATAAATAATTATGATAGTGCAATAAATATTGTTCGGAATTTAAATAATTTTAGAGATGAATATATAAATAAAGGAAGAATAGATTTTTTTACAGGTAGAATGTATTATGAAAATAATAATTTTGATAGTGCAATAATAACATTATTAAAAATGATAAATTATTATGGTGATAATGAATGGACGAAAGAAGCATATTATTATCTTGCATTAAGCAATATAAAAATTGGCAGAATAGAAAAGGGAATAGATTATTTAAAATATATTGTAAGTAATTATCAAGGGACACTTGTAAGAGCAAATGCGTTATATATGTTAGGGAATTTATTTGAAACAGAGCAACAGATAAGAAATTTTTTTGAAGCATTTAATTATTATCGATTATTACATAAACAATATCCACACTTAGAAATCAGTGAAAAAGCCCGTCAACGAGCTGAATATTTAAAAGAAAATTATTTATAAAACTCTGGGAAAAAAATTAATTTAAAGAAAAAATAAAAAAGGGATTGTAATAAATACAATCCCTTTTTTTTATTTATATTTTTGCTTTTTTAGCAGCTTCTTTAAATTGCTTGGAGAATGAACATTTTGGAACTTTTCTGGCTGGTTTTGCTGGAATAGTGATTGGTTCTTTTGTTAAAGGATTAATACCCTGTCTCTTTTTAGTAGCAGGTTTTACTTTAACAAAAAATCTGCCGATGTTACCAACTGGTACTCTTTGACCAGACATTACACCCTGTGTTACTGCATCAAGATAAGCACCAATAATGTCCTTAACCAATCTTTTGGATGAATCAGTTTTTTCAGCAACAAATTTGATAAGACTTGAAGCATTAAATTTTTCTGGATACGCTACTTTTGCCATATATAAACCTCCTTTTAAATTTTTAATTAATATATTATTTTAATTATTATATTTTTGTCAAGAAAAAAATAAAAAAAAATCAGAAAATATCCCAGACATGGTATACCCCTTTGCAGCATTACGAATAGT
>DAONJL010000033.1:0-26295 GCA_035405645.1 bacterium | reverse complement strand
TAATATATTCTTAAGAAAAGGGTATACCATGTCTGTAAACTTCCCGTTTTTAAAAAATATTTTTTCACATTGTCTGTTATTATACCAAAAATTTTTCTGCTTTTAAATAATAATTCAATATCCTTTTTTTTATTTACCGTCCATATTATTAAGTTTTTATCTATCTTGCTATTAAAATAATTTATTTCTTTTTTATAGAGTTTTATTTCAGGTAAATAATAATCATAATATTCATTTTCTTCTTTTATTATCTTTTTAAAATTTTTTTTATTTGCACTTAATAATAAGCCTGTTTTTATTTCTGGTTCTATTTTTTTTATTTTTTTTAGAACTTCGTTTATAAATGAAGTGATAATAAAATCATCATAAGATATAGAATTTTCTTTTAAAATTTTTATTATTTCTTCCTCATAATTTGCTTCTTTTAATTCTATATCAAATTTTATTTTTCCTTTTATTTTTTTTATAACTTTTGAAAATTCTGGTATTTCAAAACCTGATGATTTACTTATTTTTATTAATTCTGCATAAGTTAAATTATTTATTTTTTTCCCTTTTATTTTTTCATTATGAAAAATAACATAATGATTATCTGCTGTTTTTCTTATATCAAACTCAATCATAGGAATATTTAATCTAACTGCTTCTTCAAAGGCTGGTAATGTATTTTCTATATATTTTTCTGTTATTCCTCTATGCGCAATAATTATTGGTTTTATATTTTTTTCAAGCATTTTTCAAATAATTTTTAAATTCAAATTCTAATGTTTCTCTATCTCTTAATAATATTTTTCGATATACTTCATCAAAATTATTATTTTTCTTAAATTCATTTAATAATTCAATTATAATTCTTTCACCATAAATTTCAAGAATATATTTAATTAAAAATAAAGATTCTAAATAAGCAATTTCAATTTCATCTGGTTCTAATATATTAAATGAATTTTCAATTTTTTGTAAAGATAAAAATTTTAATTTATATTCTTCAGGAAATTTAAAATAAATTTTTTTATTAAATTCATAGTATTGTGCTAAACCTTCGTGAAGCCAGATTGGAACTTTATAACCTGATTTTAATGTTATTATTGAATGTATAAGTTCATGTTTTAAAATATTTCTTATATCACCTTTTTTAAATAAGTAAGTATTTATCCGTATTTTTCCATCATAATAAGCTGATGACCAGTATGGCTTTGTTGATAAATTATCATAATCTTCTATCGAATAGAATAGAATAATTATTTTATTTGTTTTATTAAAATATTCAAAATCATTAGCAATAAAAACAAATTGATTTTCAAGTTCTTCTACAAGAGTTTTAATAATAGTATAATAATTAGCATCTTTGTAATAGCATTTAAAATTTGGTGTTTCATAATATAAGTAATATTTTTCGATTATTAGTTCATTTGCTTTTTTTTCTTTAAAATTTTTTGCAAAATTATTTTGCGGGTCAATTTTTAATAATTCTTCTAAATAATAATTAACATCAATTATATTTTGCAATTCATAATTTACTCTAATAAGATGCTCTAAAATGATATTATCATTTTGAACATATTTATAATAATCAAGCAATGCGAATAATTGCTGCTCAAAAGGATAATTATACCTAACATAATAAAGTGCTTTATTTTTTAAATTAATTATTATTTGCTCATTATTATTCTGGTAATAAGAAGAATTGATTTTAATACAACAATTTATAAGAAGAAAAAGTAAAAATAAAACAAAAATTTTTTTAAACACGAGATAATTTAATTTTCTTTTTTTAATAAAGGAAAAAGAATAACATCACGAATTGATTTATTTTTTGTAAGTAGCATAACTAATCTATCAATACCAATACCAAGTCCACCAGTTGGTGGCATACCATATTCAAGTGCACGAATATAATCAAAATCAATTAACTCATCAATTGTTTTATCTTTTTCTATTTTTATTTTTTTTTCTGCTTGTTCATAAAATCTTTTTTTCTGTTCTATTGGATCATTTAATTCTGAGTAAGCATTACCAATTTCTTTACCATTTATAAATAATTCAAATCGTTCGACAATTTCAGGTTCATTAATTTTTGATTTGGCAAGTGGTGAAATTACTTTTGGATAGTCAATTATAAATGTTGGTTGTATTAATTTTTCTTCAATAAAATTTTCAAATATTTCATTTAATAATTCATATTTATTTAAGTTTGGTTCAACTTTAATTTCTTTGCTTTCAAGAAAATTATATATTTCTTTTTCAGTAATGTTTTCTATATCAAAATTTGTATATTCTTTAATTATATCAAATAATTTTATTCTTTTAAATGGTTTAGTGAACTTTATTTCATTATCATCAATAACAATCTTATCATTTTTTAAAATTTCATTTACTGCATAAATAATAATATTTTCGCAGAGTTCCATCATATCATTATAATCAGCATAAGCTTGATAAATTTCAAGCATAGTAAATTCTGGATTATGCCAGGTTGAAATTCCTTCATTTCTAAAATTTCGATTTAATTCATATACTTTTTCAAAACCACCAACAACTAATCTTTTTAAATAAAGTTCGGGTGCTATTCTTAAATATAAATTCATATCAAGCGTATTATGATAAGTAATAAAAGGTTTTGCAATTGCACCACCGGCTAATTGTTGCATCATTGGTGTCTCAACTTCAATAAAATCGTGCTTGTTTAAATATTCACGAATTTTTTCAATTATTTTTGTTCTTAATTTAAATGTCTCTTTTACTTCTTCATTAACAATTAAATCAACATAACGCTGACGATACCTTTTTTCTGTATCTTTTAAACCATGCCATTTTTCTGGTAATGGTCTTAATGATTTAGTTAGCAATACATATTCTTTAACAAAAATAGATTTTTCACCAGTATGAGTGACAAAAAGATTTCCTTTTACACCAATAAAATCCCCTATATCAATATACTTAAAAAAATTTTCAAAGTTATCTTTTCCTAATTCATTTACTCTTATATAAAGTTGAATTTTATCAAATTCATCTTTAATATGAATAAATGCAGATTTCCCCATTTTTCTAACTGCTATTATTCTGCCTGCAATTGAAACTTCTTTATTTTCTTCATAATTTTCTTTTATTGTTTTTGTTGTTTCTGTTCGCTCAAATTTATTTGGATATGTATTTATTCCTAATTTTTTTAGTTCTTCTAATTTTTTTATTCTTTGTTCAATATATTCATTGTATTTAAGTTGTTCAACTTCAAATTCTTCTTTTTCACTCATTTATTTTCACTCTCTTTTTTTATTAAATTTGTGTTATATAATTTATTAAACCACCTGATTTTATTATGCCCTGCATAAAATCAGGAAAAGGTGTTGCATTAAATATTTTGTTTTTAGTTATATTTTTTATTTTTCCATTTATTAAATCAACTTCAATTATATCACCTGTATCAATATTGTCAACTGCTTCTGTTGATTCAAGTATCGGCAGACCAATATTTATTGCATTACGAAAAAAAATACGCGCAAAACTTTTAGCAATTACACAACTTATGCCTGCTGCTTTTATTGCTAATGGTGCATGCTCTCGTGATGAACCACAGCCAAAATTTTTACCTGCTATTATTATATCATTTGGTTTTATCTTTTTGATAAAATCTTTATCTATGTCTTCCATACAATGTTTTGCTAATTCTACAGCATCTGATGTATTCAAATATCTTGCTGGTATTATTTCATCTGTATTAACATCATCACGATATTTATGTGCTGTTCCTTTTAATATCATTTTAATCCTCCTTTAAAAGTGTTAATGTTATTCTTAAAAATAAATTTTAGAAAAAATTAATCTAATTGTTCTGGTGAACAAATATAACCCGCAACAGCAGAAGCAGCAGCAATTGCTGGATTAGTTAAATATACTTCTGATTCAGGATGTCCCATTCTACCAACAAAATTTCTATTTGTAGTTGCAACTGCTCGTTCACCTTTTGCTAAAATTCCCATATGGCCGCCTAGACACGGTCCACAAGTTGGTGTTGATATTGCTGCACCTGCATTTAAAAATATATCAAAATAACCTTTTTCCATTGCTTCTCTATAAATTTCCTGTGTTGCTGGAATAATAATTAAACGAACATATTTATGAACTTTTCTATCTTTAAGAACTTTTGCTGCTATTTTTAAATCTTCAATTCTACCATTAGTACAAGAACCAATTACAACCTGGTCTATTTCTATTTTTGGTATTTCATAAACGCTTTTAGCATTTTCAGGTAAATGTGGTAAGGCAACCTGAGGGTCAATTTTTTCAGCATTTATCTCAATTATTTCAGAGTATTTTGCATCATTATCACTTTTATAAATTTTATATTCTCTTTTTGCTCGTTTTTTTAAATACTTTATTGTTACTTCATCAGGTTCTATTATCCCATTTTTCCCGCCTGCTTCTATTGCCATATTACACATACTAAATCTACTGTCCATAGATAAATCTTTTATTGTATCACCACAAAATTCCATTGCTTTATATAATGCTCCATCAACTCCAATTTTACCAATAATATAAAGAATTAAATCTTTTCCTGATACCCATTTTTTTAATTTACCATTTATTACAAATTTTATTGTTTCTGGAACTTTTAACCAGACTTTTCCTTTTATCATAGCAGCAGCCAGGTCAGTGCTTCCTACGCCAGTTGCAAAAGCACCAAGCGCTCCATAAGTGCAAGTATGTGAATCAGCACCAATTACTAAATCACCTGGTAAAACAATACCTTTTTCTGGCAGTAAAGCATGTTCTACGCCCATTTCTCCAACTTCATAATAATGTTTTAAATTTTGTTCTTTTGCAAAATCACGAAGTATTTTTACCTGTTCTGCTGATTTTATATCTTTGTTTGGTGTGAAATGATCTGGCACTAATACAACTTTTTCTTTATCAAATACTTTTTCTGTTTTTGATTCTTTAAATTCTTTTATAGCGAGCGGAGCAGTAATATCATTACCAAGAGCAATATCCACATTAGCGAAAACAAATTCACCTGCTCTTACTTCTTTTTTATCGCAATGGGCAGCAATTATTTTTTCTGTTATAGTGGCTCCCATAAATTAAATTTTCCTCCTTTTAAAAAATTTGAAAATAAATTTATATTTTTTATTTAAAAAATAGTCAATAAAAAAAATGAAAAATTTATCATTTTGTTTTTTCGAAATTTCGATTTTTCGAATAATTGAAATACACTTATTAACAATCTGACTTTAATATGTATTTTATTATTTTATTGTTGAATATGAAACTTAATAGCATAATGATAAAAATAAATATTTAATTTTTTTAATGAGTTGAAGTTACTATTAAGAAACTTAATAGTAGCAAAATAATTATAAACTGAATTACCAAAAAACATAAAGAAATATTACAACATTTTAATTTTAATTCTATAATGTTCCAAAATATTGAAAATTTGAGTAGAGAAGTAATAATTTAATTTTTTTGGATATTTGTATTTTTAGATTTTTAATTTAATACAAAAATATTTTTATATTTCACGCCATATTCTTTGGCTATCTGAACATTATAAAAACATAAATCAATTGAATGCTTTTTAATTGAAGCACCAACATCAGCAGCAATAGCATAACCATAGCCAGGAATATATATTTTGCTACCTAAGGGTATTATATTAGGGTCAACTGCTGCTATGCCATAGCCTGCAACAAGTCCAATTGCAGTAAAACCATCATTATAAGGTGCGCAGGATTCTGGTCCAGGTGTGTATGCTGTTGTTTTGAATTTTATAATACTTTTTTCTTTTTCAATTTTTTTATTGACAGTTTCTATATTTTTACTTTTACCAATTAAAATTATTTTATTTATCGGCTTTTTATATACGCTGCTTTCAATTATTTCTATTTTAGAAATACTATTGTTTATTTTTGTAATTCTCTGAATTTTTTTTAAAAGACCATCAGTTCCTTCTTTTATTACTATTGATTTACTTGCAGGTAATTTATTTGTTTCATAATAAATAGTCTCTTTTTTTATTGGTTGAAATTCAGTAAATATTTCTTTTATTATCCTGCAAATAATAATTTTATTTTCATTTCCTATTTTACTATTTATGGTTGGATAAACAATGTCATCTTCCTCAATTAGAATATTTCCATCATTAAGTATTTCCCGCACAATAGTTTTATTTGTAATTATTTCTTTTATGAGTTTTCCATCTTCAATTATTATTTTTCTGTTATTAAAAACTTTCTTCTCATTATATGAAAAATTGAGTAAAACCAAAAGGCAAATTATTAAAAGGAAAATAATTTTAATTTTCATTTTTTTTCTTGATAAAAAAATTTTTTTATATTAAAATTTTTAAAAATTAATTTGTCAAGGAATTTTTTAATGAATGATAAATTGCTTTCAAGTGAAATAAAAAATAGTATTTTGATTATTCGGATAAATAATAATATAGATAAATTTAATTTTCACGATTTTTTAAAAGAATTTAATGAAATAGTTAATAATACAAATACAGTCTATATTTTAATAAATTTAAGAAAACTTGAAATAATAAATAGTTCAATTATTAGTTTATTTTTAAAGATATATAAAGAGAAGAGATTTTCTGAAATATATCTATCAAATATGAATGAAAAAATAGAAAACATATTAAAAATGTTAAATCTGGAAAAAATTTTTAAGATAAGAGAAAGAGAAGAAGAAGTAATAAAAGAAGTTGGATGAAATTAAATGGATTTAGAAAAAATAGAAAAAATATTAGCGAGAATAGATACAGTTCCAACTTTATCAGTAGTAGCAACAAAATTAGCGACAGTATTACAGGATAAAAAATCAAGCGCACAGGAAGTAGCAAATATAATTAAAAATGACCAGGCTCTTACTTCGAAAGTATTAAAATTAGTTAATTCAGCATATTATGGTTTTTCACAAAAAATATCAACAATACGACACGCAACAACAATTCTTGGATTTAATATGTTAACTTCTATTGCATTAAGTATAACTATTTTTGATACATTAAAACTTGGCAAAGAAAAAGAAATATTTAATCCCGAAGAATTCTGGAAACACTCTATTGGTGTTGCAATTTGTTCAAGATTATTAGCCGAAAAATTATTATTAAAAGAATCAGAGACAATATTTGTTGCAGGTTTAATTCATGATATAGGGAAGATAATAGAGGAACAATATTTAAGGGAAGAATTTTTGCAGATAATAGAAATATTAAAACAAGAAAAAATAAGTATATTAGAAGCAGAAAAAAGAGTAATGGGAATTGACCATACATATATAGGTAGTGTTGTAGCAAATAGCTGGCAATTACCGCCTATTTTAATTGATACAATAAAATTCCATCATTTTTATAGTCCATCATTAAATTCAAAACCACAACATTTAATTTCCACAGCAATTGTTCATTTTGCTGATATTCTTGTTAAAACACAATTATTTGGTTTTAGTGGTGATAATATAATTCCGTCATTAATCAAAGAATACTGGCTTGCATTGAATATAAAAAAAGAAGAGGTAGAAAATATAATTAAACAATTGCCCGATGAATTAAATAAATCACTTGAAATGCTTGATATTATATTATAAATGGAGAAAATCAAATGGAAACAATTTTAATTACAGGTGGCGCTGGTTTTATAGGTTCAAATATTGTGAGAAAATGTGTTGAATTAAATTACAATGTTGTTGTTTTAGATAATTTATTAACTGGCAATAAAGAAAATATAAAAGAATTTTTATCATCAATAAAATTTATTGAAGGTGATATTCGTAATGAGAATGATTTAATTAGTGCATTAAAAAATGTAGATTATATTTTACATCAAGCAGCAATTCCATCAGTTCCTCGCTCAATTAAAGAACCATTAGTAAATAATGAAATAAATATAACTGGTTTTTTAAAATTACTTGAAGCAGCTAAAGAGAAAAAGATTAAAAAAATTGTATATGCTTCTTCATCATCAGTGTATGGAGCAAATCCTGTATTACCCAAGCAAGAAGATTTAAAAGTTGAACCATTATCGCCTTATGCAGTTGCAAAAATAACAAATGAATATTATGCAAAAATATATAGTAGAATTCATAATTTACCAACAATAGGCTTACGATATTTCAATGTATTTGGACCAAATCAAAATCCAAAATCAGAATACAGTGCTGTGATACCAAAATTTATTTATCGAATTATAAATAATTTACCGTTAGAAGTATATGGCGATGGCGAACAGACACGTGATTTTACTTTTGTTGAAAATGTTGTTTCAGCAAATTTACTTGCTTTAAAAAGTGAAGATGGTATAGGTGATGTTTTTAATATTGGTTGTGGTGATAGAATTTCTTTAAATTATTTAATTGAAAATTTAAAAAAGATTTTTTCTGATAAAAAGATTGAAGTAAAATATTTAGAACCAAGAGCAGGTGATGTTAAACATTCATCAGCAGATATTTCAAAAGCAGAAAAAATACTTGGTTTTAAAACAATTATTAATTTTGCTGAGGGTTTAAAAATAACAGTTGATTATTTTTTAAAAAAAGTTTTTTAATTTAAAGGTGAGAAAATGAAAAGAGTTTTAATAACTGGTGGCGCGGGTTTTATTGGTTCACATTTAGCAGATAAATGTATTGAAAAAGGTTATTATGTAAAAATAATTGATGATTTATCAACAGGCACAATAGAAAATATTAAGCATTTGCTAAATAATAAAAATTTTTCAGCAGTTTATGACACAATACTAAATCGAGAATTATTATTTGATTTATTTCAAGATGTAGATTGTGTATATCATTTAGCAGCAGCAGTTGGTGTACAATATATAATTGATAATCCGCTGCATTCATTAGAGGTTAATGTTCGTGGTACTGATTATATATTAGAAGCTGCAAATAAATACAAAATTAAAGTTCTTCTTACTTCAACATCTGAAATATATGGGAAAAATGAAAATGTGCCATTTAAAGAAGATGATGACAGAATACTTGGTTCAACAAAAATTTCACGATGGAGTTACTCTTGTTCAAAAGCATTAGATGAATTTTTAGCACTTGCTTACTTCAGGGAAAAGAGATTGCCAATTGTTATTGCGCGACTATTTAATACTTGTGGACCAAGACAAACTGGTCGTTATGGAATGGTTATCCCAAAATTTGTAAAAGCAGCATTATTAAATCATAATATACCTGTTTATGGAGATGGCCAGCAAACGCGTTCTTTTACTTCTGTTTATGATGTAGTTGATGCATTGATAAAATTAATGGAATCAGAAGAAACAAACGGTGAAGTTTTTAATATCGGTAATACTGAATTTATAACAATCGAAAATCTTGCAAAAAAAATAATTGCAATGACTAATAGTAAATCTAAGATTGAATATATTCCTTATGAAAAAGCATTTAGTGAAGGATTTGAAGATATGAAACATAGATTACCTGATATTTCAAAAATCAAAAAATATATTGGTTATGAACCAAAATATTCAATTGATGATATATTAAATTCTGTTATTGAAAGTTTTAAAAAGTAAATATGTGTTCAGAAATTTATAATAAAGAATTTTTTTATATTTCTATTCTTTCTTTTTTTATTTCTTTTTCACTTATGCCTGTTATCAGGCGTATTGCTTTTTATTTTAAAATTTTAGATATTCCAAATCAGCGAAAAATACATACTCAACCAATACCTTTACTTGGTGGTGCTTCTATTCTTATTACAATTTTTATCTCTTTTTTCATTTATTATTATTACAATTCAGAAAATTTTACTGGTAAAGAAATTCAAACTCTGGTTGTTATTGGTATTGGCGCAATTTTTATTTTTATTGTTGGTTTAATCGATGATATAAAACATATAAAGCCAATGACAAAATTATTTTGCCAAATTATTCTCGCTTTATTTGTTACTATTGCTGGTGTTCGAACTTCATTATTTACTCAAAGTATAATATTAAATGTTATTATTAGTTCTATCTGGATTGTTGGTATTACAAATGCCTTTAATTTACTTGATAATATGGATGGTTTATCGAGTGGTGTGGCATTTATTTCCTGCATTCTTTTTTCACTTGTTGCTTATTTTCAAAATAATTTTCTTAATAGTTTAATTACTCTTATTATTGCTTTTTCTATTCTCGGCTTTATTCCATATAATTTTAATCCAGCGAAAATTTTTTTAGGTGATTGTGGTAGTTTATTAATTGGTTATTTAATTTCTGTTATTGGTATTACTGGCGTTTATTTAGAAAAAAGTCTTCTTACTCGATTACCAATTATTACACCATTAATAATTCTTGCCATTCCTATTTATGATACACTATCAGTTATTATTATCAGAAAAAAATTAGGTCTCTCAATTTTTAATGCTGATAAGCGTCATTTTTCACATCGGCTTGTTAATTTAGGTTTATCAGTAAAGCAAGCTGTTTTACTTATTTATTTACTTACAGCAGCAAATGGAATTATTGCACTTTTATTGCCACATATAGCACGCATTGATGCTATTATTATTCTAATTCATTCTATCCTTATGTTTTTAATTATTGCTATTTTTGAATGGATTAGTTATAAAAAGTTATTAAGTGAAAAAAATAATACAACTAATTAAATAAAATTATGCTAATTTCAAAAGAATATGATATTGCAATAATTGGTAGTGGACCAGCAGGAATTACAGCAGCATTAAATTTTGCAAAAAATAATTTCAAAACACTTTTGATTGAAAAGAATGAAATTGGTGGAGTATGTTTAAATCAAGGTTGTATTCCAACTAAGACATTATTATTTTCTGCTGAATTATTTAAAAAATTTCAAAAAGCAAATGAATTTGGAATAAACATAAATGGTCCTATAAATTTTGATTATAAAAAAATAATAGATCGTAAAAACAAGATAATTGAAATAAATAAAAATAATTTAATCAGAACATTAACACAAAATAAGATTGAAATAAGAAAAGGCATTGCTTCATTCATTGAAAATAATAAATTAAAAATTAGAAATGGCGCAAAAGAAGAATTTATACAGGCAGAAAAAATAATAATAGCAACAGGTGCAAAACCACGAATATTAAATTTAATAAATTTTGACCATAAATATATTTTAGATAGCACTGATTTTTTAAATTTATCAGAATTACCTGATTCCTGTATTATTCTTGGTGCAGGTTATATTGGTTGTGAGTTTGCTTCTTTACTTTCTTTATTTAATAAAAAGGTTTATTTATTAGAAGCAAGAAAGAGTATTTTACCTGATGCTGATAATGAAATAATAGATACTTTAACAAAAGAATTTAAAAGAAATGGAATTGAAATTAAAACAAATATTGAGATAAAAAATGTTCAAATCGAAAATAATCAGGTATTAGTTCAATTAAATAACAATGAAATAATACGAAGTAATAAAATGTTAGTTGCAATTGGCGTAATGCCGCAATTTGATTTATTAAATTTAGATATGATTAAAATGAAAAGAGAAGAAAATCAGATAATTATAAATTCTTCGTTTGAAACAAATATTGAAAATATATACGCAATTGGTGATGTAATAAGTAAGATAAAATTAGCAAATGTATCAGCTATGCAAGCAAATTATCTCATAAATAAAATAGTAAATAAAAAAGAAATGGAATTTAATTATTACGCAGTGCCTAATTGTATTTTTTCAAATCCACAAATTGGATATGTAGGTTTAACAGAGAAAGAGGCTCAAAATAGAAGTCTGGATTATGCTATTGGCAGATGTTTGTATAGACAACTTGCAAAATCACATATTAATGGAGAGATAAATGGTTTTGTTAAAATTTTAATCTGTAAAAACACAAAAAAAATTTTAGGCGCACATATTATTGGTGATAATGCAACTGAATTAATTCATCAATTTTGTTTAGCAATGAAAAATAATTTAAGCATAAATGAATTTATTTCATTTGTTCGTGGTCATCCTTTATATTCAGAAATATTACTCGAAGCAGCAATTTCTGTATCATAAAAATCTATTTCAAAATTTTGAAATAACTAAAAATATTATTATTTGAAATTTGAGAAATAATTCAATTTAATCTATTATTGATTTTTCTCATATTTATCTTTCACATTTCCAACATTGTCATCCTCTATTGCTCATTTACAAAAAATTTTTTATTTTTTTCTTGACAAATAATAAATAATAAATATAATAGCCGAAAATTTAATAACTGATAAAATAGAAATATTTTATTTCTGGTTTTATCAGGGATTAAAAAAAATAATTAAAAAACGGAAGATTTATTAGTAAATAAATTGCTAATATATAAGCCGTTAGTTCATATTATAAGTGAACTAACGGCTTTTTTATTTTTAAATAAATATGAGGTGTTTATTATGAAAGTAAAATTAGCAAAATTTGGAGGTTCTTCTGTTGCTAATGCAGAAAGAATTAAATATGTTATTGATGAAATTGTGTTAAAAGATAAAGAAATAAAATATGTTGTTTTTTCAACTTTTGGTAAAGCAACAAAGGATGATATTAAAATTACAGATTTATTAGAGAAAATTGCATTTACATATTTTTATGAAAATAATTTCTTATCTGATTTTTTTGAAAAAATAAAAAATAAATATATAAATGAATCAAAAAAATTAGAAATAGAGACAAAAGATATAGAGAAATCATTTATTGAATTAGAAACAATAATAAAAAATAAACCATTAAATTATGATAAATATTATTCAGCAGTTGTTTCACAGGGTGAGCGAATGTTTATACAAATTCCTTATCTTTATTTAAAAAACAAAAAAATAAAAACAGCAATAGCATATCCAGAAAAAATAGGAATGATAACAAATTCAAATTATAGAAATGCTTCATTATTAAAAGAAAGTTATTCAAGAGTTCGTGAAGCAATTGATGAATTAAATGCTGATATTGTTTTAATACCCGGTTTTTATACTATTGATGATAAAAATGATTTTACAATATTTAGACGAGGCGGCTCTGATTTTACTGGTGCTTTAATCAGTAATATAATGGAAGTTGATTTATATTTAAATTATACTGATGTTGATGGTATATTACGAGTTGATCCTACTCTATTTCCCGAAGAAGAACGAAGTAAAATAGAAAAAATAGAAATAATATCATATCGCGAATTAAGAGAATTATCTTATGGCGGAGCAAAGGTAATACATAGTGGCACATTAAAACCATTATCAGAGAAGAATATTCCATTAGTTATAAAAAATACATTTAATAAAGATGGAAGCGGTACTTTGGTAGTAAAGAAGAAGGAGAAGACCTATGAAGTAGTCAAAGGCATAGCAATGCGTGATAATATTTATTTCTTAAATGTTGAAATGGAGAATATGGATGATGAGATTGGAGTAGGACATTTTATTGAAGAAATATTATATAAAAAAAATATTTCCTTTACACAGGTTACATCAAGTATAGATTCATTATCTTATGCAATTCCATCACCTGAAACAATTGATGAAGCAATAAAAGAAGAATTTGATTATAAATTAAAAAGCATAGTAAAATATTTAAAGACAAATGATAAGTTTGAATTTAATGATGTTTATTTATTATATCCAAATTGTTTAATTTATATTGTAGGTGAAGGAATGCAAAACACAATTGGTTTAGCAGCAAAATTTGCTTCTATATTAGCGAAAAATAAAATAAATATCATAACAACTTATCAAGCACCAGAACAAATAAATGTAATCTATGGTATAAAAAGTGAAGATGGACCAAAAGCAGTTAGAGCATTATATTATGAATTGTTTGTTAATCGAGATAAAAATCTATCAATTGAAAGTGATAATATTATTTTAAAATTAAAAAATGAAATCAAAGAATTTAATTCAAAAATTATTGGTGAAATAACTGATAAAATAAATATAATTCAAGAAGAAGATATGCTAATAATTAAATATCAAAATTTTTTTTCACCAGCTGAACAAGAGTTATGTAAAAAGGAAGAAACATTAAAAATATTAAAAGAATTAAAAGAAAAAATTTATAAAGAAACATTAGAGAAATTTAAAAATTTAATTGAAAAAATTATAAATAAAAAAATTCAAAATATTGATATAAGTATTGATTACAAAAAATTTGAAAAAATTTGTATTGTGAAGTTTTAAATATTAAGGAGGAATTTTTATGTCAAATAGTTTAGAACAATTAAAACCAAAATTAGATGAGAAAAGTTTTAAAAAATTAGAAAGATTAAATAATGATTTTCTTTTTGATTTTATTTTGAATATAACACAAATGTGTAATCCTGATAATATTTATGTTAGTGACGGTTCAGAAGATGATATAAATTATATTCGTTCAATGGCAATAGAGAAATGTGAAGAACGAAAATTAAAAATAGAAGGTCATACAATTCATTTTGAAAATAAATTAGACCAGGCGCGCGATCTTGAAAATACTCGTTTTTTAGTTCCTGATGATGAAGAATGGGATGAATATTTAGTTAAAAAAGAAAGAACCGCTGGCTTAACAGAAATAAAGGAAATAATGAAAAATATAATGGTCGGAAAAACAATGATTGTTGCTTTTTATATTTTAGGACCACAAAATTCAGATTTATCAATGCCTGCTTTACAAATTACTGATTCGTTTTATGTTGCACATAGTGAAAATCTATTATATAGGCAGGGTTATAATGATTTTTTAAATATAAAAGAAAAATCAAGATTTTTTAAATTTGTTCATTCAGCAGGTGAATTAGAGGATGGCTACACAAAAGTAAGTAAAAATATAAATTTAAGAAGAGTATATATTGATTTAATTGATTATACAACATATAGTGCAAATACACAGTATGGCGGTAATACAATTGGCTTAAAAAAAATAGCAATGCGATTAGCAATAAGATTAGCAGTAAAAGAAGGATGGTTATGTGAACATATGTTTTTAATGGGTGTAAAAGGACCAAAAAATCGCAAAACATATATTGCAAGTGCATATCCGAGTGCCTGTGGTAAAACTTCAACTGCAATGGTAACTGGTGAGACAATTGTTGGTGATGACATAATTTATATGAAAATTAAAGATGGTAATGTATATGCAATAAATGTTGAAAAAGGTATGTTTGGAATCATTGATGGTGTAAATGCCAAAGATGACCCAATGATTTATAATGCTCTTCGTTCGCCTAATGAAATTATTTTTTCTAATGTACTTGTTACAGAAGATAATAATGTTTATTGGAATGATTCAGGTGAACCAGTTCCTTCAAAAGGAATAAATTATGCTGGCGAATGGTATCCAGGTAAAACAGATGCAAAAGGTAATAAAATTGATGCTTCACATAAAAATGCAAGATTTACTTTATCACTTGATATTCTTCAAAATGTAGATGAAAATCTTCATAATCCAGCAGGTGTTGAAGTAGGTGGAATTATTTATGGCGGCCGTGATTCTGATACAACAGTTCCAGTAGAGCAGGCATTTGATTGGGTTCATGGCATTATCACAAAAGGCGCAGCTTTAGAATCAGAAACAACAGCTGCTACATTGGGCAAAACTGGTGTGCGAAAATTTAATCCAATGTCAAATTTAGAATTTCTTTCAATTCCTATTGGTAGATATATTGAAGCAAATTTAAAGTTTGGTGAACGGGCTAAAAAAGTTCCTTTAATTTTTGGTGTTAATTATTTTATTAAAGATAAAGAAGGTAATTTTTTAAATGATAAAGTAGATAAAGCTGTTTGGTTAAAATGGATTGAATTAAGAATTAATAATGAAATTAAAGCAATAAAAACTCCAACAGGTTATATACCATATTATGAAGATTTATTAAAATTATTTAAAGAAGTTTTAAAGAAAGACTATTCGCCTGATGCTTATGAAAAACAATTTACTTTTAGAATTCCTGAACAATTATCAAAGATAGATAGAATAGTTGAAATCTACAAAAAAATACCTTATACACCTGAAATTTTATTTAAAGTTTTTGAAGAGCAGAAGAAGAGGATATTAGAAACTCAGAGTAAATATGCTACTAATTATATTTCGCCATTTGAATTATGATTTGTGAAATAATTTCAATTGGTACTGAATTATTGCTTGGTAATATTGTAAATACTAATGCACAATATTTATCACAGAAATTAGCTGAATTAGGCATTTTTGTTTATTATCAAACAGTAGTTGGTGATAATTCAGAGCGAATAATAGAAGCAATTAAAATTGCTATAAATCGAGCTGATATTATTATTACAACAGGTGGACTTGGTCCAACACCAGATGATTTGACCAAAGAAACAATTGCCCAATTTTTAAAAGTTCCGCTTATTTTAAATAATGAAGTTTTAAATAATATTAAAAATTTTTTCAGGAAGACAAAAAGAAAATTTTATAAAACAAATATAAAACAAGCATATTTTCCTGAAAATTCAATAATATTAAATAATCCTATTGGGACAGCAGCTGGTTGCATTATTAAAAAAGATAATAAATATTTTATTTTATTACCAGGTCCACTTAAAGAAGTATCTGCAATCTTTGAAGATTCGCTTTATTTTTATCTGGAAAAATTTTCAACAAAGAAATTGTATTCAAAAATATTAAGAATAATAGGAATAAGCGAAAGTGAAATATCAGCAAAAATACCAAATTTATTATCATTATCAAATCCGACAGTTGCACCATATTATTTAGGATTTGAAGTGATATTAAGACTAACAGCAGCAGCCAGAAATCAAAAACAGGCAAAAAAATTAATATATCCAATTGAAAAGAAAATAAGAGAGAAATTTGGGATAGCAATTTACGGAGAAGATAATACAACAATTGAAGATGAAATATATAAATTATTAAAAAAATTAAAATTAACAATAGCAATAGCAGAATCCTGTACAGGTGGATTAGTAACAGGACGGCTTGTGAATGTTGCTGGAATATCAGAATTTTTTAAAGAAAGCATAGTATGTTATTCAAATGAAGCAAAAATAAAAAGATTAGGAATTAATGAAGAAAAAATAAAAAAATACGGAGCAGTAAGCAAAGAAATAGCAATAGAAATGGCTGAAAAAATCGGATTGATAGCAAACACAGACATAGGATTATCAATAACAGGTATTGCAGGACCAGGTGGTGGCACAAATAAAAAACCAGTTGGATTAGTTTATTTTGGTTTATTTTTAAATAAAAAAAAGAATTATACAAAACAAATATTTCAAGGGGATAGAAATTCAATAAGGCAAAAAGCAAGTGTATTTGGTCTTGATTGGTTAAGAAGAAATCTAATCAATTAAAATAGATTTTATTACAGGCGGTAAAAAACAAGCGCTTCTACTTTACATAATGTTCATTATAGGAAGTAATGGGGTCAGACGTCTTTAAAGTCCTTGTTTTTTGAACTTTATTTATTAACTTTATATTCAATAAATATCAATTAATATAAATATTTTATTAATTAATTTTATTTTTTTATAATTTTTTTATAAAAATTTAATTTTAATTTATTGCATTTTTAATCTTTTCTGATTTTATTTAATTTAACAATTTTAGAGGGACAGGCGTCATCACTTCATCATTATTTTAGTTATTATAAACTTATTTATTATTATTTTTTATTATTTAATAATAATTTTATTTTTTGTTAAATTAATGAAAATACTCTTTTTTATAGATTTTAATTTATCAAATTTTATTATTTATTTTTTACCAATTACTAAAATTTTCTATTATTTAATCTATAAAATAAAATATTTATATTTAAAATAATTTATGTATATTATTTTTTAATATATAAAATTTTTGAAAATTTTATATTATTTTATTTTATTTTTAGATCAATATTTAAAAAATAATAAATGCATTGAGTATTTATTTTTTTATATGTAAAATAATTTTATTTTATTATTTAATTTATAATATTATTTTTAATGATGAAGTGATGACGCCTGTCCCCAATTTAGGTCCCCAATTTAGTCCACAATTTATTACAACAAATAAAAAATATTTTTCTTAATTCGTTAAAGCATATAAAATAATATTCACACCCATTTTTAAGGCTTGTTCGCGAATTTCAGCCGGGTCATTATGGACATCAGGCGAAGCCCATCCATCACTTATATTTGAATTAAATGTATATAAAACTATTATTCTTTGATTATCATCTAATATAGCATAACATTTTGGTGGTCCTGGTTCGTGTTCGTGAATCTTCGGTAATCCTTTCGGAAATCTGAACTTAATGTTAAATAGTATATGATTTAAAGGGAGTTCTATCATTTCTCTATCTGGAAAAACTTTTACGATTTCACGGCGAAAATATTTATCCATTCCATAATCATCATCAACATATAAAAAACCACCATTTAATAAATATTGCCGTAAATTACGGACTTCTTCTTCTGTAAAAAATATATTGCCATGACCAGTTATAAATAATATCGGATAATTAAATAATTTTATTGAATCTAATTGAACAACTTCTTCTTTGCCTGTTGCTATTCCACTTTCTTTTGTGAAATATTTTAAAATATTTGGTATTATTGTTCTGTCATTATACCAATCCCCTCCGCCTTTATATTGCACACGAGCAATTGTTATTGCATTCTGACCAAATAAAAAATTATAAAAAACAAAAATTAAAAATAACCAAAAAAAATTTTTTTTCATATTCAAAAATTATATTTAATAAAATTATGCTGTCAATATATATTGTTTAAAAATTTCTTTGATGTGATTTAAAATATCGAATTTTATCGCTGTTTGATAGCCAATTGTTATTAGTTTTTTTCTTAATTCATTATTTATTATTAAATTTATTTTTTCTGCTAATTTTTCATAATTATCTGCTGGTTCATATAATAATCCATTTTCATTATCCTTTATAATTTCTTTAATTCCATCAACAGCCGAAGCAATAACAGGAATTTTATAATACATTGCTTCAATAATAATTCTTCCAAATGCTTCACGAGTAGATGGTAAAACTACTAAATCTAATAATCTTAATAATTCCTTTAAATTATTTATGTGATTATAATAAATAATATATTCACTTAAATTATTCTTTTCTATAAAATCAAAAATATTTTTTTTAGCACTTTTACCAAATTCATCATCTCCACAAATTACTAATCTAATCTTTTTATTTTCTTCAATAATTTTTTTTATTGCTTTGAGTAAAGTTATATGATTTTTTTCTATTGTTAATCTACCAATTATACCAATATAAAAATAATTATTATTTTTAAAAAATAAATTTTCCTTATAAATATTCTCATCTAAAAATTTAAAATCAATACCATTATAAATTCTTATAACTTTTTCAGGATTAACACCTTGTTCAAGAATCTGATTTTTAACTGCTTCGGAAATTGCAATCATTTTATTAACAAAAAGACTTAAAATTTTTTCTATTTTTGTTCGTTTATCAGTTCCGCGATTATGCCATATTATTTTTACTTTATTCATCAAAATAAGTTTTGCTAATATAGCATAAAATACAGTTCTTGTTGTATTACAATGTATTATGTTAATATTATTTTCAATAATAATTTTTAATAGTTTGAAGAAACCAAAAAAATTAAATCTTATTATATTTGTAAAATTTATTTGTTCTTTTTCTATTGCTAAATCATTCCAAAATTTATTTCTAATATCGCCTGCAAAATAAAGATTTATTTTTTTATATTTTTTATTTAAATTATTGATCATTTGTTTTAAACTTATTTCCCCGCCGCCAATCTCATATCGATGATTTAAGTATAATACATTTATATTTTTATAGATTAATAAATAATCCTTTAATTTTTCTATGTTTTTTTCCCAGGTAAAATTCTTTATTACATATTCTTTTGTCTGGTTTTTAATATTATTATAAAAAGATTTATCATTTATAAATTTTTCAATTTTTTCAGATAATTCAACTGCTGAAAAATTATTTAACAAAATTCCATTTACATTATTTTTTATAACATCCGAAATACCACCTGAATTATAACCTATAACAGGTAAAGAACATATATTTGCTTCAAGAAAAGAAATACCAAACCCTTCGACATCACCTTTTTCAGTAATTTCAAAAGAAGGCATAACGAACAGATCAGCCGAATAATAAAAATATTTTAAATCTTCAAATGAAACATAGCCACATAAAAAAACATTGTTTGCTAAATTATTTTCATTTATATAATCGCTAATTTTTTGTTTAAACTCTCCTTCTCCTATTATTAAGTATTTTATTTTATAGCCTTTTTTTAATAATAATTTTAATGCTTCTAAAACAAGCAAATGTCCTTTTCTTTCTACCAGCCGCGACACAGTAATTAAAACAAAATTTTCCTGTAAACTATATTTATTTTTTATTTCACTGATTTTATTTTCATTTATATTATTTAAAAAATCTTCTGGTTCAATTCCATTTGGAATTATTTTTATTTTTTCTTTTTTTATTTCTAATTCACAAATTTTATTATATGTAAAATTACTCACAGGTAAAAGTAGAGCGCTTTTAGTAAAAATAATTTTCATTAATTTTGAATAAAATTTACTTTTTAATGGTTCGAGTACATCCAGTCCATGGGCTGTTATAAAGTATTTTGTATTAAAAATAATCTTAAATAGAATAGCAGTTAAACCAAACGGCGACCAGGTATTTAATAGAATAAAATCAAAATTATATCGGAATTTTAAAAAAACTAAAAAAATAAATAAATATAAATTTTTTAAAAGATAATTTTCTGGAAAATTAAGGCGAATAATATTTTTTTTTAATTTATCTGGTATAAAATTATCCTCTTCTTCTTCTTCTTTTTGTGTAATTAAAATTGTATTAAACCAATTTGACAAATGTTTATAAGTATAAAAAGCATTTATTTCCATTCCACCAATTTTTGGTGGGAAATCATTTGTTATATAAATTAGATTCATTTTAATTTTGTAATAATTCTAAAATTGTATTGTGTAAAATTTTATTTGAACAAATTATACCAGAACTTATTTTAGTTATTTTATTATTATATGTAATTTCTTTATTTATAAAATCAGTTAAATAACCACCTGCTTCTAATAATATTATATGTGCTGCACAAATATCCCATTCATTTAATGGTGCATTTCTAATATAAAAATCAGCAGAACCATCTGCAATTTTACATATTTTTAATGCACTACCTATTTCATAAAAATTTTTTATTTTTAAATTTTTTATTATTTCTTCTTCAAATTTTGTTTTATGTGATTTACTTATTACTAATTTTGCTTCCTCTAATTTTTCGACTTTTGAACATTTTATTTGTTCTATCTGGTTATTTTTTAAATCAACAAAATAAGCACCCTGATTTTTTTTAGCGAAATAATAAAAATTAAAAGCAGGAAAAATTACAAATCCAAATAATGGTTCTTTATTTTTTACAAATGCTATATTAACTGAAAATTCATCATTTTTTTTTATAAATTCTTTTGTTCCATCAAGTGGGTCTATTATCCAGACCTCTTCTTCTTCTACTCTCTTTATATCATCTTTTGTTTCTTCTGATAATATCATATCATCAGGAAAATATTTTTTAATTGTATTTATAATAATTGAATTTGAAATTAAATCTGCTTCAGTCACAGGCGAATTATCGGATTTTATATTTATTTCAAATGATTGTTTATATATTTTTAAAATATTTGTAATAATTTCTGGAATAATATTTTTAATTATTGCTATTTGCTTATCAATATTCATTTTTTATGATATGCCTCATACCATTTTTCTAGCATTAACAGGGTCCAGATTTTAAATGCATTATTTTCTGTCTTATTTATATGTGCATCTAAAATCTTTTTTACTTCTTCTTTTTTGAAATAATTATTTTTAATAAAATGACCATTTAAAATAACATCATATGCTAAATCTTTAAGTTCATTTCTAAACCAATGGAATAACGGCACACCAAAGCCCATTTTGCCTCTTTCAAATATTTCTGGTGGTAATAAATCTTTAAATGTATCACGAAAAATATATTTACGGTCAAAACCCTTTAATTTAAAATCATTCGGTAAGGAATTAGCAAATTCGATCACTTTATAATCTAATATTGGTGCTCGACCTTCTAATGAATTCATCATTGTTGCTATATCTACTTTAACAAGCAGACAATCAGGTAAATATGTTATCTGGTCCATTAGCATTATTTGTTGAACAATATTATTTGCATTTTGAAATTTATCAAATGCACTTTTTAAAAAATTATAATTTTGTTCGTATGATATTGATTTTTTAAATTCATCAGAATAAATTCTATTTCGTGTTTCATCATCAAAATAAAGCATTAGAGTTCGTATTGCATCAAACTCAGGTAAATTTATTCGTTTAAGAAAATTTCGTATTTGAATTATTCGTCTATTATTAAAACCGCTTTTTGGTATGACAGAAGCAGCAACTTTTACAAGAGGTTTTAATAAAAAATTTTTATTTATTAAATTTAAAAATTTAATAGCAGAATAACGATAATAACCAGCAAATAATTCATCACCACCATCACCATTTAATGCTACTTTAACAAATTGTGATGTCATTTTTGATACATAATAAGTAGGCAATGCAGATGAATCTGCGTAAGGTTCATTATAAAAATATGCTAATTTATCTATCATTTGAATAGCATCAGGTTTTACAATAAATTCTTTATGGTCTGTATTATATTTTTTTGCAACAAGTCGGGCATATTCTATTTCATTATAATCTGCTTCTTCAAAACCAATTGAAAAAGTTTTTATTTGTTTATTTGATATTTTCGCCATTATTGCAGTAATTATGCTTGAATCAATACCACCAGAAAGAAAAGCACCTATCGGCACATCTGAAATTAATCTCAGTTTTACTGATTCAAATAATAATTCTTTTAATTGTTCTTTTGCTTCTTCGTATTTTATATTATAATTTGTTCCTTTATAATTTTCCCAATATCTTTCTTTTTTAATTAGTTTACCATTTTTTACAAGAATATATTCAGCAGGTCCGAGTTTATAAATATCTTTATAAATTGTATATGGCGCTGGTATGTATTGATATGTTAAATATAAATCTATTGATTGATTTGATATTTCTCTTTTTACAGATGGGTCTTTAACTAATGCTTTTAATTCAGACGCAAAATAAAATTTATCATTTTGAAATGTATAATATAATGGTTTTTTACCAATTCTATCTCTTGCTAAAAAAATTAAATCCTGATTCTTATCCCAAATTGCAAAAGAAAACATACCACGAATTTTTTCAAGAACTTTAATACCATATTCTTCATATAAGTGCAAAATTATTTCAGTATCTGATTTTGTTTTCAATATATGATTCTTATTTTGCAAAAAAGAAATGTAATCTTGAAAATTATAAAATTCACCATTATAAACAATATATATTGATTCATCTTCATTATGCATTGGTTGCTTGCCAGTTGACAGATCAATTATAGAAAGTCTGCGATGACCAAGCGCTATTTTATCATCAAAATAAAAGCCAAATTCATCAGGTCCACGATGCTCTAATTCATTGGTCATTCTTTTAAATAATTCAATATTTATTTTTTCTGATTTTGAATAAACACCACAAATTCCACACATTATATTAATCCTTATTTTAAAAAATTTTATCTATACATTATAGAATAAAATCTAAATATATCAAGAAAAATAAAAAATTCAAAATATATGAGTTGATAATAAGATATTAATTATTTTTTTGTAAGATTATCAATGATTTAGTTAATTATTTTTTTAAAATAACCTGCCTATATTTACACACCATTTTTTATCAGTTCTGCCTTTATTTTTTATTGATTTTAACATTGTTTTATTTCTCTTTTCTGGTGGAAATTCATTTATAATTTTCAACTTTTATTCAAAAGCATTAAATAAATTTATTAATTTTTTCTTTTAACATTCTATAATATACTTTTGCTTTTCTTTTGATAAATCGCAGTATTCTATTTAATAAAATATTTTCAAAAATTTTTTTATCAGCATATTTTATTAACCATCTTATATTCTGTTTTGTATATTCTGAAATTTCATTATCTTTTTGAATCCTATCATAAACATTTTGTAATTCCTCTTTTAATAATTCAAAATCGTGTTTTGTTGCAATTTCATATTTTTCACAAAATTCTTTTGAACCAAATACATTACTTGCCATTTGAAATAATGGTATTGAATTTAATTTTAAAGAAAACAAAATAAAATCATATATTTCTTTATAATTTTTTTTATTTATTGTAAATGCCAAATGAAATTCACTATTTTGTTTTTTAATTAAATCTGTTAAATACAATAAATTTTCAAATACATTCTTCCACTTTGCTGGATAACGCAATTCTTCATATAATTCTGGATTAATTGAATCAATTGAAACACAATATACTCCAAAATGGAGTTTTTCAAATATTTTTTTTAATTTATCATTTAATATTACACCATTTGAAACAATAAAAATCCTCAAATCATATTGTTTTTCATTATTGGCTAAATATTCTAATAATTCTATATTCTGTTTTTCGATTAATGGTTCACCGCCGTAAAAAAATAATATTTGTAATGTATCTAAAAATTTTTCTTTTAATTCTTCAAAAAATTTATCTGGCAAAATATCAAATTTTTTACGATTTCCTTCTTGAAAACAATGATAACATTTTAAATTACAGCGATATGAAGTAGCAAACCGAATCCATCGTGGCTTTGATTCTAATTTGATTTTTCCTTCTAAGATTTCTTTTTCATTTAATTCAGCATTTTTATATGCTGCACCTATCTCTGGCAAATTTTTATACCAATCTAATTTTTCATAATCTTTCCATCCATTTAATACAGGACATTCGCGATAGCATATCTCAAATATTTTACCTTCTAAAAATTTCTTACGAACTTCCTGATATTTTTCACCATTCCAGATTTCTTCGATTGTTTGATGATTTATATTTCCCAATACCAGATGATGATTACAGCAAAATGTCACAGCACCATCTGGATTATTTATTTCAAAATGTGTAAATGGATAATTACAAAGTAACATAGTTAATCTATCTTTCTCCTTTCGTAATGTGGTATCCTATTTGCCCTTAATCTTGCCTGAATAGTTTATGATCTTTCTATAACTTTTTAAAACTAAATGTATTCTTCTTCACGCTATGAGTAATAACTTTATATTGATGTTAAATAATATATTTTTTAAATTTGGTTTTCTTCTACAATTTTTATTTCTTCTGGCGTTAAGCCATATAATTTGTAAACCATTTGGTCAATCTGACGCTCTATTTCTTTGACTTGTAATTTTTTAGTTTCATTCTGCAGATAATCTTCATCTTTTGTGATTGCAAGAATTTTATCAGCAAAGTCAATAAAGGGTTTATCTAATTTATTACCACCACGAATTTCACAATCATAGTTTATAATGTGAAGAATCTCATTATAGTCAAGATTATAAAAATATTTTCCCAAAATTAAATCCAAAAGGTCTATTTCAGATTTTATAATGCTGGTTATAAATCTTTTCCGCTTTTTTTCAAACACTGAAAATAATTTATTCATAAATCTTTCTTTCATTTTATTTAGTAAAATACTATATTTCAGTATGTCATCTCTATTTGGAAGCGAGAATTCTTCTAACATATCCATATTCATATTATGTTCATCACCATATATCCTAAACCAAAAATAAAACAGCGAAGAATTCATTAATAAGATAAAAAAATTAGCAAAATATTTATCCAAATATAAAGATGATATTGCAAAACCTTCCTATGCTTTTCAATCAAACGCATTATACCAGTAATTTCCACTTGTTCTTATCCAGATTTTAGAACCGCTATTTTTTATAATGCTTCCGACATTATCATTAAATTGCAACATTTTTTCTAAAATTTGTCTGTTTATTTCTTCTCCTATTTTTGGTAACCGATACTTTTGATTATATCCTGATAGTTTTGGCATTAAATATTTATCACAATTAGTAACTTCAATTTTATTTACATCCGGAGTTTCTCTAAACATTCTGCTTGTCCAAATATCCTTTTTATCAGAACTATTTTTATTAAAACATTTTATTATTGAAACTGTCTGAGTCATGCTTTCAAATATCCTGCATCTGTCTCTATCAAAAGTAAAAATATAATCTTACCTTATCACCGATAAATATATTTAAATTTTCAAAACTAATTTCAGCAGATTGTATTCCTCTGAAATTTTCAATTTTTATTGATTTAATTAATGCACCCATAATATGTTCTTTTTATTTTAAATTCCCCTCCACAATCCGTATCTCCTCCTCGGTCAGACCGTAGAGTTGGTAAACCATCTGGTCAATCT
>DAONJL010000032.1:13414-28192 GCA_035405645.1 bacterium | reverse complement strand
TTTCTCATATTCATTTAAATTATTATTAAATCCAATATACGCAACTTCCCAATTTATTTCACTAACATATTTGCTTTCACACATTTACTTAATGGATAATTCTCTTTTGTTTTTTTTAACAAATCAAATGCAATATCATTACCGTATATATTTTTAATATCCTTTTTCAATTAAATCAATAATATACAGATACACAGTGCCTGCGCATACAACTAATATTTTTACAGTTTTTTCTAATTTCAAACAATAAATTATATCCAACATTTTTTATCATATTCTAAAAATCCATATATTTCCTTTCTCTCGCTATTAACCAATATTTGTTATAGACATCTTTTATATATTTTTCTTGTTTTTTATTAATTTATCTATTTTAAATATGCCCTTAAATTTTTTATAAAATTTATAAACATATTTTTTTTATTATTTTTAGTTGATAATTTATATAATATTTTTCTAATTAGAAAAAATAATTTTGCTTCCTTTTTAAATTTATATAATGATAAAACTTTCTCATATTTTTTTAAAACACTTTCATCTTTTGGATAATTAATTACCTTTTCTGACCAATTTATATAATATGGATTTTTATATAATTGTTCAGCTAATTTTGACCCTGGAAAAGGTTGAAAGAAGGAAAAATCAACATAAAATGGCTTTATTTGTTTTATTAAATCAATTGTATCTTCTATATCTTTTTCATCTTCAATAGGCGAATTTAGAATAAAATATCCTCCAACTTTTAACTTATACTTTTTTATTACTTCAAATTTTTCAATTATCTGTTCTTTTGTTATATTTTTATTAAAATATTTTAAAACCTTATTTGAACCACTTTCTATTCCTGCCATTGCTAATTCACAACCACTTATTTTTAATTGTTTTATTAAATCATCAGTTATATTACATATATTTATATTACACCAATATTTTATATTTAATTTTTTTATATGTTCGGTTATTTTACAAAATCTATCAAAATTTAAAGAAAAAGTATCATCATTTATTATTATCTTTTTCACTTTCCATTTATTTTTTAAATAATCTAATTCTTCTAAAACATATTCAGCAGAATGGAATCTTACTCTTCGTTGCCACATTTTTTGCGAAGCGCAAAAACTACAATCATAAGGACAACCCCTTGTTGTTATAATTGTTGCTATTCTTCCACTACGATAATCAAAGAATAAATCTTGATTAATTGTTTCCCTTTCTATTCGTGGTATCTCATCAATATTTGTTATTAAATCTCTTTTTTCAGTTATTACTATTTTATTATCTTTTTTATATGCTAATCCTTTTATTAAATCAAAATTCTGATTATTATTCAAACCTTCTATTAATTCAGCAAATGTTTTTTCACCTTCACCAATTATTAAATAATCAAAATCATTATAAGAAGCTAATATACTTTCTGCAAAAATAGTTGAATGCCAGCCACCCAAAACTACAATTTTTTTTTGAAAACTTTTTTTTAACCTGACTTGCAAGTATTTGAGCATTATAAAATTGTGTTGATGTTGCTGAAATTGCAATTAAATCAGCCCATTCTATATATTCCTGTATTTCTCGTTCATTCGATAAATCTTGAACTATAAGTTTAAAATCATAGTCACCAAATTTTTTTAAATATGACGCAATATAACCTAAACCTAATGGTTCAGATATATTTCGATAATTTAAATTATAAGTTTTCGGATAAACTAATAATACTTTTTTTATTTTCATAAACTAAATATACTTTTTAAAATTCCCTATCTTAAAATAATGCCAGTAATTTTGACTTGTTAAATATGCATCACATTTTTTACATAATTCTAATTCTTTATAATTATCTCTTAATTGTTTTTCTTTTATTTGTTTAATTAGCTTATTATAATTCCATACAAGGTTAGAATTATCATTTATATTTCCAAACTTTAATTGTTTATCTTTTCTATTTATTAAAGCAGGACAACAAATATAACAATCTCCATAAGAATCAAAAACATAAGAATTATTCCATAACCATATACAAGGATATCGTTTAAATACATTTTTTTTTTTGAATAATTCTTCCAGCCCAATTATGAAATGGTCTTTGCCAAATTTCTATATCATTAAGATATGCTTCCCATTTATTTTTTATTAAGTTTAATCTTTCACTAAATTCTTTCTTATCAAAATAAAAATAATAAAGTCGTAATATTATTTTACTATTATATTTTCGTTTTAGTTCAATCATATTTTTAATATTCAATTCTACTTCTGCAAATTTATTTATATTCATCCATTACTTATACTCTTCTTCATTTATAAAATTTATACTTATATTTAAACTATCAATTAAATTTTTTCTTATTATTTCTTCACTTATTTCATTTTTTAATAAGATACTATTTGTATTTATTTCAATATAAGAATTTGATATTTTATCTTTTATTATCTTTATTAAATTAATAAATTGTGGATGCAATAAAGGTTCGCCAAATCCTCCTGCTAAATCAAAATGTGAAATATTCTCTTTTTTAGCAAAATCAATTATTTTCTCTATAATCTTTATTGATATTGCATTTCTTTCCTTGGTTTCTATAACTGAATTATAGCACATTTTACATTTCAAATTACAATAATTAAGCAATTCAATAATAATATTTTTTTATTATTCAAATATTTCCTTCTTGTAAAAAATTTAACTATTGGCAAAAAATAAAACTTATGCTTAATAATTTTAGGAATCTTTTTTATTTTGTATAAATTCATAATTTTATAAATTTAATTCTTTTCTATAATCAATTATACTATCGTAAATTTTTTTCTTTTAAAATCATAATTACATAATTTTCTTTATAGTTTCCTTCTTCAATAGTTTTATTCAATACTTCATAATTATGGACCCCGAGACCAATATAATTATTCTCTTTTCCTATAATTTCTATGATATCTGAAAGAAATAATGATATATAAAATCTTTTATCTAAAAAGTAACGATAATTTGTGATAAATAAAACATTTTTATTTTTTTCCTATTATTTAATTCAATACGAAATAACACTATTGGTATCAAAATAACAATAAAGAAAGTTAAAATCAATTTTATAAAATAATTTGGAAGTTTAAATTTTCTATTTATAATTTTTAAAATGAATAATATTATTAAAACATTGCAACTTGAAGTAAAAATTGATATTAACACATTTATATGACTATGATAATCATATATTCCATAAGTTGATGGTATAAAAATAATTATTCCAAATAATCCTAATATCAAAAAATAAATTATTAATTTCAAATTAACTCTTTCTATATTTTCATTAGTTATATTTGAGTTTAAACCGATATAAATAATTATTGAACTTATTATAATCAATATTATTTTGTATATTGCGAAATTTTTTAAATATATTATACCTCTAATTATATAATCAAACCAAAAAAATTTAAAAAAATGGAAATTAAAAAATTGAATTATTAACTCAATCGTATGTTTAAATAAATATGAAAAGTGAAAGTCAATTTTTTTATAATAATTTATTCCTATTATTTTTTCATATAAAAACAATTTCCAAAATATCGCAAATATAAATAGTAAAATAATTATTAAAAAAAATAAGATAAATTTTTTATCATTTATTTTTTGTTTTAACTTTTGAACTAATATGATATATATAACAAAATAAAATACTCCAACTTCGGCAAAATTTATACTTATTGCATAAAAAATTAAAGAAATAAGTAATAATATTTTGGAATTATTTTCTATACTTTTTAAAAAAAATAGTATTGAAAAAACAAAAAATAATCCTGAATTCAATATATGAAAATTCATTAAATGTATTGTAATTAATAATTTTGTTGGATTTAATAAATAAAAAAGACCTATTAAAAAACCTATTAAATTATTTTGTAATATAATACTTAAAACATACGAAACTATACAACTAATAATTATTGTTATTATTATAGTAATAAAATAAAAGAATTTTGGCGAAAATGACAAATAATATGTACTAAAAGTATAAATAATTGGTGACAATGGTCTTGACAAATAGTTTTTATTTTTTATAACAAAATTTTTAAAATAAGTTATATATGAATTGTAATTATTTTGAAAATTTTTCCATTCATATTCATAATAAATAAAATCATAATGAGAATAATAAAATTTATGAAACAAAAGTGAATAGATTATTATTCCAACTAAACTAATAAAAAAAATATTTTTAAAATAAATATTTGATATTTTCATATATTTTTTATGACAAAATAATTTTTACAGCTGCTTTAATTTTTTTAAATAATTCGCTAAATGATCTTATTTTAAGAAACTCATTAAATATAAATTTCGGTCTAAAATAAAACTTTTTATAAAACAATTTTAATAAATCAAATAATTCTTTTTCACTTAATTTATCTTCACAATATTTTACTTTAAAATCTCTTGTCGGATTTTCAGCAAATTTTTTCCAATAATCATTTTCATAATATTTTGATACTAATAATTCTTTATATATTTCTGTTTCAGGAAAAGGTGTTGTTATTGTTATTTGTGAATATTTTACCTTTATTCTACTTGCAAAATCTATAGTATTTAATATTTCTTCTTTTGACTCTGTTGGCGAACCTATCATAAAATAAGCAAATGCTGTCACTCCTTCGAAATCACATATCTTAAAAATTTCTTCGGTTTCTTTTAAATTAATATTTTTTTTTAAGATCTTTAAAATACGTTCATTCGCAGATTCTATCCCAAAATGTATTCTATCACAACCGGCTTTCTTTAATAAATTTATCATTTTTTGATCAACTGTGTCAACTCGTGAACGAATATCCCATTTTATTTCTTGATTTAACCCTTCTTTTATCATCTCTTCACAAAATTCAATTACCCGTTTTTTGTTAATTGTAAATGTATCATCATAAAAAAAAATCTCTTTTATTCCTAATTCTACACAATCCTTTACTTCTTCAATTATATTTTTAGGGCTTCTAAATCTACAAATTTTACCGAAATGCGGGCGAATACAATATGTGCATTGAAATGGACAGCCGCGCGATGTTATCATTGTTGTTATTGGATTTTTCTTCGCTAATATTGATGTATATAACTTATATTTTGACAATCTTCTATCAGGAAATCTAACAGTATCTAAATTTTCTATCATCGGCAAATAACCTGTATTACAAATTTTGCCACTTCCATCTTTATAATAAAAACCTTTTACTTCTGATACTTTTGGATATTTCTCTAAAAATTCTACTATTGCTTTTTCACCTTCGCCCAAACAAATATAATCAATATTTTTTAACCTAATCGTTTCTTCAGGATAAATATAGGGATGAATCCCCCCTAACATAATTTTAATTTCTTTATCAACACATTTTACTATTTCTGCTACTTTTAATACATCGATTATTGTAAAAGTTAATGCAGTCATTCCAACTAACATTGGTTTTTTTTTAGCAATTATTAATGGTAATTCTTCATATTTTATTTTTTCCGCATTCATATCAATAAAAACTACTTCCCAATCAGTGTTATATTTTATTGCTGTGGCTATATATAAGATTCCTAATGGCGGATTATATCCTCTCTCTTCATCTACAAATGACGGATTATCCGCTAATATCATATTATCTTCGCGTGGATTTATTAATAATATTGTTTTATTCATTTTTTTATTTTTGTTATTAAATAAAATAACGGAAGCAATCGTTTAATCCAACCAATAAATGGTTTAATCTTTGTGTAATTTTTATATTTTGTTTTTGGATATATTTTTGTAACAGGAACCTCAGCAACGCTTAATTTCAATTGCAATACTTTTATTAAAAGATAATATTCTAATGTTTCATTTAACCAATTCTGTTCTATATTTATTTCCTTATTGTCAAATATTGATGTTTTATATGCTCGAAAACCATTTGTTGAATCTGTTATTTTTGTTCCTGTAATTATTGAAACTAATTTTGAATACATCTTTGTAAATAAAAATCTATGTAAAGGCATCTTCCCATATTCTCCTCCACTTAAATATCTTGAACCTTGTATAAATTCATAATCTTCATCTATTATTTTGTCTAATAATTTATCCAATTCTTTTGGGTTATCTTTATCATTCCCTGATAAAACCGTTATTATATCAAATTTATTTTCTATAGCATATTTTATCCCTGTTCGTATTGCTGCACCTATCATCTTTCTTTCTGTATGTTTTATTATTATTGCTCTTGTCCCTTTTAATTCCTCTATGCATTTATCCGTTGAACCATCATCAATTACTAAAATACAATCAATATATTCAGGCACTTTTTGCACAACTTTTATTAATTTTCCTTCCTCATTATAAGCAGGTATTATTGAAATTATTTTCTTATTTTTATACATTTTTTCGTTATAAAATTTTATTTATAATTTGTTTTAAAAATAACTCTAATGTATAGATGTGATTACAATTATATCCATATACCTTTCTTATATACAAATAAAATCGAAAATTATTATCTTTTCTCTTCTTCTACTATCCAATTTTTAGTTCGTTCTAATCCTTCCTCAAAATTTACTTTTGCTGTCCAACCAAATTTTTCAATCTTAGTTGTATCTGGTATTGGTTTTAAATTTTCGCCAGGTCTTGCTTCTCTAAATTCATATTTACTATTTTTATTTCCATATTTTTTTATTATTATTTCTGCTAATTCTTTTACTGATATTCTATTCCTTGATGCAACATTATATATTTCACCAATTGTTTCATCTTTTAATGCCATCAGTATTGTTGCATCCACATCATCTTCCACATAAGTAAAACATCTAATTTGTTCTCCTGTGCCATAAATATACAACGGCTTATTATTTAATACACGAGAAATAAATATATTTACTACTCCAGCATCACCTAAATAATCTTGTCTTGGTCCATAAACATGAAAATATCGGATTATCGTAACTTTTACTCCAAACTCTTTATAATAAAATAAGCAATATCTTTCTGCTGTATGTTTTGTTATACCGTATAAAGTCGTTGGCGAACATGGATAATCTTCAGGCATTGGTTTATCAGACGAACCTAATACCGACCCTGTTGAAGCATGGATAACTCGTTTATTAAATTTTTTGGCAAGTTGTAAAATATTAAAAACGCCAATTATATTTGTTTCAAGATCTATTCTTGGTCGTTTTAATGACATTACTAATTTTGATGCTGCTAAATGAAATATTATTTCAGATTGTTCTACAATTGGTTCTAATACATCAAAATCACGGACATCACCAACAACTAATTCAAATCTTTTATCATTTAGCAAATGTTTAATATTTGAATGTTTTGATGCACAAAAATTATCATAGGCAATTACTTTTGCTGGTTGATATTCTTTTAATAATTTTTCAATTAAATGACTACCTATGAAACCTGTTCCGCCGGTAACTAATATTATTTTATTTTTTATTTCCATAATAATCTTCCCTCAAACTTTTTTTGTATTAATAACCTTTTCCCACCGCAAATCTAAATAATCGACTAACTCACCAAGAGCACACTGCCAAACATTTTCCTTATCTTTTATCCATTTTAATAAATCTTCAAAAAAATCCATTTTATTTTTTAATAATCGTGGATGTAAATTTATAACAACTACTCCATTATTTTTTATCACACGCTCACAAATTTCTTTTACTATACCGAGTCCTTCTTCGGCATTAAGTTTTTTATCTCTAAAAACTCGGTCATCTTGTATCGTTAAAGGTATCTCCCAAACATTTGTATTATAATATTTATATGGATAACAACATTCAGAAAATGAGGAAATATGGTCAATTAATTTTAATGAAGAATCATATCTTATCCCAAACTCGTCTAATACTTCAATCAAATCCGAAGATACGGCAAAGGCAGGGGCTCGATATCCTTTCACTTTAAAATTAAGTTCTTCAAGCGCTTTTTTTATATGTTCACGCATTGGTTTTTTTGAATTTTTAAAACCGAGCGTCACATCATGCGTCCAGCCGTGCAACCCTACTTCAAAACCGTCTTTTGTCATATCTTCTAATAATTGTTTATCAACTTTATAACCCCAATTAGTTAAAAAATTAGTTGATGAAATAATTCCATACTTCTTTTCAAGTTTTAATATCTTCGGCAAAAAATCATAACATTCTTTTGAATCCAAATCATGCGTAATTGCAATAACGCCACTCACTTTCTTTTCTGTCCATAAATCAAATTTATATTTTGTTTTTTCTTCTATTTCATTTTTTAATCTTACAAAAAAAGTATCTTCGACTTTTATTAGTTCTTTATAATAAACCAATCCCCGTAATATTTTAGCTAAACTTGTGAAAACATACCGCTGTCGCTCATTTAATTTTGATGTAAAAAAGAAACCCAATCGGCGCGCATAAATATCTTTATTTATTATTTTAGGTTTTAAAAATTTATTAAAAATAGTATCGTAATCAATCTTATCTTTTATGTCGATATTTCTGCCAAACCAAAAAGTTAAAGTATTGTCAACAAATTTTGTTTTCATAAATTAAAACCGGTATTATTTATTTTGCCTATAAATAAAAATCAAATTGTTTTTATTAGTTTTATAATAATTTGTTAGTTCATTATAATATCTATTACTTATAAAAACAAAATTATTTTTTTTTTCAAAATAGTCTATTATTATTTTTTTATCTGTTAATTTAGCATATGGTTTAGCAATATAAAAATTACCGTAATATGCAGGCGGCGTTTCTAAATCTGTCAAAATAAAATCAACATTTTCACTATATTCTTTAAATAAATTCGATTGCTTATACCAGTTTACATAAGTTCGTTGCATTGAATAAATCAAACAAACTGAAATTGAATAGCCAATAAAAATCAATATTAACGCTAATTTATAAAACGCTAATTTTATATTATTTTTTTTATACAAAATCCAAATAATCGGCAATAATAATATCGGCAAAAAATAAATTAAATACACGCTTATTATTTTGAAAAAACTATATGCGTAAAATCCGCGTTTTAACTGAAAAAAATAAAAATAAAAAATGATGATATGCGTTAAAATTACTAATATCAAAAAAATAATTTTATTTTTTTCTTTAAAACTTAAAAAAAATTTGAAGCCCAAAACCGCTGAAATTAACCAAAATAAAATCGTATAATTTGCTAACCAATCAGTGAATAAAAACCAAACTTGTTGTAAAATAATTATTTCGCTAAAACAGGAAAAAAAGATTAAGATAATTATACTTGCGATGACTCTATAATCTATTAAATACAAATTTTTTATAGAAAATATCAATCCTAAAATAGCTAACATCACTATCATTGGGGAACATATTTTAGAAAAATTATAGATAATCATAGCAGGAAAAGAAAAAATATTCCATTTTATTTTTTCTGTATTTTCAGATGCTATCTCTAATTTATCTAATGCGCGATATTTTAAATGTTTAATAAAATCTGCATAACCTGTATAATAAAAATAATTAATAAAATATAATAAAAAACAAATAAAAAATAATAAAAGCAAACTAATCATATATTTTTTTTGATAATTTTCTTTACAGATAAATTTTGTATATAAAAAATAATGTATAGGCAAAAAAAAAGCAAACTCTAAAGAATAGCGTTCGGTTAATACGCCTAATATCGAAAAAATCCACACAGCCAATAAAGTTTTTTTTTTGGCAGTTTTCAAAAATCTAATATAAAATAATATCGTAAATATTATAAAAAGTTTGTTCATCTCTGTTAGCGAACCTGTTTGATAGAAATATAAATCTAATGGAATAAACAAGGCAAATAATAACCCAAATTTAACAAATATTTTTTCGTCAGCAAATAATTCCACTAAAACCAAATAAATTCCATAAAAACTAAACAAAGAAAAAACAAATAAAACTAATCTATAACTCCATTCTTTTACGCCAAAGATTTTAAAACTCAAAGCATTTAATAAATGCCCAATAGAAAAATTTGAATCATCAAAATGCAGTCTACTATTTTCAGTTATTTTATCGACATTATCAACCGGTCCAAATTTGCAAAATTTAAATCCATAATTATTTAAATTTCTTGCAATATGCGCATAAATTGGCGCGCCAGACATATTATAAGAAATAAACGGCTCTTTAAAATCTATTAGTTTGATTCCAATAGCCAACAATAACAGACATACCAAAAAAAGTTTTTTTCTATTTAACTCCAAAACCATTTGCCTAACATTAAATTCTTACATATTCTAAATATAGATTTTGTTTTGTTATTCAATATTAAATTATATTCAGAATAACAACTAAAATAACATTCTTTGCATTTTGACATATCGGGTATTTTTTCAAATGCGTTTCGAATTTGAAAATTATCTATTTTTTGTTTGAATAATTCTGTCCCTATAAATTCAGCGCACGGATAAATCAAACCATCAGGTGATATTGCGCAAAACAATCGACCAGCCCAACAATTATAATTTGCTTTACAGCTCGGAAATTTTTGCATATCTTCAAGATATTCATAAGCGCTAAAAATTGGCGCGCCTTCTTTTTTTTTTTATAATCCAATTAACTACTTCTTTAAATTTTTGTTCATCAAACTTAAATGTTTCTGCATTATTTTCTTTATCACTACGATGAATTATTAGCGGCTGCACATCCCAATAATGTCCATATTGACACAATTCTTAAAATTTCATCTAAATTATTTATATTTTCATTTGAAATCACTGATACTACTACAGTTTTTATTTTATTTTTCGCTAAAATTTCTAATGCTTTTAATTTTTTTTGAAATACTCCCTTACCGCAAATTTTATCTTGTATATTTTCAGAACCATCAATACTTGTAATTACTAAATCAATTTCTTTAGCCAATCTATTCGTTCTGGCACTAATATTCCATTAGTGTCAATATTACATTCATTCCTTTTTGTTTGACATAATCTCTCAGCACACCTAAATCATTTCTTAATAAACATTCGCCGCCGTTAAAACTCCAAAACATTGTCCCAATTTTTTTAAATTCGTCTATATATTTTTTCATCTCATCTGTTGTTAATTCAAAACTTTTAATATTTTTTCTGCCACAATAGGCACAATTAAAATTACAATTAAAAGTAATATATTGCGTCACTTTTAGCGGTATTTTATTTCCGAGTATTGCTTTTAATATAGATATTGATAATTTTGGGATATTCTTTAAAGTTATCATAATTTTATTTTTTTTCGAAAATATATATATTATTCAATCCGCAAATAAATGTCTTATGTAATTTCAATTTAAAATTAAATTTATCTAATAAGATAATCAATTCTTTCTTCCAAAAACCCGGGCGATTTGGCTTGCCGTATTTATTCCAAATCGCTAATGTATGCCTTATTTTAGCAATCAACGGATTTAAAGTTGTCACAATAAGTTGACCTTCTTTTTTTAATACTCTATTTATTTCTCTTAATGCCTTTTCTTTGTTATCAAAATAATCCAAAGTACCAATTATAGCAACTGTTTCAAATTTTTCATCTTTAAAACACAAATTTTCTACTGAAGCGCATAAATCATTATTTCTATAAAAAGTTATATCAATACCAAAACCATTTTTATATTTTTTTATAAGATAATTATGGGTTCCACAACCAATATCTAAAGTTTTTCCTTTTAAATATGAATGGACAATATCAATCCGCTCATCTTCTACTGTTCTAATACCTCTTTCTTTTAAATAATCATTTGAAAACAATAACTGTATTGGCAATAATATTAATTTCTTCAAAAATATCATATTCGTTTTTTATTTATTTTTAATATTATATAATTAAAAAACTGGCTTTTATATTTATTAGGAAACCATTCAGTATGAAAATTATAACGATACGGTTTCATTGATATATTCGTAAAAAAATTTTTCGATTCATATCTGCCAACATATAGTTCTTCGATTTCAAATTTGTTTTTAAGTTCTTCTATTGCACCTTGAATTTTAAACCCCCATTTTCCTAATGCAAGACCATAATCCATCAAAATAACTAAATCATTTTCCTGGACTTTGTTTATATCAAATTCTAATGTAGATAAATATGGCGAAATATGAAAAGCATCAGAACAATGTATTTGATTTATAGTTTTTAAATCTATATTTTGTTTAACAAATTCAGCGCAGCGTTTTAAGCCGACAAAAGTATTAGTCATATATTTAGCGACTAAAAAACAATAAATAGCAGCGTTTAGAAATGCAATAAAAAATAATAATTTTTTTTTAAAACAAAAAATTAATATCTTTCTTATAAAATCAAAATGTTCAAATTTAGGTAATACTAATTTTTCAAAGTCAACAAACATTTTTCCTATAAATATTATAAAAAATGGAATAACTTCAATAAAATACCAGTCACAAAACACAATCCAAAAAGTGCGGAATAACCAAAAAATCAAAAAAATTAAACCAAAAAATTTTAACGCAAATTTTAAATTAGCATCTATTTTTTCTTTTAAAAAAATCAGATAACAAACAAACACAAAAAACAATGGATAAGTAAAATGATACGGTGTGGAAACAAGATTCATTTCAAAATTATTATAAAATAAAATCCAAAATTTATACGGTAATAATGGTTTAAACCATTCATTATAAATGTCTGCAATCGGCAAACCACCGCCGCCAGTTATTATTTTAGTCAAAAGAGTTAAAACAATAAAACTCCATGCAAATATTACTTTTTTATAACCATCATTTTTTTGATAAAACTCTTTATAAGTATAATATAAATAAATCGGTAAAATAACATAGGTTGAAGGTCTAACAGCAGTAATTAGCAATGCTAAAATTATGCTTATTGATAAATAATTATTATTTTTTTCTAAATAATATTTTATAAAAAAATACCACGATAATATAGTCAAAGGTAAAGGCAATAACCTATCATTTACATTTGGTCCAAGAAAATAAAGTAACGGAGTTAATAACCAAAATAATGAAGAATAAAATGCGCTGCGCTTGTCAAATAACAATAGTGCACATAAATAAATCGGAATTACTGTTATTATCCCAGCAAACGAAGATATTAATTTGCCTAATAATTCTTTATCAGAGAAAAAAATATTTAAAAAATTAAGTAGCATTGCATAATATGGCGTCCGATAATTGCCACCAATATTAGTGCGCTGAAAATATGTCAAATGTATTATTCCGTCGCCGGCCATAATTTCTGATTTTAATGATAAATAATAAAATATTATTGAAAATACAATTAATAATAAATAAACCTTAAAATCAATTTTCTTTAAATCATTGATAAATGTCTGCATTTTATTTTTATCCTTTCTTTAAAATAATATATAATTTTGTAAGTTTTTCTTTTTTTAAAATAATTTGAAAATTCAAATCAGAAATAATTTTATAAAAATTTTCTAAATTTTTTAGCCAATAATTATATTCTTGCCATTCTATTTCAACTAATTTTCGCATATTTTTCGAGTATGTAAATAAATTTGATATCGGCGACATAAGAAAAAAAGCGCTTATTTTTCTAATTATTGTATTTGCTGGTTCATAAATATAAAGCATACCATCTTTTTTTAATATCCGTTCACATTCAACCAAACAGATTTTATATTCATCTATCGAATTTAAATGATGCAATGTGCCCATTATAATTATATTTGAAATACTATTATTTTTAAAAGGTAATTTAATAATATTACCATTTAAAACTCTATCTTTAACAAAATTATTTTTCAAAATTTTGCAATCAAAATCTAATCCGTAAAAGTTTGTGAAATTATTATCTTTCAATACTTTTAATAAATGTCCTTGCCCGCAACCCAAATCTATCAGCACTTCGTTCTTCGGTAATTTAAAAAAATTTATTACATTAGTATATTCTTTGCAAATATTTTCAAACCACTGTTCGCCATGTTTTTGTAGAAAAGTTGTATAGTTATTATCGCGCATTATAATTCTCTTTTTTTTTTAATAATATCAGTAAAACAATTTGCTATTATTTTGGCTTTTTTTTTATTTCCTTTTTCATTTAAATGAACAAAATCAACAAAATCTGATTTTTGAAAATCAATATTTTTTAATTCTATAAATGGTATATTATATTTTTTAACTAAACTTTTTAAAATTTCATTACATTCTTTTATATGAATAATTTCCTTTTTATCAACTTCAAAATCTTCGCAATAAATAAAATTTACTAAAATTGGAATTATATCATTTGCTTTACATATACTTATCATTGTTCTTATATTATTAATATATCCCGATAACCCATTTTTTTCAAAATTAATATCTATATTTGAGTAATTTTCGGTTTTAGTAAAATAATTAGTTAAATTTCTACTATTACGAAAATTAGTAAATTTATATCTGATAAGTAAAAATAAATCCGATTTTTCTAAAAATGATTTTTTATAAATAAACGGAATTTCAAATGTCTCCAAAATTTTTCTAAAATGACTATAATCAGCTTTATAATTATTATAAATTCTGGGCATATAATCATTTATAGCTTCGTAAATAATTACAAAATCGACTTTATATTGAAATATTGATAATAAATCAATTAAAGATATTAATATTTCTTTGGTTGTATAAAATGGAATACCACCATTTATTACTTGAAATTTTTTATTCATAAAATTATTATTATTTAAAAACTGTTCTAATTGTTTTGGATACGAAAACATATAATTATTAACGCCAGTCCCAAATGTAGTTGATCCACCTACACAAATAATTCGATAATCATATTTATCATTTATCAATTTTGAAAATTCATCATCACGAAATCCATAACTA
>DAONJL010000032.1:4670-13314 GCA_035405645.1 bacterium | reverse complement strand
ATCATCACGAAATCCATAACTATTTATTTTATCATTATACTTTTTTACTTCTAAATTTTTATCATTCATTCTAAAAATTGAATATGGATAAACTTTATAATAAATATTATTATAGTCACTATAATTACTATATAATCTTTTAAATATTATCATATCTTTTTTAATGCTTTTTAAATAAAAAAATAATCCTTTAGCTAATAATTCTAATAATAGGAAAAAAAATAAAATAGTTAAAAAGGAAAAAACAATCTTTTTCATTCAATTTTTTTTAATATTTCATTAAATAAATTATTTGTCCCAACTTTATTAAAATGAATTCCATCATCTTGATAATTATCTGGTTTAATATTTATTTGATAAATATCTATAATTTTATCAATCCCAAAAAATTCTTTCAGTTTTAAATTATATATATTTATTTTTTTTATTTGTTCTTGAGTAAAATATTTATTTTCTGGAAATAAATATATATTTGGAATGTTTATCAAATAAATTTTTTTTTTTATCCATCTTTTTTCTGCAGTTATTAATTGGATAATTTTTTTTATATTCTCAATGTATCTATTAACTTCAATATTTTTCTTAATATCATTAGTGCCTATTAATATAAACACGGTATCATAATAAAATATCCTTCGAAAAATATTGTTTTTTATTATTGATAATAACAACTCCTCTGATGTCATTCCATTAATTCCAAAAAAAATAAAATTATTACGGCTAATGCAATTATTTGAATTTTTACAAAAGTTTTGTAAATTAACTATATATGAATCTCCGATAATAATAACTTTCTTTTTTGAAATAAAAAAATATATTATTGTTGATATGACTAATATAACTAAAACAATTAGCCATTTATATATTTTTTTCATTTCTACTTCCTATCTTCTTTGCTGGCACGCCAGCTACTATCGAATACTCTTCCACATCGCGCGTGACAACTGCGCCTGCGGCTATAACCGCGCCTTTTCCTATACGCACACCACATTTGACTACACAGTTTGCGCCTATCCAAACATCATCTTCTATTATAATCTCTTTATATATCGGTTTTGCTTTTTGCATTGACACTGATAAATCATAGATATTATGGTCAAAGGACATTATAACAGCATTAGGTCCTATCATTACATTATTACCTATTTTCACACCGCCGCGAGAATCTATCAATGCTCCGATATTGATTGTCAAATTATCGCCTACTTCTAATTTAGAAGTATTTACAAAATATATTCCACGATAAATTATCCCTAATTTTCCGATTTTTTTAAAGATTAATTTATATAACAACCACCGTAAAAACATACCTTCAATTCCAGGTAAATTCCTAAATATTGGAACTATATATTCTTCTGCTATTACTGACAATAAATCGCGCAAACGCCGTTCTTTACAATAAGATCTTAAATAATCTATTAAAAACATAATTTATTTTTAAAAAACTCTTTTATCAAAATTTTTCAAAAGTTAATTAACGATTATTATTCTAAAAATCAAACTTCAAAAATCATCAAATAATGCGATAAATATGTTTTATGCATTATTTCTTTTTGTTTAAATTTGAAACCGCGTTCGCAAATTAATTTTTTATATTCATCTGAATTTCTAAAATGCAATTTATTGCCAAAATCCATTATAGAATCATGCAGTATATTACAATAATACATCCATTTAGGCGTTGTATCTATTTCTTTAAAAATTAATAGTCCGCCTTTTGATAATTTTTTATAACATTCTTCTAACAATTGTTTTTGTTTCTCAAAATCAATATGATGCATCAAATCAATAATACATATAACATCACAATTTGTCAATTCCAAATCTTTAACATCACAACAAAAAAAATCTATATTTTCTCTATTGGTTATTGATTTTTTATTTTCCGCTATCCGCTTATCATTAAAATCTATACCGACAATTTTACAATTTTTTCGTTTTGTGGAAATATAATTTGCGAACATCCCATAACCGCAACCAATATCAACAATTATTCCTTTTTCCGGTATATATTTAATAATTTTTTCAAATGGCGCTATCAAACATCGCGCATAAATGAAAATTTTAGCAAATAATGAACAATCTTTATAACAATCTCTAATATCGCAATATATATTTTCAAACATTTTTATATAAAATTTCAGGATTAAATATAGACGCTGTTTTTTTTAAATAATATTCGATTTTATTGCCAAAAATATTTATTAATAATTGTCCAAATATCGACTCTGTACCAGATGGAAAGCAAAGAGTTTTTTTTCGATACATATTAAAACAAGTGCTGCATTTTTTAGGCAAACCATCCATTTCTAATTTAAACATCTTATTCCTAAAATCTAAATATTTATTATTATTCCAAATCTCAGTTATTGAATTCTGATTTGCATTTCCCATCGTTATATCGCCGGTAATATCTACACAGCATGGCGAAATGCTGCCGTCATAACGAATCATCATAGTAGTCCAAAAATAAGCGCAAACATATTTTTTATTTTTATTTATAAAATTATTGTCATTATAATATCCGCCAAAATCATGCGGACGTTTCTCGACTATTTCATCAATATAATTTTCTTTTAATAACTTAATCATTTTTTGCTTTTGTTTTTCAAAATCTGTAAAATCATAATCTTTATCTATCATCACTTGAAAAACAGTATAAACTTTTTTTTGCGCTTCTTTATTTTTTTTTAAAAAAATTATTATATTTTCCAATGTCCTTTCAAAATTAGCATTTGCTCTTATTCGCTCGTAATTTTTTTTATCATAACCATCAAATGAAAATGATATATAATTCAATCCTGATTTTATTAAATTAATAGATAATTCATTAGAAAGTAAAACAGCATTAGTATGCAATAATGGTCGTATTTGATTTTTTTTACAATATTCTATAAAATAACAAATGTTTTTATTTATTAATGACTCGCCGCCGCCAAATAAAAAAACAGATTTAGCAGATTGTTTGATTTCATCTATTATTTTTTTAAATAATTCAAAATCCATTATACCTTTATTTTTGATTTCTTTATTTGGACACATTATGCATTGTAAATTACAATGATTAGTCGGCTCTATCCAATAAAATTTAGGCAATTCGCGTATTTTTATCTGTCCATTATAATACTTATAAATTTGTTTGCTAAAATCTAAAATATCTTTTAAATTTGAAATCATCAACGGCTGAAAAGAAATTTCAATTTATAAAACAATATTAGTTTTATCATATTTATTCCAGTCTTCCAAGCGCCCTTGAAATTCCCAGTTATTTTTGAATATCCTTTGCGTCGATGATAATTAACAGGTATTTCGATGCATCTTATTTTTTTTTTTAATATCCAAATAACCATTTCTGGCAAGAAATGTGATTGTCCAACTGTTAAATTACCTTTAATTTTTTGATAAGCAGATTTATGTATCAAACGCATTGAACAGCCGCAGTCTGTTAGCGTTGGTCCGTCATGCAAAAATTGTAAAAGTTTGGCTACCACTACATTACCAAAATTAATAAATCCAAACATATTAGCGCCTTCTGATACAAGTAGTTTATTAGTGCGTGAACCTAATACTACTTCAAAATCTTCAGAATAAGCTAACAACTTATATACATCTTTCGCCGAAAAAGTACCGTCTGGCTCTGCTGAAATAATTATATCTCCACTGCCTTCAGCATATGCGCGTTGCATTGCATATCCATAACCTTGTTTTTCTTCATTGACTACGCGCGCACCTGCGGCTTTCGCTAATTCCGCGGTTCTATCTCTAGAATTATTATTTACTACAACTATTTCATCTACTACTACCAAACTTTTAAATTCTTTTACTGCTTCCGCTATATTTTCTTCTTCGTTATACGCTGGAAATACTATCGAAATTTTTTTGCCATTCCACATAATTTTTTACATTTCTATTTTTAAAATTTCAAATCGAAAACCAATTTGTCTTTAAAAAATAAATAATATCATAAAATATATCACCAGTTTTTAATCCTTTTATAATTCTTTTAATAATAAATTTTGGATTTAAATAAAACTGTAAATATGATTTTTTATAATATTTATATATAATTTCCCAGTCAAGAGAATTATGAATAAAAATTTTATTAGGTGAATAAACATTATAAACCGCCCAATTTTTTGTTAATATTTTATTTTCAGCATCAAGCGCTGAAAATAATGGTGTTCCAGGATATGGAACTAATATCGATACTTTCGCAATATCTAAATTTAATGTGTTCATTAATTTTATTGTATCATTTAATGTCTCTTCTGTTTCATCTGGTAAACCCATCATAAAATAACCAATTGTTTCCATTCCATTTTTTCGTGCATAATCAACTGCTTTTTTTATATTATTGATTTTTTCACCTTTATTTATTTTATCTAATATTTGTTGATTGCCAGATTCTATACCAAAACTAACTCGATAACACCCTGACTTTTTTAACAACTGCATAATTTCAAAATCTATACAGTCAACTCTTATACCATTTTGTAAAGCCCAATTTATTTTTATATTTTTTCTAATAATCAATTCACAAATCTTTTTTGCGCGTTCTAAATTTGTTGTAAAACCATCATCAACAACATATAACTCATTAAATCCAACTTTTTTCATATACTCAAATTCATCTACTACACGTTCTGGTGTTTTGTATCTGAATTGTCGTCCAAAAATATTTTTATTACAATATATACAACCAAAAACACAGCCGCGGCTTGTTTCAATAAAACCCAATGGTTCTCTCCGACAAATAAGTTTTGTATTTTTATATCTTGAAATATCTATTTTATTATATTTATTATATTTCAAATCATCTAAGTTTTTTTTATATTCTGTATGACCTTCCCCATAAATTTTATTATTTTCTTTATAAAAAATACCTAAACTATTTCTAAAATTATTCGATATTATTTTATTAACTGCTTCTTCACCTTCGCCACAAACTGCAAAATCAGCGTCTAATTCTATTAAACTTTCCTTTGGTAATGCAGAAATATGCGGACCGCCAATAATAATAAATCCTTTGGAATATTTTCTTATTATTGAAATTATTTTTTTTACCTCATAATATAATGGAGTATTAACATAGAGCAAATAATAATAGTAATTATTACTATTTATTTTTTCAATAAATTTTTGATAGTCATCTAAATTCAAATCAAAATAGTCATAATCAAAATCTGCATTTTCTATATTTGAAAATAAAGAAACTAACGATAATACAGGGGCATATGGAACTGCATTTTTAACTTTTGCTTTTTTATATATTGTGGTTTTGGATGGTGGATTTATAAACAATAATTTTTCTTTCATTTTGTAAAATCTAAATTTTTATTTTACTCTAAAAAAAATCTTTATCCCTTCAATCAAATTTTTTAATTCGATGAACGAACGAATTTTTAATATTTTATTCGTTATATAATTCGGTCTTAAATAAAACTTTTTATATGCTTTTTTTATTTGTTCTTTAATTTCTTTTGCTGATAAATCCGGTAAATTAACAACAGGTAATGAATTAGAAACTAATGTAAAATCTTGCCATTTTATGTCTTCGCGTAAATACTTTAATCGTTTTGCCTCTTCATAAAACTCTGTCCCAGGATACGGAGTTGCTGCAAAAAATGCTACTGTATCTGGTTTTATTTTCTTTGCATATTTTATTGTGTTTTTTATTGTTTCTAATGTTTCGCCTATTGCACCAATCATAAAATTTGCCCCAATTTTTATACCTACTTTATGACATAATTTAGCTGCTCTTAATCCTTGTTCTAATGTTGTTTGATGTTTAATATTATCTAATATTTTCTGGTCTCCTGATTCAAAGCCAAAATTTATCTTTTTACAACCTGCCTTTTTCATCCAACTTAATAACTCTTCATCTAATGGATGCACTCTGCCCATACATATCCATGCAATTTTTAATTTTTTTTCAATTATTTTTTTACATAATTCGATTGTTCGATTTTTATTAATAGTGAACCATTCATCATGTATATTAAACTCTGCTATTCCATATTTATTGACGCACATTTCTATTTCACTAATGACATTTTCTACACTTCTAAATCTTACTTTATGTTCCCAAATCTTTGTCGCTATACAATAAGTACAATGAAATACACAACCCCGCGATGTTACAAGTGAAGTAGCATTATAATTACTCACTCTCTTTGTTGGTGGTGGATAATACAAATTTAACTTAATTATGTCCCTATCTGGAAATGGTATTTTGTCTAAATTTTCTATTAGTTTTCTTTTTTCTGTTCTTATTATGTTTCCTTCTTTTTTAAATACAATACCTTTTACTTTTGTTAAATCACCTTTAAAATTTAATACAGTCACTAATTCCAAAAATGTTTCTTCGCCTTCTCCTATAACACATATATCAGCATCACTTTCTTTTAGGACTTCTTCTGCAAAAATAGTAGGATGTGGACCTCCAAGGACTATTATTACTTTTTCTATTATTGTTTTTATTTTTTTCATTAATTCTAAACATATTTCATAAACTGGAGTTGGGCAAGTAATTCCTATTAATTCTGCTCCAAATTCTTTTATTCTTTCAACTATTTCATTAAAATCTAATTGTTCTGCTTCAGCATCAATTAAGATAATTTCATTTTTAATACTACTATATTTTTTTAAATAAGCACTTAATAAACATAAATTTGTAGGCATAGATTTTCCACCATGCCCTTTTACACCTCCAAACTTCTCAAATGGTAGATTTAATAAAACTATTTTCATAATTTATTATAAACCTGCTTTTAAATAATTTTTAAATTCTTTATAACTTTTTATTTCTTTTAATCGTTGTATAATATATCAAATGATAAGTAATATTTTCTCAATATTCTATTTCTTATTTTTTCCATATATTCTGCGCTTAATTCAAAACTATCAAAAACATTATTTATATAAGAAAATTTATTTTCTTGTATTTTTATATTATTTTCAATTAAAAATTTTTTTCATAACTTTGCTCAATTAATTTTAGAAAATGAATGTTCATTTCTTCATATAAAAATATAAAAATATTTTTTAAAATCTCTTTTTATATTCAACCGAAAATTTGTTATATTTTCTATATCCATTATTTAAAAAATTATATATATCAATAAAACAATTAATTCTTTAAGTTCCGATATGCTTATGATAACCAAATGAATATAAATATACAAAAAAAATTCATAATTTATTGATTGTAATCTTATTATTATAAAGTTTTATTAAAATATTATTTAATACATCAAAATTTTTATTCCAGTCAGCTTTTTCCTTAACTTTCTTGATATTATTTGTTGACATTAGATTTCTTAAATTTTTATTATTTATTAATATTTCAATTTTTTCTATTAATGCATCAATATTCTTTCTTGGAACTATAAACCCATTTTCATAATTTATAATCCATTCATAATTAACTGGAATATCAGTAGTAACAACTGGTAATCCACATGCCATTGCTTCTAACATTGAACAAGATACACCATCACTTAATGAAGCATTAACATAAATATCAGCACAACTTAAATAATTTGCCATTTCATCTTGACTTATTAAACCTGTAAAATAAACTTTATTCAATAATTCATTTTCTTCAAAAAATTTTTTAAAACTATTTTTTAATTCACCATCACCAATTAATAAAAGTTTTAAATTTTCATATTTTTTACTTAAATATTTAAATGCATTAAATAAATAAATATGCCCATATATTTGATGAAAATTTCTCGAACAAACCAAAATTAAATCATTTGAAAGCCAACCAATATTTTCCCTTATATTATTTCTTCTTTTATAAAAAATTTTTAAATCTATCCCCCACGGAAAAGTGATTACTTTTTCTTCAGGATATTGACCTATTTTACAGACATATTCTTTTTGATATTCGCAATCACAAGTTATCATATCAGCTTTTTGTATAGTCCATCTTATCCTTTTAAATTTATTTATTTTTTTAAATGGCTCTATCAAAATATCGGTTCCCCAAGGCATTAATAAAAAAGGATGAAAATTTACTTTTGCACAAAAATAACCTTCATACATTACCCAACCACCATATAATATATCAGGGTTAAATTCATATATTATTTTTTTTAAATCTTTTACAATTAAATAATCGTCTAATCTTACACGAAAAATATTTGTCGAAATTTGATTTATTTTATTTGAAAAATAATTATTTAATCTTGGAAATTTTAAATAATAAATTTTTAAATTTTCAATTTTTGAAATTTTTTTTAATTCTTCTTCATTTACTATATTAAATCTCACCCAACCAACAATATAATTATATTCTAACATTTTTTTTATAAATTTTAAATCATATACAATATTTCCATTCGATACATATAATATCTTCATATACTTTTTTTATTATAAATATAGATTATTATTCTCTCATATATTATAAATATAGATTATTATTCTCTCATATTTTTTTATTTGTTTTTCAGTTATTTCTTCCATTAATGGATTAAATATCCTATAATTTAAATTTTTTTCTTTTAGTAATTTAATTATTTTATTCATATCTGTCAATTTATATTCAAAGATTGATTGAAAAAGATAGTATATTCTCTTAAATATATTAAATCTCTTTTTTAAAAACAAATAAGGATAATAGAAAATATGTTTA
>DAONJL010000032.1:0-4570 GCA_035405645.1 bacterium | reverse complement strand
AAATATATTAAATCTCTTTTTTAAAAACAAATAAGGATAATAGAAAATATGTTTATAATTATTTTATTCATATCTGTCAATTTATATTCAAAGATTGATTGAAAAAGATAGTATATTCTCTTAAATATATTAAATCTCTTTTTTAAAAACAAATAAGGATAATAGAAAATATGTTTAAAAGCATTATATACTAGGTAAATTTTATTAATATAAAATTCGATTCTTTTTTTAAAATTATTTTTATTCAAAAAATCGATTATGATATTATCAGCTATCAAAATGCTATTTTCTAATGCATTAACAACATCAGAAAAATACCAACTCGAGTGAAGACAAATTAGTAAATCAAATGTTTTTTTTTTGAATGGTAATTTTTGGATATCACTATTTATATATCTAACATTTTTTAATGTTGATTTACTTTTCAATAATAAATTAAATGCTATATCATTAGCAAATAAATTATTATATCCTTTTTCAGTTAAAAGTGTTAAAAAAGGATACCCTGTGCCACTCAAATATCGATTATTCTTTTAGAATTTGAAAAATTTGTATAAATAAAATTTAAAATTCTTTTATCATAATCTAAAATACCATAAATTTTTTCCCTTGCATTTAGCCAGTATTCACTATAGTAATTTTTTATATAATTATTGTGATTAAACATAATCATTAAATATATTTATTTTTGTCTAATAGTCAAATACAAAAATCTAATATTAAAAATAATATCTATTCTTTTCTTTACCAATTTCAGTTTTTAATTTTTTTTCCCTGATAATTATATTTCAGTTTTATTATAGTGAACTAAAAAAGTCAAGACAAAAAAATCAAGCGATTTTTCCTTTTTTTAAAATTAAATTAATCACCTTCTCGTTAGCATAAAATAAACTTGGTCAGGGCATAAATTAGCGATGGCCGAATGTTCGCGTAAAGAATTATATTTATAAAAAATACAATTCAAGCCATTAAATAAAGCAAACATAGATTCATAATTATAAAGATAAATATTTTCATATTTAATCGTTCCAAAAAAACGCTCAACAAAAATATTATCAAGCGCTTTGTCAGTAGAATTCATTGACATTTTAATATCTTTATCAATAATGATTTTGCAAAAATTTTCAGAATAAAATTGAGACCCCTGTCTGTATTAAAAATTTCTGGCGGCGGATATTTCGCCAATGCTTTATTTAATGCGTCAATACAAAATTGAGCATCAAGCGAATTTGAAATTTTATAAATTAAAATTTTTCTGCTGAAAATATCTATAATAACAACTAAATAACTAAAGCCCTGACTTAATTTAATATATGTAATATCTGCTGCCCAAACTTGATTTGCACTGATTATTTTCAAGACGCTCAAAAGATACGGATAAATTATAAATCGTTGTTCTTTTTTTTCGGATAAATAGCGCAAATGCCCATATTTCGCATAAATTTCAATGCTTTATCTCTACCGATTTCTATTCCTGCTTTTTTTAATTTCAAAAAAATATGACGATATCCGCATTCTGGCGATTCTGTAAATATTTTTGAATCCTTTTTCTATTAAATCAAAAATATACGGATACCCTGTGCCAGCGCATACATCTAATATTTTTGCATTTTTTTTAAACCCAATCCATAAATTATTTTCAACATTTTTTTATCATATTCTAAAAAACCATACTTCTTTTCTCGTGCTGTAATCCAATATTTGCTATATACTTCTTTTATATATTTTTCTTGTCTGGAAATCATATATTTTTTAAAAAAAATCCAAATACATATTTTATTCGATGTTTGTAAGTATGTTCTTTTATTGCTCTTTTATAGCCCGCTTCGCTAATTTCAAATATCTTATTCTTATTTTCTAAATAATATTTTACTTTTTCTTTTAGTTCTTCTTTTGATTTAAAACATTCGATTTCTTTGCCAATTTCAAACAATTGTTCCATTGATTTTCTATAATCAGTTAATAAAAAATTTCCACTGCCTGGCACTTCAAAAGTACGGGTATTAGCGCCAAAAACTGTTTGATAATGATGAAAATTAAAATTAATTAAACTTTGATTGTAAATCGTATTTGTTTTTTCTAATGGTATAACATCACCTAATTTATATTTATTCAAATCCTGCCAATCACCACCAAACAAAGTTAATCCAAATGCTTCAAGTTCTTTTAAATGTTCATATCGTTCATTCGTTTGACAGCCAATAAATGATATATTAAATATTTTTTCAGTTTTATTTTTTTGAAATATAGTATCATCAAAAGCCAAGGGCAAATAATATATTTCTTTATTCAAACGCTGTTTTATTCCTTCAACAAAATACTCATCAAATACAAAAATTTTATCAAAATATTTTGTTGATTTTATACTCTCTTCAAAAAATTTATATTGATTATTATCAAACCAACATATAAAGGGATCATCCATATACCAAACAAATATTTTTACATCTTTATTTTTTTCTTTTATTTCTTTTATAGTTTCTGAATGAATATATTCGCCTTTTAAAATAAATATCAAATCATATTTTTTATTTTTTATTTCGTTCAATATACTAAAATGATTATTTTTAAAAATATCATTTTCAACTTTTTTATCAATTTTATTTTTCAAAAAATTATATAAATGAAACTGCTCTAATTTGCGAATATAATATTTAGTCCGTTCAGATGGTTGATTTTGATAATATATATAATTTGCTTCAGCTCCATTATAATTAAAGGCATTACAAACAAATTCTGTTATTGGATAATTCCATTTAAAACCTATTACTAATACTTTCATTATTAAAAATCACCTAACTAAAATTTTATATAATTCTTCAATTGTTTTTTCACTATTTTCCCAGCCATACCAAATTGGTGCGCATTTGTGATGCTCAGCTATCCATTCGCTATTTGGTAAATTTATATCTAATCCTTCTATCACATATCCAAAATCTGTCCGACTAAATACTTGACCTGTTTGTTCTTTCAAATCATAATCAAACACAATATATTTATAATAGCCAGAAATCATATTATTTGGAAACTTTATCCGCCACTCAAATATTTTATCGTATTTTTCAGCCAATTTTCGTTTCCATTCTAATATCTCTGATAATTGTTCTAATTGTACTATACCTAATGCAGCAACAAATTCACTCATCCGATAATTAAATCCATTTTTTATCGGATATGTAACTTTGCCATTTATTATTTCCTTTCCGTAATTTCGATATTTTTCTAACCATTTCAGAAAATCAATATTCTTACTTACTACCATTCCGCCATCACCTGTCGGCATTGTCTTTGTCGCATAAAAACTATAACTACCAGCAAATCCCCAATGTCCTCCTGTCTTATTATTCCACCAACCGCCATGACAATGCGCACAATCTTCTATTAAATAAATATTTTTTTTCTTACAATATTCTGCAATTTTTTCTATATCAAAAGCAATATGTCCGCCAATATGAACCACTATTACTGCCTTTGTATTTTTCGTAATTTTCGATACCATATCCTCATAACTTAAACATAAATCATATTTATTACAATCAGCATAAATTACATTTCCGCCTGCTAATTTCACTGCTTGCGGAGTTGCCCAAAATGTATTTGCTGGCACTATTACATCTTTATCTTTTACATTTATATATTCTAATATTGCTAATAATCCTGCTCCGCCATTTGCTACTGCCCGCGCTTCTATCCCAATATATTTTGAAAATTTCTCTTCAAATTCGCGTAATATCGGTCCTTCTGTCCACATATTGCTATCAAATATTCGATTTAATAATTTAAAATATTTTTCTTGATACTTTTGATTAAATGGAATTTTCATAATTACTATAACAAATTATCGGATTTTCTAATTAATTACTAATTTTCCGAAAATTCGTTTATACCTCCATTTTTTAAAAATTTTTTAGCCATTTGCATTAACCAATAGATTTTTGTGTTGCCTTTTTTTCTTTTTGCTTCCTTTTTTAAATCAATCACACTCTCTTCTTTTTTTCTTTTTCTCATTTTGCAGGGCTCTACTCTTTTTGGAAAATATTTTATGTGTCCTTATTTGTTTTGGCAACTCTTTTTTTCTTTTTTTGATTTCACTTATTATTTTCTTCATCTATTTTTCTTTTTGCACTTATTACTTTTAGTTTTTCCATCTTTAGGAGAATACCATGTCTGGAATATTTTCCGATTAGAACTTTTTAGAAGCACGCTTATAATTTATTAAATAAAATTTTTTGTCTTAATCTTTTTTAATTTGTCAATTAATATATTATACTTTGTTATTCTACATTCTGGACAATAACGATTACAAAAATTTGAATCAGCTATCATTTGGCATTGTTTTTGGCGCTCTTCGCACGTCCAAATTTCATTAAAACTTTTTTCTTTTATATTTCCTATCGGTTTTAACCATTCATAAATATTCAATCGTCAACAAATAAATACATCTCCACTTGCTGAAATAATTGATGTAATACTATGAGATACACAAGGTAATTCATTATTTCCTCGAATCTTATTTTCATTAAAAGCGCTATCTAAAATAGTAAAATTTTTATTTTCATATTTTTTCAAA
>DAONJL010000031.1:0-29364 GCA_035405645.1 bacterium | reverse complement strand
ATAAATTTGTAGCCTCTTTTATAATCTATTATTTCATCTAATTCTGAATATAATAATTCCATTCCATCTTTAAAATATATTTCTACCATTTCTTTCTAGCCAGAATCAAAATCACTTCTTTTGATTTCATTATTATTTTTATTTTTTGTTTCCATATTTTTATTATAGTTAATATGATTAAATTGTCAATATTTTTTAAAGGGTTTTATAAAGATTTTATTTATTTTTTCACTTGATTTTTTGAAAAAAATATAATAGAAAAAAATATAATTATAAATAAATAGAGGAGGATTAATATGCTAAATGTATATGCTGCTAATTGGTGTCCACATTGTAAAAAGACAATAAAATATTTAGAAGAACATAATATACCGTATAAATATTTTGAAATAGAAGAACAACCAGAAGAAGTAATAAAAAAAGTAGTTGAAGTAAATGGTGGAGAAGATTGGGTTGTGCCAACATTAGAATATAATGGCAAATGGCGAGAAGGCAAAAAATTTAATGAAAAAGAATTAGAAGAAGATTTAAGAAAATTAGGTGTTATTTAATGTTTAAGGAAATAGAAATTAGAAATACAAAATTTAAAAATCCTATTTTTATAGCAAGTGGAACTGGTGGTTTTGGTGATTCTTCATTAGAAATTGATTATTCATTAGCAGGCGCTTTTATAACAAAAACTATAACATATTATCCGCGTGCTGGAAATCCTCCCCCACGAATTTTAGAAGTTATTGGTGGTTTATTAAATTTTGTTGGTCTTGAAAATCCCGGCTTTTTTAAGTTTATTGAAATTTTAAAATCAGGTAAAATAAAGGTAAATACGAATTATATTGTTAGCATAAGTGCTGCAAATAAAAAAGAATTAAAAGAAATGATTGAAGGTTTAGAACAGTTTGATTTCATTTGTGGTTATGAAATAAATTTATCCTGTCCAAATGTAAAGCACAAAACCATAATGCCATTTTTAAATAAAAATTATATCAAAGAAATAGTTAAAAATGCAAGGAAATTAACAAAAAAATTTTTTAGTATGAAATTACCACCATACACTGGTATTGAATATGCCCCTCTTTGTGAAGAATATGGTGCTGATGCAGTGACATTAAATAATACATATCCAGGCGTTGTTTATTATGAAGATAAAAAATTTATTTCAGGTGGAATATCAGGACCAGTAATTAAACCAATGATGTTATATAATATTTTTCAGACAGCAAAATTAATAAAAATACCAATAATTGCAAGTGGTGGAATTCAAAATTACAAAGATGTTGAAGAAGCATTAAATACAGGTGCAAAAGCAGTTCAAATTGGTAGTATAAATTTTATTTACCCTGATGCAATAAAAAGAATATTAAATAAGGAGTTGTAAATGTATAAAGAAAAATTGAAAGCACGAATAAAAAAAGTTAATAGTAGATTATGTGTAGGTTTAGACCCGCGACCAGAATCATCAGAAAAAGACATAAGAAATTTTTTGTTTAAATTAATTGATGAGACAAAAGATAATGCTGCTGTTTTTAAGCCTAATATTGCTTATTTTGAAGCAATGGGAAAAAATGGCTATGAAATTTTATTTGAAATAATTGAATATATCAAAAAATACAATGTTCCAATTATACTTGATGTAAAACGGAGTGATATTGGTGAAACGCAAAAATACTATGCAAAAGCATATTTTCAAAATATGGATGTTGATGCTGTTACATTAAATCCATATCTTGGTTCTGATTCAATTGAACCATTTTTATATGAAAATAAAGGAATATATTTATTAGGCATCACATCAAATAAAGGTGCGAAAGAGATACAACAACTTGAGTTTGGTGGAAAATTTATTTTTGAGTATATCTTTGAGCAAGCAAAAAAACTAAATTCAGAAAATGTCAGCGTAGGTCTTGTCGTTGGTTTAACAAATATAAATGATTTAATAATACCAAAAATACCAGATGTTCCTTTGTTAATTCCTGGTTTAGGAGCACAGGGTGGTAATTTAGAAATAGTAAAATCATTTATTAAAAAATTAGATAGCCCAATAGTAATAAATGTATCGCGTGGTATTTTATATGATGAAAAAGAAAAAAGTTTTTATGAAAAATCTTTAAAATATAAGGAGCAAATCAATGAACTATTCAGATGAAAAAGTTTATAAAATTTTAGTTGAATGTAATGCAATTAAAGAAGGTCATTTTATTTTAGCAAGTGGGAATCATAGTTCTCATTATGTTCAATGTGCTATGCTGATGCAATATCCAGCAAAATTAGTTCAGGTAATTTTAGAGAAATTACCTTTATTACCACAAAATATTAATACTGTATTCGTGCCAGCAGTAGGTGGTGTGCCGCTTGGTGTTGAATTAGCGCATTGTCTTAATTGCCGCTCGATTTTCGCCGAACGCGATGAAAATAATAAAATGATTTTAAAAAGAAGTTTTGAAATTTATCCTGATGAAAATATTTTAATTGCAGAAGATGTGATGACCACTGGTTCAACAGTAAAAGAGTTAATAGAATTAGTAAAAGCAAATAATGCAAATGTTATAGGCATATATACGCTAATAAACAGAATGGGTAAAAAAGAATTTGAAGGTTTTAATGTTTTTGCTTCACTTGAAATTGATTTACCAATTTACAAAAAAGAAGAATGTCCTTTATGTGCAAAAGGCATACCTGCTGTTAGACCAGGAACAAAAAAAGTTAGTCAATAAAAAAATAGAAAAAATAGGAGTATTTATGGAAAATGAAAATTTATTTTTTACAAAGGAACATTTATGGATAAAATTTATTAATGAAAAAACAATTATTTGTGGCATAACAGATTTTGCACAAAAAGAATTAGGTGAAATAATATATTTTGAATTTGTTGAATTAAGCGAGAAAATTAAAAAAGGTGATAAACTATGTGAAGTTGAATCAATGAAATCAATTACTTCTATTTATTCACCATTTAGTGGTAATATAATTGAAAAAAATAATAATTTATTGAAAACACCTGAATTATTAAATCAATCGTGTTATGAAGATGGTTGGATAATAAAAATAGAGATAACAGATTTAGAAGAAAAAAAATTTCTACTTACAAAAGAAGAATATCAAAATTTGATAGCTGAATAAATGGAAAAAATACTGATTGCTGGGGTTGGCAATATTTTACGCGAAGATGATGGCATTGGAATAAAAATTGTAAATAGTTTATCAGAAGAAATAAATGAACCAAATATTAGTTTTATAGATGCAGGTATAAAATCATTTTTTTTGCTTGATATAATAAAAGAATATGAAAAAATAATAATAATTGATGCAGTGGATTTTAATGATGTTGTGGGACAAGTAAAATTATTTTCTAATGAAGAAATAAAATCATTTTTAAATACTAATCAAGTATTAGTAAATTCTCATAGTTTTAATTTGAATGAATTTTTTATATTAGCCGAATTTGAAAATATGCTGGAAAAAATATATTTAATCGGAGTACAGCCATCATCAATGGATTATAAAGATGAATTAAGTAAAAACTTAAAAATAAAGGAAAATGAAATAAAAGAAAAAGTAAAAAAAATAATTAAAAAAATACTTGCATTTTAAAATAAAACAATATATAATTATCAATTTAAAAATTTTTAATAATTTTGGAGGTGTAAAATGGTTTTAACAACCGAAGAAAAAGCAAAGATAATAAATGATTTTAAGACAAATGAAAAAGATAGTGGCTCACTTGAAGTGCAAATTGCAATAATGACTACAAGAATAAATTATTTAACAGAGCATTTAAAATCACAGCCAAAGGATAATACAACAAGAATGGGTTTAATTAAATTAGTAAATAAAAGAAAAAGATTATTAGCATATTTAAGAAAACATAACATTGAAAGTTATAAAAAATTGATTGAAAAATTAGGATTAAGAAAGTAGGTATAAGATAAATGATTTACAGTGTAAAAAGGCAAATTGCAGGTAGTGAAATAGTATTTGAAACAGGTAAATTAGCAAAGCAAGCAAATGGAGCTGTTTTTGCCAAACATAATCAAACAGCTGTATTAGTAACAGTTTGTTCAACAAAAGAACCAGTTGAAGGTATTGATTTTTTCCCTTTAACAGTTGAGTATCGTGAAAAATTTTATGCTTCTGGAAAAATACCAGGTGGTTTTATTAAAAGAGAATCAAAACCATCAACAAAAGAGATCCTTATTTCTCGGTTAATAGATAGACCAATAAGACCAATGTTTTCAGAAGGTTTTAGAAATGAGGTTCAAGTAATAGCAACCGTATTATCAGCAGATAAAATAAATACACCTGATATAATTGCAATAAATGCTTCATCCTGTGCACTTGCTATTTCTGATATTCCATTTGAACAGCCAATTGGTGCTGTTCGTGTTGGTTATATAAATAATGAATATATAATTAATCCAACAAATGAGCAAATAGATAAATCAGAATTAGATATGGTTGTAGCAGGTACAGAAGATGCAATAATAATGGTAGAAGGTGGTGCAAAAGAATTAAGTGAAGACATAATATTAAAAGGTATAGAAGAAGCACATAAATATATAAGAGAATTTATTGATTTGCAAAAAGAATTAATAAAATTAGCTGGCAAAGAAAAACAGGAAGTAAAATTATATACTATACCTGATGAATTAATAAATGAAGTAAAAGAATTAGTATATAATGATTTATCAGAAATATTAAAAATAGTAGGTAAACAAGAACGCTATAAAAAGACTGATGAATTGTTTGAAAAATTATTAGAAAGATATAAAGAAAAAATAGAAGAAGAACCTGTTTATGAACTTTATTTAAAAGATATATTTAAAAATTTTGAAAAAGAAATAGTTCGAAATAGAATATTTAATGAAGGAATAAGAATTGATGGAAGAAAACCAGATGAAATTAGACCAATATCAATTGAAATAGATTTATTAGATTGTACTCATGGTTCTGCATTATTTACAAGAGGCGAAACGCAAAGTTTAGGTATAGTAACACTTGGCACAGTGATGGATGAACAAATCCAGGATGATATAGAAAATGAAGGAACAGAAAGTTTTATGCTTCATTATAATTTTCCACCTTTTTCTGTTGGTGAGGTAAAGAGATTAGGTCCACCGGGAAGAAGAGAAATTGGACATGGTCATTTAGCAGAACGAGCAATTAAACCATTATTACCAGAAAAAAGTGAATTTCCATATACAATAAGAGTTGTCTCTGAAATTTTAGAATCAAATGGTTCATCGTCAATGGCAACAGTATGTAGTTCATCGCTCGCATTAATGGCAGCCGGTGTTCCAATCAAAAGAGCTGTTTCTGGTATAGCAATGGGTTTAATAAAAGAAAGCGAAAAATATATAATTTTATCAGATATTTTAGGACAGGAAGATCATTTAGGTGATATGGATTTTAAATTAACAGGAACAGCAAAAGGTATAACAGCATTACAAATGGATATAAAAATAAAAGGAATAGATTATAATATTATGCGAGAAGCAATATCACAAGCAACAAAAGGACGATTATATATTTTAGAAAAAATGAATGAAGTTATTTCCCAACCAAGACCATCAATACCAGATTCAGCACCGCGAATTGTTTTTGTTGATGTGCCAGAAGATAAAATTGGTGAACTAATTGGTCCTGGTGGCAAGAACATAAAAAAGATACAAGAAAAATCACGCTCAACAATATATATTGAAGAAAATGGAAAAGCCAATATTTCTGCTGCAAATAAAGAAGATCTTGAATTAGCAATTAAATTAATTAAAGAAATTACAGAAGAAGTTGAAGAAGGTCAAATATATGAGGGCGTGATAAAACGGCTTACAAATTATGGTGCTTTTGTTGAACTTAAAAATGGAATTGTTGGTTTATTACATATTTCACAGATTACTAATGGATTTGTTAATAATATTGAAGATTATTTAAAAATTGGTCAGAAGATAAAAGTTAAAGTTATTTCAATTGATAAAGAAAGTAATAAGATTTCTTTATCAGCAAAATTTGAATAATCGAAAATATAAAATATATGGATTTTTCATTTCAACTAAATAATATTAACAAAATTATTTATTTAGCAATTTTACAGGGAATAACTGAATTCTTACCAATTAGTAGTTCAGGACATTTAGCAATTGCAAAACATTTTTTAAAATTTGAAACACAATCATTATCAATAGATATTTTTTTGCATTTTGGTTCTTTGCTTGCAATTTTTCTTTTCTTTTTCAAAGAAATTAAAAAAATTTTTTTGACGGACAATAGAAATATTTTATTATATATTTTTATTGGAATTATTCCCGCAGGAATTATTGGTTTACTATTTAAAAATTATATTGAATCAAATTTATTAGAATTAAAATATATAGGTTTTTTTTATTTGTTTAGTGCTTTTATATTATTAGCAACTTTTTTTAAAAAAAGAAAAAATGAATATTCATCACTAAATTATTATAATTCACTTATAATTGGCTTAATTCAAATATTTGCTTTATTACCTGGTATTTCACGCTCTGGTTCAACTATCGCAACTGGATTACTATTGAACATAGAACCTATCGTAGCAGGTAAATTTTCTTTTTTTATGGCTATACCTTTAATTTTTGGTGCGGTTTTAAAAGACATACTTGATTTTAATTTTACTTCAATAAATTTTGTTGAAATTTTAATTGGTATTTTTATTTCTTTTATTGTGAGTTATTTAACATTAAAAATTTTATTTTTGATTTTGAAGAAAAATAGATTTGGTTTTTTTGGTTTTTATTGTTTAATTTTATCCTTGACAATTTTATGTTATTGTTATTATAATTATTTTTTAGTTTTGAATTAAGAAGAAGATAGTGGAATTATAGATAATTTTTGAATAAAGTAGTGATTATTTTGAAAAGAAAAAAAATACTTTTCTTATCAAATAAAAACAAAAAGAATATAACCGAATCAAAAGTAGTTAAAGTTATCAGTTATTTAAAAAACGAAAAATTAAATGAAATTAGCGGAATATTATTTTTTGCAATTGGTATCTTATTTTTTTTAAGTATAATTTCATTTAATATTAATGACCCACCTAATTCAACAACAAATAATGTAAAAAATTATTGTGGTTTGATTGGCGCTTATATAGCCCATTATTTGTTTTTAATTATGGGTAAAGGTGTTTTTATTTTTCCAATACTTATTATTATTACTGGTATTTATGAATTTAAAGATAAAAAATTAAAAGAAGCAACTGTATTAAAAATAGTTGGAATTATTTTTATTACCCTATCATTGAGTATCTTTTTTAATAATATTGGGGGTATAAATCTTAATTCAGATTTGCAATTTAATGATGTGCGATTAAAAGGTGGATTAATTGGATTATTACTAACTCAATTATTTTTTCCGATTTTAAAATATGCGATTTTTTTGTTGGTTTTTATCTTATTTGGACTTGGTCTTGTCTTTACTACCTCTATTTCTTTCTCAGATTTTTTAAAAAGAGTCTATGATTATTTTATTTTGATAATTATTTTAATTATAAAATTATTAAAGAAAATTTGTTTAAAAATTTTTGCTGGTATTAAAGAATTAATTTTATATATTAAAGAAAAAAGTTTTAAAGATGCAATTCAAATTTTAGATGAAAATGATTTTAAAAATTTAGTATTAGAAAAGGTTGAAAAAAATAAAGAAAATAATATTGAACCAAAAATAAATTATTATAAAGTAGAGACAGAGACAACAATAAAAGAAGCAGAAAATAAAGAAAAAGAAAATAAAGAAAATAAAGAAGAACAAAATGAAAATAAAGGTTTTGGATTCAGGTTTTTTAAACGAAAGAAAAAAGAAGAAGAAATAAGAATAAATAAAGAGGAGAATCAAAAGGAAGAAACAGAAAAAAAAGAAGAAGGCGAGATTAAATCAGAACAACAAGAAATTATTGAAAATGAAGAAAAACAAAATATAGAACAGGATAAAAAAGAAATAAAAAAAGAAGATGAAGCACAATCACAACCAAATATTATAATAAATGAAGAATCACAAGAAATATCGCCACAAATAACGAATTCAGAAAATGAAGAATTAGACCCTGAAACATTAAAGAAATTAGCAATAGAACAGGAGAAATTAGATAAAGAATTTGCTGAACAGATACAGGCAACAGAAGAAGAAGAGGAACAAGAAATTCCAGAATATAAATTTCCATCGTTTGAATTATTAAAAGTTGGAAATAATGAATTACCCGGACCATCAGATGAAGCATTACAAAGAGTAGCTAAAAAAATAAATGAAACTCTTGAAGCATTTAAAATTGAAGCAGCAGTTCGTGAAATAAATCCTGGACCGGTAGTAACGATGTATGAAGTAGTACCAGCTAATGGTGTGCCAGTCCAGAAAATAGTTCAACATAACGCTGATTTACAATTACGACTTGCAGCTAAAAGTATAAGAATAATCGCACCAATACCAGGTAAATCAGCAGTTGGTATAGAAGTTCCAAATGAAGTTGCAAATATAGTAACATTAAGAGATGTATTATCAGCAGCAAAAATAAATAGAGATGATATGAGTTCTATTTTAACTTTTGGTTTAGGTAAAGATGTGCTCGGTAGACCAGTAAATGCAAATTTAGTAAAAATGCCACATCTTTTAATTGCTGGTGCAACTGGTGCGGGTAAAAGTGTTTGTATAAATTCAATAATAATTAGTTTATTAATGAATGCTTCACCAGAAGAATTAAAATTAATTTTAATTGACCCAAAAGTAGTTGAATTAAGCGTTTATAATAGATTACCACATTTAATTACACCTGTTGTAGTTGACCCAAAAAAAGCAGCACGAGCATTTCAGTGGGCGGTAAATGAGATGGATGAAAGATATATAAAATGTGGTGAAATGGGTGTTCGTGATATTGAACGATATAATATAAAAGTAAAGAAATTACTTGAAAGTGGCGAATATGATAAATATAAAAAACAGGATAGACCTAAAATAATGCCATATATAGTGATTATAGTAGATGAATTAGCTGATTTAATGATGACAGCAAGAGAATGTGAAGGTGCAATTGCAAGAATAGCACAAAAAGCAAGAGCAGTTGGAATTCATATGATTCTTGCAACACAACGACCATCAGTAAATGTAATAACTGGATTAATTAAAGCAAATTTTCCAACAAGAATTGCTTTTCAGGTTGCTTCTGGCGTTGACTCAAAAACAATTCTTGATACAGTAGGCGCTGAAAATTTACTTGGTAATGGTGATATGCTTTATTTATCACGAACAGCCCCAAAACCAGTTAGATTACAGGGCTGTTATGTTAGTGATGAAGAGATAAATGCTGTTATAGATTTTGTATGTAATCAGGAAGCGGCAAAATATTATAAGCCAAAAAATCCAGAAGAAGTATTTCAAATTGAAGAAGAAGAAAATGAAGATGATGAATTACAATTTGACATTGATGAAGGATTATTAAAACAAGCAGAAGAGTTAGTAATAACAACACAGCGTGGTTCAATTGCTATGTTACAGCAAAAATTAAAAGTTGGTCATAAGCGTGCACAGGCAATAATGAATGCACTTGAAATGAAAGGTGTCGTTGGTCCTGCTGATGGTCCAAAACCTCGTGAAGTATTAATTACGCCAGAAGTCTATTTTAATTCAGTAAAAAATAATTAAAAATTTAATTGCCCCAATTGTATTTTCAATCAAAATAAAATCATTGAAAAAAATAATTTTATTTTTTCTCTATTAAAAATTTTATAATTTATTTGACAAAATCTTTTTGTTTTTTTATTTTTATAAATACTATTATTTTAAAGATAAAACAGAAAAATGAAAATATTTATTCTTATTTTTTTTACCAGTATTTTATATTTATTAGCAAATAGTTCTGATACTGTAATTTATCTTGATTTTGGTAAAGTATTAAATATTATAGAAAGTCAAAATATCAGTATAATTAATAAACGAGAATATTTAAAATATACATTATTTGAAATAGATGAAGCAAAATCAGCAGCAAGACCAAATCTCAAATTTCAATCAGATATATCAAAATTGAAATCATATCAAATGAAAGAAGCAAGTAATGTTTATAGTTATAAAATTAATCTTTATCAGCCATTATTTACTTATGGCAAAATAAATACAGCAATAGAAATTGCAAAGCATTATTATAAAAATTCAGAATTGGATTATAAAAATACAATTAGAGAAACACAATTACAGGCAATTATATATTTATATACTTTACAATATCTCGAAGAAAAATTAAAATTACTTGAAAATAGTGAAAAATCATTATATGAACATTTAATAATGGTAAAAAATAAATTTAGTGCAGAAACAGTTACAGAATTAGAATATAAAACAGCAGAGGTTGCTTATCATCAAATAAAACCACAAATATTAGCAATAAAAAATGAAATTGAAAATTTAAAAAATGATTTAAGATTATTATTAAATTTAGATATTAAAAAAGAAATTGTTATAACAGAAGAGATAAAAATACCATCACAAATACCTGATTTTAATAATCAGGATTTTATTATAGAACAGATAAAAAAAAATGAAAACATAAAAAAGTTATATGAAAATTTGGAAATAATAAAATTGCAAAAGAAGATTGCAAAGAATAGTTTAAGACCAGAATTAAATTTAATAAGTAATTATGGTTCAGGAGGGAATACCTTTTCAAATTCATTTAATAATTCAGATTATTTTTATGGAGTGGAATTAAATTTTCCGTTATTTGATGGTTATAAGTCATCGAACGAGGTTAAAAAATTTGATATTGAAATTGAAAATTTAAATCGTGAAATAAATTATCTGACAATGAAAATTATTAATGAAATAAATAAAGAAAATAATAATATTAAATTTTATAATGAACAAATAAAAGTAAATACATTATTAAAAGAACAATCAGAAGAGGCATATAGAATAGCAAAAGAAAATTATAGTGCTGGTGCAGCAATAAATACTGATGTTCTTGATGCAGAACAAAATAGATTGAATGCTAATTTTTTATTGCTTGAAAGTAAATATAATATACTAATTTCTATAAATAAATTAAAATATTTATTATCATTAAATTTTTTAGAGTGAGAAAAAATATGAAAAGAAAAATATTTATTTTATTTTTATTTGTTTTTTCTTTTTTATTTAATCTTTTAGCAGTTGATGAAAAAAAATATTTAAAAGAGATTAAAGAACGAGATAAAAAGATAAGTGAATTAAATGATAATTTTAAAAGAATGTTAAGAGATACAGTAATGCGATTTGAGCAACAAATATTTGAATTAAAGAATGAAAATGCAAATTTACAAGGAGAAAATTTAGAATTACAAAAAAAACTAAAAAAATATCAAGAGCAATCAAAAGAAAAAGATGAGAATGAAAAAATAATAAGTGAGTTAAAGAAGGAAATAGAAAAAAATAAAGATATGATAAATGAATTAAATTTAAAGATAAATAGTTATAAAAAAGAAATTGAAGAATACAAGAAGCAAATTGATATGTTAGAAAGTAGAAATCAAGAATTAGATGATTTATTAAATAATAGAAGAAAAATAAAAACAGTATCAGAAGAATTAAAAATAAGTAAAAAAACAATAGAACGATTAGAGAGTGAAAAAAAAGAGATAGAACAGAAAATGAACAATTTACTAAATGAAAATGATAGATTAAATAGAGAAACAAAAGAATTAAATAAATTATTAAGTGAATTAAAAGGTGAGAATGAAAAAATAAAAATTGAACAGGAAAATTTAAAAAAGATAGTAAATAGTTATAAAGAGCAGAATGAAATTTTTTTAAATGAAATAAATGAGAGAAAAAAAGAGATAAATGAAATACTGAATAAAAATAAAGAAAATGAAGAAAAAATAAGGAATGAAAATAAAAAGATTATAGATGAATTAATAAATGAAAAAGAAAAAATAAATGAAGAAAAGGAACAATTAAATAATAAAATATTAATGACAATTAATGAATATGAGAAAAAAATAAATGAAATAAGAAATGAGAAAAATAATATAGAAATGCAAATAAACAATTTATTAAGTGAAAAGAATAAATTAAATAATGATATAAAAATATTAAATGAACAAATAAATGGAAAAACAAAGGAAAATGAAATATTAAAAAGTGAGTTAGATAATATAAAGAAAATAAGTGCTAATTATAAAGAACAAAATGAAATATTTTTAAATGAAATTGGCAAATTTAAAAAAGAGATAAATGAATTAATGAAAATAAAAAATGATAATGAACAACAAATAAAAGAAAAAGAAACGAAGATAATGACATTAACAACAAATAATGAAAAACTTGAAGTTGAAATAAAACAATTAAAAATAAAATTACAGGAGCAATTAAAATATTATGAACAAACAATAAATGAATTACAGAATAGAACAGAAAATTATTTAAAAGAAATAAATTCATTAAATGAAAAAAATCAGAAATTACAAATAACACAAAAAGAATATGAGAAAAAGTTATTAATATTAGAAGGAACGAATGATGAAAAAATAACTGAGATATTAAAAAAAGAAAATGAGAATAAAAAATTAAGAAATGAAATAAATGAATTAGATAACATAATAAATAAGTTAACAGAAGAAAAAAAAGGAAGTGAAAAAAGAATAGAAGAATTAAATAAAATAGTTCAGACAAAAAATTCACTGGTAGATGATTTGAATAATCAGATACAGAATTTAATAAAACAAAATGCAGAATTAAAAGAAAAAACAATAGAAAAGAGTGAAGGTGATAAAGTATATATCAGCGTTTTAGAAAAGAAGAATAATGAATTATTACAAGAACTTAAAAAATATGAAAATTTGAATAATGAATTTAATAGGATAAATAAGATAATAAATGAAAAGGAAAATGAGAATAAAGCATTAAAACAAGAAGTAAATAATTTAATAAGCGAGAAAAGCAATATAATAAAAGAAATAAAAGAATTGCAGGAAAGAAATAAGGCATTTGAAGAAACAAATAAAGAAAATGAAGAAATAATAAGTAAATTGAAAAATGAAAACAATGAATTAAAAGTAAATATAACTAAAATAAATAATTTAATAAAAGAAAATAGAATAAATGAATTAGCCAAAAGTGATACAGAAACAGAGCAAATAAAACTTGAAAATCAAGAATATAAAAATAAAATAGAACAATTAACAAAACAAATTGAGATAATAAAAGAAGAGATAGATAAATATAAAATAGAAAAAGAAAATTACAAAACAGAGAATGATAAATTACAGAATATAATAATAAGTATGAATGATAGAATAAAATTTTATAATGAACTGAATAATGAATTAAAAGAAAAAATCAATAATTTAACAAAAGAATTAGAAGAACAAAAAGAAAAATATTATAATGAAAAAAAGAAGGTAGAAAAATTTATAAATTATGAATTTAAAAAATTAATAAATGAAGCAAATGAATTATATGAAAAAAAGGATTATGAAGCAGCAGCAGAAAAATATAAAGGTGCTTTAATATTAGTTGATAATTCAGAAGAAATTTATTATAATTTAGCAGTAATATATTATAAAACAAATAGACCAGAATTGGCAATAGAAAATATAAATAAAGCAATAGAAATAAACCCAAAAAATTTTGAAAATAAAAAATTCAAATTTATGATATTGTTTAAGACAAATAATTTTAATGAAATAAAAAAGTTTAAAAATAGTTTAAATGAAGAAGATAAAAAAGAAATAAATAATTTAATAGAGAAATATTTAACTGAAGAATTATAATTATTTTTTATTTAAGAAGTAGAATTTATTAGTAATAGGAATTCTTCGCCCAATCCCAAAGTTTTTTCGAGAAATTTTAAGTGTAATTGGTGCCTGTTTTCTTTTATATTCCTGTCTATATAATTTATGAAATATTTCATTCACAATATTTTCATCAAAATTATATTTATTAATAATATCATTTTTAGTTAAACCTAATTCAAAATGATAATAAAGCACAGCATCTAATATTTTATAAGGTGGTAAAGTATCTTCATCTTTTTGATTATATTTTAATTCAGCTGATGGTGCTTTTAAAAAGATATTTTCTGGAATTATTTCTTTTTCTTTATTTATGTATCGTGCTAATTCATATATTTCTCTTTTTAATAAATCACCAATAACAGCAAGCCCACCAATTAAATCACCATATAAAGTGCAATAACCCATTGATAACTCTGATTTATTACCAGTGGCAAGAACAAGAGCATTAAATTTATTTGCAAATGCCATAAGTAAATTTCCTCTTATTCGTGATTGTATATTTTCTTCTGTAATATCAAATTCACGGTTTTTAAAATATTCTGAAAGTTCATCGAGATATAATGAAAATAATTTATTAATTGAAATTATAAAATATTCGATTTCTAAATTTCTGGATAATTTTATTGCATCATCAATACTTGCCTGTGAAGTATATTTTGAAGGTAATATTAAACCGATTACATTATTATTTCCTAATGCACGAACAGCGAGCGAAGCAACGACAGCAGAATCAATTCCACCACTAATACCTATGATTGTTTTATTGAATTTGCATTTCAGAAAATAATCTTTTATACCTAAAATTAAAGCAGAATGAATTTGTTCAATTAAGGGAACTTTTTTATAATTATTAATTTTTTGATTTAAATCAAAAATAGCAAAATCTTCTTCAAATTGTTTACAGATAAAAATATTATCATTATTCAAATAAAAACTTGCACCATCAAAAATTAATTCATCCTGCGCCCCAATAGAATTAACATAAATTATAGGGATTTTAGATTTTACAAAATTATTATGACAAATTGTTAGCCTTTTTTCAATTTTTTCTTTTTCAAAAGGTGAAGCAGAAATAACAACAACTAAATCAGGTTTTAATTTTTTTATTTTATTAATTGGATTAATTTTATAATTTTTAAATTCATCATACCAAATATCTTCACATATTAATATACCAATTTTAAAATTGTTAATTTGAAAAAGGGAGAATTTTTTATTAGGAGTAAAATATCTTTTTTCATCAAACACATCATAGTTTGGTAATAATGTTTTATTTTGTTGAAAAATTATATTACCTTTATGTAACACTAATGCAGAATTAAATAATTGATTATTCAGGCGAGTAATTGAACCAAGAATAACATAATTGTCTGAATTTACTGTATGTTTTAAAATTTTATTTAAAGCATTATAATTATGGTCAATAAATTCTGGATTATCAAGTAAATCCATCGGCGGATAACCTGAAATGCATAATTCAGGGAAAATAATTAAATCACATTTTTGTTCTGTGGCTAATTTTATATAATTTATAATTTTATTTGAATTATTTTCAAAATCACCAATTTGAGAATTTATCTGACAAATAGCAAATTTCATAATTCTAATTCTTTTAAGCGTTTATCCCATTCTTTACTTTTTTCTATCATTTCTTTTTCTTTGCGAATTTTATCTTTTCCTTCTTTAGTAAGCGGTGGAAATAAAGTTAATCGTAAATTCATAAAAACAATTAAAGATAGTCCATCATTTGTATTAATAAGAGAAGCAGTTAAAAGAGGTAAAGAACCTTTAATTCGAAAATTCATAAGAATAGAATTTTGTTTATCACTAATCGGTTTGGCAAGTTCTAAAAATAATCCCCATTTTTTAGTGAAGTCAATATCAGTACCTAAAAAAACGAGAAAGCCAGAATTAGGCAAATAATAATCAGTTAAATAAGAAAAACCTTTAGCATAACCATTTGTTAATAAACCAAAATGCAATCTACCATTTTTAGAACGAAGATAAGATTTAGATGTAGATAAATAAAAACCAGAAAAAGTAGATGGTCTTTCAATTTTTTCTTCTGACGACCAGGAAAGAGCGAAAGTATATAAAAAACCAGTAGATAAAGCAGGTCTTTTATATTGTTCTGAAAAAAAAGTATATTTTAAATCACCAGTAATTAATTGAGCAAAACCAGCATTAGTCCAGATAATATTTTTATTTGGGTCATTTTTTCGTTTACCAATAAGTTCACCAACAATAGGAGTAATAATTAAATCAAAATTAAAACCAGTGGTAGCAGGTTCACCACGATATCCTGTTGGTAATAAAACAATACCACTTCGTTGTGTATCAAGAAATCTGATTTCTTCTGTTTCTTTTACAATTTTTATATCTGATTTTGCAGTTTCGCTAAATAATGATGTACCACAAAAAAAAATAATAATTGTAACAATAATATATATTTTTTGCATTTATTTTTTCTTTAAATTTTTATATATTTCAGGATTTAAATTAGGGTCATTATACATTTTAAATTGGCGATAAACAATAATTTTTTTTTGACCTTTAATTATTTCATCAAAGAGAAATTTTAATGCTTTTAATAATAATTTTTTTTGTTTGATTAAAATATTCAATTTATTTTTACAATTAGATTTATGCAGAGAATCGACATCGTCTCTCAACATTTGTTCTTGCATATGATAGATTTTCAAAGTTAGAATAGTTAAACGGTCAATTGCAGAACCAGGTGTTTCAGTATTTATTTTTACATCTTTTTTATATTTAATTTTTGCTTTTTTGAATTCTTTTAAAAGATAATCATCAATCAATTCGATTAAATCATTTCGTTCTTGATTTTTTTTATCTATTTGTCTTTTTATATCAGCAATTGTTTTATCTGTTGCAGCAGGGTCTCTTGCTTTATCCTCTAAATGCCATAATTCATAATTTTTTTTTTGTAATGAATATATTAGTTTTTCTAACTCTGATAAACTATTTTGTTCAATATCTTTTTCCTGATGCCATAAATCAACTAAATTTTCACTTAATTTTGAGAATTTTAAAAAGTTTATAAAAAAATTCATAATTAATATTGTTTAAGCAAACTTTCTTTTTCAAATTTTTTCTCTCTTTTTTCCCAGTAAGTTTTTGCATCTTTATCAAAATTTTTCTTCATATAATCTTTACCACAAAGTTTTAAAATAAAAGCAACAGGTGTGAAAATACAATAAAAAATAAATGCAAGCACAATTTTACTTACAATTTTTTCACCTAAAAAAATTGAGAATTTCATCCAGCAATTATAAAAAGGCTGTAAAATAATCGGTGCAATAACACCTATGATAATAAAGGCAAAAGCAATAATATAAACAATTTTTGCTACAGTGCCAAAAGTTTGCCATCTTTTAAACATAAATAAAATTGATAGTAAGACTAATAAAGCAATACCCATAGTAAAAGCAAATTTTCTTAATTCATTATTTTGTTTTTCATTTTTTGTCATTTTTATTCACCACCATAATTAATTTATTTAATCAAGGTCAAAATCAGTCATCCAACTTTTGTCTTTTGGAATATCTTTAATTTTCTTTTTATCAATTAAAAAATTGCCCATAATTAAATAGTCCATTTCAGTTCTTAAAAAACAGGTAAAAGCGTGTTGAGGTGAACATACAATTGGTTCACCACGCACATTAAAAGAAGTATTTATTATAATGCCATAACCTGTTCGTTTTTTAAATGCTTCTATTAATTTGTAATAAAGTGGATTTGTTTCTTTATTAACAGTTTGTAATCTACCAGAATAATTAACATGAGTAATAGCAGGGACATCAGAACGAGGTGCATGTATTTTAATTCTGAATTTTATATAATCTTTACTATTAATTAAATTTTTGATTTTATTGTATTCATCCATACGACCTAATTTTTGTAATTCAACTAATTCTTCTTCTAATTTCTTTTTTTGTTCTTCAACTTTTTTTTCTAATTCTTCTTCTGATGGCATTGGAATTAATTTATCTTTACGAATATTATCAATTAGCAGCATATAAGGACTTTTCATAGGCGATTCAAAAAATTGAGTTACATCTTCTTCTAAAACAGAAGGTGCAAAAGGTCTGAATGATTCACGATATTTTATTTTTAAATTCATAATAGATTGCATTTCAGTAGAACGAGCATCGCCTAAAATACTGCGTGCCCCAAGCGCGCGTGGTCCAAATTCCATTCTTCCTTGAAACCAGCCAATAACATTTTGTTTTTCAATTAATTCTGCAATTCTATCAGGTATTTCCTCAGTTGGAATGTATTCATATTCGACATTTTTATCTTTTAAAAATCTTTCAATATATTCATTACTATACTCTGGACCTAAATAAGAACCTTTTTGAAAATCATTTATATTATCTGCTTTTCGTTCATTTTCTAAGTATTGATACCAGACCATTAAAGCAGCACCAACAGCCCCCCCAGCGTCACCAGCAGCAGGTTGAATCCAAATATCATCAAAAACTTTTTCCATAAGTAATTTACCATTAGCAACGCAGTTTAATGCCACTCCACCAGCCATACATAAATATTTTTCACCAGTAATTTTTTTGATATTTCTTGCTAATTTATCTATTATTTCTTCTGTAACAAATTGAATTGAAGCAGCGAGGTCCATTTCTCTTTGTGAAATAAAAGTTTCAGGTTTTCGTGCAGGACCACCAAATAAATCAGCCATTTTTTTACTTGTCATTTTCAAACCAACCATATAATCAAAATAGTCTAAATTAAGCCGAAAAGAACCATCTTCTTTAATATCAATTAATTCTTTTTTAATTAAATCAGCATAAATAGGTCTGCCATGTGGCGCTAAACCCATTAATTTATATTCGCCTGAATTAACTTTAAAACCACAGAAGTAAGTAAAAGCAGAATATAAAAGACCTAAAGAATGAGGGAATTTAATTTCACCAATAATTTCAATTTTATTATTTTTGCCAACCCCATAACTTGTTGTAGTCCATTCGCCAACACCATCTAATGTAAGAAAAGCAGCCTGTTTAAATGGTGATGGAAAGAAAGCAGAAGCAGCGTGTGAATAATGGTGCTCAGGAAAAAGAATTTCACCGTCATAATTTAATGATTCCATAATTAAATCTTTAATAAAGAATTTTTGTTTTAACCAGATAGGTAAAGCCTCGACAAATGATTCAAAGCCTACTGGTGCATAACTAAGATAGGTTAATAAAAGACGGTGAAATTTTAATAATGGCTTATCATAAAAAGCCACATAACTTAAATCAGATACTTTGATGCCGGCATAATTTAAGCAAAAATTAATAGCATTAATAGGAAAATTCTGGTCGTGTTTTTTTCGAGTAAATCGTTCTTCCTGTGCTGCCGCTACAATTTCACCATTGTGTATTAAAGCAGCAGCACTATCATGATAAAAACAAGAAATACCTAAAATATACATAATTAAACTCCTTAAAAAAATTTATTAAAAAAAGTGAAAAGTAATAATAATATAATTTTAATAAATTGTCAAATTATTTATATTTCTTTCAACTTAATTTTTTTGAAGATAAATAAAAATTTTTCAATTAAGATAATGAAAAATAAATTATTTTTATTTGTGTCATTTTCATCTTTTAAGATAAATTTTTTCTTAATATTATTTTGCCGAACAGTTCCAATAATTTCATTGCGTTTATTTTTTTTAATTTTTTCAATTGTAATGTTTTCAACAAAAAAAACAGGGATATAATTTTCTTTTGTTAAAGGGATCAAATATTCTAATTCTAATAATGAATTATATTTTAAATCTGTTAATTCAATTTTAAAAAATTTATCAGTATTGAAAAGATAATCTTTTTCTTCATCAAGTTTTATATTTGTAAATTCAAGATATTTTTCAATAAAAGAGAAAATAGTTTCTTTTTGAAATTTTCTTAATGCATTTTGCAATTTATAAAATATTTTTAGAATTTCAAATCTATTAAAATTATCAATTTTTTTTAATAGAGATTTAATTAGATAAACTTTACATTTTTTTAAATTATTAATAGCAGAGATAAAATATAATCTATTTTCACCAATAATTTTTTTAGGAGTAATAAGCATAGATGGAATAATGACACTTAAATAATTATTAGTAAAAATTTTAAGACCAATTTGTTTTAATAAAATTAATTTAATGAAAGAATCACCAGTTGCTTCTGCATCAGCAGCAGCGCGATGTGCATCAATTAATTCAATTCCCATATCTTCAGAAATAGCACCTAAACTAAGACCTGACATTGGTCTAATTGATTGCGCAATCATTCTTGTATCATAACTTTTCATATTAAAAGTTTTATTCAAATACTTCTTATATGCTTTGCTAATAAAGGAAATATCAAGTCCACCATTATGAACAACAATAAAATCAGCATCACTTAAAAAGTTAGCAAAATCTTTAATAACATCTTTAATTACAGGTGCATTTTTAACCATTTCATTTGTTATATTAGTTAAGTTGACAATATGCTGTGGAATAAATCGTTGGGGATTGACCAGTGTTTGAAATTTATCAACTTTAACACCATTACGATATTTAACAGCGCCGATTTCTATTATTTCATCAAGCATTGATGTACCTGTGGTTTCTAAATCATAAGCAACAAATGTTTTATTAAATAATTCTTCTTCTGATAAAAACAAAGATTGAATTAATTTAAAAGTTAGAACTTCAAGAGATAGAGAATATTTGCTTTTATATTTTTCCTCAGTAAAGTTATTAAAAATAATTAGTTCATTTTTTTCTTCTTCATTTATTTTATCATAATCAGTAATTTTTATAATTTGATTTTTTTTATCACTAATTGAAAAAGAGCCAACAATAATATTTAATCTATTTCTTAAAGAAACAGAAATATCATTAAAAATAATTTCTTTTTTTTGCCATTTAAAAAATTTAGAAATTAGATAAGCAGAAAAAATAGAGGAAAGTTCATTATTATAATGTATTACAATTTCAGCAGATTTATCATACATAAAACTTTTAATTAAAGAAAGTGCTTTACTAATATTATTAATAACAAAAGGATTAAGAAAAGTATCAAAATCTGGCATATAAAAATGATAGATTTCTTTTTCATTATCAGTTTTCAAAAGTTGTGCAAGAATATTTTTTGTAAATTGTGAAATTTCAATTTTTCTTTTCATTTAATGACCTGATTAAAGTAAGATGATTTGCAATTTTTAATTTTAATTCTACAACATCAAATGGTTTTTTAAGAAAATCAACCGCACCTGCTTTTAATGCTTTAATAGCAGCGAGTCTATCATCAGCAGCAGAAACAAAAATAAAAGGTGGTAATGGATAGATTTTAAATTCTTCTTTTAATTTTTCTAATAATCTTAAACCTGATAATTTAGGCATATAAATATCACAAATAACAAAATTAATTGTAGATGGATTTTGTAAAATAATATTTAAAGCAATTTCACCATCTTTTGCAGTTAAAACTTTGTAACCTTCTGCTTTTAAAACATTTTCTAAATTTTTTAAAACAAGTTCACTATCATCAGCAATTAAAATTGTTTCTTCGCGTGTGTGTTTTTGATTAATTAAAATTTTTTCTATATGTTCAGCCAGAGTTTCAGGTTTAAAAGGCTTGATAAAATACTCAGTTATTCCTAAATGAAAAGCATTGTCAACATCTTCCTTTGTATTTTTAGATGTAATCATAATGATAGGTATATTTTCTAAATTTTTATTTTCTTTAATTCGACGAATAGTTTCAAAACCATTAATACCAGGCATTTCAATATCACAGGTAATTAAGTTTATTTGTTCATGCTTTAATAAATCAAGTGCTTTTTCACCTGATTCAGCTTCGATTGTTTTGTAGCCCATAGTATGAAGTGCACGAGTAATAATAGCACGAATCATAGGACTATCATCAATGATTAGAATTTTTTCATCTTTTATTGAAACACCTTTACTTTCAAAATCGCGAATCATTTTTAATAAATCTTCTATTTGATAAGGTTTAGTAAGATAAGCATTTATGCCTGATTCAAAACCTAATTTAATGTCAGCAGGTTTATCCATACCAGAAACCATTATGATAGGTAAAAAAGAAAATTCAGGAATTAAACGAATTTTTTTACAAATGTCGTAACCTGTTTCTTTTTCTAAAATATTATCAACAATTAACAAATCAATTTTTTCAGTTTGTAAAATATTTAAACCTTCATCACCATTTGTAGCAGTAAATACTGAATAATAAGGACTAACAAATTTTTTTACAAATTGTCTTTGAAAATAACTATCATCGATAATTAAAATTCGCGAAAACATATTTTTATTTATTTATCAGTTTTTGATATAAAGATAAAACTTTTTTAGCCACAGCAGTCCAACTATAAAATTGAATAGCACGGTCCCGACCTTTTTTTCCCATCTGTTTTCTTAATTCTTCATTTGCCATTAAATAATTTATTTTTTCGGCTAATTTTTTAGAAAAAGCATCAGGATTTATAGGTTCAAAAGGTGCTACCTGATATTGTTCAAATTCAACTAAAAAACCAGTTTCACCATCAAGAACAACTTCCTTAATACCACCAACAGCACTTGCAACAACAGGAACTTCACAAGCCATAGCTTCTAAATTAATAATACCAAAAGGCTCATAAATAGAAGGGCAACAGAAAACAGCAGCATTTGAATAAATTTCAATAAGAGAAGGTTTAGGCACCATTTCTTCAATCCAGACAATATTATCACGAATATTGCGAACATTAGCAACAGCCGCTTCCATTTCTTTTGCAATTTCTTTTGTATCAGGTTCACCTGCACATAATACAATTTGAACATCTGGATTAATATATTTAATTGCATTAACTAAATGTATAATACCCTTTTGTCTTGTAATTCTACCAACAAATAAAACATACGGCTGTTCAGTATTTATTTTATATTTTTTTAATGCTTCTTTTGATAAAACTGGTTTATATTCTTCTGTGTCAATACCATTAGGAATAATATGAATTTTTTCTTCTTTAACATTGAAATATTTTAATATATCATTTTTAGTTTCTTTTGAAACAGCAATAATAGCATCAGCCATTTCAAGTGCAGTTTTTTCAACCCAGGTTGATAAATCAAAACCACGACCTAATTGTTCGCGTTTCCACGGTCTTAAAGGTTCAAGAGAATGAGTAGTTATAACAAGCGGAATACCATATAAAATTTTTGCTAAAATACCACCAAAGTGTGAATACCATGTATGGCAATGCACAATATCAGCATCAATTTTTTCGCTATTAAAATTTATACAAATATCAAATGCTTGTAATGGTGATTTTAATAATGGTTCACAATTATAAAATTTTTTTTCATCAAAATTAAAACCACGAACTTTTAAATTTTTTTCATTTACGAATTGATTACCAAAACATCGAACTTCTGTTTCAGTTAATTTAGATAGTTCTTTACTTAAATATTCTATATGCACACCAGCACCACCATAAGTATGAGGTGGATATTCACGAGTTAATAATAAAACTTTCATAACTGCCCTCCAGAATAGATATAATAAAAAATTAAATCATATTTATAAAAATTTTTCAATAAATTTTTTAATATTTATTTAACCAATAAACCAATCACAAATATTTTTTTCAGAAGAAATAATATTTATACCAATTAAAATTATAGGTTTATTTTTAATTTGATATTATTCTATATATTTTCTTCTTTTTATTTCCGCTATTGCTTTTTCAGCAGTTTTATTGCATATAATTCTATTATATATATTTTTTCTTTTGTTTCTATTAACATATCAACTCTGTTAGTAGCACTTTATAATTCAGAATATACTTTTAATTCATTATATGATAATAGATTCATTATTAAATAAAATATTGTATGATAATATTTTTCTCGTTCTGCTGTATTTTTCGGGATTATTGCGTGTGGAATGATTGCAAATGATTTTTTTATTAATGCAAAAAATATTTTATAATCATTTGTAATTAATATTTTTTTAATTTACTTTTGATTATTTCAGCAAAATTTGATATATCAATTGCAATTGGTTTTATAAAAAAATATTCTTACATCACTCAAAAAAATGCAGGCAATTTAAAAAAGAAAAATCAAATAAAATCTTTATTTTTTACCTTTATTTTTTTTTGTAATTAAAGAATGTAAATATCTGTTAATTATGTTTAAATAAGCTTTAGCGCTTGCTTCAATAATATCAGTACTTGCACCTCTTGCAACAAATTTTGTATTATCAACTTCAGCTATTATAATAACTTCACCAATTGCATCTCTGCCTTTTGTTTTTGCTTTTAAGTTATAATCAATAATATTAACTTTAAATTTTGTAATTTTATCAATAGCATTAAATAAAGCATCAACAGGACCATCACCAGTTGCAGCAGCCTGATATTTTTCATTATCTTTAATCAATTGAACAGAAGCAGTAGGTAAAATATTATTACCACTACTAACCTGAAATTTATCAATGATAAAAATCTCTTTTAATTTTAATACATCACTTTCAACAATAGCAATAATATCATCATCAAAAACTTGTTTCTTTTTATCACAAAGATTTTTGAATTCAACAAAAGCTTTTTCAAATTTTTCGCCATCAATTTCATAACCTAATTCTTTTAATTTGAGTTTAAAAGCGTGCCTTCCAGAATGTTTGCCTAATACTAATTCACTTTTTTCAATACCAATATCTTTTGGGCTCATTATTTCATAAGTTAATCTTTCTTTAATCACACCATCCTGATGAATACCTGCTTCGTGTGCAAATGCATTTTTCCCAACGATTGCTTTATTTGGTTGAACATTTATTCCAGTAATATTTTGAAGTAATTTACTTGTTTTGTATATTTCTTTAGTTATAATGTTTGTATAAAAATTAGGAAATAAATCTTTTCTTGTATTTAAAGCCATAACAACTTCTTCTAATGCAGCATTACCAGCGCGCTCGCCAATACCATTTATAGTGCATTCAACCTGACGAGCACCATTTGCCACTGCTGTTAATGAATTTGCAGTTGCTAATCCTAAATCATTATGACAATGCACACTGAATATTACTTTATCACTATTTTTTACTCGCTCTATTAATGTTTTAATTAATTTACCAAATTCAAATGGAATAGAATAACCAACAGTATCAGGAATGTTTATTGTTGTTGCACCTGCTTCAATTACTTTTTCAACAATAGCGACTAAAAAATTTATATCCGAACGAGCAGCATCTTCAGCACTAAATTCAACATTATCACATAATTTTTTAGCTAATTTAACTGCATTAACAGCAGTTTCCAGAACTTTTTCTTTTGTTGATTTTAATTTGTATTTTATATGTATATCTGATGTAGCAATAAAAGTATGAATTCTTGGTTTTGCTGAATATTTTACTGCTTCATAACAGCGTTTTATATCTAATTCAACAGCACGCGCAAGCCCAACAATTTCTGGTCCTTTAATTGTTTGAGCAATAAGTTTTACTGCTTCAAAGTCACCTTGCGATGAAATAGGAAAACCTGCTTCAATTGCATCAACTTTTAATTTTGCTAATTGTTTTGCAAACATTAATTTTTCATCAATATTCATACTGGCGCCAGGCGATTGTTCACCATCTCTTAAAGTCGTATCAAATATTTTTATATTTATTTTATTGGTTTTCATAAACTTCACTCCTTTCAGGAATTTTTTTAAATCTAAAAATAAAAGTAATTGGACCAGATAAAACATAACATAGCGAAAAAGCAAACATAATAAACCCTGGTAACATCATAAGTAAGAAAATCAAACTACTAATTAAAAATAATAATAAATAAGGGTTTAATTTTCTTATATTTATTTTTTTCAAACTTGGATAACGAATTCTACTAACCATTAAATAAGTTAACACTATAATTGTGCCTGGTATTATTTCAGGTATTATTTGTAAGTATTTATCCAGATTAAAATTGAAATTAAATAAATTAAATTGATAACCAGAATATTTACTATAAATCCATAACATAGATGAAATAAATATAGATGCGCCAGTAATTGGCAAGCCACGAAAATCCTTTGCACCTTTTTCTTCACGCATTGCAATTACATTAAATCTTGCTAATCTAATTGCGCCAGCCATTAAAAATAAAAAAGCTAACATCCAGCCAAATTTATGACCACCATATTCATCAGGACGAAGAAATCTCAAATATAAAATGATAGAAGGGCAAACTCCAAATGAAACCACATCAACAATTGAATCAAAATTAAAACCAAAATGAGAAACTGTTTTTGTAGCTCTTGCAACCATACCATCGAGACCATCCATTAAGCCAGCAATTGTTAATAATGCAGCAGATTTTTTCCATTCATTATTTAATGCTAAAATAACAGAATAAAATCCGCACACCATATTTGCCAGAGTAAATAAACTCGGCAATATAAACATTCCATTTTTTAATTTTTTCTTTTGTATTTTCATTTATTTCAAAATTATATTTATTTAATTTTAAAAGTCAATTAAATTGTTTTAAATAATTTGAAATTGAAAAAAATATAAAAATAATTTTGAATAATTATTATTTTTAAGAATTCAATTATAATTTGTATCCTACTAAATAAATAAGTATTATTACATTTTTTGTTTATTTATTCACTATTTTTAGCTGTTTCAGTAATAATTATTTTAATGTTTAAAGTGTCTTATGCCAGTAAAAATCATTATACCTTTTTTTTCATCTATTTTTTTAATTACATCTTTATCTCTTATAGAACCACCTGGTTGGATAAAATATTTTATCCCATCATTTAATGCTTGTTCGATTGTATCAGGAAAAGGGAAAAAAGCATCAGAGAAAAAAAAGATTTTTTTAAAAAATTTTTCTTTATCAAATTTAATATTTTTTTTCAAGAAATTTAAAGCATCAAATCGTGCTAACTTATTATAACAGTCAACCCGATTAGGTTGACCCGCCCCTTTACCAATAATACAATAATATCCTTTTTTATATTCATAAACTAATGAAATAGCATTTGATTTTAAATGTTTAACTGATTTAATACCAAAACTAATAAGATTTTTATTTATTTTTTTAGGTTTTATTTTTGATACTACTTTTAAATATTTATATAATTTATTATCCTGAGTTTGTTCTAAAAAGCCACCTGATATTGTTCTTATTATTTCTTTTTGTGTATCAAAAAATTTGTTTATTTTTAATATTCGCAAATTCTTTTTTGTCTTTAATAAATCTAATGCCTGTTTTTCAAATGCAGGCGCAATTATTATTTCTATAAATTTGTCTTTTAAAAATTTTGCACTATTTAAAGAAACTTTTTTAGTAAAACCAATGACACTGCCAAAAGCAGAAACTTCATCACCAGCCCAGGCAAATTTTAATGCTTCAAAATCATTTTTTCCTGTTGCTAATCCACAGGGATTATTGTGTTTTATAATACAAACAGTATTTTCATTTTTAAAATCATTCAGGATATTTAAACACGCATCCACATCTAAAATATTATTATATGATAAATCTATACCATTCAATTGTTCATAATTGCCTAATCCAGAATTATTTTGACTTTCTAAAATATAAAGTTTACCTGATTGATGATTATTTTCACCATAGCGTAATTCTTTTGTTTTGTCATAATAAATTGGTTTAAATAATAATTCCTTTTGTTCGATTTTTTCTTTGTTTTCTTTTAAATAATTTATTAAAAAAAATTCTGCATTTAAGAATTTTTTCGAAATTATTTCAAATGAATCATATTTTGAAATAGGAAATACTATTTGTTCGAGTATTTTCTCTTCATTGTTTTCTATTTTTGTTAATGTTACACCACTAACTTTATAATTATTTTTTATGATTGAATTTATTATTTGATTTTTTGAAATAAATTTTGAGATATCAAGACCAAAAATAATTCTAAATAAATTTTTTTCTGATTTTAAAAAATCTGGAATTTGACAATTATAAAATAGAAAAATAAAATTTTTATTTTGAAAAAATTTTTTTATATTCTGAACAAATACAATGTCAGAAAAATTTTTTTTAATTAAATCAGAAACATTATTTTTTTCATCATAAAAAATAATAATTTTTTCTTTCATAGAATAATTATTGATATAATAAACAATATTAGATTGTCAAATTAAATAATTTAAAATTTAGATATTATTTTGTATAAAAATTTTAACAAAAAAAATTTTAAGTCTGATCTAAAAATTGAAATACTCATTTTAAAAATATTTGTTTTGCTTATTTATTTTAAATTTTTTTTTAAAATCCAAAAATTTTTTTAAAAAACTTGACAAAGAAAAAGAAAATTTGTAAAAAAACATAAAATGGAGGTAAAGATATAAAACAAAATAAAAAAATAATTTTTTAAAAATGAAAAAAAAATATATTCTTCTTTTTTTGCAATTTTTATTTTTATTATTTATTTTTAATAATTATTTATTAGCCATTGATACCTGGACAGTTATTCAAAATATCCCTTATGGGGTTGGACAGGGAGGTTCATTAGTAGCCACGAGTGATACTATTTATGCTTTGTGTGGTAATAATTCAAATTATTTTTATAGTTATTCAATAATAGAAAATATTTGGTACCCATTACAGAATGCACCTTTATCTATATCTGGGGGTGGTGCATTAGTCTATCCAGGAACAGGGGACACCATTTATGCTTTGGGAGGAACTAATTCACAGAATTTTTATGCTTATAGAATAAGCCAGAATAACTGGATTTCATTAGCAAATATACCATATTCAGTTTCAGATGGTGGTGCATTAGTTTATCCAGGAATAGGTGATACAATATATGCATTTTGCGGTAATGCTTCTAACAATTTTTATGGTTATTCCATAAGTAATAATATATGGACATTATTAGCAACAATTCCCTTTTCTGTTAGTACTGGCAGTGCACTTGCAGGCATTGGCGATTCAATTTATGCTTTTAATTCAAATAGTGGACAATTTTGGTGTTATTCTATTTTAAATAATAATTGGACTTCTTTAACTTCTTTACCGTTTACACCTGATGCAGGTGCAGCAATGTGTTATCCTGGTTTTGGTGATAATATTTATGCTTTCAAAGGTGGTAATACTAATCAATTCTGGGCTTATTCTATTAGCGATAATAGTTGGACATCTTTAACACCTGCAATTTTTAATATAGGAACTGGTGGTGCATTAACATATTTAGGTGGTAATATTTATGCATTAGTTGGTGGTAGTTCAACTCAATTTTTAAAATATGGATATACTGGACCTAACTGGTATGTAAACGATATTAGTCAATTAAATGATACTTATACATCAAGTATTGGCGCTGATACTTATTCTGGTAGTTCACAATTTCCTTTTAGAACAATAAGGCAGGCTTTATTAAAATCTATGCCGGGTGATACTATTTATATTGATATAGGCACATATAGTGAGACAATAGTGATTAATAAAGATGGAATTTCGCTAATTGGAGCGGATTCAGCGACAACGATAATTGACCCACCTGGCGATTCAACTAATACTTCACTTTATGGTATTTATGCTGATGCAAAAACGAATTTGC
>DAONJL010000030.1:0-29723 GCA_035405645.1 bacterium | reverse complement strand
GTCTTATAAATAATATAAATCTATCTGTTAAATTTTCTAATAATTCAATATAATTCGTTCTATCTATATAAACATATCCATTTTCAACTAATTGTTCAAAATTACTTATTCCATAAGGTAATTTGACTTTCATAATTTTATTATAATAAATTAATTAAAAAATTCAAATAAAAAATTTAATAATTGTGTTAGTAATTCTTAAAAAGATAGATAAGTTTCTTAAAAATATATTATAAGTAACAAACATAAAATAAAACTTATAAAAATGTTGAAGCAAAATAATATGAAATTTTATTTTTTAAATTTGGTATAGAATATTTTAGATATTTTAAAAAATGTATTTTCTTTTTTATTACTCCTAATTTTACATAAGCGCCACTTGCCTGTGATAATCGTGATATTGCTGTAACTTTATATTGTTCTAAAAAATTATTATAATCTATTTTGAAAAATTTTAACTTAATCATTTTTTGATAATAATATCTTAATAATTTTTCTTTTATTGTTTCTGATAAATTCATATATGGGTCTTCTAATAAAGAAGCAAGGTCATAAGACCAAGGTCCAAAATGTGCACTTTGATAATCTATAAAAAATATCTTATTTTTTTTTATATGTAAATTTTGTGATTGAAAATCTCTGTGCATAAAAACTTTTTTTATTCTTAATATTTTTTTTATGTTTTCTTTGTAAATCTTTTCTATCTCTTTAACTTTTTTTTTATCTAATTTTTTATAAAACAATAAATACATTTCTTTAAAATATTGCCATTCCCATTTAAATGATTTTTCATTAAATATTTTATTTTTTACGATGCTAATTTTATTTATATTTTTTAAACCCTGTATCTGCATTTTTATTAGTTCATTGATTATCTTTTTGTAAATTTCAATTATTTTTTTTTCATCTTTTATTTTTTTATATTTATTATAAATTGTTATATTTCCTAAATATTCCATTATTATTATTTTTTCTTTAATGAAATATATTTTTGGAACATTGATTTTTATGCTTTCTAAAAATTTATTAATTTTAACGAAATAGTCAATCTCATCAGGCAAATAAGAATAATCTAAAAAAACAAGATTTTTTTTTTCACCAAAAATATAATAAAAAATTCTATCTGAACCACCTGATAAATTTTTATTTATTTTTATTATTTTACCACTAATATTTTCAATTTCATTTATATAAGTTTTATAATTTTTATAAAAAGTTTTTTTACTTATTTTTTTTAATAATTTAGACATTTTTGACTATCTTTTTAAAAATTATAAATATTTGAATAAAAGCAATAAAATAAATTAAAATACTTAATAAAGCAACTTTTGAGAAACCATAATTCATTGCTAAAAAATATGCAAATAAAGAACCGAGAACTGATGCAGAACTATTTAACGCACACATCCATTGTATAATATTTTGATTATGTATTGAAATTAATTTTATTCCTAATGGAAAAAAATTTCCTAAAAAAAAGCCAATAATTCCAACTAAAAAAAATGTGATACAATATTTTAAAAATTGTGAAAATCCAAGAGAAAAATAAATAATTTTATTAAATAAATAAAAATAAGATATTGGAAAAATGATAAGTGTAATAATAAAAATTTTAAAATAATATTTTTTTATATTTTTTTGTTGAATAAATTTTGTGAATAAACTACCAAATCCTGTAAAAAGCAATAATCCAGCGATTACAATACTTAATGAATATAATGGATGCCCTAAAAATAAAATAAATTTTTGGATAAGATAAATTTCAACAAACATAAATCCAAGCCCAATGCTTAAAAAATAAATTATAAATGGAATTAAATCAGTCATCATATAATTACTTAAAGAAAATTTTAAAAGCATTGGTAAAACAATAAATAAGATATTAAAAAAACAAATAATAATAATTGTAAAAACTAATAAATATACTGCTTTAAAATTAAAGACTTCAAATCCTTTTCCTTTTGTTTTAAATATATTTTTTATCTTCATCATATAAAAAAAGAATGGATTATCATCACTTGTTGGCTTCACATTATAAATATAGTTATTATAAAATTCATCTTTATTATTTGATAACATTAATCTGGTAAAATAATTTTCCGTATATTCATCTGGTGAATAAAATATATTAAAACCTAATTCAATTGCTTTTTCTTTTAATTTTTGGATTTCATTAATTTTGAATTCTTCTTTTTTAAAAATAAAAGTTGCTACTCTTCTATTTGGATAAAAATCTGATGTTATTATCATTATATTTTTTTCTGGATTTTTAATATTTAGTCTTTTACATGTTTCTAAAAAAATTGCAATTGTTCTTAATGATTGATTTGGTGGGTTAAACATAAATCTTGTTATTGATAAATACCCATTTTCTTCTAATTTGTTAAAATAATCAATAAATGCTTCAACTGTATATAATGTGTTTTCAGTTAATGAAAGTGCACCACCTGCATTTGCTGCCCAGGTATCAACTAATGACAATTGTATAATATCGTATTTTTTCTTTGTTTCACGAACATAACTTCGCCCGTCGCGTAAAATAAAATTTATTCCTAAATCTTTTCTTGAAAATAATTTTCCTGTAAAATCAGCAAATTTTTCATCTACTATATATTTTATTGCAGGATTAATTTCTACTGCATCAATATCTGGACTGTCAAAAATATGAGCAACCAGCACATCTTTTCCACCACCCGCACCTATTATTAATGTTTTTGGTTTTTCTTTTAAATAATATGGTATTGCTGTAATCGAGTATTTTAGAAATTCTAATTTTTCTTTATCATTTTCAAATTTGATTAATTGCATACCAGCACAGGCATCTATATCCATTGTGAACATTTCAGGCATATATTTGTAATGAATATTTTGATTTATACCCCAATCAATAAATCTAACATTATATATTGCTACTCGTGACATTGCATTCCATTTCTCATATATTAAATCATTTTGTATATTTCCTTTTATATATTTTATATCATAAAATTTGGTTTGTTTATTTAATTGGATGATGAAAACAAAACATATTAAAATTATTAAGATTCCAGGATATTTAATTTTCTTTTGTAAAATAAGTATTGAAAGACAAATAAAAAAACAACTAATAATAAGAAGAAATGTTGGCGGCTCGATATATTCCATAAAAATAATAAAGGCTACACATCCTGATGCAGCTCCTATTAAATCAAAAAAATAATATGAACTAATTAGTTCATTATAAGTTCGATATATTATTATTAATATTTGTGAAGCAAAGAAAAAAGGTATAATTAACAAAAAATAAATAAATGCTATTTTTAAAATATCTTTTACATTGCCACGAATAAAAATTGGTGTATTAAAAATAATTAAATATACAATAAAAATTGATAAACCAGTTAATAATAATTTTTTAGACAATATTTTATATATTTGATTTTTATCTGAAAAATTATAGAAAAAAAATAAATATAATCCCGCAGCCCCACCTCCAATTAATGCAATACTTATTGCTACAAAAGCAAAATGATACCACATTATTAAAGAAAAAATTCTTGTTGTTAATAATTCTATTGATATTAAAAAAAATGAAGTTATAAAAAGAATAATTGGAATTAAATATTTTTCTGATAAATTATTCATTACTAAATTTTAGTCTTAGAATTGTTTTTATTGCTTTAAAAATTTCATTTTTGGATATCTTTGATTTACCTTCTTTTCTATCAATAAATATTATTGGTGTTTCACCAACTTTGAAACCTGCTTTTTGGCATTTATAAATCATTTCAACTAAAAAAGAATAACCATTAGAAAAAATATTATCTAAATTTATTTTTTCTAAAACTTCTCTTTTATATAATCTAAAACCTGCTGTATTATCATTTGATTTTAAACCAAGCATAAATTTTGCAAATGCATTTGCACAGCGACTTAATATTTTTCGATGAATTCCCCAATTTTTTGTTCCACCACCTGGCACATATCTTGAACCTATACCAATATCATATTTTTTTAAAAGTTCAACCATTGCTGGTAAATATTCTGGGCTATGCGAAAAATCCGCATCCATTGTACCTATTGCAGTAAAACCATTTTGATAACCATATTTTAGGCCTGCTATATAAGCTGTGCCTAATCCTAATTTTCCACTTCTTGTTATTAAATGTAAATTTGTAAATTCTGTCTGTAATTTTTTTACTATTTCTGATGTTCCATCTGGACTATTATCATCAACGATTAATATATGGTAATTAGAATTTACTTCAAATATTTTTCTTATTAATTTTTCAATATTTTCTTTTTCATTATATGTAGGTATTACTATTAAAATTTTTCCTTCTAACATAAATATTTATTTTAACATTTTTTTAATTATATCAATTGTTTTTGCTATTTCTACTGCTTTCTTTAATTGATTATCTGATTCTATATCACCAAAATATTTCAAACCTTTCTTTCTTGCTTCTTGCTGTTTTATCTGTGATTTAATTATATTAACTGGCAATTTAATATTTTCTTTTTCTAAATCTTCTATAAGTTTTGCAACATCTGTATCAGTATAATTTGGATTTTTATCTACAAAATAATAAATTGTATCTGACATAATTAATTTTTTAAAACTTTCAAGTTCTTCTTTTGAGTATTCTGGCTGTTCGATTGTTATGTCGGGTTCAATTCCTTCTTTATGAATACATATTCCTGATGGTGTATAGTATTTTGCAGTCGTTAATGCTATTCCAGCACCGCCTGATAAATTTCGAACTGTTTGCACAGAACCTTTACCATATGTTTTTTTACCTATTATTATTCCGCGTTTTCTATCTTTTATTGCGCCTGTTACAATTTCTGCACCTGATGCTGAACCTTCATTTACAAGAAGTATTAGTGGCATTGTTTCAAATATTGAATCATCATTATGTGAAAAGTATTTTTGGTCAATTTTGTCACCTCTTGTTTTTGTAAAAACTATTAAACCATCATTTAAAAATAAATCCGAAACTTCATACGCAGATTCGAGCAAACCACCTGGATTATTTCTTAAATCAAGTATTAATTTTTTTATTCCATTTTCTTTTAAATTATCTAATTCTTTTTTTAATTCTGTTGCTGTCGTCATTGTAAATTTTGTAATATAAATATAACCAATATCATTTGTCAGCATTTTGGAATAAACCGAATTTAATTTTATATCACCTCGAACAATTGTAAATTCAATTGGTTCTTGAAAACCTTCTCGTTTTATTGTTATTGTTACTTTTGTCCCAACTTTTCCTCTTAATTTTTTTACTGCATCATCTATTGTAATATCTTTTGTTGATTCACCTTCTATTTTGATTATTTGGTCTCCTGCTTTTATTCCTGCTTCAAATGCTGGTGTTCCAAACATTGGTGCTACTACTGTTAACACTCCATCTTTTATTGTTATTTCAATTCCTAATCCTCCAAAATGACCTTCTGTTTCTACTTTCATATCATCATAACTTTTTGGTGGTAAAAATCTGGTGTATGGGTCATCAAGTTTTGCCAGCATCCCTTCTATTGCTCCATAGATTAATTCCTTCATATTTACTTTTTCTTCATCAACATATTCATCACGAACAAATGTTAATACTTCTGTAAATGTCTTTAAATAAGTTGTAAAATTTTCTTGTTTGTCATCAGCTATTAATATTACTGTTTTATATAATGAAAATATTATTAAACAACTTATAATAATTATTATTATTTTTTTCTTTGAACTCATACTACCTCCTCTTTAACCATTCATTAGGATTTAATGCTTTACTTCCTTCTCTTATTTCAAAATGAAATATTTTTGGTTCATTTTTATCTGCTATTATTTTTCCAATTAAAGAAAGTGCTAAAACTTCTTCATCATATTTAACTGTTATTTCATCGAGATTGGAATAAATCGAACGATAGCCACCTCCATGGTCAATTATTACCATATAACCATATCCTTCAAAATAATCTGCAAATAATATTTTACCATTACTAATTGCATATATTTCACTTTCTTTATTTACTCTAAAATCAATTCCATTATTTAATACTTTAATATTATCAAATTTGTCAAGTTTATTCACACCAAAATTTTTTTCTATTACTGGATTTTTTATTGGATATGGTAATTTCCCTTTCCTTTTTAAAAAATTACTTTTGCTTAATATTATTTGTTCTTCTGTTTCTTTCATCCTAACTGTTAATTCATCAAGTATTTTTGTTAGCATTCTATCCTGTTCTTTTAATTCTTTTATTAATTGTAATGTTTTCTCCCTACTTAAATTTATTTCTTTTAAAAATTTATTTTTTTCGTTTTTTGCTTTTGTTAAATTGTTTAATTCTATCGTTAATAATCTATTATTTTCTTCATATATTTTGTTTTGTTCTTCTAATTCATTTTTCTTTATTGTTATTCGTGTTTTCTCATCTTTGACTAAATTTATTATATTATTTTCACTAAATGATATTTCATTTAAATAAAATGTTTTTTTGCCTATATCTGTTAATTCATCAGTCATTAAATAAAGGTAAATTTTTTTTATTCGATCGTTTTGTAAAATATAGTCATAAGTATTTAATAAATTTTTCATTAATAATTTTTTTCGCTCTTCAATTTCTATATTTTTATTTGCTATATCTTTTTCTAATAATTCAATATTTGTTTTTGTGATTTCTAATTTTAATTGGATTTCTTCTATATTTCTTTTTGTTTTATAAATTTTTTTATCTAATTCACTTATTGTTTTTAATAATTTATTTTCTTCTGATTTTAATTTTTGGCTTTGTAATTCCTTTTCATAAATTTTTTTAAATATTTCTTCTTTTTTCTGCTTACTTTCTTTTAATTCATTTTGTAATTTTTTTAATTTATCTTCGAGTGTTTTATCAGCATTTAAAATCAATGTAAAAATAAATAATATTACAAAATTTAAATAAATTTTCTTCATTTATATTTTATTTGCTGACTATTTATAAATGCACAAAGCCAGCCAAAAATTATACTGATTATTAAATATTTTATTATCCATTCGGGATTAAATAAAAATTGTTTTAAATTTATAAATTTTAATTCTTTTATTTTGCCAATAATGAAAATATTAATTAGAAATAAAATAAGAAAATTTAAAAACGCTGAGATTATTGCATTAATAATCGAAAGAAAATAAATCTGCTTTTTAATAAAATATTTTGATGCTCCTAAAAGTATTTGTGTTTTTATATCTTCTATTTTGTTTTTTAAAACTGAATCAAATGTATTTATTCCTATAAACAAAATAAAGCAAATGATAATTACTATGATTACAAATAAAAATATTTTTAAAAAATTTATGTAATTATCTATTTGCTTAACAATCTCTTTTTCATAAATTATTTTTTCTATTAAATCTATCTGTTTAAGTTTGTTTTCAACATAATTGTATTTATCTTTATTAAAACTTTTTATAAAAATTTTTATATATGGTTTTAATGGATTCTCTGATAAATTAATTACTATTTGATTTAATTCAGAAAATTCATTCAAAAGATTATCTAATATTTCTTCTGAAGAAAAATAAATAATGTCACGAACAAATTTAATATTTTTTATTTGATGTTGAATTTTTGGTATATCTTCATTTTTTATTTCTTTTTTTAAAATTACAATGATTGAAGCATTTTCTTCTATTTTTTCAAGATATTGGTAAAATAAAAAATTTATTATGAAAAATAATACAAAAATAAAAAAAGAAAATGTATAAATTTTTAATAATGAAAGATTTATATAATCAAATTTTATTCGATGATAATTCATTTTTCCAAACTTTTTATTAATTAAAATTGACTTTTAATTAGTTATATAATAAAATTAAAAATTATCAAATCTTTTTTTAAAAAAAATTTTAAGATGAAAAAGGACGATTTAATATTAATAAATGTAAATAATCAATATGCTCGTGTGGCTTTATTAGAAAGCAGTAAAGTGGTAGAATACTATATTGAACAGAATGATACACAGCGATTGGTTGGCAATATTTATTTAGGTATAGTGAAAAATATTTTACCTGCTATTCAAGCTGCTTTTATTGATATTGGTATTGAAATGAATGCTTTTTTACATATTAATGAAGTTATACCAGATAGTGAATTTTATAGTATTTTTACTAATAACATTAAACAGGAAGAATTAAATAGATATAATAAAGATATTACTTTGTTATTAACCATAGGTCAGGAAGTATTAGTGCAAGTAATTAAAGAACCATATAAAAATAAAGGACCACAATTAACTATGAAATGCACTTTTCCTGGTAAATATCTTGTTTATTTACCTCAAATTGAACATATTGGTATCTCACATCGCATTGAAAATTCTGCTGAAATTGCAAAATTATTAAATATAGTTAAACAAAGCAAAAAGTCAAAAGGTGGTTTTATTATAAGGACACAGGCAGAAGGAGTTTCAGAAAATGAAATAGTAAAAGAAATGGAACAATTAGTTAAAAATTGGGAGACATTAATTAAAAAGAATATAAATCGTCGTGCTCCATATTTAATTTATAAAGATAGTAATTTAATTACAAGAGTTATTAGAGATATGTATAATGAAAATGTGAATAAAATTATTATTGATTCAGAACAGGAATATAATTACATAAAAAATTATATAAAAACAAATTATCCTGATATGCAAATTTTTCTTGAACTTTATAATGGCGATATGCCATTATTTGAAAAATATAAAATTGAGAAAGATATAGAAAAAGCATTACGCCGTAAAATCTGGCTTAAAAATGGTTCTTATTTAATAATTGATGAAACAGAAGCCTTAAGCACAATTGATATAAATTCTGGCAAGTATATTGAAAAAGTTTCACTTGAAGAAACAGTATTTAATACTAATTTATTTGCAATTAAAGAGATTGTAAGACAGATTAGATTACGAAATTTATGTGGTATTATTGTAATTGATTTCATTGATATGCAAAATGAAGAACATAAAGCAATTGTATTAAAAGAATTTAATGAAGAGTTAAAAAAGGATAGAGTAAAAACAATTGTTTCAGGATACACTTCTTTTGGGCTTATTGAATTAACAAGAAAAAGACAGGGTAAAAGTTTAAGAGAATTGCTGTTTGAAGAATGCCCACATTGTCAGGGTAATGGTAAAATAAAGAGTTTTAAATGGGTTTTATTTGATATTGAAAAAATTTTAGATGAAAATGTGAAATATTTTGGTAGAAAAAATTTTTCAATTTTTGTTAGTCCTACTTTTAATAAATATTTATCAGAAACAGAATTTGTTGCAAATCTAGAAAAAAAGAATTTAAAAAATTCTATTCAATTTTTTGTTGATGAAAAATTGAAAGATGATGAATTTATAATAAAATATGAATTAAAATGAAGGTGTGAATTATGCAAAAATATTTTTTTGTTTCATTTTTTATCTTTTTATTTTCATTATTTTCTTTTGCTTCTATTGAAGATGTAGTTGTTGCTATTGTTCATAATAAGCCTATTTTAAAATCAGAGGTTCTTGATGCTTATGAGAAATTAGGATGGACAACTATTTCTGAAAATGATTTAAAACAAAGATTAAATCGTCAGTTAATTGTTGATTTAATAAAAGATAAATTATTAAAAGTAGAAGCAGAAGAACTAAAAATAGAAATACCAGAAAATGCAATTGAAGAAAATGCAAATCAAGAATTAAGAAATATTATTGAACGAGCAGGAGGAGAAAATAAATTAATTGATGAGTTATTAAAAGAAGGAATGTCGTATGATGATTTTAAAAAAGAATTAAAAGAATCAATAAAAGATTTAATGATAAAACAGCAATTATTCAATATGAAAGTTTTAAGTAAGATTGTTGTCACTGATAGAGAGGCATTATTCAGATATGATGTTAGTTTGATTTTAGTTAAAGATTATGATAAAGCAAAACAAATCATTGAAGATTTGAAAGTTAATAAAAAAAATTTTGAAGAATTAGCAATTGAATTTTCAGAAGGACCTAAAGCTAAAGAAGGTGGTAATTTAGGTTTTATTAAATTAGGTGATTTACAAACTGATGTTGAAAAAGAATTAATTGAACTTGATGAAAATGGTATTAGTTCTATTGTTCCAACAAAATATGGTTTTACTATTATTAAATTAAATAAAAAAGAGAGAATTGATGAAAAGTCAATAAGTAAGGAAGAGTTAAATGAAATAAAAGAAAGATTATTTCAAATCAAATCAATAGCTGGTGAACAAAAATTGTATCTTGAGTTATGGAATAAATATTCAATCACAATAAATTATGATATACTTGATAATATTTAATAATTATGAATTTTTTTTGGAAGTTTTTAATAATTATAAATTTTTTTCTTTTCCTTTTTGTCTTGATAAAAAAAAATAAAAGACAAAAAGAACTCGACTTTCAAAAATTAGACGAATATAAAAAATTATTAAATGAATTGAATAATGTCATATCAAATAACCTTCTAATACTCGAAGAAAAAACAGAGGCATTAAATAAAATCATTTTTGGTGCTGATAAACTTATTGAACGCTTTACATATATTATTAAGACATTAGAAATAATTAAGAATTCAGACGAACCCATAGAAGGTAAGGTGATGAGATTAAATAATTTTGGATTTCAAATAAATGAAATATCAAAAATATTAGATATGCCACAGGGTGAAATTAAATTATTATTAGATTTGCGAAAGGAAAAAAAGAAAGATGAAAAAAACTGAACGAGTATTAATAGTTGGTGCTGGTGTTGCAGGTAAAATGGTTTATCATGAAATTAAAAAGCATAAAGATTTGAATTATAAATTTGTTGGATTTGTAGATGATTTTAAAAAAGGAAAATTTATTCTTGGCAAAACAGAAGATATTGAAAATATTGTAAAAAAATTTAATATTAATCTTATCATAATTGCGATTCCTTCTGCTAAAGGTGATGTAATTCGCCGTATTCTTTCTTATGCACAACATACTTCTGCTGAAATAAAAATTGTGCCTGGTATATTTGAAATTATTTCTGGTGATGTTAAGTTTGAACAAATAAGAAAAGTTGAACCAGAAGATTTACTTGGTCGTGAAGTTGTTAATTTAGATTTGTCACATATTTCAAATTATTTCCAAAATAAAACAATTTTAATCACTGGTTGTGCTGGTTCGATTGGTTCTGAATTAACAAAAAAAATTGGACAATTAAAAATAAAAAATATTATTGGAATTGACCAGAATGAATCTGAATTATTTTATGTAACAGAATGGTTTAAAGAAAATAATTTTATTAATTTTAAACCAATTATTGCAACAATTCTCGATGTTGAAAAATTATATTATATATTTAAAAAATATAATCCTGATATTGTTGTGCATGCTGCGGCATATAAGCATGTTCCTTTAATGGAAGAAAATCCATCAGAAGCAGTAAAAAATAATATTCTGGGAACTTTAAATTTATTAAATGTTTCAGTAAAATATAAAATAAAAAAATTTGTTTTGATTTCTTCTGATAAAGCAGTAAATCCTGTTAATGTTATGGGTTGTTCGAAAAGAATTTGTGAATTATTATTACTTAATTTTGCTAAAAAAAATAAATCGATTATTTTTAATTCAATTCGATTTGGCAATGTCTTATCTTCCCGTGGTAGTGTTGTTCCAACATTTATTAATCAGATTAAGAAAGGTGGTCCTATTACTGTAACACATCCAGATATTATTCGTTATTTTATGACTATTAATGAAGCGGTTCAACTTATTATTCAATGTATATGGTTAGGTAAAAAAAATGAAATATTTGTTCTTGATATGGGTGAACCAATAAAAATAGTTGAATTAGCAAAAAATCTAATCAATTTATTTGCACCAGAAATCAAAAAGAATATTGAAATTGTTTTTACTGGTCTTCGTCCTGGTGAAAAACTATTTGAAGAATATTTAACTGATAGTGATAAAGTTAAAGCAACAAAATATAATAAAATATTTATTGCAAAACAAAATTCTGAAATTCCTGAGAATTTTGAGCAAAATATAAAGAGATTATTAAATGCTGCTAAAAAAGAGGAAATTTCAAATATATACAAAATAATGCAAGAAATTGATAAAACATTTAAACCATCTATTTTACTTAAATAAGAAGAATAAATTAAAATCACTAATTAGTATGGTGTCTTATAAATTTATTATTAATGGAATTGTGCAAGGTGTTGGTTTTAGACCTTTTATTTTTAATGCTGCAATTAAACATAAGTTATTTGGAATTGTTTATAATGATGTGCAAGGCGTGATTATAGAAGTTGAAGGAAATGAAGATTCTATAATTAAATTTGAAAAATACATTATATCCAATCTTCCGCCCCGCGCAAAAATTTTTAATATTAAAAAAATCAAAGCAAAATTAAAGAAATATAAAGATTTTAAAATTATAAATAGTAATAAATTTGGTTATAAAAATACTTTTATTCCATCTGATTCGGCATTGTGTGAAAAATGTAAAAAAGATTTAATTAAACAAGCACAGCGAAAAAATTATCCTTTTACTAATTGTGTTGATTGCGGTCCACGATTTACTATTACTAATAATATTCCTTTTGATAGAGAAAATACTACAATGTCTGTTTTTAAAATGTGTAAAAACTGCAAAGAAGAATATGAATCGCCAGAAAATAGAAGATTTCATAGTCAGACAAATTGCTGCAAAGAATGTGGTCCTCATTTAATTTTACTTAATCATAATTTTAAAATAATCAAATTACAAGATGATTATGAAAAGATAAAATTTATTGCAAAAAAAATTTTAGAAAAAAAAATTGTTGCTATAAAAGGAATAGGTGGTTTTCATATTGCTGCATTACCTTTTGATGATAATATAGTTCTTAAATTAAGAAAAAGAAAGATAAGAGAAGATAAACCTTTAGCATTAATGGCAGAAAATATTACAACAATAAAAAAATATGCTTATGTAAATAAAGAGCAAATTGAATTATTAAAATCAAGTGCTGCACCTATTGTTGTCTTAAAAAGAAAAGTAAATACTAATTTATCAAGATATATTTTTCAGAATTTGAATACGATTGGTTTTATGTTGCCTTATACTCCTTTGCATTATTTATTACTAAAAGAAGTAAAACAACCATTAATAATGACAAGTGGAAATATTTCAGAAGAACCAATAATTTGCGATAATGATGAAGTAAAGAATAAATTAAAAAATGTAGTTGATTATTTTTTATTAAATAATAGAGAAATATTTCTAAATTGTGATGATTCAGTTGTTAGTTATTTAAATAATAATAAGATTATTATCAGACGAAGTAGAGGATATGTGCCACAACCATTTTTATTAAATGGTGAAAATTCAGTAGACATTTTAGCAGTTGGTGCAGAAGAAAAAAATACATTTGCAATTGTAAAAAAGAATGAATTAATTTTAAGTCATCATATAGGTGATTTAAAAAATTATGAAACATTTCAATCTTTTAAAAATAATATTCAAAAATATTTTCAAATATATGAAATAAAACCTGATATAATCGTAGCAGATAAACATCCTGATTATCTAAACTCAAAATATGCTGCACAATTTAATGTTCGAAAAATATATGTTCAACATCATTATGCACATTTGCTTTCTTTATTTGTTGATAGAAATTTGAATTATAATGAACCAATTTTATGTTTTACTTTTGATGGAACAGGTTTTGGTGATGATGGTAATATCTGGGGCGGGGAAATTTTATTAGGAAATGCTTATAAATATAAAAGAGTTGGCCATTTAGAATATTTACCTCTTGTAACACCAGAATTAGCAATAAAAGAACCAATCAGAATTGCAATTTGTTATTTATCATATTTGTTTAATCATTTAAGTTTTTTAAAAAATAAAAATAAAAATTTAGAAAGTTTTATTATGAATGAATTAAAAAGAAAAAAATATTTATTGACATCAAGTATAGGGCGATTATTTGATTTTATAGCATATATATGCGGAGTGAATAATAAATCAACATATTCAGGACAATTGCCAATTGAATTTGAAGCATTAGCAAATGAAAAAATAAAAAAAAGAATTTATAAATATGAAATTAGTTTTGAAAATGAAATGCTGATAATAAAAGTTCGTAAATTAATTGAAAATATTTTAATTGAAATTTTGAATGATGAAAAAGCAAGTAATATTTCGACAAATTTTCATTGGACGCTTGTAAATATTATTTTTGATTGTTATAGAATATTAAGTAAAAAATATAAAATAAAAAAAGTTGGTTTTAGTGGCGGTGTTTTTCAAAATCAATTATTAATTAAATATATAAAACAAATTTTTAAGATTAATAATTTAGAAAAATATTTGATATTTCATAATGATATACCAGCAAATGATGGTGGCATTGCAGCAGGTCAGGCTTTATTTGCTTTTGCAAATAAAAAATAAATAAAATAATAAGGTGAATAAAATGAAAGTAAAATATTGGGGCGTGCGTGGTTCAATACCAGCCCCATCAGAAAATACTATAAAATATGGAGCAAATACTGCTTGTATTGAAATACGAAATAATAATAATGAAATTATTATTATTGATGCTGGAACTGGTATTCGTGAATTAGGTAAATCACTTATAAACGAATTTAAACAAAATAAATTAGAATTATTGTTTTTAATTTCACATACACATTGGGACCATATTCAAGGGCTACCATTTTTTATACCATTATATAAAGAAGGTATAAATATAACAATAGTAGCACCAGAATTTACAAAAAAATCATTAAAAGAAATTTTAGAGATACAAATGGATTATGATTTTTTTCCTTTGAAATTAGCCAGTGTGCCTTCTCATATTGAATTTCAACAGATTTCTGAAATATCATTCAATTATAAAAATTTTAAAATACAAACTAAAATATTAAATCATGGCGGTCTCGGTGCTGTTATGGGTTATAGTATTCTGGCTGACAACAAACGAGTTGTTTATGTTAGTGACCATGAAGGTTATGATTTATTTTTTAAATCAAATTCCAATCAATCAAAAAAAATAATTGATAAAATGCTTATGAATTATCATAAATTTATTGAAAATGCTGATTTGCTTATTCATGATTCACAATATGATGATGAAGATTACTTATTAAAAAAAGGCTGGGGGCATAGTTCTTTTAATTATTCTTTAAATAAAGCTATTTCACATAATGTTAAGATGTTAAGTTTTATTCATTATGACCCTGATTATTCTGATGAAAGAATTGATAAGATAATTGATGGATGCAATAAAAAAATTAAAGAACAAAATTCAAATTTAAAATTATTACCAGCAAGAGAAGGTTTAGAAATTGAATTATAAATTATTTGATAGGTGGTATTTTTAATGGATAAAGTAAAAATAACTATTATTGGTGCTGGTGTTGTGGGTCTTGCAATTGCTTATGAAATTTCGAAAAAGATTGATTCAATTATTATTTTAGAAAAAAATGAAAGGTATGGATTTGAAACAAGTAGTCGCAATAGTGAAGTAATTCATTCTGGTATTTATTATCCTACTAATTCTTTAAAAGCAAAATTATGTGTTGAAGGAAAATACTTATTATATGAATTTTGTAAAAAAAATAAAATACCGCATAAACAAACAGGTAAATTTATTATTGCAACAAATGATAATGAATTAATTGATTTAGAAAATTTATATAAACAAGGAATAAAAAATGGAGTGAATGATATAAAAATTATTGATGCTGATTTTGTTAAAAAAGAAGAACCTTATGTAAAATGTAAAGGAGCTATTATTTCTCCTTCAACAGGAATTTTAAATGTTCATAATTTTATGGATTCTTTAGCAGCATATATAAAAAAAAATAATGCAGATATTGTTTGTAGTGTAAATATTATTGAAATTGAAAAAAGAGATAATGATTATAAGATTGTAATAAAAGATAGTGATGGCGAAATATTTGAATTTGAGAGTGAGATAGTTATTAATTCTGCTGGTTTAAATTCTGATAAAATAGCACAATTAGTTGGAATAGATATAAAAAAAAATAATTATGAATTATATTATTGTAAAGGCGATTATTTTAGTGTTTCATCAAATAAAAGCAATTTAATTAATAGATTAATTTATACTGTTCCACATAAAGATTTAAAGAGTTTAGGTATTCATAATGTAATTAAACTAACAGGGAATATGAGTTTAGGACCTGATGCATATTATATAAATAAAGAAAAATTTGATTATAATGTATCACCAGAAAAAAAATATATATTTTATGAAAGTGTAAAAAAATGGTTTCCAGTTATTGAATTAGATGATTTAACACCTGAAATGAGTGGAATAAGACCAAAGTTACAATCAGAAGGTGGTGCATTTCGTGACTTTGTAATTTGCGAAGAATCAAATAAAGGTTTTCCAAATTTTATAAATCTTATTGGAATAGAATCACCAGGACTTACTTCTGCACTTGCTATTGCAAAATATGTTTGTTCTTTAATTAATCTATGAAAAAAATTTTATTTATTCTTTTTATTATTCTTTTTTTGTTTTATTCATTGCCTTTATTTTTTATAAAAAATATATGTGCATCACACGATGAACGATTTATTATTAATCTCACATTAAGCTTACCATTAAATTCATTTATTATGCCTGTTAATTATTATGGTCCTATCCAATCTTATTTTTTATTAATTATTTTTTCAATTTTTTATTTTTATGGTTTATTTAAATTTGGTTCTGGAATTGAATTTTTAAAATATCTTTATGTAAATAATTTTTCAGCATTTTTATTTTTAGGAAAATTATTATCTTTTTTATTCTTCATTTTTTCGATTTTTATTTTTTATAAAATTATAAAAATAAAAAAATTTAAAATCGAAACTTTAATTTTTTTTATTTTTATTTTTTTTACAACTCCAATAATATATCAATTTAGTACTCATATTAAAGTTGAGTTATTATTATTTTGTTTAATTTCAATGATTATTTATTATTCATTGAAATTACAAAATTTTTATAAAATTAGATATATTATTATTTTAGCAATATTATCAGGATTTTTAATTACTGCAAAATATAACACAGTATTTTTTGTGGTTTTACCAATTATAATTATTTTATTACATTCAAAATTTAATGTTTTAAAAGTTTATAAAGATATTTTATTGTTTTGTTTTATATTAATTATTTTTATTTTAATTTTGCATCCTTCAATTTTATTTGATACAAAAAATTTTTTTTCTGATATTAAATATATTTTTTATGTTGTAAATATTGGTCATATAAATTTTGTAAAAGCAAAAAATTTTACTGATAATTTTAAAATTATTTATAATATTTTAACTTCTAATTTATCTTTTATTTATTGGATATTTTTTTTGTTTTGCATTTTTAGAAATTTAAAAAATATTTATCTTTTACAATTTTTTATTGTTATTTTCTTATTCTTAATTTTTTTAATAAAATGGAAATTCAAATTAAATCATTATATCGTTCCTATTTTGCCTTTCGTTTTTTATTTAATAATTTTTGAATTTGATAAATATTCAAAAAAAATTCAATATTTCTTTATTTTATTTTTTTTCTTATTCTCAATAAATTATTTTTATAAAAATATTGAATATATTAAATCATTAACAAAAGTTGATGATAGAATCTTAGCAAAAAAATATATTGAAGAAAATATAGCAGAAAATTCAAAAATTTTATTAGAAGATTTATATGATTATTCGCCATATATATTACCAGCAGATTTACCAATTATTTATGATGAACCAAAAATATCATCAAGAAAAAAATTAAAACAAATATATTTTGAAAATCTAATTAAATATGGAAAAGGTAAAAAATATTATCTGACATTTTTAAATATACCGCTGGAAGGCGAAAGATTATTGACATTTAAATTTCCTGATATAAATTTTATTAAAAATAATTTTGATTATGTCATTATTTCAAATTCTATTTATTATAGATTTAAAAATTATAATGGTAATGATACTTTTATGTTATCAGCAAAAAAATTTTATTTTGAGGATTTAATGCAATTTAAAAAAATTAAAGAAATAGGTAATATAAAAATTATAAAAATAAATTAAATTATTTAATACTAACAATTACAGAACTGATTATAACAAGCAAGCAGCCAATCAGAATTTTTAATGTCATTATTTCATTTAAAAATATTATACCAATAATTATTGCACCAATTGGTTCTATATAACCAATAATTCCAACAATAGAAGCATTAACTTTTGTTAATGATTTAAAAAAAAGAACTGCTGCTAAAAAAATATTAAATAATCCAAAAGTTATAATAAAGATTATTGATTGTTTATCAAAATTCCAGAAATGTAAATTTATGAAAGGCAAAGAAAATATTACTGCTACACTGGATTGTGAAATAATATAGACAACAGGATTAATATTAGTTTTAAAGAATCTACCAATTAAAATTACAGCAGCATAAGCAAAGGCAGAAATTAAACCACAAATAATGCCATAAAAATCATTACTATTAAATCTTAAATTTGTTTGATTAATTATAAGTAATAGACCAATAATTCCTGATATTAGTGCTATTAAAATTTTTATTGTAAATTTTTCTTTTAAAAATATAGGAGCAAAAACAGCAACAATAATTGGTGTTGTATAATGTGTCATTAAAGCATTTGCAATAGTTGTATTTTTAATTGAATAAAAATAAGTAAAGCCATTTATAAAAGCAAATAGTCCAACAGCAAATAAAATTAATTTATGTGCGATAAACATTTTAGATAATTTTTTAAAATTTAAGAAAAATAAAAGAAATGCAGGTAATAACGCAATTATATTTGACCAGAACAAAATATTTAAAAAGTCAGTTTTTATTAAACGAATTTGAATAGCAGTTGTTGCCCAGATCAACATTGCTAATATAGCATAAATCATAATTTTATCACTTAAAAAAAAATTTAAAAATTATCAATTATTTTATAAAAATTTTTTTTAGTCAAATAAAAATAAAAATTTAAAATTTATAATGAATTTAATAAATAGTTAAAAATCTTGACTGAATATTTAGAATTTTATATAAACTATATAAAATATAATTTTAAAAAAAATACAATGATAAAAGAAATAAATAAATTACCACCAGAAAATAGTATAAAAGAAAAAATAAAAAAATGGTTAAACATTTTTTTCTCAATTATATTCTACATTTTATTTATAGGTTTAGGTTATCATTTAATCAAGAATTTCGATTATTATTTTAATTTAGGAAAAAATAAAATTGAAAGCAGAATAAATAGAGAGTCAAACATAGAAGGAGAAGAAGAAGGTTTAATTTCAGGCGAAAGAATAAATGAAAATAAAGAAGAAAAAATAGAATATATAACAGTAGAAATTAGTGGAGCTATATTAAAACCTGGTGTATATAAACTTAAAAAAGGTGCTACGCTAAATGATTTGATTATAGAAGCAGGAGGCGTTTTGAAAAATGGCAATCAATCAAATATAAATAGAGCAGAAAAATTAGTTGATGGTGAAAAAATAAATATCCCTTTTAAGTTTAATTATGATGAATATGTTAAAAATAAAAGATTGATTACCACAGAAGATATTAAATTTCAAAAGATAAAAAGTAATGAAGAAAATGTTAGTTCAAGTAATGCAAAAAAATCAGGAAAAATAAATATAAATACAGCAACAAAGGAAGAATTAATGACATTACCAGGTATAGGACCAAGAACAGCAGAAAATATAATAGAATACAGAAAAATAAATAAATTTCAAAAACAAGAAGATATTATGAAAGTAAAAAGAATTGGTAAAAAAATATATGAAAATTTAGCAGATAAAATTACTGTTAAATGAAAAGGAATTAAAATGATATGAATAAACAAAACCAGAAAGTATTAGTTATTGGCGGTTCAGGTTTTTTAGGAAGTGCAACAGTAGAAGAATTATATAAAAGAGGATATGATGTTTTTGTTTTTGATATAAGAAAACCAATTAGATTATTAAATGAAAATGGAATTAAATATATAGAAGGTGATATGTTAGATTTTGAAAAATTAGATGAAGCAATAAAAGGAAAAAATATAGTATATAATTTCGCTGGTATAGTTGATTTAGAAGAAGCAAATAAAAAACCTTATGCAACAATAAAAACAAATGTAATTGGTAATTTGAATATATTAGAATGCTGTGTAAAAAATAATATAGAACGATATATATTTGCAAGCACAATTTATGTATATAGCGAAAAAGGCACATTTTATAGATGTAGCAAGCAAATAAGTGAATTACTGATTGAAGCTTATCATAAGAAATTTAACTTAAATTATACAATTTTAAGATATGGTTCAATTTATGGACCAGATGCACCTGATAATAATTGGATAAAACAAATATTATTACAGGCATTAAATGAAAAAAGAATAGTTCGACTTGGCGACGGTGAAGAGATAAGAGAATATATACATTTATTTGATGCAGCAAAAGCAAGTGTTGATATATTAGAAGAAAAATTTAAAAATGATAATATCATTATAACTGGTTTAAATAGTATAAAGATAAAAGATTTATTATTAATGATAAAAGAAATGTTAAATAATGAAATAACAATTGAATATAAAAATGGAAAATATGATGAACATTATGAAATAACACCATATACATTTAAACCGCGTTATGGTAAAAAATATTTAGTTAATCCACAAATTGATTTAGGACAGGGAATTTTAGAATTATTATACGAATTAGATAAAAAGAAAAATTGTAAGTAAATGAATTTTATTATATATTTTTATTTATTCTGGCTAATTTATTTTTTTAGCATAAGAATTTATTTATTAGTTTCATCAAATTTATTAAATAATTCATTAGCATTATTATTTAAGGCATTTTACATTGGTTTAAGATTTGATGTTGTTATATGTAGTTATGTATTAGCACCATTAATAATAATTCTACCTTTGTTTGAAAAAAAATTTATAAAAGAAGTAATAATAAAAAAAATAATTTTTTATTATTTTATATTTACAGGTTTTATTCTATTTTATTTTTCAATTACTGAAATATTCTTTTTTAAAGAATTTGGACAAAGATATAATCATCTTGCAGTAGAATATTTAATATATCCACGCGAAGTATTTACAAATATTTTTCAATACTATCCTGTTATTTCTGTTACAATTGGAATAATAATAGTTTATTTTTTTATTTCAAAATTATTTAAAAAATTTGTATATTCAACTACTTTTTTTAGTTTTAATTTTTTAAAGCGAACTATTTTATGGATAATATTATTGTGCATTATTTTTATTGGAATGAGAAATAGTTTTGATCATCGACCAATAAATATAGTATTATCATATTTTTCAAAAAATCAATTATTAAATGAAGTAAGTTTAAATGGTTTTTTTTCTTTTTGCTATGCACTAATAGATAGATTAAAAAATGTAGTGGAATATAAGAAGAATTACTTTAGTATAGATGATAAAGAAGCGCGAATGATAGTGCGAAATAAAATAGCAGAAAATAAAAATATAGAATTTATAAATGATGAAGAAATAATAAGAATTGAGAATAAAGGTGGAGAAAAAAAATATTATAATGTAGTAATAATAATTGAAGAAAGTTTAGGCGCTGAATTTACAGGGATTCTTGGAACAGAAGAGAATAAAAAATATGATTTAACACCAAATATTGATAAAATAGCAGAAAAATCAATATTATTTACACGAGCATATTCAACTGGCACAAGAACAGCACGTGCAATTGAAGGAGTAATTAGTTCATTTCCACCAATACCTGGTGAGAGCACAATTAAACGCTCTAAAACAGTAAATAATTTTTTTACAATTGGCAGAGTATTAAAAGCAGAAGGATATTCAACGCATTTTATTTATGGCGGTCAGGCAATGTTTGATAATATGCGTGGTTTTTTTAATTCAAATGGTTTTGATAATATTATAGAAGAAAAAGATTTTGATAAATATATATTTAAAACTACCTGGGGAGTAAGTGATGAAGATTTATTTAATAAATCATTAGAAATATTTGAGAAACAACAAACACAATTTTTAGCAGTATTATTAACATCATCCAATCATATGCCATTTACTTTTCCAGAAGGTCGAATAAAAAAATTAGATACTAATATAAAAGATTATGATAGATTAAATGCAATAAAATATTCTGATTATGCATTAGGCGAATTTATTAAAAAAGCAGAAAAAACAAAATATTTTAATAATACAATATTTGTAATTTTAGGAGACCACAGCACAAGAGTTTTTGGTGAAAATATTATCCCGATTAAAAAATACCACATTCCATTATTATTTTATGCACCTGAAATATTAAAAAATTTTCCCAAAAAAATTGATACAATAATAAGCCAAATTGATATACTACCAAGTATTTTAAGCATTCTTAATATTCCATATAAAAGCATAGCATTTGGCAGAAATATTTTTTCAGTTGATAAAGATGATGGGTTTGCTTTACTACATTATGATAAATTAATTGGATTATTATATAAAGAAAAATTATGTGTTTTTTATCCAGATAAAACTTTTAAAATTATTAATATTAACAATACAGATAATTTTATTAATCTTCAATATGAAAAAATATGTGCTGCTTATTTTCAATATGCTGATTTTCTTTACAATAATAGCAAATATAAAATTCATTAAAATAAATATTTTTAATTGACTTTATAAAAATTTTCATTTAATAAAAAATTAATTAAAGAATTTTTTTAAGATTAAAAGATATGATTAATGTAAAAGGATATTATTACAATTCAAAAATAGATTTAAAAAAATTTCGTGAAAAATTAAAAGCATATAAAATATTAAGCATTGACCCAATTATATTTGAGCCAATAAGTGAGCGCTTTGTAATTATTACAAAATTTGGTGTTGTAATTTTCTGGAATCCAAATGAAGAAATCAAGAATGAGATAATAAATGAATTAGCGAAATTTCTTGAAGATAGTTCTATTGATGAGAGAGTGAGTGATGAATTAGAAATTGAAATAGGCGAGTTTGATTATATAGATTTTGAGAAGGTTAGTATTAGTTCAATAACACCAGAGAAAGTAAAAATAATAAGTTTAGCAATGGCACAATCAATAGCATTAAATAAATTTGAACTTGAAATGGAAAATGCATTAACAGAAATAGAAAAGTATATTCATCAAATTAAAGATACAGGTAAAGTTCGTTTTAGCGCAAAAAAAATACTTCAAAGTATTGGTTTAGCAATATCAATGAAATATCATGTGATTTCAAATTTAACATTATTTGATAAACCAGAAGAAACCTGGGAACATATTGAATTAAGAACACTTTTCAAAGAAATACGAGAATATTTTGACCTTGATGATCGCCATTATGCAATAAATATTAAACTTGAATTTATAACAGATAATATAGAGACATTACTTGATGTAATAAATACAAAAAAAGCTCATACCTTAGAATTGATAATTATTTTATTGATCTTTTTTGAAATAGTCTATCCTTGGTTAATGAAATTATTTTAATAATCAGCAAAAAAATTTAAATATTTATTATTTAGGAAATTTTCAAAAAAACGGCTAATTCAAAGATTTTAAATAATTTAAAAAAAACTTAAAAAACTTGACAAAGGCGGAAAAATATAATATAAAAATAATGTTCAAAATTTGAACAATATAAATAATGTGTTTCGGCCATTATTTATATTTATTATATTTCTCTTTTTTATGTAAATAGAAAAATACTATTTAATTATTTTTTAAAAAATTTAATGAAAAATTTCAAAATAAAATTATTAAATACAATTGAATTATGAGATGATATAATAATAATATTTTCAAAATAATAAATTTTAATTGGAATGCAGAAAATGGAAAAATTTAAAAATTTTATTTCAAAATTAAAGATATATTGGATTTTTTTAAGTAATTATAAATATCAAACAATAATCCTCTTTTTATTTTTATTTATAAGTATGGTTTTAAGTTCAGTAGAAATAACAATGTTATTGCCAATTATAAATTATTTGATAGGTCAGCAACCAGCCAATATAAAGATTATAAAATATATTTTTAAATTTTTTGATTTAATTAGATTAAAACCAAATTTAATTAATATATTCATTGTTTTTATGGGAATGGTTATTATTAAAAGTATAATAGATTATATTGCAGCAATTATTCGTTCGAAAGTGCAAAGAGATATGGTTTTTGATGTTGGTAAAAAAATATTTGATAATTTAATGAAAGTAGGATATTCATTTTATCATAATACAAAGAAAGGTGATATATATTATTATATAAGTGGTGCGGCGTCTTATTTAAAGTTTTCATTATTTCATCTTCTTGAATTAGTATTTGAAATTTTTTTAATTTTTGGTTATACATTTATTTTATTTTCAATTTCTTTAAAATTATCAATAATAATATTTTTTCTTGGTTTTTTTAGTATACTTATATACAAAAAATTTCTTAGCATAACAAGTAGATTATCGAAAGAACAAACAAAATTAAATCAGCAATTTAATAGCGCATTTATTGATTCAATTGATGGTATAAAAGTAGTAAAATCATTTAATAGAGAAGAATATGAAAAAAAGAAGTTTGCCAATAATTGGTTTTCCTTTTTAAATGTATTATATGTAAGTTATAAAAATAGTGCAATAATTTCATCATTAACGAATCCAATAAGTTTTTTAATTATTATTTTATTAATACTATATACGCATTATGTGCTCAAGTTTGATTTTGCTTTACTTAGTGTTTATATGTTGATTATTTATAAATTAATTCCGATATTTCAAAGAATACCAGTTGTTTTTAATTCATTAATTACTACATTAGCGCCTGTTGACATTGCATTAGAAGCAATAAGTGAAAAAGGCAAACCATATTTAAAAAATGGAAAAATAAATTTTAAAAATTTTCAAAAAAAGATTACATTTAACAATGTATCGTTTAAGTATATAAATGAATATGTTCTTCACAATATAAATTTAGAAATAGAAAAAAAACAGACAACAGCAATAATAGGTGCAACAGGTTCAGGCAAATCAACATTAATAGATTTAATTTTACGTTTGTACGATCCAACAGCTGGTGATATTTATGTTGATAATATAAAGTTAAAAGACATAAAAATTGAAGATTGGCGAAATATTTGTGCTGTTGTTCAACAGGATGTATTTTTATTTAATGATACAATACGAAATAATATATTATATGGAAAATTAGAGGCTACAGATGAAGAATTAATAGAAGCAGCGAAAAAAGCAAATGCTTATGAATTTATTATGGAATTACCAAATAAATTCGATACTTATATAGGCGAGCGCGGAGTGAAATTATCAGGTGGGCAAAAACAAATGATTTCATTAGCGCGTGCAATTATTAGAAATCCACAAATTCTAATTCTTGATGAAGCAACAAGTTCACTTGATAATCAATCTGAACGAAATGTTCAAAAAGCACTTGATTATTGGCAAGGGAAAATAACAATCATTGTTATAGCACATAGACTTTCGACTATTCTTAATGCAGATAAAATAATTGTATTAGACAAAGGCGAGATAGTTGAAGTTGGTTCGCACAATGATTTAATTGATAAAAATTCTTTTTATTCAAGATATTATAATTTACAGTTTAGTATGGAACTTAAAAATGATTAGATTAATATTAAAAATATTTTTTCGTAATCATATAATTAGAAAATTATTTAAAAAATTAGAAGAAAAATATTCAAATAATTATAAATATCAAAATATCAAATATAAAATTGCTCGATTATGTGTTATGAATGGTGTTCGACCACCATTTATTTATTATGGAAATTGTGATTCATTATATTGGCAAACACGAAATTTAGAAACTAATCATTCACCAGAACAATATTTAAGAACTGATTTTTCTACGCAAGCGACATTAGATAAAATTATTAATGTTTCAAATAAAGATACTTCTTTTATTGAAATTGGTTGTAATGCTGGTAGAAATTTGAATTATTTATTAGAAAAAGGATTTAAAAAACTTGCAGGAATTGAAATAAACGAAATAGCTATAAATCAAACATTAAAACAAAATTTTTCTGAATTATATAAAACAGCGAAATTTTATATTGGTAATGCGGCTGTAGAAATAAAAAAGATTCCTGATAATTCGTTTGATGTTGTTTTTAGCATTGCTGTTTTAATTCATATTGACCCTGAATTTTTTTCGTTCTTTGCTGATATGGTGCGAATTTCGAAAAAATATATCGCAATATTTACTGCTGAAAATGGTGCACCGTTTCCTTATAATTTTAGAAAAATTTTTACTGATTTAGGTTGTAAAGAAATTTATTATCAATCTTTTTACGGAGATAAAATTTATCAAACTTTACCAACAGAGAAATATGACTTAAAAAAACATTTTTTTAATGAAACTTTTGTTAGAATTTTTATAAAATAAAAAAACAAAAAATAAAAACGAGGTAAAAAATATGCTAAATAATCATAGTATTTTAATTACTGGCGGAACTGGTTCACTTGGTAAAATGTTAGTTAAAATAATAATCGAAAAATATCAGCCAAGAAGGTTGGTTATTTTAAGCCGTGATGAATTTAAACAATTTGAAATGGAACAGATGTTTCCTATTAAGAAATATAAATTTATTCGATATTTTTTAGGTGATATTCGAGATAAAGAGCGTTTGATTACTGCATTTAGAAATATTGATTATGTGATTCACACTGCAGCATTAAAACAGGTGCCTGCCGCTGAATATAATCCATTTGAGTTTATTAAAACAAATATTATTGGCGCACAAAATATTATAGAAGCCGCAATGTTTAATAATGTCATGAAAGTTATTGCGCTTAGCACTGATAAAGCTGCTAATCCTGTTAATTTATATGGCGCTACAAAATTATGCTCTGATAAATTATTTCTTGCTGCAAATGCTTATGCTGCTGTACATTGTAAATTTAGTGTGGTTAGATATGGCAATGTCTTTGGTAGTCGCGGTAGTGTAATCGAATTATTTTTAAAACAAAAACAAACAGGGGAAGTTACATTAACAGATGAACGAATGACGAGATTCTGGATAACATTAGAGCAGGCAGCAAATTTCGTTTTGAAATGTCTTGATATAATGTGCGGAAATGAATTATTTATTCCTAAGATTCCAAGTATGCGAGTAATTGATTTAATTAAAGTAATTTGCCCTGAATGTAAAATTAAAAAAATTGGCATAAGACCAGGTGAAAAAATAAATGAAATGCTTATCTCAAATGATGAAGCGCGTTATTGTTATGAGTTTGATGATTATTATATTTTGAAACAACCAACATTATATTTATCAAATGAAGAATTGCCTGAAAAAAACGGGAAATTAGTTGATGAAAATTTTGAATATAAAAGTAATACAAACAAGATGTGGCTAACAGAAGAAGAAATAAAAAAGATAGTTGATGATTATATAAGTGAAAAATATTTTTAGAAAAGAGATTCAAAAAAGCATTTTACAAATATTGTTCATACTTATAATTTTTAGGTATGATTAAAATAATTTAAATTTTTAATAAATAATTTTTTGATAATTTTTATTTACATCAGATAGAATAATAAGTTTTTAAAAAATAATTGTTTTTGATAAGTATATTTTAATCTAACAATAAAAGATTTAATTTTTTTAAGAAGTATTCACTTTATTATTTTGAGGAGAAAAAATGAACAATAAAATAGAATTAATTTTTACAAGAACATAAAAATTATTTAAGAGAAAAATTCGGAGTAATCGAAATTGATCTCTTTGGTTCCTATGCAAGAGGTGAACAGCTGGATTAATAGATATTCTTATTCAAGAATATTTTGGCATATATGCTGAAATAATTTTGGAAATTATAAAGAATAAACTGCCTGAATTAGAAAAAGCAATAAAATTTCTTCTTGAAAATGAAAGTTTAAAAATGTTTGCCAAACTTGACAGAGAATATTTTTTATAAAATTTATATTTTTAAAAAAAGGACTGTAAAAGGACTCATAGTTACTATTTTAAAATTTTTAATAATTGAATTTAAGATATATATTCAGATTAAAGAATAAATTTTAATTTTTTGAAAATTTATTTGTAATGATGTGATGATGTCTGTCCCTAAAATTATGATAGGATATTCAAAACAAAATATAAATAAAACTGATATAAAAAGTGTTTTAAAAATATTAGGTTCGGATTTTTTGACGCAAGGACCGAAAGTAGAAAAATTTGAAAAAATACTGGCAGATTATTGTGGAGCAAAATTTGCCGTGGCAGTTGCAAATGGAACTGCTGCTTTACATTTAGGCTGTCTTGCACTTGGTTTAAAAAATGGAGATGAACATTGGACATCAGCAGTTTCATTTGTAGCATCAGCAAATTGCGGTATTTATTGTGCTTCTAAACCAGATTTTATTGATATTTCATTAGATGATTTTAATCTTGATTTGAATTATTTAGAAACAAAATTAAAGAAGGCAAAAGTTAAAAAAAGATTACCGAAAGTTATTATACCTGTGCATTTTGCTGGCTTACCGTGCGATATGGCTGGTCTTAATTTTTTAGCAAATAAATATGATTTTAAAATTATTGAAGATGCCTGTCATTCATTAGGAGCAGAATATAAAATAAAAGATAAATGGCATAAGATTGGAGATTGTAGTTTTTCAGATTTAGTCTGTTTTAGTTTTCATCCTGTAAAAACAATTACAACTGGCGAAGGTGGCGCTATATTAACGAATAACAAAGAGTTATATGAAAAATTATTAATGTTGCGTTCACACGGAATAATAAAAGATAGTTCAAAATTTTTATATACATCGAATAATCAATATATATCATTGAATAGTTGCTTCTATAATAATTCGTATAAATTAAAAAATATAAATAACATTATACTTCCAAAGCAATGCTATTATGAAATGCAAGAATTAGGATTTAATTATCGTATAACTGATATTCAATGTGCATTAGGATTAAGTCAATTATCCCGTATAAATAAATTTTTAAAAAAACGGCAGCAAATTTCAGAGTATTATAGAAATAAATTATCTGATTTAGTTTTATTTCAAAAAATAAATAACGATAAATATAAATCATCAAATCATTTAGTTGTTATATTAACAAAAAAAAGAAATGAATTATTTGAATATTTAAAGAAAAATAACATTTTATGTCAGATACATTATATTCCAATTTATCGACATCCATTTTATCAAAAAAAATATAAGTTTAAGATTTCTGATTTTCCAAATTCAGAAAAATATTTTTTAGAATGTTTATCTATACCGTGCTATTATGATTTATCGAAAAGTGATTTGATTTTTATTATTCAAAAAATAATTGAATTTAATAAACTCTGATTTAAAAAAGATGATAAAAAATAATGAAATTTTAGAACAATTTGAGAAAGAATATTTAAGAGATATAAAATTAGATTACAAAGAAAAATTAAAAAAATTTGAAGAATTAATGAATTATGCAAAAAAGATGAATAAATGGCAACCAGAGAATTATGAAGAAAGTATAAAAAAAGATATTGAAATTGCAAGGATAATAAATTGGAGAAAACAATATTAGAAAAAGTATTTGAAAAATTATGTTATGCTTTTAAGGAAGAAAAAATAGATTATATGATTATTGGTGGACAGGCTGTTCTTTATTATGGTCATCCGAGATTAACAGAAGATATTGATATTACACTTGGTATAGATATTTCTGAGTTAAATAAAATAATTAA
>DAONJL010000029.1:0-30495 GCA_035405645.1 bacterium | reverse complement strand
GCAGGTTACAGTAACAGACCCTGATTATTTGAATTCATTTAAAGGAAAAGAGCGAAAAATACAGAGTGCTGATTTTCAAATTATTTATTCGCGGTTTGGTCTTTTTGGCGAATTAGCATATCTATTGGATGGCGGTTCAGCACATAATTTAGGCGCGCGATATGATACAAATCGTGGTAATTTATTAGTTCTATGGCGAAATTATAATTCAAAATATGATAATCCATATAGTCGAGGTTTTGCAGAATCTTATGGACGCTTTGATGGAACAATATTAAGTTATGATTATAAATTTAAAAATATTGATTTAGATGGTGATGGAGTTAATGATTATTATTATATCTCAAATGCACAAATGAAATCAGAAGCAGGATATTATGTTCAGGCAAGTCAAATAAGAATAAACAAAAGATTTAAAATAACAAATGCATATTATGATAATTGGGATAATTACAAATATGATGCAGGAACAAAAAATACATATCGAACAAATAATGATAGAATGCAGGGCGAAATAGAAATACAGCCATTTATGAATTTTGCAATAAGATTAAAACATAAACTTCAGAGAAAATATAGAGATATAAGCGAATCAAAAACAAATGAAACGACAATAAGAATAATAAACAGAGTAAGCAGAGATTCATATTTGAATCTTGAAAGTAGAATAAGTAAGAATGAAAATCGTGAGGGAAAAATAGATGGAAATTATTATGGTGCTGATTATGAGTATAAATTTAGTAATAGATTAAATTTAAAAAGTTCATTTTATATCTGGTCAAGTAATGGCTTTCAATTATGGAATATAGAAGATAATAGCATAGATTTTATGGATGGCAAAGGCTATAAATTTTTGCTCTACTTGACAAATTATATAAATGAAAATTTCCAATTTAAAATAACATTTAAAGCAAAATTTACAGATTATCAGCAAGACACAAATTATACATATTATTATGCTGATGGTTCAAGTATTCGTAATTTTGCAAATGAAGAAAATTTAATCTTATTAAAAACATATTTGAATTTGCGATTTTAAAATAAGGAAAAAGTGATGAGTGTTAAATTAATTTGTGTATTTATACTTTTATTTGTAACGGCGATTTTTTCCGCAACTTTTAATGGTTTTTATTATGGCGAACGAGTATTTACTGATGCAGGATTAAGTATATTTGGTATTGACCAGCCATTACCAAATTTAGTACCAAATAAAAGAGTAAAATTGAATATTGGCTATGAAATAAATTATGAAAATAGAAAACGCGATATTTACGATAATTATAATAATTACATAGGAAAAAATAAATATGCTTCATATAAAAATGATAATTTAGGAATTTATTCATTTTTTATAAATTACAATAATTTTTCGTTTTTAATAAATCGCGATAGAGATTGTAATTATAGATTTGTTGAAAATATATTTGACATAACAAATAGTAAAATAAAAGAGAATGAGCGGAAAAGTGAAGGATTTATTTATTCGTATAATATTTTTTATAAAATAAAACTATTGCAAAACTTAACCATTTATCCAGAAATAAGTTATAGGAAATTTGAAAATGAAATAAAGGTTCGTGAAGATTTTGTTTCGCAAAGTTTTAGTGATTATAATTTATATGGTAAATATAATGGTGATGGTTTTGGATTTAATTTATTAATCGAATATGAAACAATGCGTTTTCATAAATTTATGTTGCAATATAAAAGTGGAATAAAATATAAAGGTGATTATTTTATAAATGATTCAAATGGTTTGGTAGAAGATATAAAAGATAAAGAAATCAAATATCCGTATGAAATAAAATTTATAACAGTATTAACATTACCATCAGAACATTTTACAAAGTTATTTGTAAATATAAGTTATATAGATTGGGAAGAATTAAAAGATAATAATGGCTTTTCATTGCCAGCAGTAAAACCATCATTAAAAGAGACAATTATTTATTCGCTTGGCATCAAATATAAAGTCATCAAAAAAATGGAAGGTGGATTTGCAATATATTATGAACCAATAAATATAAATAATGATAATAAAAAATTAGGATTAAATCTTGGAGCAAATTATAATCTGAATGAAAGATTTAATTTTAATATTGGATTAAATTATTACACATATTTATATAAAGAAAATTATCCATTTACATTACAGGCAACAGGCAATCGTGTAAATAGAATAGATATTGATTATTCAGAAAATCATAATATAAAAATAAATTTTGGAATAGAATGTAAGTTATGAAAAAAATAAGGATAATATTTATTTTTTTAATTTTTGTAGTTTTTTTATTTGCAAAAGAAAAAATAATAAATATAGCAATATTGCATACAAATGATATTCACGGCAATATAGGCATATCAAAAGCAGAATATGTAAATCCAGATTTTCCGCCAACAACAGGTAATTTAGCTTCAATTAAAACAATTATAAAAAATTTCAATAAATACATAAATGCTGATGAGTATATATTAGTTGATGCAGGCGATTTTTTTCAAGGCACGACAATCGGTAATTTATCAAGAGGCGAAGCAGTAATCGAAGTATTTAATATGGTTGGTTATGATTTGATAGTGCCTGGTAATCACGATTTTGATTTTGGTTTTGAAAATTTAAAAGAATTAATAAATAAATCAAAAGTTCCTTTTATTTGCTGTAATGTAGTTGATGAAAATAATAACTTAATATTCAAACCATATCTAATAAAAGAAAAAAAAGGAATAAAGATAGGAATAATAGGCGTGCTAACAGAAGAAATGCCGCGCTTATCAATAGGCAAAAATATAAGTGGATTAAAATTTTTAAATGTAATAACAGAAACAAAAAAATATGTAGAGTTATTAAGAGAAAAAGAGAAATGTGATGTAATAATAGTAGTAAGTCATTTAGGCTTTGAAGAAGATAAAGAATTAGCGAAGAAAGTAAGTGGAATAGATATAATAATAGGTGGACATAGTCATACAGGAGTAAGTGAGATTTATGAGGATGCAGAGAATCATACATTAGTTACGCAAGCATATTCAAAAGGAGGAACACTTGGTTGTTTAATTTTAAAAATTAGTGAAGAGACAAAGAAAATAAATGGTTATAAGAATGAATTAATAACATTATTTGAAGATTTATATCCAGCAGAAGAGGAAATAATAGGAAAGATAAAAGAATGGGAAGAGAAAGTAGAGAAAGGATTTGATGATATAATAGGAACAGCAAAAAATAATTTGATAAAAAGTGAACCAGAATCAAATTTAGGAAATTTAATATGTGATGCAATACGGACAAGATATAATGCTGATGTGGCATTTCAAAATATGGGTGGCATTCGTTCTGATATAAAAAAAGGTAAAATTAAGGTAAGAGATATTTTTAATGTTTTACCTTTTGATAATTATATAGTGTTGATAAAAATGAGTGGTGCAGAACTATTAGAAGCATTAGAAATAAGTGTAGAAGGTTCACATGGTATTTTACAGGTAAGTGGAATAGAAATGGTATATAATCCCAAATTACCAAAATATAAAAGAATAAAATCAGCAAAAGTAAATGGCAAAGAAATAGATAAGAATAAAGAGTATCTAATAGTGACGAATTCATATATAACAGAATCAGAAGGAACAAGTTATAGTGTATTTAAACAGGCAAAATATATAGAAAATACATACGATGTTTTAAGAGATGTTGTAATAGAGTATATAAAAGCAAAAAAAGAAATAGAAGTAGAAATAGAAGGTAGAATAAAAATAAGTAAATAAAAAATAAAAGCAGCCGAAATTTCCAATAAATGAAAAATAATTCGAAATAATAATGGTGATAAATATGAGAAAAATTTTATTTATATGTTTTGTATTATTACTAATAACAAGCGTTATAATAGCTGATACAATCATAATAGAAAATTTTCAAAGTTGGACATCAAGAGGTAGTTATGGCGATTATACACAGGCAGATACTTATGGCACCTGGACAATGACACAGTGTATTGTAGCACCAACAGGTTCAGCAAGTGGTATTGGTTCAAAGGGCTATGTGCAGCTAAAAGGAACAAGTGGTATATTAGAATTACCAGTAGTAAATAGTTGTGGAATGTTTACTGTTTATATTCGCGCCGGCGGTTCAAACAGGACAATAAAATTGCAAAAGAAAATTGGAGTTGGTGGTTCGTGGACTGATGTGATAACATTTGATGCAATTGGCACGACAACAGTAGAAAAATCAGTTGAAATAAATGAAAGTAGTTCAGAAGTATATTTGCGATTAGTATCACCGAGTTCTACAATTTATGCTTATGATATTTTTGTAACAAATTATAGTAGTGGAAGCCAACCGCCAGAAAAACCCGCATTTATTCAACCAACAAATAATATCACATATTCCACCTCAGCAGTTTCAATAACAGTATCAGGTACAACACCGATAAATACTAATTTAAGATTATATCTAAATAATATTTTAGTATATGAGGATAATGATTTAAATGAAAATTGGTCAACGATAATAAAGATTGATAGTGGCTTAATAGTAAATGATACAAATACAATAGCAATAACAGCAGAAGCAAGTTCACTTTTTTCTGAAACAAATACAATGTATATATTTGTGGACACAGCAGCACCAGTGCCAGTAAATAATAATTTAGTTACAGAAACATTATTTAGTGAAAAAAGACCGACATTTAATTTTGTAGAATTTATAGATTCATCAGGAATAGAAACATATAATATATATATAGCAGATAATGAAAATTTTATAAATAGTCAAATAACAACAACAAATACAAATCAAAATTTTACAGTGGATTTTGATTTTACAAATGGTGTATGGTATATAAAAATAATAGTAATAGATGGAGTTGGCAATTCATCAGCAGAATACATTGATTCATTTACAATACAATTACCGTCTATAACAATACCACGAATAATAAAACCGACAGAAGAAGCTACATATAACACATCAGCAATAGAACTAACATTAGAAGGTGAAATAGATTCTGGTGCATTAATAATAATAAGATTGAATAATGTAATAGTATATTCAGATACAATTAATAATACAATTTGGACATATCAAATAAGTAATTTACTTGCAAATGAAACAAATAAAATAGAAATAAATGCAGCAAAAACAGGTTTATATTCAGATACCAGAGAATTAGAAATATATATTGACACACAAATTCCAGTAGTTTCAAATTTTCAACTTGATAGCTGGATTTATTTTGTAAGTCAACCAATAATAAATTTTACTGCTTTTTCTGATTATTCAGGCATTGACAATTATGAAATTTATCTCGCTGATAATGCAAATTTTAATGATAGTTATTTATTCATCAGTTCAAATAATTCATTTCAGCCAGTTCAGGTTTTAGCAGATGGCGAATGGTATATAAGAGTTCGTGCAATAGATAAAGTAGGTAATCAAAGTGATTTTTCAGAAACAACATTTTATATTGAAGCAGAGACACCGTTAAAACCAGTGATTTTAATGCCTACAACACAAACAAATTATTCTACATCAGTCCTAACAATAACACTAAGTGGAACAAATACAACAGGCGTGGATGTAGTTTTGAAATTAAATAATGATACAATTTATATTGATACAGATAAAAATACAAATTGGAGTTATGAAATAAATTTATTAGGAAATGAAACAAATGTAATAGAAGTTTATGCCAAAAAGATAATACGCGAATCAGTAATAACAATATTAAACATATACGCTGATACAATGGTGCCTGTAGTATCGGAATTTTCAATTAATAGAGAAAAATATTTTGAAAAACAACCTGAAATAAATTTTACAAATTTTACTGATTATTCTGGTATAAAAGAATATGAAATTTATCTTGCAGATAATATAAATTTTAATAATCCACAAATAATAAAGTCATCTACAAATATATTTATACCAATAAATGAATTAACAGATGGCGAATGGTATATAAAAGTTCGTGCTTTTGATAATGTAGATAATGTAAGTGAATTTTCAGAAATAAAAAGTTTTGTTATAGAATATGTAGCAAAACCCGATACACCGATTTTTATTTTTCCAACTAATAATTTAGTTTTTAATACAAATCCAATAACAATTCGAGGAGAAGTAAATTCAATAAACAAATTTGATACAGTAAATATTTATTTGAATAGTAATTTAATAGGTTCAGTAATAGCAGAAGAAAATGGTAAATTTAGTTATGAATATTTATTTACAAATGACGGAACATATATATTAACAGCAGAAGTAGTAGATACATACTCAAATTTAAAATCAGGAATAGCAATAATAACGATAAAATTAGATACATCAGCACCTATATATACAAGTTTTAAAATTGCAAATGTATATGATACAACGCCAATAATCGATTTTCCTGATTTTAATGATGTAAATAGCGTAAAATATTTTGTAAATATTTGTCCCTTACCAACATTTGAGGAAAACATAACATATAAATATCAAACAGAATGGAATAGTTCAGTAATAGAAGTTTCGGATGAATTAATCTATGGAATGTATTTTATAAGTATTCAAGCAATAGATGAAGCAGGAAATTATAGCAGTATTTTTAATGATACATTTTATGTAAGTGACCCTGCGACAGCAAATTATGATACTTTTGTTCGAGTGAATGAAGTATATTGTGCAAAAGGTGCAGATTATCAAAAAGAATTTATAGAATTATATAATGCAAGTGAATTTGATGTAAGTTTAAATGGTTGGACATTAAAAGTGAAAACAACAACAGATACCTTAACAGGCGTAATAAAAGCAAAAGGATATTATGTAATAAAAGCCAATAGGAGTGGCACAGCATTTGAAACATATTGGGGACGAAATCCTGATTTTTATGGTAGTTTTACATTAAGTACAAATACAACATTTGAATTAAAAAATGGGCAAGGAGTATTAATACAAGCAGTAACAGGATCGACATTACAATCAGAGCGAAACTGGTATTGGGATGATGCAACTAATCAGTGGAAATATTATTCAGATGGTTCAATGGGCACACCGTGGTTAGCAAATGATATAACACCACCAGGCACAATAAATGATTTAGCATGCACAACAGGAATAAATTCAGGCGAGATAGAATTATCATTTAAAGAAGTATCAGATGATAGTGGAAATGCAAATTCAGGAAAAGTAGCAAAATATATATTGAAATATTCAGCGACAAATATAACAGATATGACATCATTTTATAATGCGACAACATATACAGATACAATACCAATAGTCTGGTATGGCGTAATAGTGCGTCTAACAATAAAAAATTTAGTTGCTGGTAAAACATATTATTTTGCTGTTGTTGCTGTTGATGATGCAGGTAATACATCAGCATTATCAAATGTAGTTTCGTGTTCAGCAGGTGGAGTTGGCGATACAATACCCCCATCAGCAATAACTGATTTAAAAGCAATAACAGGATTTAATGAAGGAGAGATTTATATCGAATGGACAAATAGTGGTGATAATGGATATGAGGGCAAAGCAGAAGCACTTGAAATAAGATATTCAACAAATGAGATAAACGAACAAAATTATACAAATGCAACAATAGTAATAGATGCACCAATACCATTAGAAAGTGGCAAAAAGCAGAGTTTTGTGATTGGTGGCTTGACGCCAAATCAGACATATTACATTGCAATGAAAATAATTGATGCATTTCCAAATTATAGTGGATTATCAAATGTAGTAGTAGGAGTAGCGAAATCAGGAATAGATGATATAGCGCCAGCAGGTATAAATGATTTAGAATTTGTAGAAAACAACGATACAATGGGCTGTGTAATATTAAAATTTACAGCAGTCGGAGATAATGAAAATACTGGAACAGCATCAAAATATAAAATAAGATATTCAAAAATACCAATAACGGAAGAGACATTTGATAGTGCAGTTGAATACATAAATAATTTTATACCACAACCAGCAGGCGAAAAAGAAGAATTAAATTTAAGTAATTTACCTTATGGTGAAACATTTTATTTTGCAATAAAAGTAGAGGATAAAATTGGCAATATATCAGTATTATCAAATGTAGTGCTATGCACAGCATCAATAGAAAATACAGCACCACAGCCACCAGATAATATTACAGCACAATCAGGTTATAGATATGGTGAAATAATAATAAATTTCAAAGCGCCATACGATGATAAACCAACTGAACGAGTTCAAAAATACTTATTAAAATATTCATTATTTCCAATAACCGAAACAAATTGGGATTTCGCTGATACATATTTAATTGAAGAAATAACACCAAAAAATTATAATGAAGAAGAAAGGATATATATATATGGATTTGAACCAGGCACATATTATTATTTTGCATTAAGAAGTGTAGATGAAATAGGTAATTTATCAGCAGTATCAGGAAATGTAATTGCAGAAGGAAGTAGTTTTGCAGTTTTAATAAATGAGATAGCAGGTCAACCATTCAAATCAGACCCGACACATCCAACTTATGCAGTATATGAATTTATAGAATTATATAATACATCAAATAATGATGTAGATTTGACAGGATGGACTTTAGTAATAAATGACGCTGCATCAGACTATCAAGCAATAATACCATTAACAGGTAAAATATCAGCAAATGATTATTATGTGATAGCAAATTCAGAAAATGATTTTATTAGTTTCTTTGGTTTTAGACCTGATTTTGCATTTAATTTTTCATTAAATGGTGATGAGTATTTTCAATTGAAAAATAATTTAGGACAGGTAGTTGATTCTGTTTTTTCATTAACTGATAATTATTCTTATGACCGAAATTTTTATTTACCATTATCAAAGCAGAATGCACGCGATAATGATTATACGACAAATTGGTTAGCATATCCATCAACATCAATATTCAAATATGGCTCACCAAAAGCACCAAATGAAAAAACAGGTGATGATACAGCGCCAGCAGCAGTAAGTGATTTAATAGCAGAGCCGGGTGATAGAATAGGGACAATAAGATTAAGATGGACAGCAGTTGGTGATGATGTAAATGAAGGCAAAGCATTTAAGTATAATTTACGATATTCAACATATTATATTTTTGAAAATACATTTGATTATTGTTATGAAATAGAAAATGAGCCAGTGCCATCAGTAAGCGGTGTAATAGATAGTATGATAATTTCTATGCCATCATTAAATACAAAATATTATTTTGCATTAAAAACACTTGATGAATCATTTAATATATCAGGCTTATCAAATATAGCGTCATCATTTCCATTGCCAGATACAATTCCACCAGATAAGGTTAATGATTTAAGTAGCCAGACGGGTTTTGAATCAGGACAAATAATAATTTCATTTACAAATCCATTTGATACAGGAATTGATGATGCACTTGATACACTAATAATATTATATAATAGCGAAGAAATAAATGACACGAATTATAATAGTGCAGTAAAAATAAATCCAGCATATAGTTTTAAAGGTAATTTTGGAGTAAAGACAGAATTATTATTAGAAAATTTACCAGCAGGAGAAAGTATTTATGTAGCAATTCAGACAGCAGATAAGTCAGGCAATATATCAGCAATATCAAATAATGTAAATGTAAAAGTAAGTGCAGAAAGTGATACAACACCACCAGCAAAAATAACAGATTTGCGTGCAGTTTATGGACCTGTATCAAATTCAATAAAATTATTATGGACAGCAGTTGGTAATAATTTGAATTTTGGCATTGCTGATACTTATATAATAAAATATTCGCAATCATTAATAACCGAAAATAATTTTAATAATGCAAATAGTTATTATCCAGAAAATTTTGTAATATTAGCAGCAGGCGAGCAAATGAGTGTAGTAATACCGAATTTAACAGCAAATCAGACATATTACTTTGCAATTAAAGCAATTGATAAAAATGGTAATATTTCTGAAATCTCAAATGTAGTATCAGCAGTTCCAACAACATTGAATTTATATTATGGCTTATTACACGCACATTCATCTTTTTCAGATGGAGTAGGTTCACCAGATTATGCGTTTGCATATAGTCGTGATACTGCTGGTTTATCGTTTTTTGCAATTACAGACCACACGAGAAATAATAATAATTTACCTGATTTAAATGGCGCAATGTCAGAAGCACAATATCAGAATTTATTAAATATAGCAGCAAGTTTTACAGAAGAAGGGAAATTTATAGCAATAGCAGGACAGGAATGGAACGCAATATCAAAAGGCGGACATATAAATATATATGAAGCAAATGCACGATGTGATGTAAATAATGGTGATTGGGATTATCTTTATAATGTATGGTTGAAGCAGCATCCAGAAGTGCAACTGCTACAATTTAATCATCCGTCGATTGGAGAATTTGGCGATACTTATGTAAGTTATTATAATGATACATTAACACTATGTGAAGTAACAGAGGCAAATGTATCATATTCAGGAACAGATAATAAAGGAACATATAGCGATAAATTAGAAGCATATTTATATTTATTAAATCGAGGATGGCGAATAGCACCAACAATGAATGAAGATAATCATAATTCAAATTGGGGCAAGCAGACAACATTAATAACAGGAGTTTATGCTGCTTCATTAACCAAAACAAATTTATTTGAAGCATTACGCAGTCGTCGTGTTTTTTCGTCAACAGATAGAAATTTAAAATTATTTTACAAAGTAAATAATTATGATATGGGACAGGTATTAAAAGACCAAACAAATGCGCAAATTGAAATTGATGTTTCAGATGCAGATGATATTATTTCATATATAGAAATTTATAAAGATAAAGTTGGTGGCAGTTTGCCAACAGTTTATAAAACAATTTATGTAAATTCATCATCATATAAAGATACCATAATTGATACTGCTTTTGATGGCGTATCATATTATTTGATAAAAGTAATAGAACAGGATGGTGATTATGCTATTGGTGCACCTGTCTGGATAGAGAATCCAACATCAATTACAGATACCTTATCAATTCGACCAATAGCAGATATTCGAGGTGTTGATGCGAACGGTGTGCCGTTAATGAATGGTCAGATGGTAACAATAAGTGGAGTAGTAACAGTAGCAACAGGAAATTATAGTAAAACATCAAATGTAGTGTATATACAGGATGCAACAGGCGGAATAAATATTTATGAAGAAAATAAGCAGACATTTTATGTAGAAGAAGGCGATAGCGTAATAGTAACAGGAATTATTTCACATTTTTATGGCTTACTTGAAATAATAAATCCAGTAGTGACAATGATAGCGAAAAATCAGCCATTACCAGAACCATTAGTATTAACAACATATCAGGTAACAAGATATGGTGAATTATACGAAGGACAGTTAATAAGAGTAAATAATGTAAAAATAGTAGATGGCAAATCATTTCCATCTGCGACATCAGGCAAAGGAGCGACAATAATGATAGATGATGGAAGTGGCACAACATATTTACAAATTGATGATGATGTTGATATATGTGGTAAGCCGACGCCTAACGGAGCATTTTCAGTAATAGGAGTATTAGAACAAATAGATTTAGAAAATGGAGCACCATATACATCAGGATATAGAATAAAACCAAGAAGATATAGTGATTTATTATCAGGCTTTGAAAATTCAGAAACTTATGTAATAAAGGTAGATGAAGATACGAAAATAATCAAAGGTAATTTACAGATAGAAATACCAGAAGCAGTAGTTTCAGGGAAAGATACAATTACAATGCAAATAAGTGAAGTAAGTCAGCCACCAGCAGCACCAGCATTACATAAAATAATCGGAACAGTATATAATATAAAAATAATAGATAGTGTTCCATTAGATAAAGAGGTAATAATTTATTTAAGTTATAATCCTTCTATTTTACCAGCAGGCACATCAGAAGATAGTATTATTCCATATTATTATGATGATAGTATAGAAAGTTATTTTGTGATAGCAAAAGAGAAATATCAAGTAGATAAAATAAATAAACGAGTAAAAATATGGACACAACATTTTAGTTATTATGCAAATATGATTCCTACATCAATAATTAGCATAGCAGATGCAAAAATAGATTTGAATAATGATGGAATATTAGATTTAACTGGAAAAAGCATAACTGTTGAAGGAATAGTAACAGCAGGTGTAAATACTTTTGATAATAGTAAATTAAATATTTATATACAGGATGATAAAGCAGGAATAAATATATATAAAAATTCGATTGATACAGATATATTAGAAGGTTATAAAATACGGGTTAGTGGAACATTGACACAATATAAAGGGTTAACACAAATAACAAATCCAACAATAGAAGTATTAAGCACTCAAGAAACAGTGCCAGCAGCAATAAAATTAAATGCAAAACAATTAGAAGAAGCAGAAGCTTATGAGTGTAAATTAGTTGAACTTGTTATAAATGATACATTGCAATTATACAATTATTATTCTGATAAGATAATGAAAGTAGAAGATGTTAATGCAAATTATTTTATTTATTTAGATAATAATGCTGGAATAAATCCGGATATAATTAAAACGCAAAAAACAATAAAAGGAATACTATATCAAAACAATCAGATAAAATACGCAATAAGTAATGTAGGTGTTGAATATTTTATTATGCCGCGTTCGAATAGTGATATAAATCCAATGCCTGTAATAGCAAATTCAAATGATTATTCAGTAAAAATAAATAATAATCCATTTTGTCCTGAATTAAATCAACAATTAGAAATAGAATATGCAGGAGGAGTAAATGTTCCACTTGAAATAAAAGTATTTAATATAGAAGGTAGATTAGTTCGTGATTTATTTAATGGTTCTGTATCAGGTAGTGGCAAAATATTATGGGATGGTAAGAAAAATAATGGAAATATTGCTGATATTGGAATATATATCTTATATATAAATTTTAATAATAAAAAAATAACACGACCAGTAAGTGTGGCAGTTCCAATGCGATAAGAAAATTTATTTGTTAGTAAAACTTGAATTCGAAATATTTAAGCACATTATATTTGCATTATTAACTTTTTAGCAAGCATTTTTGATTTTTTTTATTCTTAATTTTTAAGCGGTTATTTATCTATTTATTCTTTCTTAATATTTTTTTTATATTGCTACCTAATTGCTGGGAATGTAAGTTTAAAAGAATTAAAATTTAATCAAAGTGAAACAAAACGATTTATCTATTGATAAGTTAAAGGAATATAGTAATGGACAATTTTTTTTATAATTCATTATTCTTTTTTAAAATATATTTAGACAATTTATTTATAGATTTACCATAAAGAATTATGTTAACTGAAAGTTTTTTAACTTTATTTATTTGTGATTTTAATAAATTAAATGTTAATTTTTTATCTAACCAAAATTTTACTTCTCTATAATGGATTTCGCTATCATTTCTCATTTCAATTTCTTCCTGAGTTTTATCTGAAACCTTAAAAACTACTTTTTGATCGTCAATTTGATTTTTTCCTCTTGCTTTAGAATTTTCAACAGAATAATTATTACTTAAAATTTTTACAACATCACTGTGATAGAATACATGAAAAATATCTGATTCTTTAATAACTAAAAAATCAACCTCTCCACTATTGAACATACTTTTATCGATAAAAGCTTCAAGTAGCCTTTTTTCTTTTAATTTTTGGCATAATTCACGCATTATTTTTTGTAGGTTCTTTTTATACAATTCCTTGTTTTTTAAATAATCATTTCTACATTCAGGAAAATTTTCTATACATTATAAAAATAATTTATCCAATCCATTCATACCCCTAAAAGTAAAATCCTTTTCAAATCTTGTTTTGCCATACAAAAAAATCTGCCATTTCTTTTCGCCACTTTTTACAGAATAAGAATGCCCTTCTAAATCAATTACATCTTTTTTGCCTGGGGATTACTTTTATATTCTTTGCCAATTCCTAATTTTTCAGCAAATTCTTTTGCATCTGCATGACCTTTTCTTTTCACGAAACTTGCTTTTTCAGATGTCATTGATTTTTTTTTGGTCATAATTTAATTCTCTTTAATTATCAGTAATTCATGTGTTTTTTTTATGTGATTAGTATTTTTCTTTTTGCGATTTATTCCAATTCTTATTTCGCCTTGCCCCATAGTGTAATGTATAGGTAATTCAATAATTTCAAAATTTTTATACCATTTTCTGATAGTAGGCGAATCATTATAAGACAAAATAAATCCACCTTTATGGTTCAATAAAAGTTCTTTTAATAATTCATGATTAAAATTATTGTGGTGAATAGGAAAATTTCTTTGAGGATAAAGTCCCCTAAAAAGAGTGCTATCTTTACCTAAATAATAAGGTGGATCACAATAAAGAAAATCATTTTTAAATTTAGGTATCACTTCTTCAAATGAGGCACATTCAACTTTTATATTTTTGACATTAAAATTTTTAACTCTTTCTAAAAGACGATTATACATATCTTCCTTTGCATAAACACTTGACATCCAACCTAAAAAACCCGGACCATAGGAAAGGTTATGATTAAAATAGTAATACGCTGCCAATTTTAGTGGTGGCAATTTTATTTCACCTTTCCAATGTCTTTTTAATTCCTCTTTTACCTGGTTATAAGTTTCTAATGTAGGTTTTAATTTCACTAATTCTTTGTATAATTCATAAGGTCTATCAATTTGAATATTCCAATAATGAACAAGAATTTCAAATATTTCAAAACCGATTACCTTAATATTTAATTCTTTTGCTACTGCAATTTCAATTGAACCACCACCAAAAAATGGCGAAATTAATCTTTTTATATTTTCTGGTATTCTTTCTAATACATAGCCAACAGCCCAACTTTTTCCACCTGCATATCTTAAAGGAGAACCTAAATATCTTTTATATCTTTTACCTTTACCTCTTAATTGATGTAAAAATTTTTGTTTTAGATTTTTTGGCAATAATTCTTGAAATAAATCCTGTGAGTAAAATTCAATATTTTTTAATGATTTTTGATTATGTTGAATATTTTTTATCATAATATTATTTTATTATTTTGACTTATATTGTCAAACCAAATATTCGTTAATTTTGTATATAAGTAAAATATTTGATTATTATGGAAGTATTAAAAAATATAGTGGAAAAGATAATTATTATTTTTGGTTAATTATTTAAATATATATTGAATTCTACTTATGATTTTACAATAATGAAGATAAAAATAAAAATTTCATTTAATGAGATGATGTTAGAATTAAAAAAAAATAAAAAATATTGAATTTGATAATTGCAAATAATTAATTATTCAATAAAAAAAATATAACGAAATAATTAAAACAATATTTAAATCTTGTGAATTTTAGATTTTTATTTTTGTCTCAACAAGAGATTAATAATATTTCAAATAAAACAAATTATTTGACATTTTAAAAGACATATTTTAAAAATATAAAAAATAAAAAAATAAAAAGAGGTAGAAAAAAATTATGAAAATAAAATTTCAGAAATATAGTGGGACAGGAAATGATTTTATAGTTATTGATAATCGTAATAAAATATTAACATCAAATATTCCAGAATTAGTAAAAAAGGTATGTCTCAGAAAAATATCAGTTGGTGCAGATGGAGTATTATTATTAGAAAATTCGAGTATAGCAGATTTTAAAATGCGTATTTTTAATTCTGATGGTTCAGAAGCAGAAATGTGTGGCAATGGCGCAAGATGTATTGCTATGTTTGCATATAAAAATGGAATAATAAATCAAAAAATGAATTTTGAAACATTAGCAGGAATAGTATATGCGGAAATAATCGATGAAAAAAATGTAAAGATAAAATTATCAGAACCAAAAGATTATAAAAGTGAAGTAAATATAAAATTAAAAAACAATAGAATAATAAAAGCAAGTTTTATAAATACAGGTGTCCCACATACAGTGATAATCCATAATCAAAAAAATTTTTTTAGTATGGATATAACAAATATAGGCAGAGAAATAAGATATCATAAAATATTTCAGCCAGCAGGCACAAATGTAAATTTTGTAAAAAAAGAGAAAGATAAAAATTATATTCGAACTTATGAACGAGGAGTAGAAGATGAAACACTTGCCTGTGGCACAGGAAGCACAGCAACAGCAATAATATTAGCAATAAAATATAATTTAAAATCGCCTGTTTCATTAATAACAAAAAGTGGAGAACAATTACGAATTCATTTTAATAATGAAAAAATAAAAGAAATGCGAAATAGTAAATTTGATAGTGAAACAAAATTTGAAGCATATCTTGAAGGACCAGTAAATTTAATATATACAGCAGAAATGGAAATTTAATAAATGAGGTAAAAATATGAAAAAAATATTTTTTATTTTTGTATGTGGTTTATTAAGTTTTGTCTTAATTAATTGTGGAACAGAAGGTGAAAATTTTAATATAAATTTTATAGGGAAATATAGTGGTGAAATAAAAATTTATTATACTAATAATTTATTAACTTCATTCTCATCAGATTTATACATTTCAAAATATAATGAAAATTATTATGTTGTTTTTACTGGTGATACAACAAATAAATTATTATCAGTTTATAATTTAGTAATTTCACAAAATTCAATAACAGGCAATTTTAGTTGGTATAATGATACATCTACGATAGTAATAAGTTCACTAAATTTAACAAGCAATGGTTCAACATTAACAGGAACAGCGTCATTGGCAGATAATAGAAGAATGAGTTTTTCCTTTGATAAGATAAATTCAGCAAATAATTATTTTGTGCCATATCAATATAATATTTCAGTTGATGGCGATTCAAGTGAATGGACAATAAATGGAAGTAAAATAACTGATACAATAGATAATTATTATAATGGTGCAGATTTTAAAGGATTAAAAACAGCACAGGATTCTGATTATGTTTATTTAATGATAGAATCAGTAAATAGAGTTCAATCAACAGATACAGGTAGTGGCAGTAGTGATACACAGACAAGTTTAACATTAACAGGGACGAAATTTGTAATTGATATTTATGAAGATTTGAATCGAGTTTTATCGTTTGAATATTATAACAGCAGTGCAACAATAAAAGATAGTAATGATAGTAGTATAACAAATTCAAATTATTCAGTAGCAAGTTCAAATGTAATAGAATTCAAATTACCAAAAGATTTAATAATAAATTATTTAAGTAATCAGGAATTAGTATCAGCATATATTAAAATAAGTAGTTATAGAGAAATAAATAGTTTATTTCAAGTGCAGGATACAATGAATTTAACATATCCAGAAATAACAGGTCTAATTAAATTAAATTTTCAATGATAAAATATATCATAATTTCTTTAATATTAATCCTATCAAATAATTATCTAAATTTTAGTAGAATAAATAATTATTTTTATAAAATATTAAAACTAAAAAATTCAAAAAATTATGAGATAAAAATTGAGCCGATAATATTAAAACAAATAGAAGAAATAAAAGAAGAGAATAAAAAATTGCGAGAAATAATTGGATTAAAAGAAGAGTTTAAGTATGAATTTAGTATAGCAAAAATAAAATACTGGGAAATAAGCAGAGATGAAATAAAAATAGTAATAAATAAAGGTAAAAAAGAAGGAATAGTAAAAAATAAAGGAGTAATAATAATAGAGAAAAATAAGCCAATTGTAATAGGTAAAATAAATGAGGTATATGAAGATTATTCAAAAGTATTGACGATACTTTCAAATAATTTTCTTGCCTCAGTTAAAAAAGAAGGGGACAGAAATAAAGAAGAACATTTTTTAATTTCAGGAAATGGTGAGTTTTGTTATGTAAAATATTTTCCATATAAATATAATTTTAAAATAGGTGATAAGATATTAACAACAGGAAATGATGATATTTTTCTGCCAGATTTTTATATTGGTGAAATAGTAAAAATAAAAGAGATTGATTTGAATGAACAAAAAATAATTATAAAACCTTATGCAGATTTTTCAAATTTAGATTGGTTATTAATTATTAAATGAATTTAATTATTTTTCTTTCTATATTATTAGAAAAATTTTTAATAATAAATTTTAGTAAGTATGCATTTTTTATTTTTGTGCCTTTATTATTCTTTTATATAAATTCACAAAAAGCAAAAAAAATAAATTTATTGATTTATACGATTTTATATGATATAATTATAAATTCTTTTATTGGCTGGACAACATTATTTATTTTTGTTTTTTTATTTTTTTTCGAAAGAATAAAAAAATACATCAGAATAAATTTTTTAATTTATATAATTTATATCTCAGTTTTTATTGGTTATTTGAATTTATTAAAGAAATTAAATATTATTGAATTGAGATTATTTGTTTTAAAAATTCCAAAATTAAATTTTAGCATATTTTTAATAATTTTATTTTTTGTTCTAAATTATTTTTTAAAAGAAAATAAAAAATGAAAAGAAATTATTGTGTTTTAAGAATTATAAATGATAAGAAGTATTTTTATTTAATTACAAAAGAAAAAAAAGAAATAGAAATAAATGGAGTGTATGAAGTATCAACAGAAAATAACGAATTATTGGAAGAAATAAAAAAGCATAGTAAAAAAATAATTTTGATAATAGATGAGAGTTTATCATTTAATAATGATTATCCACTCAATGTTCAAAATAAATTGTATAATATAATATTGAATGCAAATACAAATATAATAATACCAACAGAAAAAAGAGAAATAAGTTATCTGAAATTAAAAGAAAAAGAAGAAAATGCAAATTATTATATATCAATATTTGATAAAGAAAAATTGAATGAAATAAAATTATTTTTGTATAAGAATAAATTTAAGATAATAAGCATAATTGATTCAAATGAAGCATTTTATTTTTATTGTAAAAATAATTATCCAGAATTTTCAAAAGAAAAAAAGGTTTATTTTTTTGAAGAAAATAATAGAATCAAATATTGTTATACAGGTGAGCGAATAATATTAGATTATGTAAAAAATATAAATGCAAATGAAATTAATATAGAGAAAATAAAAGAAATAATAAAGATACAAAATAATAATGATATAGAAGAAGAAATAGAAATAATAAGAGTAGAAAATAGAGAGAATGAAATAATCAAAGGCGGAGTAATAGCATATAGTAAAGAAAATTATAGTGGTTTTTTAAAACAAACGAGCCGAATCTATTTTTCGCCTGTAATTTATAATTATCTAATAAAAGCCATAAGTTTTGTTTTGATTATAAATTTACTAATAAATTTGACTGTTAGTATTTCAATAAAAAAATCAGAAAAAAAAATAAAAGAAGAAATAAAGAATTTATTTATGGAATATTATCCAGAATTAAAAAAAATAGTGAAAGTAATACCACAATCAATAAATTATAATAATCGAATAATAGATAAAACAGAGATATTAAATTCATATTTGAATTATGATAAAAAATTTTTATATAGATTTAGAAACATAATCAAGAGTTTGAAGAAATATCAAAATTTGATTACTTTAAAAAATATAGAGTATAATGAAAATAGTTTTGATTTAACAGGTTCAGCAGAAAATGTAAGAGTAATAAATAGTTTGATAGAAGAATTAAAACGCGAAGAAAATATAAGAGAAGTAAATTTAATAAAATCAGAATATGCTAACATATTAAAATCAGAAGGAATTGATTTTGTAATAAAAATAGTGATAAAAAAATGAAGAAAAAAAAAATATATATAATATTTATAGTGTTGATAATACTGAATATAATAATAATGCAAAATAATGTAAAAATAAAAAGAGAATTAAAAGCAGTTGAAAATGAATATAATCAATTTATAGAGAATGTAAGCAAGACAAAAGAATTGAAAGAAAATTTTAATATAAAAGAGAGTATTCTATTAACAGAACTAACAAATTTTATTTTCGAAGAATATGTAAATAAAGGATTAGAAGAGACAGGCATAAAAAAGAGAGTATTATATTTTAAGCCAATAAAAACAAATAATAATGAGGAATATGAAGAAACAGAATATGAGATAAAAATAGAAGATATACGAATAAAAGAACTTGTTCGATTTTTATATAAGATAGAGAATGAAAAGAAAATAATAAAAGTAAGTAGCCTGAAAATGAATAAAAGCATAAAATTAAAAAATCAATTTGATGTAATAATAAACTTAAAATATCTAAAAAAAAATAATTAAAAAAAAATTAATTTTTTTCTAAAGTTTTTTAAAGTTTTGCCGATAATAGAGATAGATTAAGAAAATAAATACACAAGGAAGTGGGTAAAACTATGGAAGGTAAAATAAAGAGATTATTAAAGAGGGTTTATAATTAGAGAGTGAGAGAACTCTTTAATTATAAACCCTTTTTGCTTTTTATAAGGGTTTAACGGTATTATAATAAGATAAAAATTTATAAATTAGGAGGTGATAGAAAAGGCGAAAAAAAGGTAATTGATTTTTTTGAGTGAAAATTATTTAGAAATTGGCAAGGAGGCCAAGTAACAAAAATTTCAAGGAGGATATTACTATGAGAATAATGAATAATATTGAGGCAATATTTGCCGCAAGACAATTAACATTAACAAATTTAAAATTAAACAAAAGTTTAGAAAAATTATCATCAGGATATCGAATTAACAGTGCAGCGGATGATGCAGCAGGATTAGCAATATCAGAAAGATTTAGATCACAAATCAATGGTCTTGAACAAGCACAGAAGAATGTTCAGGACGGAATATCATTAATTCAGACAGCTGAAGGTGGTTTGGAAGAACTTCATACAATACTTCAAAGAATGCGTGTATTAGCAGTTCAGGCTTCAAATCAAACATTAACCACATCAGATAGACAATTAATACAATTAGAAATAAGTCAATTATTAAGCGAAATAGATAGAATGAGAAGCACAGTCGAATTTAATGGAATAAACTTAATAAGTGGGCTTCCATCAACAGGTGCAGGTTCAATAATTTTACAAGTTGGTGCGGATAATGGTCAAGGCTTAGTATTAAATATAAATACAATGAGTTTAGCAGGACTTGGAATATCAGGATTAAGTTTAACATCAGTAACAGGAGCAACATCATCATTAGGGTTATTAGATGTAGCAATAAATAAAGTGTCATCACAGCGAGCAGTATTAGGAGCAATGCAGAATAGAATGGAACATACATTTAACTTTTTAGGAATCCAGAGAGAAAATGTAATGGCAAGTGAATCAAGAATAAGAGATGTAGATTTTGCACAGGAAATGATTGAGTTCACAAAATTACAAATATTAGCACAGGCAGGCAATGCAATGCTTGCACAGGCTAATTTAAGACCTCAATCAGTATTACAATTATTTTCATAAAAGATGATTCACTTTGCCTTAAAAGGGATAAAAGGGTAAAAGTGAATTATAAATAAAAGTTATTACTGGGAAAGTAATAACAATGTTCTTTGACAAGTAAATATGGAATATAGCGGCCAGTGGATAATTTAAAATTATATTGATAAGGCAAGGATGCCTTATTTTAAAAAAAATTTTACTCAAGGAGGGAGAGTAAATGGCCCTATCAGTAATGAATAATATTGCGGCATTATTTGCCACAAGACAATTAAGTATTAGTAATGCTAAATTAAATAGTTCATTAGAAAAGTTATCCTCTGGTTACCGAATTAATCACGCTGCAGATGACGCAGCAGGATTAGCGATTTCAGAAAGATTAAGAGCACAAATATCAGGAATTGGACAGGCAAAGAAAAATGTAATGGATGGCGTATCAATGGTTCAAACAGCAGAAGGTGCGTTAGATGAATTTGGTTCAATACTCCAAAGGATGAGAGTATTAGCAGTTCAAGCAGCAAATGGAACATTAACAACATCAGACAGACAGCTTATATCAGCAGAAGTTTCACAATTAATGAGTGAACTTGACAGAATGAGTTCGTCTGTAACATTTAATGGAGTAAATTTATTAGACGGGACAGCAAGTAGTTCAGCAGCAGGAAGTGTTATTTTACAGGTTGGTGGTAGTGATGGCCAAATAATCGTAATGAGTATTGGCACATTTTCTACCACTGCAGTTGGTATAAATAACATTCTTGCATCTTATACACTTTCAACAGCAGCAGCAGGTTCTGCTGTGTCATTACTTGATAATGCAATAAATAAAGTAAATTCACAGAGATCACAACTTGGCGCTATCCAGAACAGATTGTTAAATACATATAACTTCCTTGGAATACAGGAAGAAAATTTAACAGCAAGTGAATCAAGAATAAGAGATGTAGATTTTGCAACAGAAATGATTGAATTTACAAAGAATCAAATTCTTGTTCAAGCAGGTTCTGCAATGCTTGCACAGGCTAATTTAATGCCTCAGGCTGTATTACAGTTATTTAGATAAGATATTTTATATTATTTTTTTTGATTTATGTGAAGCTGGTCGCTATATTCAATTTAGTGATAAATGATATAGTCATTTTCACAAGGAGGTGATAAATATGACTATAGATTTGAATCTTGTTTATTCTGGCGGAATAAATAATACAGTTAATTATAAGATGGCAGAAAACTATAGTGCAAGCAAAGAACTTATGCAAAGCAATTTTAATAATTATAATGAAGATGATAAGCCAATAGAAGAACAAGAATTGGTAAATATATTTGAAGAAGCAGCAGACAAATTAAATGAAGTTGCTAAAAATTTTGCACGGTCTGTTCGATTTTCTGTCCATAAAGAAACAGGCAGAATAGTAACAGAAGTAGTGGATACAGAAACAGATAAGGTAATCAGGGAAATACCATCAAAAGAAATGCTTGATATGATAGCAAAAATAAAGTCTTTTGTTGGAGTAATATTTGATTTAGAAAGTTAAAATAAAAGTGGTGGAATATAAAAATAATTTCCACCACTTTATTTTTTTTTATATAGTCTTATCAAAATTGTTGTTTTCTAAAATAAAAATTCTAAAATAATTTTTTTGACATTTCCTTCTTTTTTATTTATTATCAATTCAAATTTTTTAATCATAAAGCAAAGGAGTTTAATGTAGATGAAAACAGTTATTCTTGCGGCTGGTAAAGGAACGCGAATGAAGACATTAACTGCTGCTACACCAAAGCCAATGCTTAATGTAGGGGGGAAGCCAATACTTGAACATATTTTAATAAAATTAAAAGAAATTGGTTTGAAAGAATTTGTAATTATTGTTGGTTATCTTTCAGATAAAATAAAGGATTATTTTAAAGATGGAAAAGAGTGGGATATAAAAATAAATTACATAGAACAGAGAGAACAAAATGGAACAGGCGCAGCTGTATTGTTAGCAAAAGAATATGTAGAAAAAAAAGAATTTATTTTAACTAATGGAGATATATGGATAACAAAAAATGATTTTAGAAATTTTATAGATTTTATAAATAAAAATAATCCAGATATTTTATTGAGTTTGACATGGGTAGAAGACCCGTATTTTGGTGGTGCAATATATATTGATAAAAATAATCAGATAATAAAGATAATAGAAAAACCAGAAAAAGGAAAATCCACAACAAATTATATAAATGCAGGTTTATATTTTTTTAAGCCAATAATTTTTAATTATTTAGAAAAAATAAAACCATCTGCCCGAGGTGAATATGAATTACCTGATGCTATTACAATGTTATTAAATGAAAATAAATATAAGATTATGGGATATATTTTAAAGGATAAGTGGCTTGATATAGGAACACCAGAACAACTTGAATTATTAAAAAGAATAATTAAGGAGTAATTTATGCTTGATTTGAAATTTGTTATTGAAAATATAGAAGAAGTAAAAATTGCATTAAGAAATAGAAATCAAAGATTTAATGAATTAGATTTAATATTAGAATTAGATAATGAACGGCGGAAGAAAATAAAAGAAGTTGAACAATTAAAGAATCAAAGAAATACAATTTCAAAAGAGATTGGTATAAAAAAAAGTAAAGGTGAAAATGTTGAAGAATTAATGGAACAATCAAAAAAGATAAATAAAGAAATACCAGAACTTGATTTACAATTAAATGAAATAAATCAGAAGATAAAAGAAATATTATTAAAGATACCAAATATACCATTAAAAGAAGTTCCAATTGGCACAAGTGAAGCAGATAATAAGATAATAAAAGAATATGGCGATAAAAAAAACTTTACATTTAAACCATTGGCACATTGGGAAATTGGAGAAAAATTAAGAATAATAAATTTTTCTGTTTCAGCAAAATTATCAGGTTCACGCTTTGCTTTATTATCAGACAAAGGCGCAAAATTAGAACGAGGATTAATAAATTTTATGCTTGATGTGCATACAACACAAAATGGTTATACAGAAATATTACCACCATTTTTAGTAAATGAAGAAACAATGACAGGCACAGGACAATTACCAAAATTTAAAGAGGATTTATTTAAGTGTGAAAATTATGATTTATATTTAATTCCAACAGGTGAAGTGCCATTAACAAATATTCATAAAGATGAAATATTAAATATAAATGAATTACCAAAATATTATACAGCATATACACCCTGTTTTAGAAGTGAAGCAGGTTCGTATGGCAAAGATGTTCGTGGTTTAATCAGACAACATCAATTTAATAAAGTTGAATTAGTAATAATAACAACGCCAGAAGATGGAATAAAAGCATTTAACAAAATAGTAGCAGATGCAGAAAAAATATTGCAATTATTAAAATTACCATATAGAATAATAGAATTATGCACAGCTGATTTAGGATTTTCATCAGCAAAGACTTATGATTTAGAAGTATGGATGCCAGGCTTAAATAGATATCTTGAAATTTCATCTTGTAGTTTATGTACAGATTTTCAAGCACGCCGTGCAAACATAAAATTTAAAAGAGACAATAAATCAAAACCAGAATATGTATATACCTTAAATGGTTCGGGGTTAGCGATAGGCAGGACACTTGCAGCAATAATAGAAAATTATCAAACCGAAGAAGGCAAAATAATAATTCCTGATGTGTTAATTGATTATTTAAAAATTAATGAAATTTAGAATGGAGCGGGAAACGGGAGTCGAACCCGCGACATTCACGTTGGCAACGTGACGCTCTACCATCTGAGCTATTCCCGCATTTTAATTTTTTTTAATATTTTACATTTTTTAAAATAATTGTCAAGAAAAAAATTTTTATTTTTTCTAAATGAGCCAATAGAAATTGACCCGGCAAAAAATAATGCAAAAGAGAAAAAGAAAAAGCAAGTTCAAATTATTATTAGTCAATTTAGAAATTTTAAAATTACAAAATTAAAATTCTATTTTTTCTATTTTCGTTGACTGCACTTAGTATCAAAATTACTGAAAATTACTATTGACATTTTTAAAAATTGTAATATAATAATAGTAGAATAATGATAAGGATAAATAATAAAGGAATTTAAAAAAGGGTTTTTATAACTCAACAAAATATGCAGGGAGGGGCATTAAGATGTTGAGTATTAATAATTTTTGGGCTGCAAGGATAGCAGCAAGAAATTTAGGACTTTCAAATCTAAATTTATCAAAATCAATTGAAAAACTTACCACAGGCAAAAGAATTAATTCTGCTGCTGATGACCCAGCCGGTCTTGCTATTGCCAAAAGATTAACTGTCCAAATAAACAGTTTAACTATTTCCAGTGATAACATTCAAAGTGGTGTTGCTTTACTCTCGACAACAGAAGGCGCATTAGATTCAATGTTATCAATTTTACAAAGGATGTATTCATTAGCAAATCAAGCAGCAAATGGAACATTAACTTCATCTGATAGATTAATACTGCAAACAGAAGTTAATGAATTAATTTCTGAAATTGATAGGATAAGTACATCAACTGAATTTAATGGAGTAAAATTATTAACAGGTGATTATTCAACAGGCAATGGCTCAATTTTAATTCAGGTTGGTCCAAATAATGGTAATTACTTTTCATTTAATATTGATACAGCATCAAGTGAAGCGTTATATGTTAATTCTGTTTCTATTACTTCTATTTCAATGGCTAATTTTTCAATGGATTTAATTCAGTCTGGCATAAATAGATTATCAACATTAAGAAGTAATATAGGTGCAGTAATAAACAGATTAAATTCAGCAAGTTCATTAAATGAAGATATTGAAATGAATTATTCTTTTGCGTTATCAAATATTGAAGATACTGACTTTGCTGCTGAAATGGTAAATTATGTAAAATATCAAATGCTTGCACAGGCTGCTGCTTCTTTCTTTGCCCAGGCAAATTTACAATATAGTTCAGTTTTTGATTTAATGACTAAATTTAGTTCTTCTTAATTTTTTTATTTATTGTTTCTACTGAGTTTTTTAATTTTAAAAGAAGTAAGAAGAAAGCATTAAGAGCACATAAATAACGGCAATAAAAGCGATATTCAATTACTGAATAAATTAAAATTAATATACTCAAAACAAAATAAATATTTACCACACTTACTGAAAAAATATAAATAAATGGTTCTAATTTGTATGTCAAACTATTTGGTAAAAAATAAAATAAATAAATAAATAAAATGATATATTTAATAAAATAAAAATTTTTAAATTCTGAAATAAAAAAATTAATACCAATTTTTTTAAAAAGAAATCGAATAATATCAATTAAATTACCAAATGGACATAAATACGCACAAAATATTTTACCGCTAAAAAACAAAAAAATCAAAGTAAATAAAAATAAAATTAAAAATGGTGAAATATAATTTGCTTCAATACCACCTGAAACAATTGTTAATAAAGAATTTATGGAAAGAAAAATTTTATTAACAAAACCAAGCACAATAACAGAGTATAAAATTGTAAATCTTCTTAATTTAATATTTTTTTTATATAACGAAAATAAAGTTAAAATCAAACCAACTATTAAAAACAAATATTTAAAAATTTTTCTTTTATTTGTTTCTTCTGATTCTCTAATTAAATTATAAATTTTTTTTAGTGATTGGTTTATACCATTATTTATTGCATTAGCAGAAATAGTTGCGCCTGAATATGAATGAATATTTTTATCTAATTTAAAATCTTCAAAAATGCTTTTATTTTCATATTGTTTTAGAAAATTATTTTTTATCAAGATATTAATATATTCTGGCGTTTCATTGTTTTTTAATAATTCTACTTTTTGTATTCTGTTATCTTTTATATGAACCATAACAGGCACAGGTCCATTAAAGCCATTTATTGCTTCAAATGCAATTTCATCAGTAAAAAAGATTATTCCAGTAATTTTCCCATTTTCATCATATATTTTATAAATATTATTTTCTTGCTGCACTAAATTATTTTTATTAATAAATGAAGATAGCAATTCAATTCGACTTAATGGAATTGTTTGTTTTTTATTTATATTTACGATACCAATAAATAAAAATACAACAGCCATTGTATATAAAACAAATTGTGAAAATTTTTTTATAATGATTTTTTTAAATTTAAAAAAAGTAGGAATTAAAATTGGTAAAATCATTAAGGAAGATGATAAGAAAAAACCAAAAAACAAGGATAAAGAATTTATTATTCCACCCTGTAAAAAGGAAGTAGAAAAAGCAGCAATAAAAGGTGGACAGGGACTTATGCCTGATAAAACACCCAATAAAAAAGCATTTATTTTTTTATTAAAAATTTCAAAATTTATAAATGAAAAATTTGCTAAAAAAATTAGATAAAAACCAGTGATTATATATATTGTTCTTTTGCTCTCTAAAAAAAAACTATAATATTTTTCACCTAAATAACCAGTAAGAAAACCAACAAAAAGATAAATAAATAATCTTGCTAAAAAGAAGAGAAATATTTTTGTTTTTTTATTTTCTGAAAGTAAGAGATAAGAAGCAAAACAAAAACCACAGGAAAAAATACAATATAAACCAACAGACAAACCTAATAATAAGCCATTAATAAAAGAACTGAAAAGCATTTATTTTTTAACAGCAACGAGAACTTTAAATCTTTCAAATTTTTTTAAAGGCGTCACACTAATCTCTTTAAAACCTGCTTTTTTACATAGTTTACTCCAATCCTGAAAACTTATACAATACTCCCCATCATTTAAAATATGTTTTTTACCATTATCATACATTCTTTTAAATGCATCAATTCCACCATCTTTTAATGCAAGTATTAGTTCATCATGTAAATAAGCAAATAATCTTTCAAATCTTTTTATATTTAATAAACTGCCAGTAGTATCTAAATCAATATCACCAAGAACAAATCGCCCATCTTGTTTTAAAATTGAATATATCTTTTTAATAACTGGCAATTTATCTTTTATATGATGTAATGAAACAGTTGAAGCAACAATATCAAATGAATTATCAGGAAAATCAAGATTATGTGCATCCATTTGTTTGAGTTGAATCTTATCTGTTAATTTTAATTCATTAATTTTTTCTTTACATATTTTTAACATTTCTTTTGAATTATCAATTCCTGTTATTTGACAATCTTTTGCTTTTAAAAATTTTAAACTTAATAAACCTGTTCCAATACCAATATCTAAAACTTTTTCACAATTTTTTACATTTGATTTTTTTACAACAAGGTCAAGTAATAGATGATGTCGTTTAACTTTACCAAGAGTATTATCATATTCATTAGCCCAATCTTTAAACCATAATTTTGTTATATTTGATTTTTTCTCTTTTTGCGTCATCTGTTTATCTTAATTTTTTAGTAATCTGATTTTCCTTTTTCGCCTTTTACTATTGCTACACTTGCACTTGCACCTATTCTTGTTGCACCAAATCTAATCATTTCTTTTGCAATATTTGCATCTCTAATTCCGCCTGATGCTTTAACGCCCATTGTTGGTCCTACTACACTTCTCATTAATGCAATATCTGCTGCTGTTGCACCACCACTTCCAAATCCTGTCGATGTTTTAACAAAATCAGCGCCTGCTTCTTTACTTAATTCGCAGGCTTTTATTTTTTCTTCATCTGTTAATAAACAGGTTTCTAATATTACTTTTAATATTATATTTGGTCCACAAGCTTGTTTTACTCGTCTTATATCTTCGCGAACAAAATCATAATTTTTTGATTTTAAAGCACCAACATTTATTACCATATCAATTTCATCTGCACCATCTTTTATTGCCTGTATTGTTTCTGCTACTTTTGCTTCTGTCGATGTTGCACCAAGTGGAAAACCAATTACTGTGCAGACCTTCACACCTGTCCCTCTTAATAATTCAGCACATAATTTTACCCAACCTGGATTTACACAGACTGATGCAAATTTATATTCTTTTGCTTCTTCACATAATTTGCGTATCTGACTTTCATTTACATCTGGTTTTAATAAGGTATGGTCAATATATTTTGCTAAATTTAATGGAACATCTTTTACACCAATTGATGATGTTATTCTGCTTGCACCACTATCAACTATTTCTTGAACTCTGGATGGTGTTCGAACAATACATAAACCACAAGCAGAACAATCTAATCCTGTTACAGTACATTGTTCCATTAATTTTTGTGTATATGTTTCACCAATTCTGTATGCACCACTCTTTGTTAATGCTGATAAATTAAGTCTTTGTAATTCATCTATACTTACGACTATCACTCCAAAACTTGCTATTATTGATAATTTTTTGGTTATTATATTTTCAAATGATGTTGGCATTTTTCCTTCGTGAAATAATGTATCTTTTGTTACTATTATTGTTTTATCTGAAATGATTGATTGTATTAAAACATTTGTTATTAAATTATCGCCAATTAAATTAGCTAATTTAGTTAATGTTGTTAATGTCATTGTCGGCGCTATTATTAAATCAAATTGTTCTACTATTTCTTTTGCTGTATAATTTTCGTTATTTGATATTATTGTTGATTCTGGAAAATTTGATTTTATTATTGAATAGCCTATTATTTTTTCTGCTGTTTTTGAAAAGAGAAAACTTAATCTATTATTTGTTTTTAATTTTTGTAAAAATGATATGATTTCATTTAATCGCCAATTACTTCCTGTTAATATAACTAATATATTTTTATTAGAGACAGAACTTCCAGAACCTGTTTTAAATTCTGTGCCATTTAATTTTTGTAATACTTCTCTTGTTATTTTTTCTATTGTTTCATTTAAATCCATTTTTGCCTCCTTTATTTCTTTTCTATATTTACTGTATCAATCACACCAACAATAGCTGCATTAAAAGGGACATTGCCCCAAATTGCTCTTGCAGAAGAGCCATGCCTTGCACAAAGAACAATTTCGCCAACTCCAACACCAACTGCATCAATTGCCATAAAAGTTTCGCCTTTCTCTTTTAAATCTGGTGTCAATGTTTGCAATATCATTATTTTATGGCCTTTAAATGTTGGATGTTTAGCAGAACAAACTACACTACCTTTTACTTTACAAATTATCATATCAACACCTTTAAATATATTTTTTAATGATAATATTTTTAGTTAAAAAAATCAAGGAAAAATTTTAAAACTTACAGAAAATATCCCAGACATGGTATACCCCTTTGCAGCATTACGAATAGTAAGTA
>DAONJL010000028.1:0-31789 GCA_035405645.1 bacterium | reverse complement strand
TTACTATTCGTAATGCTGCAAAGGGGTATACCATGTCTGGGATATTTTCTGAATATTTTTTAAAAAATTCTTGACAAGATGAGTTTTTTTAAAAATAATTGATAAAAAAATTGTGAAGGAGAAAAAATAATGAAAGTTGAATATTTGAATGCATTTGTTCAGGCGGGGTGTGAAGTTATAAATGAATTAACAGGGATAGAATTTAAAAAAGAAAAAATATTTTTAAATGCTTATCCGATACCTTCGTATGATGTATCAATAATTGCAGGTATAACTGGTTTTATTACCGGGCAGGTAGTATATAGTCTTCAAGGAACAACAGCAGAAACATTAGTTGTAAAATGGTTAAAAAAAATAAATCCAGAAAAGAAAGAAAAACTAATTAAAAGTGGAATTAGTGAAATATCAAATATGATAACAGGAAGGTCAACTTCATTATTACAAAAGAAAAATAAAATATTAAGAGTAACACCACCATCAATAATAACAGGTGATAAATTCAAAATCGAGTTTATAAAATTAAAAACAATTGTTGTTTCTATGCAATCAGAAATCGGACCATTAGAGATTAGTTTAGCATTAAAAGAAAGCGAAGAAGATGAATTATTGAAGGAAGAAAGCAATGAATAAAATAATAATAAAATAAGGAGGCTAAAGTGGCTAAAATATTATTAGTTGATGATGCTGCAATAATGCGAATGATGTTGCAGGAAATATTAGAAGAAGCTGGTCATACAATTGTTGGTGAAGCAGAAAATGGGCAGGAAGCATTTGACAAATATAAAGAATTAAAACCTGATTTAACATTAATGGACATTACAATGCCAAATGTAGATGGAATAAAAGCAGTTCAAATGATAAAAGAATTTGATCCAGGTGCTAAAATAATTATGTGTTCAGCAATGGGTCAAAAAGAATTAGTTTTAAAAGCAATAAAATGTGGTGCAAAAGATTTTATAATAAAACCATTTCAGGAGAAAAGAGTAATAGAAGCAGTAAATAGAGTATTAGGATCTTCATTGTAATGAATAATATTATTATTGATAATTTAAAAGAAATTTTAAAGAAAATTGGCTTATCTGATATAATGGTAAAAGAAATGGAGCAGAGCAAGGGTTTTGTAACAAGTGGATATAATATAATTTATGAAATTTGTGGAGATGAGAATCACACAATAATTTTAACAATAGATAAAAAAGACGCATTAACAATAGCAGAAAAATTATTAAATGAAAAATTAGAAGAAATAAATAAAAAAGCACTTGACCATTTGATTGGACTAGTTCAATTAATTGGTAAAAAAATCAAATTGCAATTAAAGAAAAAATATTCAAATATAAATTCATTAAAACCATATTTAATAGAAACAAAAAAATTTAGATGCATTGATAATATTTATAATAATTATATAATAAAATTTAAAGAAGGAAAATTTTTATTTAAATTTTATTAAATAAAAAAATTATAACATGGAGTAATTATGAAGAAAATAATATTTTTTATCTTTTTTTGTTATTTAATTGGATTTTCATTGCACAGTAGCGAATTAACGGTTTTCTTTTATAATCCTGATGCTGCGGCAGTTGATGTTAGTTTACTCATTAAAAATGCTGTTGCTTATTTTCAAAAAATTAATGCACCAATTAAGTTTCAGCCTGTCTTAACACCAGAAATTTTTCAGGATGTTTATTCAAAAAAACAGGCAAAAATATTTATTATTTCATCATTTATGGCGAAGGATTTAAATGATGTAAAGGAAATATTAAAACCAGTTAATGAAGAAGATAAAACGACATTTAAAAAAGTAATATTAGTAAAAGAAGGTGGAATAAATGCAGCAGCAGAATTAAAAACAGAAAATATGGCATCAACATCAAGTGGACCAAATAGTTTGAAATATTTAAATGAATTTTTATTTATACCATCAGGTTTTGATGGTTCAGGTGCAAAGATAATCTGGGTTAAAAAAGACCTTGATGCAGTATTAGCAGCAAAATTTGGGCAGGTCAAAGCAGCAATAATCGCAGAAAAAAATATTGAAAAAATAAAAAAGATTAACCCTGTTGCAGTAACTGGTTTAAAAAGTTTATCATCATCAAAAGATATTGATGAATCACCTTTGTGTGTAACAAATGATGTTAATAATAATGATATTGAAACAATAAAAAAAGCATTTTTAGATATGCATAATTCAAATGAAGGTAAAGAGTTTTTATCTTCATTAGGATATAAAAAATGGATAACCAAATAAGGAGTGAAAAATATGAAGTTTTTATTTATTCTTATTACAATTTTTTCTTTAACAATTAGTAGTTATGCAAAATATAATATTGTAGTGATAAAAAATAGTAATCTGCAACAATTTGTAGAAGCAAGTGCAGGTTTTGCTGATACATTAAAACAAAAAGAAGGATTTGATATTATTGAATATGTATTAAACAGCGATTTAAAAGAAGGCGAGAAAATTGCAAAGGAAATAAATGCAAAAACACCTAAACCTGATTTAATTTATGCAATTGGTGATATGTCTGCTTATGTTGCTGCTAATAAAATACAGGATATTCCTATTATATTTTCTATGATTCTAAATTATAAGAAAAAAGGGCTTAATTTAGTTGAGAAAAAAAATGTTACGGGAATATCTCTTGAAGTTCCGCTTGAAATTACTTTTATTCAAATGCAAATGATTGTGCCAGGTGCTAATAAAATTGGCTTAATTTATTCTGATAAAAGCAGTGAAATAGTAGAGGGAATAAAACAAAAGAAAAGTGATTTAGGAATTGAATTAATTGAGAAAAAGATAAATAGTGCTGATGAAATTGAAAAAGCATTTGCTAACATAAAAAATAAAATTCAAATTCTTTATATGGTTGCAGACCCTGTTGTTTATACAACTGATTCAACAAAATTTTTAATAGAAACCTGTAAAAAAGAAAAAATCCCATTTATTGCTTATTCCGATGCTTTTGTTAAAGCAGGTGCTTTACTTTCAATTTCTCCAAGTTATTATACAATTGGTTCACAGGCTGCTACTATTGCTGAAAATATTTTAGTTGATAAAACACCACCAGAAAAAATTGGTGTTGTATCTCCAATCGGTACTTTTTTTGTTATAAATGCTTTAACTATCGAACAATTGAAATTAAATGTTTCACCAGATGTTTTTGGAATGGCTGATAAAGTTTATAAAGAAGAAAGTAAATAATATTTTACAGTGTTTAAAATAATTATCGCTATTTATAAATTATTATTCAAAAGTTTAAGTGGTAAATTTAGTTTATATATTTTAGCCCTTATTATTACCTCTTCGTTCATTCTCACCTATCTTGCATATAAACGAGAATACGATATTTTACAAACTAATATGAAAATAATGATTGAAAAGCAACAAAAAATATTAGAAGAAACAAGAGATAAAAATATTAAAAGAGAGCGTGAATTTGCAATTACCTCGATGTCCAAAAAAGGTGAATTATTATCAGAAAATTTAGGCAAACAAATAACAAAAGCATTATTAGAATTTGATTTTACAACAATAACAAATGCTTTGACTTCGGTTTTGCGTGATAAAGATATTGTTTATGCTTTATATGCTGATAATTCCAATATGCCTCAGGTTTATCGACTATCTGCAAATTATTATAATCAAAATTTTGGCGAAAAAGTTTTTGATGAAGATAATAAATTGATCGCTTTTATTTCCAAAAAAGAACAAAAAGAACCTTTAAAAGACGATTATTCAAAACAAGCATTAAAATTTAAAAAAATGACTGTTCAAGAAATTACAATTGAAGAACTTAAATTACCAGTTTATGATTTTATTGTGCCGGTTGGTGTTTCTGGTATGTCTTATGGTTATATACGGATTGGTTTTTCTTTATTTGAAATGTATAATTCAATTGAAAGGATTAAGAAAGAAAGTACTGAATTAGCAGAACAAGAAATTAAAAAAGTAACAGAAGAATCTATAAAAAGAACTGATGAATTATTAAAAAAAGCGAAACAGGAAGCAATAATATCAGGCACAATTTTTATATTTTTAGGTATTTTTGTTGCCATATTTTTAGCAAGAAAAATTTCAAAACCAATAAATGCTATGGTTGATGTAATGAAAAAAGCAGAATCAGGTGATTTACGCGTTAATATTAAATTAAATACTGGCGATGAACTTGAAAAATTAGGCGATAGTTTTAACAATATGATAAATAACCTTTCAAAATTAGTTCGTCAGGTTATTGATAATTCAACAAAAGTAAATGAAATATCTTATACTCTGGCTTCTTCTGCTTCTCAATCTTCTGCTTCTATTGAAACTATTGCAAATAATGTTGTAGAAATTTCAAAAGGTGCAAGTAATAATGCTAAAATGGTTTCTATTACACAAACAAATACAGCAGAATTAACCAATTCAGCACAAATAATAAATCAACAGGTTAGCAATGCTTTAAAAAGTTCTTATGATATGCAATCAATTGCTTCAGAAGGTAATATTGTCGTCGAAAATGTTATTAAAACCATTGGTGATATTAAAGAGGAAGTAAATACCACATCAAAAGTCATAGATGAATTAAATGAAGTTGCACAAATGATTGGTAAGATAACTGAAACAATTTCAAATATTACTACAAAAACAAATACACTTGCTTATAATGTTTCAATTAGTGCAGTAAAAGCAGGTAAACAGGTTAAAGAAATTGTTGAGATTGGTCAGCAAGTTCGACAATTAGCAAAAGAAAGTGCAATCTCTGCAAATGAAATAAATGAATTAATATTAAATATTCAGAATAAAGCAAGAAACGCCTATAAAGCAATGAAAATAACGACAGATAAAACAGATAATGGTGTTTTACTTGCTGTTGAAGCAGGTCAAAGATTAAAGAATATTGTTGAAGCAGGAAAAATGTTAAGAAATATTATTTCACAAATTTCACCATTAGTCCAAAAACAAACAGAAGCAACATTGCTAATTCAAAAATCAATGGAAAATATTGCTACAATATCAGAACAAACATCAACAGGAACAACAAGTGTATCAGAACTAATAAATGAACAAACACGTGCAACCGAACAGGTAGCAAATATGGCAGAAGAATTAAAAGTTTCAGCAAATAAATTAAAAGAACAAATGCAACAATTTATTATTAATTAAAAATTATGATTTATTGGTTAATATTATTTTTATCTCTTTTTTTTAGTGCCCTTTTTGGTGCGATTATTTTTTACTTTTTAAGATTTGATATAAGAACTTTATTCTTAATTTCAACTATAAATTTTTTCCTATTAAATTTTTCTTCTATTATTTTTTTTAGATTATTAAGAAGAAGATTATTAAAAATTTATAAAATTATAAGGACAAATGATTATAAAAAAATAAATAAATATAATTTTGGGGATGATGTTTTAAATCAGTTAAAAATAATACTTATAAATATATTAACAGAACGAAATAATCTAAATGAATTATGCACAAAATTAAAAAATGAAGTAGTCGAATTAGAAGAAGAAAAAAGAATTTTAAAATTAAAAATCAAAGATAAAGCAGTCGAATTAGAAGAAGATTATCAGTTACAATTAACAGCATTTGATAAAATCGAAAGAATATTCTCTGACTTAAATATAAACTATCAAAAAGAAATGCTTAAACAAAATAATTTATTTCAAAAAATTGAAGAAGTAAAATCACAATTAAAAGAACCAGAACAAATAATTGATTTAATTATAAAAGATATTTTATCTTCTTTAAAAACAATTGAAAAAGAAAAAAATAATTTATTAAAATTGCAGGAAGAAAGTCAAAAATTAAAAGATTTATTTACAACAATTAAAAATAATATCAGTTACGATATAAGTAATTTAGAACAAATAGAATTAATAAATAAAAACATTAAAACAGTGATAGTTAAAAATGAAAATAAAAATGAATTGCTTGTTTTACAAAAAGAATTAGAAAATGTTTTAAATTCTTTTAAGAGTATTGATAGAACAGAACAAGAAAAAATATTTTTAGAGTTTGAAAAATTAAGTGAAGTAATCTATTTAACTATTCATAAAATAAAAATATTTAATGCTTTTGAAATGTTCCTTACTTCTTTAACAAATAACTTAAATAATTTAAAAGCAATAATTAATAATATTAAGTCTCAAGAATATAATGAATACTATACAAAATCATTAAAAGAAATAGAAGAATTGTCAAATGCTATACGGGTATATTTAGGTGATTTTGTAAATTTTAAAAATGATTTTCAGGATTTTATGAAAATAGTTGAATTTATAAATATCCAAAAACAATGAAAGATTTTATTCATATCAAAATAAATCAAATTGATTATTACTTAAAACCTGAAAAAACAAAAGAAATAATTAAATTAAACAAAATTATAGAAGTTCCAAATTGTAATGAAAAAATAATTGGTATAACAAATTATCGTGGTAATCCTATTCCTGTATTTAATACTGCTGCCTTTTTAACAAATAATACAATGTGGCATTTCAATCCAAATCAAAAAATAATTATTGCTAATATATTAAAGGAAAACATTGCTTTCGTCATTGATAGTGTTGATAAAATTATTGAACTTGATGAACAAGAAATAAATCTTAATATAGATTATTCAAGTTTTAAAACAGAAGAAATTATAAACAAAATTCAATCTTCGCAAAAAGATATATATTTTTTTAATATTACAATTTTTAAAACAGAAATGGCTTTTTTAAGATTAATTATTTGTATAGATATTTTAAAAAATGCTGGTAATATTTTATGCTCTCTACCTTCTATTGAAGATATTGAAAATGATAATTTGATTTCTGCAAATGCTTATTTTTTAGTTGAATTAAATAATAATAATATTAATTTGCTTGAAGAAGAATTATTAAAAGTATCTGATGTAGAAAAAATAAAAAATTATAAAATAAATAATAAAAATAATTACACAGAAGAAATAGAAAATATTTTTTCATCATTATCAGCAAAATATAATATTCTTGATTTAGAAGTTTTAGAAGAAAAAATAAAAAATGAATTTAATATTCAAGAATGAGTGAAAAAAAGAATATTTATTTAGATTTATATATTGAAAGTGCGCAGGAACTAATTGAAAATATGCAAGAAACCATTTCAGCACTTGAACAGGACCCTGAAAATTCTGATTTGATAAATGATATGTTTCGCGCTGCCCATACTTTTAAAGGTAATTCAGCTGCTCTTGGTTTTCAAAAAATTGCTGATTTAACTCATAAGATGGAAAATGTAATGGGCGAAATAAGAAGTAAAAATCTTTCCTTTAATCCTACTATTTTTGAGATATTTCATTCTGGTATCGAATTAATTGAAGAGTTAATTGGGGCAGTTAAATCTAATTCTCTTGATTCTGTTTCAACTGATGAAGTTGTAAATAAATTAAAAGAAATACTTGAAAAAAAAGAAGAAGCAACAACACAAAAAAAATTTCCAATAAAATTTGAAATTGAACAAAAGTTACTTGAAGAAATATGCTCTTCTTCTGCTTCTTTGTATTTTGCTGAAATTAAAGTTGATGAAGAAAATCAGATGAAATCAGTTAAAGTAATTGCAGTGATTGAAGCACTTTCACCTTTTTCAAATAAAATAATTTCTGCTCCATCAGAAGATGATATAATGAATGATAAATTTAATGATATTGTTCAATTATTAATTTTATCCGATAAAACTGAAGATATATTAAAAAAAGAAATAAATTCAGTTTCTGAAATACAATTATCACAATTTACAAATCTCGAAAAAAATTTAGAAAAATTAAAAACTGCTTATGGTAAAAAAGAAAAACCTGCTGCAGCAGTTCAGCCGAAAATAAAAACAGCAGTTGATACAATAAGAATAAAAGCAAGTATATTAGATGAATTATTGAATGCAGTAAGCGAAATGAAAATAAATTTATCTATTTTTAGCACAGAATTATTAAAAAATAATTTGCTTGATTTTTTAGAAAAATTTTCTGAAATTGAAAAAATAAATTTTAATATGCAGCAAAATATTGTTAAAGCACGCTTAATGCCTATTGCAACAGTATTTAATAAATATCCAAAAATGATGGCAGACCTTGCAAAATCTTTAAATAAAGAATTTGATTTTTCAATGTCTGGTGAAGATACTGAATTAGATAAAAATGTGATTGATGCTATTGGTGATTTAATTGTTCATTTATTACGAAATTCTGCTGACCACGGTATAGAAAAACCAGAGGACCGCGTTAAAGTCGGTAAATCACGCAAAGGGAAAATCGAATTAAAAGCATATTACGAAAGTAGTTTTGTTATTATTGAAATTGTTGATGATGGCAAAGGAATAAATGGTGATATTGTTGCAAAGAAAGCTTATGAAAAAGGATTAATTACACAGGAACAGTTAGAAAAAATGAGTTATCAGGAAAAAATTGAATTAATTTTTCTGCCAGGTTTTTCAACTGCTGAACAGGTAACTGCTGTATCAGGTCGTGGTGTTGGTATGGATGCTGTTAAAGCTGGCGTGGAAAAATTACGAGGTCGTTTAGTTATTTCTTCTGAACTGGGCAAAGGTTCGAGAATGCGTATTCAATTACCTCTTACCCTTGCTATTATTCCTGCTTTAATTTGCTCTGTAAATAATATGATTATTGCTGTTTCTATGGAAGAAATTTTATATATTACTACTGTTGAAAAAGACCAAATAATTGAAGAAGATGAATATTTTTATATTAAAGATAATAATAGAGTAATGAAGTTATTTGATGCAAGAAAATTATTAAATTATAGATGGAATCAAACTAAATCACAGAAAAAAGAACAAACTAAATATGATGTAATAATATATAAAATATTAAATGAAAATTTTGCTGTTCTTATTGACCAAATAATTGAACAATACGATATTGTGATTAAACCAGTGAGTAAATATTTTCAAAATGTAAAAGGCATTATTGGCACAACTATATTAAGAGATGGCACTGCTGCTCCAATCTTTAATTTATCAATGTATATAAAATAAAATTATCTCATTTCACCTTTGTTTTATTCTTAGTTTGATTGGTTTTTACTTTTATTTTTTTCACTATATCATTATCAAAAAAAAGCATATAAACATTATTTTTATTTAAAAGATACACATATTCTTTCGCAATATTTTTTATATAATAATTTTGATTATCTGGTGTTTGATTACCTATAATAAAACTGTAATTCTTGCCATCTTTAAAATTTATTGAACATTCAAAATTTACTTTATTAAAAATATTAGTATCAAAATCTTCTGCAAAAGCAGCTGCGGTTAAATTGCTCAATCTGTTTATTAAATTGTTATTTATATCATCACGCAAAACAATTATTCTGGTATCATCATAACTTAAATAAAATGTATCGGATTCTTTATTTTCTCTTTTTATTGATAAATTATATTTTGTATCTTCATCTGCTTTTAATGTAATTGTCATTACATCGTTTATATTTACTTCATCTATTATTCTTTTATTTAACCAGAATTCTTCTTTTGCATTTATTATTGCTGATGTTAACCGTCTATCGGTTAATAAAGTATAATTATCATTAACAAACCGAACATAAGTGCCTGTAAAACTTTCATTATTTTCACCAATTAAAAATTCCAAAATATTCTTATCACCATTTTTCATTATTAGTCTGAATGCTTCAGTATCAGTTAATGCAAATTTCCCAAATTTTTCTGCTTTCGTTGATGCTACTTTATCGATTTTTATGCTATTTAATTCATTTATTAAATTCTCAATTTTTGTTTCGTCAATTGGAAATAATTTCTTATTATTGTTTTTTTCAAGAAACCAATTATTATCTTTTTTTATTAAGACTGATTTTAATTCTTTCTTCTCTAATGAGATGTAATCAACATCTTTTAAATTTGCGCTTATTAATTGCTGCTCTGGTTTATATTTTTCAGTTTCAAAAAAACCGAATTCTTTTTTTTCTTTTCGCGTTAATAAAAAAATAGCCAGAAGAATAAGAATAATAAAAATAAATAAATAATTATACCACTTCATTTTTTTCTCCTTTCAATGAAGTATGTAATGATTTAAACATATTAAATTTACAGTTATAATAATGTTAAAACAAAATATTAAATAAATTAATTGCCTAAATAAGCCTTTCTTCTTCTTTTCTTAATAATAAATCTAACCAAACCAATTACGACAACAATAATTGGCACAAGAATAATATTTAACACTTTTATTATAGTCTTTTCATTTTCTTCCATTCGTTTAATTTCACGATTTATTAATCCCCGTGACCTTATAGTTATTAATTCTTTATCAAGTGCAAACCAATCAGCAGCATTTAAAATAAATGTTAAATTAGATGGCACACGTTTGATATTATTTTCATCAAGAAAATCAGAATCAGCGATAAATAAAAGATAATTTGTATCATTACATTCTGTTTTTTTAGTCTCTTCGGTTCTTACATCAGTCCAACCTGCTAATTCTGTATCAGATAAATCTAATTTCGGAATTTGTTTATCACTATAAAAACTTCGGAATTTTCCTTCGCTAATTACAGCCATTAAATTTGATTTAAAACCTGACATAGCTGCTGGTATTTGTTGTGGATTAAGATTATAATAACCACTCGTGGTCCAACTTTGCGGGCTGGAAAAAATCAATGGAATAAAATTTACTGATGGTGTTAGAATTGTATCAATTGATGATGCCCAGAAAAATGTCATTGTTTCAAGTTTTGATGTTATTGGTTGTAATGCATTAAAACCATTATAACCAGGTACTTTTACTATTTTTACAAAATAAGGATAAGGAGTAATAAACTGAACATATCCAGTTCTAAAACCTGCATTCTCACAAATTCTATCAAGCACTAAATTTTTATTCATTTGAATGCCATAATTTTTTATTAAATCATCTAAATTTACATCTAAATCATTAGCAAATAATTGTTCGGAAATATCAACTTTATCAATTAAAAAAAAGACTTTACCACCATTCATTATATACTGGTCAATTTCAAATTTTTCTCGCTCACTAATTTTTTCTTTCGGTCCTGCAATAATTAATAATGCAATATTATTTTGTATCTGTTTCTTTCCTTTTTCTAAATTTACATACTCAATCTTAAAATTTTTTTCTAATTCTTTTCTTAATGTTTCATAATTACTATAAATATCTTTTTCTTGATGTCCAGTTAAAAAACCTATTGTTTTTAATTCTTCGGTTATCACTCTTTTTATGCCTGTTGTTAATTCATATTCAAGATTTCTCGTTTCTTCTATAACAGGAATAATAGATTTCTTATCTTCATAAAAAATACCAAGTCCTAAAAAACCCTGAATTAATTGGCGTTCATCTTTTTCTATTATATTCATCTGTACTTCTGGTATGCCCATACTTAAAACTTTATTTTTTAATTGAGGATCTTTTGCGGGGTCAATTACACGAACTTTTATTTTATCTTTTGAATATGCTTGATATTCTTTTAATATATCAATTACTTCCTGTTTTAATGTTAATAATTCTGCTGGTAATTTTTCTGAAAAATATAAATCAATATTCACATAATCATCGAGTTCAGATAAAACTTTTTTTGTCACTTTTGAAATTGTAAATGATTTATCTTCGGTTAAATCAAGTCTGATAAAATATTTGGAAGAAATAAAATTAATAATAACTAAAAAAATGAAAAGAGATAAAATTTGAAATAATACTTTTGTTCGAAATTCTATTTTTTTTTGCATATTTTCCTCACTTTCTAATAAAAATTATTTCTATTTCCATTTTCTACTTTCAATTGTTTTTAAATTTAAAAAAATAAAAAGAAAAATAACGGAAAAATAATAAATAATATCTTTTGAATCAATAATACCACGGCCAATACTATCATAATGAGAAATTAACGAAATATATTTTAAAATAGAAGATAAATAATCAGGTACTAAATTAACAATAAATGGTTCGCCAATAATAATTAAAATAAAAGATAAGACAATGGTAATAATAAAAGCAATAATTTGATTTTCTGTAAGGGAAGAAAAAAATAAACCGATAGATATAAGTGAAGCACCAAGTAAAATAGCACCTAAATATTGTCCGATAATTTGACCGAAATCTAAATTCCCGATTTTAGAAATTGAAAATGGAACAGTTAAAGTTAAAATAATAGTTAATGAAAGCAAAAGAACAGCAGCAAGATATTTACCGAATGTTACAGCAAAATCACTAATAGGCATTGTCATTAAAAATTCGAGCGTGCCGGCTTTCTTTTCTTCAGCCCATAATCGCATAGTAAGAGCAGGTGCGAAAAAAAGTAAAAACCAGGGAAGCAAAGAAAAGAAAGTGCGCATACTTGATTGCTTAATAATAAAAAAAGTTCGGAAAAAAAGCCAATTCATTAAAACGATAAAAACCGTAATAAAAATATATGCTATAGGTGAATTAAAATAAGATTTTAATTCTTTTTTAAATATTACAAAAAATTTACCCATTGTTTACTCCTTTTTTATTTTGTTAATTTATGGAATACATCTTCTAAACTTTCTTCTTCTTCTTTCATTTCAATTAAATTAAAAGAATTATTAGCAGAAAATTTAAAGAGTTCAATACCAGCATCAAAATCTTTGCTTTTTAGAAAAACTTTTAATTGAACAACATTATTATCAGAATAACTAATTTCTTTTACATCCTCAATAAAATCAGCTGATTTATATCTATATAATGTTTCTTCTTTATTATCTGTTTTTATTTTTATAATATATGTTTTTCCTCTTTCAGTTCGACCAATACCCGATGGCGTTCCATCAGCAATTAATTGTCCGTTATTTATAATTATTACTCGATTACAGGTTGCTTCAACTTCCGAAAGTATATGCGTACTTAAAATAACGGTTTTTTCTTTTCCGATAGTCTTAATTAAATTTCGGATTTCTATAATTTGATTTGGGTCAAGTCCAATTGTTGGTTCATCAAGAATTAATATATCAGGTTTATGGATAAGTGCCTGTGCCAGACCCACACGCTGTTTATAACCTTTTGATAATTCGCCAATAAATTTAACATAAACATCTTTTAAACCACATACTTCTACCACTTCTTTTATTCGATTATTCTTTTCATTAGATGGAATTCCGCGTAGTTCAGCGACATATTCTAAAAATTCATCAACCTGTAAATCAAAATATAATGGTGCTGTTTCTGGTAAATAACCTATTCGTTTTCTTATTTCTATTGAATCTTTATAAATATCAAAACCTGCGATATTTACTTCGCCTGATGTTGGAAGCATAAAACAGGTTAATATTTTCATTGTTGTTGTTTTCCCAGCACCATTTGGTCCTAAAAACCCAAGTACTTCACCTTTAGCAACTGAAAAAGTAATATCACGAACAGCCTTAACAAAACCATAATTTTTAATTAAATTTTTTACTTCAATTATTTTTTCCATAAAACACCTATTATAAAAAAATTTGTGCTAACAGCATTTAACTATTTGAAGTGATAATTGTTATATTTAGTTTATATTCTTGCACAATGCACTATTTTACTTTTTTTTCTTATCATCATCAACTTCTTCAAATTCAGCATCAACTACATCATCACTTTTCGAAGAAGAAGCATTTTGTGATGATGATTTAGAAGCAGATGCACCTTCCCCCTGAGTTTGCGAAGTACCAGCATTTTTATAAATTTCTTCTGCAAGTTTATGTGCTACTTTTGTTAAATTTTCAATTGCTCGATTTATTTCATCTTTATCCTCACTACTTTTTACTTTCTTTAATTCTTCTATTGCATCTTCAATTTTCTTTTTATCTGACGCAGGTATTTTATCACCATAATCTCTTAATGATTTTTCTGTTGTATATATTAAGCCATCTGCTTGATTTCTTGCTTCTATTAATTCTTTTTTCTTTCTGTCTTCTTCTGCAAATTTTTCTGCATCTTCCTGCATTCTTTTTATTTCATTTTCATTTAATCCTGTTGGTTTTGTTATCGTAATATGTTGAGCTTTACCTGTTCCTTTATCTTTTGCTGTAACTGTTAATATACCATTTGCATCAATATCAAAAGTAACTTCAATTTGTGGTACACCGCGTGGTGCTGGTGGAATACCATCTAAATCAAATCTACCAATTTCTTTATTATCAGCAAACATAGCGCGTTCGCCCTGACCAACACGAATTGTAACTGCAGGCTGATTGTCAGCAGCAGTTGTAAAAATCTGGCTTTTACGAACGGGTATCGTTGTATTTCTATCAATAATTTTTGTAAATACACCACCAAGTGTTTCAATACCTAATGATAATGGTGTAACATCGAGTAAAACCATATCTTTTAATGATTCTTCACCAGTTAAAATAGCAGCCTGAATAGCAGCACCAACTGCAACTACTTCATCTGGATTTACACTTTTATTTGGTTCTTTTTTAAAGAAATTACGAACAGTCTCCTGAACTAATGGCATACGAGTTTGTCCACCGACAAGTATTACTTCATCAATATCATCAACAGTTAAGCCAGCATCCTGTAATGCAATTCTACAAGGACCAAGTGTTTTTTGTACTAAATGTTCAGTCATTTTTTCTAATTGCGCTCTTGTTAATTCCTTATTTAAATGTCTTGGTCCTGAAGCATCAGCAGTTATAAATGGTAAATTTATTGTTGTAACTTTCATAGACGATAATTCAATCTTTGCTTTTTCTGCTGCTTCTTTTAATCTTTGCATTGCCATTCTATCCTTCTTTAAATCAATACCTGTTTCTTTTTTAAATTCTGAGACAAGCCAATCAATAATAACATTATCAAAATCATCACCACCTAAATGAGTATCCCCATTTGTTGATTTTACTTCAAATACTCCACCACCTAATTCTAATATTGAAATATCAAATGTTCCACCGCCTAAATCATAAACAGCAATCTTTTCATCTTTATTTTTTTTGTTTAAACCATAAGCAAGAGATGCTGCAGTTGGTTCATTTACAATTCTTAACACTTCAAGACCAGCAATTCTACCAGCATCTTTTGTTGCTTGTCTTTGAGCATCATTAAAATAAGCTGGAACAGTAATTACTGCTTTTGTAACTTTTTCGCCTAAATATGCTTCTGCTGTTTCTTTCATTTTCGTTAAAATAGCAGCAGAAATTTCTTCTGGTGTAAATTCTTTTTTTACATTTGGGATATAAACTTTATATCCTGCTTCGCCCATATATCTCTTTATAGACCTAACTGTATTTTCTGGATTTGTTATTGCCTGATTTTTCGCTACCTTTCCTACCAATCGTTCGCCATCTTTCGTAAATGCTACAACTGAAGGTGTAATTCTATCACCTTCTGCATTCTCTATTACTTTAACCTCACTGCCTTCCATTATCGCAACAACGGAATTTATTGTCCCTAAATCAATTCCTATTACTTTACTCATATAAATTCCTCCTTTATATTATGAGCCTTTTTTCTTACCTACTACTACCACTGCTGGTTTTAATACCTTTTCAAACATTTTATATCCTTTTTGATATACTTCTAATATTTTATCATTTTTTGACTCATCATCAACTTCTTCTACTTTTATTGCTTGATGATATTTTGGATTAAAAATATTATCAACTATTTTTATTTCTTCTACACCATTTTTTTCTAATATCTTTTTTATTTGTTCTTTTATTAAATTTATTCCTTCTTTTATTTTTTCTATTTTTTCACTATCAGTTTTATCATTTGCATATTGAAAAGCACGGTCAAAATCGTCATATATTGTTAGTATTTCTTTGATTATTTCTTCATTTGCAAATTTTAAATATTGCTCTTTTTCTTTTATTACTCTTTTTCGATAATTATCAAGTTCAGCAAGTGCGCGCAGCATTTTATCATAATTTTCTTTTGCTTCAGTTTGTAATTTATCATATTCACTTTTTTTAATTGTTATTGTTTCTTCTTCTTTTTTTTCTGTTCCTTCAATCACTGATGTCTCGCTTATATTATTCTCTTCTTTAACTTTTTTTTCTTCTTCTATATTATTATTTATTTTTTCATTTTGTAATTCCATTTTATCACCTTTTTAAAAGGGCACCAGAATTATTTCTGATGCCCCTTTTTTAATTTTATTTAATTAATACATTCCGCCACCTGGTGGCATTGCTGGCATAGCATTTTTCTTCTCATCTTCTGGTTCATCAGCAACAAGCGCTTCGGTTGTTATCATTAAACCAGCAACTGAAACTGCATTCTGTAAAGCACTTCTTGTTACTTTTGCAGGGTCTATAATACCATCTTTAACTAAATCATCAAATTCACCAGTTGCAGCATTAAAACCATAAGATGAAGATTTATTATTCTTCACTCTATCAACAACAATTGCACCATCTACACCAGCATTTTCTGCGATCTGTCTTATTGGTTCTTCTAATGCTCTCTTTAATATATTAATTGCCATTTGCTGTTCTTCTTCTAATTTTAAATTATCAAGAACTGCTGCTGCTTTTAATAATGTTACGCCACCACCTGCAACAACACCTTCTTCTACTGCTGCTCTTGTTGCTGATAATGCATCTTCTACTCTGTGTTTTTTCTCTTTCATTTCAACTTCTGTTGCAGCACCAACTTTAATTAATGCAACACCGCCAGTTAACTTTGCTAATCTTTCCTGTAATTTTTCTTTATCATAATCTGATGTTGTATCTTCAATCTGTTTTCTTATTTGATTTATTCTGCCTTCAATATCTTTCTTTTTACCTTCGCCTTCAACTATTGTTGTATTTTCCTTATCAACTTTAACTTTCTTTGCTTTGCCGAGCATATCTAATCTTGCATTTTCTAATTTTAAGCCAACTTCTTCTGAAATTACCTGACCGCCAGTTAAAATCGCAATATCTTTAAGCATTTCTTTTCTTCTATCACCAAAACCTGGTGCTTTTACTGCTACAACATTTAATACTCCTCTTAACTTATTTACTACTAATGTTGCTAATGCTTCTCCTTCTACATCTTCTGCTATTATTAATAATGGTTTTCCATTTTGCGCAATTTTTTCAAGTAGAGGTAATAAATCTTTCATTGCAGAAATTTTTTGCTCTGTAATTAATATTAGCGCATCTTCTAATTCTGCTGTCATTGTGCTTGTATCAGTTACAAAATATGGTGAAATATAACCTCTGTCAAATTCCATTCCTTCTACATGCTCCAATGTTGTTTCTATACCTTTTGCTTCTTCAACTGTTATTACTCCATCTTTACCAACTATTTCCATTGCATTGGCAATTAATTCACCGATTTCTTTATCATTATTTGCTGATATTGACGCAACCTGTGCTGTTTCTTCTTTTGATTTAATTTTCTTTGATAACTTTTTGATTTCTTCTACAACTGCTACGCAACATTTATCAAGTCCTCTTTTTAATTGCATTGGATTAACTCCAGCAGCAACTAATTTCATCCCTTCACGAACTATCGCTTGTGCTAATATCGTTGCTGTCGTTGTTCCATCGCCTGCTACATCATTTGTCTTTGTTGCTACTTCTTTTACTAATTGTGCGCCCATATTTTCATACGGGTCTTTTAACTCTATTTCTTTTGCTATCGTCACACCATCATTTGTTATTGTTGGTGCTCCAAAACTTTTACTTAATACTACATTTCTTCCTTTTGGTCCTAATGTCACTCTCACTGCATTCGCTAATTTATCAACCCCATTTAATAATTGGCGTCTTGCCTCTTCACTATATGCTAATTGTTTAGCTCCCATACTTTACCTCCTTTCAATTTTTACTCAACTACTGCAAGTATATCACTTTCTTTTAAAATCAAATATTCCTGACCATCAATTTTTACTTCTGTGCCAGAATACTTACCAAACAATATTTTATCGCCTACTTTTACATCAAGTGGCACTTTCTTATCATTCTCCCATTTGCCTGTGCCTACTGCTACTACTTCTGCTTCCTGTGGCTTTTCTTTGGCAGTATCTGGTACATATAAACTACCGATTTTTTCTGCTCGCTCCTCGAGCACTTTTGCTAATACTCTGTCTCCTAATGGTCTAATTTTTGCCATACTTTTATCCCTCCTTCCTTTTTTAAATTTTTAAAATTTGTTTTATTTTTTCCGGTATCTCAATTTTTATATCGCTTGCTCTTCCATATAACTGTCTCAACCCGTGCAAACTATATTGTAATAAACCGATTCCTAATAATATTATGAAAATTATTATAAATATTTTAAAATAAATGTTTTTTGAAAAATTAAAATTATTATTTGCTAAATTTATGAACATATAATTTATTATTGTAAATTGTAATATCGTTAATAATTTACCTAATTTACTTGGCGAAATAATTACATCATCTATGCGAAATTTTAAATACGAATATCCTAAAAATTGTAAAAATTCTTTTATAAATATTATTGCTACGATGTATTGCGGCATTCCGTATTTTATCGATATTATGAATGCCGATAAGTTTAATATTTTATCAGCCAGCGGGTCTAAAAATTTTCCAAACTCCGTTATTTGTTTATATTTTCGTGCGATATATCCATCCAATACATCCGTTATTCCGCAATAGATATATATTATCCATGCATATAAAAAATTTCGGTTCGCTTCATTTGAATTATAAAAAAATAACACAAATATCGGAACAACTAATACTCGCGATAATGTTATTCTATTTGCTAAATTCATATCTTACCATTTCATTATTTTATCAATTATTAGATTTAATGTCATTAAATCAATAGGTTTAAAAAATATATCTTCTAATCCTACTTGCCTTGCTATTTTAATTATCTCTTCATTTTTATTTCCTGTTACTAAAATTGACGGAACTTTTATATTTTTTTCTAACAAATATTCATATATATTTATTCCTGTAAAATTACCTAAATTATAATCAAGAATAGTTCCTTTTATCTCTTCATTATTTACTATTTTTTTTGCTTCCGAAATATCGGTTGCAACTAAACTTTGAATACCGAATTTATTAAAAATTTCTTCGTATATTTTCAATAATTCTTTATCATCCTCACAAATTAAAATTTTTTTATAAAATTTAGTTATCATATAAATTATTTAAGCAATTATTATTCCAAATTATTTTTTATTCACAAAAAATATAAGTTACCAATTTTTTGTTCTTTTAATTTTTTTGTCTAAATGGCATTTTTTATGATTTTTTATCTATTTTTTTGACTTTTTGACAAATTTTTATTTTTGTGAATCAATTATAATGAACATAATTACAATTTTATATTTTTGTTTTTTAACAGAAAATTGGACAAATTTTCTCCAAATATCGCAAAAATTGTTACTAAAATACAAATATTAAAAATAATAAAAATGGGGACAGGCGTCACCTATTCATCAGTTATTTTATAACTATTTTTTAAATATTTGTAAAATTTAATGTTATAATTCAAATATATAAAACCAAATCAATTTTTTCTTCTGCAAAATATTTTAACTTTTAATGTAATATTTTTATCCCTGTAAAAATCTGATAAATTAGCACTAAGTTAAAAATTTATTCATTAATGCTTTATTAGTAAATTTTTATTTATGTTTTATTTTTTGGAAAATTAATTATTTAAATTGTAGAAATAAAAGTTTATAAAAAATAAAATTTTAATTTTTTAATACTATTAAATTTTTATTTAAATTTATAATTTTTTTATGATATTTTAGTTGTTTTTATTTAATATTATTTTATTTTAATATATAATAATTATTCTTTAATTTAATTTTTTTGTATTTATTATTCTTTTTTAGTGTGGTTTTTTAAGGACTTTAAGGACGTCTGACCCCTTACTGTATCGATGATTGAATATAGTACAGGAACAAAAACTAATGTTAATAATGTCGAAACTGTTAAGCCAAATATAATCGCAACACACATCGAACTCCACCATTGACTTGATTCACTTTTCGTTATAAACTCAAATTTTTTGAAATCAAAACTTACTCCAACTGCCATTGGTATTAAACCAAGTAATGTCGTTATTGCAGTTAACATTACCGGTCTCATACGAATTATTCCTGATTGAATAATTGCTGTTGTTTTATTAGTACCTCTTTTTCTTGCATTCTCGATAAAATCAATTAGTAATATACTATTATTTACTACAATACCAGCAAGTGAAATTATACCAAGTCCTGTCATTATTATTGAAAAATTTATTCTTGTTATTAATAAACCCCATAATACTCCGATAGTAGATAATACAACGGAAAATAAAATAATAAAAGGTAAAACAACGGAATTAAATTGCGAAACTAAAATAAGAGCAATAAGTAAAATTGCAATTAAAAAGGCTTGTGAAAGAAATTTACTTGATTCTCGTTGTTCTTCATCTTCGCCCCCTAAATAATAAAAATAACCAGTAGAAAATTGTATTTGTGATAATAATTTTACGATTTCTTTTCTGATTAAATAAGCATTATAACCTTCGCGTACATCTGCTTCTATTGTTATCATTCTTTTTAAATCTTTATGTTTTATTGTTCCGTAACCTGGTGTTCGTTCAAATTTCGCTATATTCTTTAACGGTATTTTCCGATTTTCCGGTCCATAAATTACAATTTCTTCTAAATCAGAAAATGTCTGTCTTTTATCTTCATTAAATCTAACCGTAATATCATATTCATCTTCACCAATCCGAAATTTTGATGCTTCGGTTCCCATTATTGCTGATTGAATTGTTGAAGAAATCGAAGCAACCGATAAACCCCAGCGACTGGCTATTTCTCTATCTATATTTATTTTTATTTCTGGTTTTCCTTCTTCAAAATCATCTCTTAAATTTATTACGCCAGGTATATCTTTAATTAAATTTTTAATCTTATCTTTATAAATTTTCAATACATTAAAATCTTTCCCTGATAATTCAATAGCAATAGCAGCACCTGTTGGTGGTCCTTCTTGTGGTTTTTCGACTTTTATATTTACTCCTGCATATTCGCCTATATTATCCCTTATCTGATTTAATGTTAGATTTGAATTTTGTTTACGGTCGGCTAAATCTTTTAAATCAATATTTATTGTCGCTTTATTGGTTTCTACTTTATCACTTGAGCCAACATTTGAAATATAATTTACTATATCTGGAAATTTCTTTATTTTTTCCTCTAACATTTTTACAAAGTTATCTGTTATTGACAATATTGTGCTTTTTGGAAATTCGATTGAAATTATTATATTTCGTGGGTCAACATCTGGAAATAATATTATCGGTTCTCCATATTTAGCATATATAATTATTGTTAATATAAAAATTATTAAAAAAATAAAAATTGTTTTCCAACGATTTTGTAATGCTAATAATAATATTCTTCGATAAAAATAAATTATTAAGTTATATTTTTTTTTCGAACAAACAATATTATCTTCATTTATTGTAAGTTGTGTTTTCGGTTGAGAACGAATAAACTTCGAACATAAAACAGGATTAATAATAATTGCGACGATGAAAGAAGCAGAAAGTCCGAAAATAACTATTTTAGGAAGATAACCCATAAAATCGCCTATTACACCAGGCCAGAATAATAACGGAATAAATGCCGCTATTGTTGTTAATGTTGATGTTAATATCGGAATTGCTATTTCATTTGTGCCATTTAATGTCGCTTCAAAATTACTCTCACCTAATTGTTTATGGCGATATACATTTTCTACTAATACAATTGCATTATCAACAAGCATACCTAAAACTAAAATTAAACTAAATAAAACAATCATATTAAGTGTGATACTAAATGCATTTATAATCAAAAATGTTATTAACATAGATAACGGTATTGCAACACCAACAAGTAAAGCATTTCGAAAACCAAGTGCAAAAAATAACACGCCAACTACTAAAAATAATGCTGTTATTATATTATTTTCTAATTCATCGACAATCATTTTTATATCTTTTGACTGGTCATTCAAATATGTATATTTCAATGATTCTGGAAAATTTTTTTCTTCTTCTTTCATTAATTTTTTTATTGCATCTGAAATATGGATAATATTTGCACCAACTCTTTTTTTTATTGACAATGTAATTGCTTCTTCTCCATTTAATCGTGAAATACTTGTTTTTTCTTTATACCGATATGTTATTGTTGCTATATCACGAAAATAAACAGGTCTAAATGATTTTTCTTTTATTATCCAATTATACATATCTTCAACTTTTTTTATTTCACCAGGCATACGAACAGAATATTCAAATTTACCAACTTTTATTCCGCCGCCAGGCAATGTAATATTTTCATTTCGTATTTTCATTATTATATCATTTAAAGAAACATCATAATAACGCATTCTTATTGGGTCAATATTAACCTGTATTTCTCGCTCCAGACCGCCTGTTATTGATACATCAAGCACTCCATTTATTAATTTTATTTTATCTTTTAAATTATCTGCTATCTCTTTTAATTTATATAATCCGATGTTTTTCCCTGATAGTGAGATATATAAAATTGGGAATTCAGAAAAATTTATTTCTGTTATTGTTGGTTCTTCTGCTCCTTCTGGTAATTTCGGTTTTGCTACATCTACTTTATCTTTTACTTTTTGCCTCGCTACATCTAAATTTACATTTGGCATAAACTCAATTACTATTGATGATAAACTTTCCATTGATGTTGATGTGATTTTTTTTAAGCCATCTAAATTTTTTAATTCGCGTTCTATTCTATTTGTTATTAGATTTTCAATATCTTCTGGTGATACGCCAAAATAAAATGTATTTACTATTAATAACGGTAATTTAACTTCTGGCGCTGCTTCGCGTGGTAAAATTATATACGAATAATATCCTCCTAAAATTATACCTATTATTAATACAAATACTGTGGTTCTTCGCTTTAATGCTATTTCTATTATATTCATAAATTTTGATTAGTGCTTTTTGAATATTTATTTTTCTATTTTTACTAATTCGCCATCAAATAAATTATGTTGTCCTTCTACTACTACTTCCTCGCCTTCTCTTATTCCTGAAATAATCTGAATAAATGCGCCTTCACTTACTCCTGATTGAACTACTTTTAATTTGGCTATTCCCTCTTCTATTACAAATACATTATTTCCATCTTCAAAATCAAGAACAGCATCTTTTGGTAATACTATTGAATCAAATATTTTTTGTTTTAATATTTTTAATCGACATAATAGTCCTGATTTATATTTGTATTCTGGATTTTTTATTTCTGCTTCTGCTTCATAACTCAAATTTTGATAATTGATTTCTTTTGAGATATTTGTTATTTTTGTTATTATTGGTTCATCATAAGGAAACGCATCTATTGATACTATTATTTCTGTTTTGCCCTCTTTAAAATATTTTATTTCTCGTTCTGGTATTTCAAATTTTATTTTTAAATAATCCATTTTATTTATTGTGCAAATTACCTGACCTGGCTGAACAAATTCATTTTCTTCTACATTTTTTGTGATTATAAAACCTTCAACTGGTGCTTTTATTATTGCGCGGTCGATTAATATTTTTGTTTGTTCTATATCATTTTTTAGACTTTCATATCTGCTCTGACTATTTATGAATGTTAATTTTGGTATTGCCTTTTTTTCGTATAATATTTTATCTTTTTCATATATTGCTTTTACATTTTCAAATTCTATTAATAATTTTTCTAATCGTAATTGATTTAATTTTAAATCTATTTCAGCAAGAACTGAATTTTGTTTTACAAAACTACCTTCTTCAAAATATAATTTTTCTACTATTCCACCGTTAAATGATGATATTTTTATTTTTTGTTGGGGAAATAAAATACCAACTGTATTATAAAAATCATTTAACTCTTTTTTACTTGCTATTATTGTTTTTACTGGTTTTCCTTTTTTTTCTTCTGAAATAAATTTTTTATTTTCTTCTGTTTTTTTTGAGCAACAATTTAATAGTAAATAAAATATAAAAAAAATTATTATATTTTTTAATTTCATAAATAGAAAAAAATTTTTTAAAATTAAAGTTCAAATGATTTTTCTATAAAATAAAATAAATGTCAAGACTAATTTTATATTTTTTTATAATAAAAATTTAGTGAGATATAAAGTGCAGAGTAAATAATGCAGAGTTCAGACTTTTAGTTAATTGAAATTAATTAATCTTTTTCGTCTTATTTCTTATTCATATTATTAGTTGCAAAAAGAAATTAATCAACAATTGCTTCACCAGTGCCATCAGGTTCTTCTAAACCAATCTTTTTTGCTGAGTGTAATTTTTCTTTGATTTTTGCCACAACTTTAAAATAAATAAATAAAGGAATAACCAGAAAAAGCAGTAAAAATACAATATGCCCATACCAGGTTTGTAATAATGGAATTTTCTTTGTGCTAAATCTATCAAGGTTATAAATAATCAAAACCATTGCAGCATAATCAATACTAAAATTAGTTCGTGGGTCTGATGCTTTAAATAACTCAAGCCCTTCTGAACGAGGTTTATGAAAAGGCCAGAATAAAGCACCGCCAATATGTCCTGTCATATCTTCAGTAAGATGAACAAAAAAACCTAAATAAGCAACAAGACCATATAACCACCAATGATGTAAATTTAATAAATAAGCAATAATATAAATTGGAATAGAAAGGAAAAAACCTAACACATAAGAATGTGACCAGGTTCGATGCCACGGCAACCAATTAAAATAAATTTTTCCATCAGATTCTTTGTGAAAGGCAAACTGAGTGCCACTTAATATATCTAATGTAGATGGCTTTACTGGACCTGGTGGTGGATCTTCGCCCTTTATTTTATGCCTTAACCAACGCACTGCTCTATTCATCCAGCAAATTTCATTTGTTCGTGCTTTTAATTCATATCTTAATTTTGTCCTGCCAACTCTTCTTTCTGGTGGTGGTGCAGTATTTGGAATTGGCACCTGCGATGTTTTTACAATTTCATTAAATTGAATTATCACTTCATCTGGTTCAAAAATAATATTATATTGACGCCATAAACTCGCACCTAATTGGATAGGAAAAAGTTGAACCCGAACATCCTTGCCTGTATCACCTGCTTCATTTACTGCTTTTGCAAAAATATCAGTCATTGCTTGCGGGTCTGGATTTCGTGGATCAGGGTCAATCTCATATTCCGCAATAGAAAAAAATTGGCCTAATTTAAAATCCATTGTATCAGGTAAAATACCAAAAGCACCAGCAAGTAAAATAATAAAAGAACTTGCAGCACCTTCAACTGTATCAAGGCGAGATGATGTTGACATTCTTACTACTTCTGGAATAAAAGTAGCGGCTGCAATACCAGACATAAAATGAGTGAAGCCTTTCATAAATTACACCTTTTATATTAATTTTAATATTCGTGCAATTGCATCGCTATAACCAGCCATATTTAAAGCAATTGGGACAAGTAAAACAGCCATACAATGAGAACGACGGCAATTATAAAAAACAGGAATACAGCCAATACAGGTTGTCACTGCTGCTATAAAAATTCCTGTTAGCCCGCCGCCCATAAAATATACTATAAGCAATAAAACAAAAATTATAACAATATAAATCTTTTTAATATTTATTTTTGGTAGTAATTTTATTGTTATATCAGTAAACCAAATAAGAGCAAGCATAGAAATAGAACCAGAAAAAATTATTGTTGCCAGCATAATAAAATAATCACCTTTTTCAGGTGAAAAAACTGGTTTTAATAAAACATTTAACCCACCGCGTCCCATACCATTTGGCGTTAAATCAGTTAATACAAATAATAACAAAAAAGCGCCAACATAATACAATAATTTCGTTACACCGCCGCCAATTAAAAATACTCGTTCTTGTTGATAATAAATTTCAGGCGTATATAATTTTACTACTGTGCCTGGCTGTGTTGGTTTTTCAAATGATGCTTGTTGTAAATTTCTGTGATTAGTCATATGACTTGCAAATATAGCACCTATACCTGCTGTTACTGCTGGCATATATGATGCAATCAAACCACCAATTATACCAGGTAAAGCAGCAACACCAAAATCTGAATAACCTGCATTTATATATTTTGATTTATATTGCTTGTGTGGTATTTTACTATCTGATATTAAAGTCTGAATAATCGATGGAAATGCAAAAAAACCTAAAAATATTGGCATTATACTCTGATAACTTAATTCAGGCGGTGTTAGTGGTTTTGTAGTGACTATTAAACCTACTATTGCTGATAAGGTAAATGTAACCATACCAGCAAAAACATTCCGCCAGCTATCTTTAAATTTTTCCCACGGTGTTTTGCCTCTACCTGCTCCTTTGGGCCATTCACTCATTATATAAAATACCATTATAATTCCTAATAACCAATGTAAATGTGGACTTATTACTGCTGTCACATAAGTCCAGATAAAATAAAAAAATGGTGTAAATATTATAAGAATTATAATTCCTGCTAATGAACCAAGCCCTGATAGAATTGAGGCATCTCTTCCTTTTCCATTTTTCACCATATCAACTGATGGTAATATTGATGCGCCAGCTGATTCATCTGCTGCTGCAAAAAATGTCATTGGTATATTGTTTAAAAAAGAATATGCAACAATCATTGACATAAATAATGGTGCTATTACATAGTATGGAATAACATCACGTACTTTAAACCAGATTAATAAAACTATTCCAGCAACATTATAAATATGTAAAGATGGAATTAAACATAATAACCCGGCAACTACTGTACCCAATAACACATATAATATTATTACTAATGGCATAATTCATCACTCTTTATTTTTTTATTATTTTTAAATCTTCTGCTTCTTTGATTTTTAATTGTAATTTATTTCTATATTCACTTACTTCAAATTTTCCTTCTATTTGTGAACCTGATTTTAATTTATCAAAATTACTTATTCGATTACTTAAACTATCCCATACCATCATTTCTATTTCATCGCCATTTTCATCTTTTAATTTTAATAATGTTCCTTTGCTCTTCTTTGACAATGTTATTACTTCTAACTTAAATTTATATGTCTTTCCTACATCACTCTTCTTTAAATTGCCTACTGTATTCTCTTTTATTTCTTCTTTTGGCTCTTCTTTTTTACTCTCTTCTTTTTCTGTTGACTCTTCTTCTTTTCCTTCTTCTTTCTTCATTTCTTCTACATTTTCTTCGCCTACTTTTACTATTTTACTAAAATCAACTATTTCTGCCTGTAATTCGCCTCTGTATTCGCCTATCCTTATTATTAACTCTAATTTATTTCCTACATTAAATAATGATTTTGTCTCTTCTGGTAAATTTGCTATTGCTTTGTCAAATAATGTTAATCCAATTTTCCCTGTTTTATCTCGTAATACATAACTATGTAATACTGTTCCTTTCCGTGTTGTCCTTTTATCATAAGAACTTACTACTGCTACTATTTTAACTATATCACCTACATTTTTGCGTGTTAATTTACCAAGTTCTACTTCTTTTAAATCAAATTTTTCTATTATTTTTAAACGCTCAGGAACTGATAAAAACATAGAAATACCAAATTTTTGTGTTTCATTTATTGAACCAACAATCTCAACTTTATCGCCAATACCTGGCATCCTGTCTTTAAAAATTTTCTTTAATGCATCTAATTTATTAAATGCACTTATATTTATTATTCCTGTGCCATCATCTATTTTCATTCGTAATGAATTTTTTTCTTTATTCTCTTCATACGCTATTATTTTACCTTCTATTCGAACAAATGCACCATTCATTTTTTCATCTATATCACCAATATTTACTGTTATTGGTTGTTTTAAATATGCTGCATACCATAATAATATTATTCCTATTATTGAACCTATGACAGAAATCTTTTTCACAAGAACTAAACTGATTTTTTTGTTAACAGAAGCACCACAGCGTGGACACGCTAATAATGAGCCTGCAAAATATCCACAAGTAGGACATAACCCTTCTTCATCTACTACATTTGATGGATTTATATTTTGTATTTTTTGTTGATTCACATTTTGTTGTTTTGTTTGAAATTCTGGTGTCATTCCAAAACTCTTCCAATCTGTCGTTCCTTCTTTTAATACATAAGTGTCATTATTTATTTTTCCTGTCTTATAAAATTCCTTGATTTGTTCTGTTGTATAAGGACCTTCGATATTTGAATTTAATGAAATATACCAGTTCATATTTTTTTCCTCTTTATATTTTTTTTAATTGTATCTATAATTACTTTTCTTTCTTTTTGTTTTGTTTGGGTAATTATATGTTGCTTTTACTATTCGTGGTTCTGATATACTTTCTTCATAAACCATTTCTGCTATTTTGCCTATTATATGTTTCCCTATTTTATAATTAGCACCAATATTATCTACAAATACAGAAATAACAATAACCTGATTATCACCTAAAAACATTATGCCTGCATCGTGTGTATTATCATAGATTAAACCAGTTTTGTGAACAACATCAACAGATGCTGGTAAATATCGTGGTATTCTATCAGCAATTGGTGGATTTAACATATATGCTAATAATATATTTGATAATGTCCTATTTAATAATGTGCCTTTGTATAATGCTTCAAACATTTCGCCTATTTCACGCGGTGTGGTCCAATTTTCTATCCCTTTATCACGAGCCTTTAAGTCCATTACATCACGAACAAAATTTGTATTTACCCACCCATTTTTCCAGCAAAATTTTGTAACTCTATCTATTCCTACTATATCTGCTAATATATTTGTCGCTGTATTATCACTCCGTGCAAGCATTAAATAAGTTAAATCTGCAATTGAAAATCTTTGTCCTGATTTTAATCTTTTTAAATAACCAGAACCACGCGCACGATGTCTTTCTTCATATAATGGATATCTATATGTTGAAATTAAACCATTTTCAATATCTTTAAATAAAGCAAGTGCAAGTGGCACTTTAACAACTGACGCTGATGCAAATAATTCATCTGCATTACTTTCTATTTTTTCATTTCTATTTATATCTTTGATATAATAACCAACTCGCACATATTTATATTTTGATAAATAATTATTTATTCTCTTTTCTAATTCATTAAAATCAATTTTTTTACTTTCTTTTTTTTGATATGATTGTGGTAGTCTTAATTCATTTAAAAAAGTTGGCTTTAAATTATTCAAATCATTTGCGTATTGTTCATTATAATTGTATTCATTATATTGAAAACTTTTAGAAATATCTTTATGTTGTTGAAAATAATCTTCATCATTTAACTCATTATCATCAGTGTTTTTGTAATTTTGATAAGAAAATAAAAAAGTAGAAATAAATAGAAGAATGAAAAATAAATTTAATTTTTTCATTTGGCCTCCTTAATAAAAAATTAAATAATAAAAACGAAAAAAAGTAAAGAAAAAAATAAATTTTTTTTACTCTATAAACAATATAGCACAAAAAACCAATTTTGTCAATATCTTTTATAAAAAATTTTTTTCTAAAATTTCCAATATTTCCCTTTTTTATTTTTGCTGGTTTTATTTTCAAATTTTTATCTTTTAAGAGAACTCTAATTTTTATTTTTTCATCTACATTTAAGATTAAAAAAACATACACTCCAAACTCTATTAAAAAATGAATGATTAAATAATAACTATGAAATATTTTATTTATATATAGAAAGAAACGGTTTATGATTTATTTTTTATAATTAACACAGGGTGCAAATACGCATTACTTACGCAAAGGTATATTTTTTATAAATCAAAAACTAAATTTCTAGTTTTGGTTTCATAACATTATAAGTTTTTTTATATTTTGTCTATCGAATCTGTTCGTACAAATTGCTTTTATTTTTTTTGCTTTTCAGAAATTATAAAAATACAATTTTTATAATTATTCTTGACTTTATTTTTTTTTTATATAAAATAAATATTTAATTTAAAAAAAGGAGGATATTATGAATCAATTAATTAAAAGGAAAAATTTTTCTAATTTCAAATTCATTTATTTAATTTTAATTTTATTTCTCTTTTATTCAACATTATTTTCTTTTACTCAAACACCAATAAATGTATTGCGTGAACCACAAGAAGTAAAAAATATTCGGCCATTATCAGGGATTGAAGAAAAAGAAGAAATCAGTTATCCAGCAGGTTCAAATGCTGTGAGTGGTCCTTCAACTTCAGGAGAAAAAGGTTCTATGTCAGCTGGTTTTGGCTTTGCTTATGTTTCAATTAAAAATAGTGATTTTAAATCGTATATGATTCCATTCTCTTTTTCTTATGGTTTAAATGAAACTAATGATTTATCAATTTCTCTTCCAATTGCTTACAATAAGATTCCTGCAGCTGAAAACCAAAAAGGGATGGCTGATATTTCATTAAGCATAAATAACCAATTTTTAAATCAAGATGATTTTGGTTTTGGTCTTGGTTTTGGTGCTTCTCTTACTTTTCCTACTGGTGCTAAAGATATTGTCGGCGACAATAATAAAACAGACATAAATCTTACTATCAAACTCGAAAAAAAAATAAAAAGTAATTCATTTAATTTTAGTTTTGGTTATAATTATAATGATTGTGGTAAATTCACTTCTTCTGATGATAGTAAATTTAGTTATGGTATAGCATATTCTCGTGGTTTTTCTGAAAAATTTTCTGCTTCATTAGAATTAACAACACCTGATATTGCAGCAAATGATAATGAGTTTTCGCAAATTTTATTTTTAGGTGCTCGCTATGCTATTTCAAATAAATTAAGTTCAACATTATTGTTAGGTAAAAATATTGGTGATTCAACACTTAATAAATTGATTATTTCTAGTTTATCATATAGTTTTTAATTTTTAAAAAAGGAGATGAAATTATGTGCAAAAAAATTTATATTATTTTTCTTCTGTTAATTCCATATCTTTTATTTGCTGATGAAATTATTGAACCTAAGGTTGATTATGTTGTTGGTATTGCTTATTTACTTCCGCCACAAGAAGAGAATTGGCTCGAATTAAAAGAAGGTATGATTGTAAAACAGGGCAGTCAAATTCGGACTGGAAAAGAATCAATAGTTGATTTAAAATTTGATGAAAAAACATTTATCAGAATTTCTGAAAATACTATCACAACACTGGAAAAAGCAATAGCAGGTGAACAGGTAAATAAAAAATTATTTTTCAGTAAATCACAGCCAATGAAAAAAATATCATTAAAAATGGAAAAAGGAAATATTTTATCAAAAGTTGGAAAATTGTCAAGCCAATCAGAATTCACTATAAAAACACCAACAGCAGTATGCGGTGTGCGCGGCACTTTATTTAATACTTCTCATACTGCACAAACAACTTCAGTTAAAGTAATGAATGGAATTGTTGCTGTTTCAAATATTTCAATGCCACATATTCAAACTTTCGTTATGCCAGGTCAAACAACTAATGTTTCAATTGGTAAGACACCAGAACCACCAAGACAAATGTCACAAAGTGAAATAAGGGAATTAAAAGGTTTAATAGAAGGTTCGCAAACATCAATCGCACCAGTTAAAGAACAAGAAGCACCTGCACCTGCCCAGCCATCACAACCAGCAGAACAAACTGAAAAACCAGAAATAAAATCAGAAATTACACCAGAGGTGAAATCAGAAGTAAAATCAGAAATTGCACCATCAGTAGCACCTACACCAAAAACTGAACCAATAAGACCTCCTGACACTTTGTTAAATACAACTACTAAGACAATAGTTGAAACTGTTGTTACAACAACTACAAAACCAATATTAGAAAAATCAAAACTTAAAATAAATGTAAATTTTAGATAAAAAACAGGAGGTAAAAAAATGAAAAATCTGATAAAATTATTTTTAATTATTTCGCTTACACT
>DAONJL010000027.1:0-32989 GCA_035405645.1 bacterium | reverse complement strand
ATGGCGATATGATGAAAATTATTTTACTCATATAGAAATCATAAATTTTAATAATAAAAAAATTATTCATAATTTAGAAAAAACAATTGCTTCAAATAGCGATATTTTAAAGTATAATTTGCTTGATAATGATTTCATTTTGATTGAAAAAAGACCTGCTCTTGAAAAAATAAATGTTTTAATAATCAGTAATTTATTTAATACTAATATCTATTCTTTTAATTCTGATGTTACTTTTTTTGAAATTCTTAATTTTTTAAAATACCAATATTCTGATACACAACTCACTACTTTAACATTATACAGAAACGGCGAATTAGAGCAATCTTTAATAATCGAAAATAATATAAATAAATTAAATGAAGAAATATTTTTGCAAAATAATGATATTTTATTTATTGAAAATTTTCCAAAATATAAAAAGATTAATCTGCTTGCTGAAAATATTAAAGAAAAAGAATTTATTTTACAAACTAATGAACGATTAATTGATTTAATTAAAAAAATAAATTTTTCTATTGATGATGATTATATTCAGATTGCTTATATTAAATCAAAAACAGGCGAAAATAATGTTGTTATTTTAAATGATTTATTAAATAATACTCAAAATTCAAATATTAATTTATCTGATGGTGATTTTATTCAAATTAAAGAATATGTTGAACTTCCTTTTGATTCTTCTTATTGGCAAATACCAAAAGACGATATTATTTCTTATGAATATAAATTTAAAAATATTGAAGTTGAAAAAATAATTGAGGAAATTAAAAAATATTTTGAAAATAAAAATGTATTTGTTTTGAATTATTCTAATAATTCATTGATTATTAAAGATAAACCTTTAAACATTAAAAAAATAATTCCTGTTCTTGAAAATCTTGATAAAGCATACACTATTAAACAATTTAAAATTACTGCACAAATTGTTGAAGTCTCTTTTAATAATGAAGATGATTTTGGTATGTCTGTTGGCGAGGTTGTTGATAATGATAATTTAGGAAAAAACTTCTTTAATTATAATTCTATTGATGGTCAAATTATTTTTAGAAGTTATCCTTCAAATATACAAATAATTTTAAATAATTTAAAAAAGAAAGGGAAAGTAAATACTTTATCAAGACCAAATATCGTAGCAATAAATAAAAAAGAAGCTGAAATTCTTGTTGGTAATCAAATACCTTTTAAAAAGGCTATGTATGATATTTCTGCTAATAATAATAATAATAATGCAATTACAAGTAATGTTTCTTATGAATTTAAAGATGTTTTTATAAGATTAAAAGTAACTCCAGATTTCATTTTCCCGGATAAAATTTTATTAAATATTCAGCCAGAAGCTAATTCTCTTGCGGGCTATACCACTGATAACCAACCAATTATAAATACCAGAAAAGCAACAACAAGTATTTTAATCAAATCCGGTGAAACTGTTTTTATTGGTGGAATGATTAGCACAAATAATACAGAAGTCGAACAAAAAAATAAATTATTTGAAAAAATTCCTTTAATAAATACATTATTTACTACAAAAAAGAAATCTGATTCGAGAACTGAATTGATTGTTTTATTAAGTTGTGAAATTATTGAATAACATTTATTTTTTCTTATCTTTTAACTATGTTTAAACGAAGTAAAATTTTTTGGTTATTTTTTATTGCTTTATTTATTTTTTTTGCTTCTGCTTTTTATTCACAATTACGACATCATGACCCAAATATTACTTTTAATTTAAGAAAATTTAAAATATTTGAATTATTTAAAAATTTCTTTATTTCTCTTCAGGAAAAGAAAATTAATGAAATCGAAAAATTAATAAATAAAAATAAATATAAAGAAGCATTAAATAAATTAAATGAAATAAATGAAAATAATTTAGAAAAAGAGATTGAATTTAAGTATTATTATTTTAAAGGTAAGTTAAATAAAGAATTAAATCAAATCGATGAAGCTATTAAAGCTTTTGAAAAAGCTGACCGTATCAAACCATATAATGCAGAATTATTATTAGAATTATCTGATTTATATATAATGAATAAAAAATTTTTTCAGGCAGAAGATACTTTAAAAAATTTATTAGAAATTGATAGAAATAATCCTGATATTATCATTAAACTTTCTTTAATTTATAACTCTTTAAATAAGTTCGATGAAAAAATAAATATTTTATCTAATATTAAAAATTCTAATGAAATTTACTTAATTAATAATTCTTTTGCTGATATTTTTGATACTACTCAATTTCTTACTAAAATTAATTTAGGTGAAATTATTAAGACTGAAATAAATCAAACAAAAGAAATTGTTTATTTTTATCAAGGCACTTCATTAAATTTCGAACTTGCTAATAATACAAAAGTTTCTTTTGATATTGAAAAAAATAATAATGATGAAATTTTAAAAATTAAATTAATCGCTGGTGAGTGTCTGGTTATTAAGAAAGATTTCGCTAAATTTACTGATAAAAATAATATTGAATTTATTACTCCTATTTGTAAAATTATTCCTTATGGCACTATTTTTTCTATATCTTTCAATGAAATTTCAAATTTAATTAGTATTAATGTTTTTGATGGTATTGTTTATATCATAAATTTATTTGAAAGTAATAATAATGATTTTAAAGAAAAATATATTAGTGCTGGTGAAGAATTCAAATATAGTAAAGATATTAATATTATCAAAGAAAATATTATAAATGATTATGAATTAAAAAATTATCTAAATTCAAAACTAAAAAGAATTGATTATGGCAAATTTGAATTAAAAGAAATATTAAATAAAATTGAATTATTAGAAAAAGAAAAAATTGATTTAATGAAATATTTTCCTGAAAAGGAAAAATATTTATATGCTATTCGTTTATTTCAAAATACTAAAAATTCAAGTTTAGAATATAAATATTTGAAATTAAAATCATCATCAAAAGAACTGATAAAAAAGAAAAGATTAGAAGCACTCGCCTGGCATCAAAAAAGTTTTAAAATTTTTAATGATATTTTAAAAAATAAAACTCTTGACTCTAAATTTAAAAATTTTATTTACTATAATTTTATTGAAGAATTAAATAATATAAAAAAAGAGTTAGATAATGGATGAAAAATCTTTATTGCATATAAAAAAATCTTATAAGTTTAAAAAGTTAATCAGGAATTCACTTATAAAATATTTTCTTTTTCTTTTAATATTTTTTTTAGTCTTTTCATTTGTTATTAATTTCAACATTTTTATCAATACTACTAAATATTATACTTACTTTTTGATTTCTAAATTTTATCATAAATTTTTTTTAAAAGAAAAAAAAGAATTAAAACAAGATGAAAAAATTAGTGATAAAAAAGATGAAACTATAAATGAAGAAAAAAATATACAAACAAAAGAAAAAATAAATCTTGATGAATATATTGATAAACTTTATAAACAATTAGCAACTACATATAAAAAAGTTTATGGTGCAGATTATGAACGATATTTAAAAAGAGATTTGATTAAAAAAGTTCATTCTAAATATTATTCTAATTATGGCGATGAAGCTGATTTCTTTTTAAGAGAAGATTATAATTTTAATAAACCAGAAATTGCAAATAAGGGAAAATAATTATATGCGCAAAACTTTTATCTTTTATTTTTTTCTTTTATTTTTTATTGCCTGTTTTGATTATAAAACTTATTTTGCCTGGAATGCTTATAGAAAAGGTATTAAAGCAGAAAGGGAAGGTAATTTAGATAAAGCAATAAATTATTATCTTCTGGACATTAAAAAATATCCTACTAAAACCAGAAGTAGAATTGCATTAGCTGATGTTTTATATACAAAAGCTTATTATAAAAAAGATGCTAATACTGATTCTTTTATTGATTGGAAAAATGCTTTAATTGCTAATGAAATTGCTTATGAAATTAATTCTGATACAGAACGAAAAAATATTTTATTATCTTGTTTTCTAAACATTATTCAAAATCAATTAAAAGCAAATAATATTCAAAATGCTGATAATTATATGCAAGTAGCAAAAAAATATTTTGCTGATAATAAAAAATTTTTAATTTTTGAAGCTCAATTATTATCTCATACTGCTAATATTGAATCTGAAATTGAAACTTATAAAAATATCTTATTAACAGAACAGGATAATGAAACTGCTTTAAATAATTTATCTCTGTTATGTTTAAATAAAAATGACACTCAATCAATCAAGCCTTATTTAATAAAAGCGATTCAAAAAAATCCAAATTCCATTGCTGCTAATAAATTTCTTGGTTTATTAAATCTTCAAGATAATAATATAAATGATGCTATTTTAAATTTTAAAAAAGTTCTTGAATTTAAGCCTAATGATATTGAGAGTTTAAACAATATTTCTTTATGCTATATTAAAACAGGTGATTATTATCTCGCATTAAAAAATTTCGAAAAAATATTAGAAATAAATCCACTTGATTTTGAGACTTTTTTTAATATTGGTAGGTTATATTTCTTACAGGCTAATTATTATGAAGCAATTGAAAATTTTAGAAAAGCTTTATTATTAAATGAAAATCATTTTGATTCTCTTGTTAATTTAGCTATTGCTTATAAGTATAATAATGAATTTGATAAATCTATTTCTACTTTTGAAAAAATTATTAATATTAAAGAGGATTTTTTTCTCGCTTATGAAAATCTTATTTATTTATATAAAACCAAAAAAAATAATCAAGTTATGGCTGAATATTATTTGAATAAATACAAAAAATTAAATAAAGATATTCCTGATTCATTTAATAATTTATTAGAAAATTAATTTTATTCAAATTTTATATGTCATTATTTTTAGTTGATTTATATTCTATTATTTTTAAATCTTTTTACGCTATTCCTTCTTTAAGAACAAGTAAAGGATATCCAACAAATGCTATTTTAGGCACTTTAAAAAGCATAATAAAAATAATTAAACAATTTAATGTTCAAAATTTGATTATTGTTCTTGATACTGGTAAAAAAACTTTTCGAAATGAAATTTTTCCAGATTATAAAGCAAATAGATTAGAAGCGCCTGATGAGTTAAAAATTCAATTTTCTGTTATTACTGATTTATTAAAGCAATTAGGTTTTTTTCTCATTGAAAAAGAAGGTTTGGAAGCTGATGATTTAATTTTTTCAATTTCTAAAAAATTTAATAATCAAAATATTTTTATTTTTTCTTCTGATAAAGATTTATATCAATTAGTTTCTGATAAAGTTAAACTAATTTCTGAAAGTAAAAAAGGTTTGATTATCATTGATGAAAATGAAGTAAAAAATAAATTTAATGTCCTACCTTCCCAAATTGTTGACTTTCTTGCTTTAACTGGTGATAGCAGTGATAATATTCCGGGTGTAAAAGGTATTGGTCCAAAAACTGCCGCTGATTTACTAAATGAATTTCTTTCTCTTGATAATATTTATTCTTCTCTTGATAAAATAAAATCTAATTCTATTAAACAAAAATTAATTGATGGCAAAGATTCGGCTTATTTAAGCAAAAAATTAGTCGAATTAAAGTATATTGATTTGAATTTTGATTCTTCTTCTTTTGCTAATTTAAAATTAAATTTGAATAATGCACTTGAACAATTAAAAGAACTTGAATTATTCTCTGTAATAAATGATTTAAAAAATCTTGAATTTAAAGATGATTTGTTTCAAAATAATGTTATTCAATCTCCAGAAAAAAATGAAGAAATATTAAATGTCGAATTTCCAACCTTTTATTTTTCTCTAAATTCTGCTGTTTCTCTCTTTAATAAAATTAAAAATTCGAAAAAATATTTCTTTTATTCTTTTTATATTAATAATGTCGAAAATGCTATAATTACTGATTTTAATAATTATATAATTTTTAAAGAACCTGCACAAAATTTTATTTTAAAAATTTTTGAACAGCCAAACTCAAAATTTATTTTTTTTAATACTAAAGAGTTTATTAAAAAATTTATTTCAAATATTAGTTTAGAGCAATTTGAAAAAATTTTAAAAAATTCTTTTGATATTTCTATTGCTTTATTTTTATTAAATTCTGATAATTCGAATTTATCTCTTATTAGAATTATAAATCAATTTTACAATAAAAACATTATAACTAATTTTAATAATGAAAAAAACGAAAATAGTCTTATTAAATTTACTCAATATTTAATATCACATTTAAATGATATTGAGGAAATCTTATCAAAAAAATTAGAAGAATTTAATTTATTAAAATTATACTATGAAATTGAATTGCCTTTAATAATTATTTTATTTAAAATGGAACAATATGGTATAAAAATTAATTATGATTATTTACTAAAAATCGAGCAACAAATAAAAAATGATATTGAGGAAATAAAAAAAGAAATTTATAAATATGCTGATAATACAATAAATTTGAATAGCCCAAAACAAATCAGTGAATTACTTTTTGAAAAATATAATTTACCAAAATTAAAAAAAATAAAATCTGGTTATTCTACTGATAATGAAGTTTTAGAAGAATTAAAAAGTTTTCATAAATTACCTGAATTATTATTAGAATATAGAAATCTAACAAAACTTGAAAATACATATATTGCAAATTTTAAAGAATTAACTCAAAACCAGAGAATTTACACTACTTTTAATCAATGCGGTGCTACAACTGGCAGAATCATCAGTATAAATCCAAATCTACAAAATATTCCTGTTGAAAAAGAAGAAAGATATTCAATTAGAAAAATTTTTATTGCTGATGAAAATTGTAAATTTATTATTTCTGATTATTCTCAGATTGAATTACGAATATTAGCTCATTTATCAAATGATGAACGAATGATTGAAGCATTTTTAAATGATGAAGATATACATATTCGCACTGCAAAAGAAATATTTGGCGAAAATATTCAAGTTGATAATCATATTCGCAGACTTGCTAAAACAATAAATTTTGGTATTATTTATGGAATGAGTGCTTTTAAATTAGGTAAAGATTTGAATATACCTGTTAGTGAGGCTAAAAAATATATTATTAGATATTTTGAAAAATATAATGGAATAAAAAAATATTTTAATGAAGTAAAAGAATTTGCTAAAAAAAATGGATATGTTGAAACAATATTTAATCGAAGAAGATATATACCACAAATTAATGATAGAAATAAAAATATTCGAGAAGCAGCAGAACGAATGGCAATAAATATGCCTGTTCAAGGTTCGGCTGCTGATATTTTAAAATTAGCAATGTTAAAAATTTTTCAAGAATTAAAAAAATATAGAACAAAATTATTATTAACAATTCATGATGAATTAATATTTAATTCTCCACTTGATGAAATACAGGAAGTTCAACAAATAATAAAAAACCAGATGGAAAATGTAATAAAATTAAGAATACCACTTAAAGTAAAAATTTCTATTCGCGATAGTTGGGGTGAATAAATATTTTGTTAAATACGATTATACATTATTGTATATTCTTTTAAATTTTCTTTCATCTTCTCTGTTAACTGTTCCCATTTAAATCGCCATAACCAATTTCCCTCTGATAATGATGGAACATTCATCCTTGCTTCACTACCAAGTCCAAGTATATCTTGCATTGGAAATATTGAAAAAATCGCAATTGATGACATTCCTAATTTTATCATTTGCCAGTTAAAATTATTTTTATCTATTTCTCCTAAATAAAAAGTTAAATTTTTTCTCTCTTTCTCACTAATTGAATTTAACCAGCCAAAAATAGTATCATTATCATGCGTGCCAGTATAAACCACACAATTTGTGGTCGTAAAATTATGTGGTAAATATTCACTTTCTGGTTTATCAAAACCAAATTGCAATATCTTCATTCCAGGAAAATTAAACTTATCTCTTAACGCAACTACTTCATCTGTTATTATTCCTAAATCTTCTGCTATTATTGGTAATTCACCTAATTCTTTTCTCACTGTTTCAAATAATAAATCACCTGGTGCTTTTACCCATTCACCATTTATTGCTGTTTTTGAATTAGCAGGAACAGCCCAAAATGCTTCAAAACCACGAAAATGGTCTATTCGTAAATAATCTACATATTTTAATATATGTTTTATTCTTTCAAGCCACCATCTAAATCCTGTCTCTTTTAATACTTCCCAATTATATAATGGATTGCCCCATAATTGTCCTGTTTCACTAAAATAATCTGGCGGAACACCTGATATAAATTTTGGTCGCTTATCTTCATCCAATAAAAAAATCTCTGGATGAGCCCAAACATCAATTGCATTCGATACAAATATTGGTATATCGCCAAATATTTCAATTTTATTTTCTTTCGCATACTTTTTGAGTTTTTGCCACTGCCTTGTAAATATATATTGGATAAATTTATAAAAATTTATTTCTTCTTTTAATTTTTCTGAATATCTTTCAAGTGCACCCTTCTCGCGATTTTTTAATTCGTCATCCCATTCAAGCCAATATTTATTTAAGTGATTTGTTAATGCATTATACAAAGCATAATCATTAAGCCAATAATTATTCTCATTGCAAAATATTATAAATTCTTCTGTTGCTGTAAAACTCTTATATGATATTCTTAATTTTTCTAATTTATACTTTTCTACTACCGCGTAATTTATTTTCTTATCATTAAAACTATAATTTTTATAATCATTAATTTCATCTTTTTTTAATAAACCAATTTCACATAAATCTTCAAGGTCAATCATTAAATAATTACCTGCAAACGCTGAATCACTACAATATAAATCTTTTCCTAATGGTAAAATCTGCCACATTGTTTGATTTGTTTCTTTTAAAAAATCGACAAATAAAAAAGCATTTTTACCTATATCACCAATTCCATAATTTGAAGGCAAAGAAATAGGATGTAATAAAATTCCGCTTTTCCTTTTACTAAACATTATAACCTCCTTATTTTCCAATTTCTATCATATTCTTTTAATATCTTTTCTTTTTATATGGAGAAAATTAATGGAAGTATTAAATAAATATTAACTATTAATAACATCTTTTATTTTTTCCAATAAAAATTCAATTTTAAAAGGTTTGGGGATAAATTCTGTTGCACCAATATATTTTACTTTTTCAATTACAGCCTCCTGGTCCATTGCTGTAAGCATTATTACTTTCGCATTTTTATCATATTCTTTGATTTTTTTTAAACAACCAAATCCACTCACGCCAGGCATTGAGATATCAAGAATAACTAAATCAGGATTTAATTCTTTATATTTTTCAAAACCATCTTCGCCATTAAAAGCTTCACCACAAATATCATAAAAAGGTTCTAAAATTTTTTTTAAAATTAAATGTATTACTTCATTATCATCTATAATTAAAATCCTTTTTTTCTCGCTCATACTTTATTCATCTAATTCCTTTTTTGCTTCTTTGATCTTTTTCTTCATTACTAATGCTTTTTCTAATTCCATTTCATCTATTTCTTTTTCTATTTCTATTTTCTTTAATTCTTCCTGCGCTGTTATATATTCTCGTTCTAATTCTTTTAAATGCTTAAATGTTTTTATCTTCTCTTCTGCTTCTACATTTTTTATTCGTTCGTTTCTAAAAAATTCATTCCTATTTGCCTGTAAAACAAATTTTAATTTTTCTAATTCTATTTCGTCAAGTATTTTATTCTTTTCAATCATTAAATTTCTTATTCGTTCTCTTTCAAGTATATCTAATTTTATTTCTTCAATAAATTTTTTTAAATCATATTGGTTAATTATTTTTTCTCGATATAATTCAAGCATATAATTTATTTTGTCCTGTTCTTTTCTTAATTTAAAAAATTCAAGAATATTTTCTTTTTCTAATTTATTCTTTGTTACTTCTAAAAATTTTGTATTTATTTCCTTTTCAATATAATTCTGTTTTTCAAGTTCAATTTCTTTGTTCTTGATTTCTAATTCTTTTTCAAATTCTTTTTTCTGAGTTTCTATTTTTAACCGTTCGCTTAATTTATTTTTATGGCGTTCAACAATGTAATTTCGTTCTCGCCATTCTTCAAGTTCATTGGAAAAGATATTTAAATAACCTAAATATAAATATAAAAAACCACTATTATCAAATATTGTTTTCAAATTTATTCCAATTGTTTCTTCTAATTTTGTGCGAAAATATAAATCATTATCAATAACTTCAATTTTATTTTTAGAAAATTCATTTTTTAATATTGTATATAATGAATTAAAAATTGACTTACTTAAATTTGCTTTTGGTAATACAAATTTTTCTTTTAAATAATTTTTTAAAAATACTTCAACATTATAAATTTTTATTATTATACTTAATTCAATGTTGAAATGAATATTATCAAGAGAAGAAAATTCCTGTTCTGGTTTTATTATTAAATTTATATCTCCTGTATCATATACAATTAAATAAGCAGTTGGCTCAATTTTTTCTATCTCTTCTTCTTTTTTGATTATTTTGTCAAATATATTTTTTATTTCATATTTACCAGGTTTTAATTTTTTTATAACTTCACCTTTTTCAATTATTATCCCTTCTGTGCCGTGTTCTATTATTATTGATTTTCCTGTTTTATCCTGGAATATATCCTGTATTGAATATTTAATACAAATATTATTTTCTCTATCTAATGGAATATTATTTTCACTATTATTTATTATTGCTGTTTTTAATTGATGACCACAATATTCACAATAATTTGATGGTGGTATAAAATTTTTACAAACAGGACATTTTTGTAATCGCAATTTTAATGGCTTACCACATTCAGGACAATAATTCATACTATCTTCTATTGGTGATTTACAATTAAAACAAAGTTGGTTCATTATGTACCTCTTTTTTAAAATATTATTTTTTAAACTTTGAAATCTTTATTAAATTCTATATAATTTATAATCTTTTCAAAAATCTTTCTATTCGCTCAACTGCTTTCTTTATTAACTCTATATCTGTTGCATAAGCACATCGAATAAAATCTTTTCCAATCTCTTCATCACAAAATGCTGTGCCCGGAACAACTGCAACTTTTTCTTCTTCAAGTAATCTCTTTGCAAATTCTTCACTGTGAATCTTAAATTTTCTGATTGATGGAAAAATATAAAATGCACCTTCTGGTAAATGGCATTCAAAACCTAATTTATTAAATTGCTCCACTATATAATTTCTCCGTATTTTATATGTATCTCGCATTTTTATCCGTTCTTTTTCACCATTTCTTAAAGCTTCTATTGCTCCTAATTGTGAAATTGTTGGCGCACATAATATTGTATATTGATGTATTTTCATCATAGCAGCAATAATATCTACCTGACCTATTGCATATCCTATTCTTGCGCCTGTCATTGCATGGCTCTTTGAAAATCCATTTAATATTATTGTTCGTTCTTTCATATCAGGTAATGCTGCTATTGTTGTATGATTTATTTCATAAGTTAATTGTGAATATATTTCATCTGATAAAACAATTAAATCATTTTCTTTTGCTATTTCTGCTATCTCTATTAATTCTTCTTTTGTAAAACTCATTCCTGTTGGATTATTTGGATAAGCAAGTAAAATTGCTTTTGTTTTTTTTGTTATTTTTTTTCTTATTTCTTCAATTGATGGTTTAAATTTATTTTCAAAATAAGAGTATATTTTAACAGGCACTCCACCACATAATAATACATTTGGTTCGTAAGAAACATACGAAGGTGAAGGAATTAAAATTTCATCACCAGGATTTATAATTGCTCTAAAAGCTAAATCCAGACCCTCACTTACTCCAACTGTAACAAGAACTTGATTTTCTGCTACATAATCAAGATTAAATGTTCTTTTATAATAATTTGCTATTTCCTGCCTTAATTCCAAAAGACCTAAATTTGATGTATACATTGTCATCTCATTTTCAAGACCTTCAATCATTACTTTTCGTATATGCCAAGGCGTGGAAAAATCAGGCTCGCCAACACCAAGTGAAATGACATCTTTCATTCCAATAAGAAGATCAAAAAATTTTCTTATCCCAGATGGTTTTAAATTTAATACTACTTTATTTATTTTTTCTTTCATGGTGTGATTGCCAATCTTTTACTATTATTCTTTTTAAATACTTTCTCCCCTTCTATTTTATATTTTCTTAAAAGAAAATGAGTATTAGTGCTTAATATACCTTTTATTGTTGCAAGTTTTTCTGCTACAAACAACGCAATCTCTTTTGCATCAGTGCCTTCTACTGTTACGATTAAATCAAAACTACCTGAAACAAGCATACAATTTGTTACTTCTTTAAATTGACATATTTTTTCAGCAATAGCATCAAAACCTTTTCCAGATTCTGGCGTTATTTTTACTTCTATTATTGCTGCTATTTGTTTTTTATTTACTACTTCTTCATTTACAAGTGCACAGTATTTTATTATTGCTCCACTTTCTTCTAATTCCTTTATTGTTTTTTTTACTTCTTCTTCGGTTGTATTTAACATTTTAGCTATTTCCTGATAAGTATAAGTGCAATTCTTTTTTAATAGATTTAATATGCTTATTTTTAACTCCATTTTTTTCACCTTTTGATTTTTTTATAATCTTTTATCTTTTATCTATATCATCTACAATGGTATTGTTTTCCTGCGATTCTTTAAAAGTATTTGCTTTTTGTATTAATGGTGCACCTAATTTTAAAATTAAAACCACACCAATTGCCATTGCAATAACTATATATACTAATTGTTTTCTTTTATCCATATTAAAAATATTATATCATTAAAATTTTTTTGTCAATAATTTTAGATAATTTAGCAATTTTCCAAATTTCTAAATTTATCAGTTTTTTTGATAAATATATTTTATTTTAAACTTATCACAACCAGATTATAAAACTAATTATTGATTTTTTCTTATAATTTTATTATAAATATTATTTTATGATATTTTGAATAAAAATAAATTTTCTAAATTCTATATTGTTATTAAATTTTTAGAATTTTATTTAATAATATGAATAATTTAAAACCACAGCATTTAATTATTTTGAGTTTTTTATTTGTTATATTTATTGGTAGTTTATTATTAAAATTACCTTTTGCAACAACAAATAAAAATATTAGTTATATAAATGCATTATTTACAGCAACTTCTGCAACAATTGTAACTGGACTTAATGTTTTAGATACAGGTAATGATTTTACTTTTTTTGGGCAGTTAATAATTTTAATATTAATACAAATTGGTGGTTTGGGTTTTATGACTATTCTTATTTTTTTATCTTTATTATTAAATCAAAAATTTACTATTAAACAAAAATTAATAATTCAAGAAAGTATTACTCAATATCAACAGAAAAATTTAAAACAATTACTAAAAGAAATAATTTTTATTGTGTTGTTTTTTGAAATAATTGGTGCACTAATTTTATATTTCAGATTTCGTAATTTCTATCATTTAAAAAATGCTTTATGGCAGGCTATTTTTCATTCTATTTCTGCTTTTTGCAATGCTGGTTTTTCCTTATTTGCTTCAAGTTTGATTAATTTTTCTTCTGATTTTTATGTAATCATTACAATTGCTTTATTAATAGTTTTTGGTGGGCTTGGTTTTATTGTTCTTTATGAAATTAAAGATATTATTTTTTTAAAAAAGAAAATTCGAAAAAATATTTCATTGTTTTCATTCCATAGTAAAATAATACTTGTAACTACTTTTGCTTTAATTTTCAGTTCTGCTATTCTTATTTATTTTTTTGAAAATAACAATGCTTTCTTAAATTTTCCAGAAAATAAAAAAATATTAATTTCATTATTTCATTCAATAACACCCCGAACTGCTGGTTTTAATGCTATTGATATGCAAGATTTATCTTTACCCACACTGTTTATTACTATGATTTTAATGTTTATTGGTGGTTCACCTTGTTCTACTGCTGGTGGTATTAAAACAAGTTCTTTTTTTATTTTAATAAATTATTTTATAATTCTTTTAAAAGGACAAAACAAAATAATGATTTTTAAAAGAACAATATCAGATGAATTAATAAAAAGAACACTTGCAGTTTTTTTTATTTCTTTACTTGTTATAATTATTGCTATTCTATTTCTATTTATTATTGATGCTCAATATGAACATATTAAATATAATCAAAATAATTTTTTAAATCTATTATTTGAAGCAATTTCAGCATTTGGAACTGTTGGATTATCACTTGGTATTACTTCAAAATTAGTAGTATTTGAAAAAATAATTATTATATGCTTAATGTTAATTGGCAGAATTGGACCTTTAATGATTGCATTATCAATTTTTACTGCCAAAGAAAATTTGAAATATGAATATGCAGAAGAGAAGATTTTAATTGGTTAAAAGTGAGGGAAAATTTATGAAACAAATTGTAGTAATTGGTCTTGGTGATTTTGGTTTTAATTTAGCTGTTAAATTAAGTGAATTTGGTGAACAAGTAATTGCTATTGATAAAAATCGTGATTTAATTCAGGAAATAAAAGATAAAGTTGAACTTGCTATTTGCGCTGATGCACGCGAAAAAGAAACAATATTAAAAATAATTGATAAAGAAATTGATATTGTTGTAATTGCAGTTGGCAATGATTTAGAAACAAGTATTTTAACTACTTTATATTTAAAAGAATCAGGAATAAAAGAAATATATGTAAAATCAAATAATAATGACCATTCCAAAATATTAAAATTAATAGGTGCAACAAAAATAATTTTTCCAGAAAACGAAATTGCTATTAAATTAGCTACACAATTAAGTAATCCAAATTTTATTGATTATTTACCACTTATGAAAGGATATAGTATTGTGGAAATAAAAGCACCAAAAGAATTTCAAAATAAATCAATTAGTGAATTAAAACTTCGTTCAACTTATTATATAAATATCATTGCAATAAAAAATATAAATACAAATCAAATAAATATGTTTCCTTCTGCTGATTATGTTATTAAAAATTCGGATAATTTAATTATTGCAGGAAAAGATAATGATATAATTCGAGTGCAAAAATTAGATTAAAACTTTAATTTTGCCAGTGATTCTTAATATATTCAACAGTATTTTTTGCATCTAATTGAGAAGTAATATTACCTGTTCTGATAAAAAATAAATTTTCATTTTGATTATTTAAATAAACAGGTGCATTTGCTTTTTTAATTTTTATTATGCAAATTTCTTTTTCATTCAAATTTAAAAATTTTATATGAATATATGAACATATATTTATATCTATTTTTTCTTTTATTATCTGTATCAAATATGCTTCAAAACCATCTTTATCTTTCTTTTTTAATGTTTCATAATCCTTTTCTAAACCAAGTATATTCTTATTATCATCTATCCCAATTATAAGTGTTCCACCATTTGTATTTAAAAATGCAACAATTGATTTTAATACTGAAAATTCTAACGCTTTATTTACTTTGTTTTGATAATAATCCCAACGAATACTTGATTTGAATTCTAAATTTTTATTCTCATTACTTGTTAATAATTTTTTTATATCATCTAATTCTTCATTTATCTGATTTATTTGCTCTGTTGTTTTGTAAATATTTAATTGCATATTTATTATTGCACTTTTAAATAAAATTGAAATAAAACACAATGCGGTTAATTGTATTATTAACCAGAATATGTGTGTATTATAATATGGATTTATTGTAATATTTAATATCTTACAAATTATTATTATTGCTATTATTGTTAATAAACTAAATAAAGCAAGAACCCAGGAACGATATGGTAAAAATGTAAATGATATAAAACAAATTGAAGCAATAAATAAACCTATTTGTGTTTTATTATTTATATATTCTGTTAATTGTAAATATAAATTATCGCAAATTAAATATATCATAGCAATAAATAAAATTGTTTTTGCATATTTTTTTGTGGAATTATTTTTTAAAATAAATATCAGTAATAAACTTAATACAAAGAATTTTATACTTATTAAAAGACCACTTTTATATGAAGTTGGAATAATATGAATAATTATTAAGGAAATAATGGCAAGTAAAAATAAAATAAATGCAAGTAATTTTAAGCCTGTTATTGCCTGTTTCTTCCAGATATTTTCTAAATATTTTTTTATTATCTTTTCTTCTGGATGAAACCATTTATATAATGCTATTAAATCTCTTTTAATTTTTGACATAATTGAATAAAAGGATTGTATTTCAATTTAAAATTCCAATTATAAGAAGCATCACCATGCCAATCAGAACCGCCTGTTTCTAATAAATTATATTTTTTAGCTAATTCAGAATAATATCGTTTTGTTTCTTCATTATGTTGTATATGATATGTTTCAATGCCATCTAATCCTATCTTAACAAATTCTTTTATTATATTATTATCATTTGAAAAAAAGGGATGTGCCCAGATTATTATTGCTCCATTATTTTTTAATAATTTTATAATATCAAATGGTGAAATTGAATAATGTGGAACATAGCACGGCTTATTTATATTCAAATATTTAGCAAATACCTCCTGTGTTTCATTTGCATATCTTAATTCAACTAATGATTTTGCTATATGAAATCTTCCTAATGTTGAGTTAGAATTATATTTCAAATCACTTAATTTTATCTTTATGCCAATTTCATTTAATTTTTTTATGATTTCTATTACTCTATTTTTTCTTGCTTCTTTTATTTTTGTTAATATATTTAATAATTTTTCATCATTTATATTTAGATTATATCCAAGTATATGATATTCTTTTCCATCTAAATCTGCACTCATCTCAATTCCACTTATTATTTGTATTCCATCTACTTTTTTTAATAGCCCATTCTTATAAGCATCAAGAGTATCGTGGTCTGTTATACTGATTATTTTATAATTATTTGTCTTTGCTATTGAAACAATTTCTTCTGGCGAAAAAGAGCCATCTGAATAATATGAATGTAAATGAAAATCAACTTTTATTTCAGTATTCATTTATTCCTTTGTTATCTGTTCCTGTGTAAAATTTATTGCTCTTATTGGATATGGTATTACTATTCCTTCGGCAGCGTATCGCTTCATTATCTTTTTTATAAAATTATGTTTAAATAAAAATTGTGCTGGAATATCTCTTATTTTTACAATTACTGAAAGATTTATACTACTATCTGCCAATGTATGATATCTTACTAATGGTTCGTATTCTTTTACATAGCCATTTATTTCTTTTATTACTTCTTTTGCTACTTCTTTTGTTACCTGTTCAACTTTTTCAAGGTCACTATTATAATGAACACCATATTGAAAAACTAAATACATTTCTTTATCAGGTAAATTATAATTAACAATAATTGATTTACTTAATTTTTCATTTGGAATTATTAATTCATTATTTGTTAACATCTTTATTTTTGTATTTCGCCAGGTTATATCAATTACATAACCTTCTTCACCACTCTCTAATTTTATATAATTTCCAACTTTAATTTGTCGTGCTATTATTATATGAAAACCCGCAAAAAAATTTGATAATGTATCCTGTAGAGCAAGTGCTATAGCAATTCCACCAATACCAAGTGTTGTTAGAATTGGTGTTATTGATATTTTCAAATAATTTAAAATGATTAATGTACAAATTAAATAAATAAAGATTTTACTAACATTTTGAGTTAATGAAGTAACAGGCAATTTCTCTTCAAATTTATCTGAATATAATTTTATAATTCCACTCACTATTTTAGCAATAACAATTGAAATTGAAATAATAATTATTATTATCACTAATTTTTCGATATTTATTAAAAATTGTGTTTGTGGAAAATGAAAATCAATAGTAAAATAAAAACATAATGCAATGCCCCATATAATTGATGGAATTTTTACTGCTTCTATTATTATGTTATCTATTTGTGATGATGTATTATTTGCTATTTTGCTTAATTTGTTTATTAAAATTTTTCTTATTACTAAATAGATAATTAAAGAAAGTAAAAAATATAAACTCCACAATAAATATTGATTTAATTTAAGTAATTGTGTTAATAATAATTTCTTATACATCTAATCACCTTATTAATCAAGCCCACTGGCGGATTCGAACCGCCGACCTGCTGATTACGAATCAGCTGCTCTGCCTGCTGAGCTAAGTGGGCATTCTTAAAAATAATATATAAAATAATTTTTTTAAAATAATCAATAATTTTATTTAAAAAATTTTTAATAAAGAAGACCAATATTAAAAAATAATGATGTTGAAATTAAATCATTTTTAAAGATTAATAAATTTATATTTCCTAATTTTGTTTCAAGTGTTATTTTCATTCCGCAGCCTTGTATTAAATTCTCAATTTTTAAATTTTCTTTTTTTTCTTCACTTTTTAATAAATTATAAAATAGTGAAGCATAAAAATTATTCTTTATTAATTCATTATATTTTCGAATTAAATAACGATATTCAAATTCATATAAAAAAATATTTTTATTTCTTATACTATCTAATAAAAAAGCATTACCATTATTTATTCCACCTATTTTAAAATATTCTTCTTCTAATAAATCACCATTACTAAATGAATAATTAAATTTATGTATTATAGTATGCTTATTTTTTATAGTGTTGTAATGGCTATATAAAAAACTATATTTCTCAAAATTATTTTTTTCGTTAAAATTATTTACTATATAATTTGCTTTAATATTAAAACCTTTTTTTGGATTATATATTTCATCAAGATTATCAAAATTTAATAAAAAATTAAAAAAGGAATAATCATTAAAAAATTTATTATCATAATCTGAATGTTTGAAATTAATAGAACTTAACAATTGTAAATTTTTATATAAATCAAATCTGAAATCCTGTGTTAAATAAAAATATTTATTTTCAATAAAATTTTCAAATGTATTATTTTTATAAATTGGTAATTTATCAAACTTATAACCTGAAATAAAAGAAGAAAAAATTTTTTTTGAAAAAATAAATGGTGTAAATAATGAAAAAGAAAAATTAAAGCGTTTTCCAAAATCAATATTAAAAAAATATTTTTCATTATAACCTAATAAATTCAAATAACCAATTCGTGTAAATAATTCTGCTGCATAAATATTATTGTAATTATAGCCAATATCAATAACACCTTCTTTTTTTTCTTCTAATTCATATATCAAAATATTTTTATCATTTGATTTCTCTAATCTGACTTTTACTGATTTAAAAATATTTATTGAATTCAAATTTTCTAATGATATTTTGATTTTTTCATTTGTTAAAATTTCATTTTCTTTAATTTTAATTATATCTTTTAATATATAATCTTTTAACTTAAAATTACCTGAAAACTTTATTTCATTTATTTTTATTGAAGAAAAATTAATATCTTCTTTTCTATTGTTTGATTTAATATTTTTTTTATTTATTATTTCTTTTATTTCTTCAACTTTTTGTATTGCTGCTTCTTTGCCTTTTTTTATTATTACATTTTTCTTATTAAAATCCAATAAACTAAATTCATTTACATCAGGTCTTATTATTATATCTGCTTTATTTAATGCTTCTTTTATTGATGGCAACATTTTATATGAAAAAATTTTATTTATTACATCAATAGAATTTTCTGGTTCGGTATCATCTTTATGCGATGATACATCAACTGCAATAATTAAATTTCCTGGTTTTATATCTTCATCTAAAACAGGTAAATTTGCATTTATTCCACCATCAATATAATATTTATTACCAATTTTTATTGGTTCAAATAAACCTGGATACGCCATACTTGCTATAATTATTTCTACTAAATTGCCATTATTAAAAATTTTTGTTTCACCTGTTGCATATTCTGTTGCCGTTATTCTTAATTTTATTGGAAATGAATCAAAATTATTTTCAAAATAATATAATGGTATTATAATTTTTTCAGTTAAAAAATTATAGATATAATCATTTTTATTAATACCAGTTATATCAATTAATTTATTTCCTTTGAATTTTAATTCTAAATTATATTTAAAAAAAGAATTAAAATCATCGAGTAAAATAAGGCTTCTTTTATTTTGCTGAACAATTAAATTATTAAAATCAAATTCATAAATTATTTCATTCAATTTTTTAGAATTATAACCAATAGCATAAAGTCCACCAATTAAAGCACCGGCGCTTGTCCCTATTATTTTATCAGGTATTATTCCATTTTCTTCTAATACATTTAACACACCTAAATGCGCAATTCCTCTTGCGCCGCCGCCGCTTAATACTAAAATTATTTCTGAATTTATTTTATGTGAGAATAGAATAATAACAATTAAAAATAAAATTATTCGATTGAAAAACATAATAAAAAGATTATTTATTTTGTTTTGACAACAATATCAAGTAACTTTAAAAATTTAAGAATTTTTGGGTCTGTTATTTCACAAATTGAAAAAAATTCATTTAATTCTTTTACTTTGATTTTTCCTATTACATTTTCACTATCTAATGTTTGTGAATATACTATTAATTCTTGATTTTTTTGTAAGCCCTGTCTTATACCTAAATTTACTAATAAATCATTTTCTTTTATTTCCTGTATTTCGCCTGCAGATGGAAAATAATTTATTATTTTTTCACTTATTGAATTTAAAATTTCATAATATTTTTCTTTATCTTTTCTTATAAATGAGAATTTATCATATTTGACATATTTTGCACGCTGAATTCTATCTCTTCCATAATCTGCTTTATTATTATGTGATGTAATACTATATAAATCCATTTTCGCACTAATTGTATTATTACTTTCCTCCATCTGTAATATTATTATTGCATCAGCATTAAAATTTTTACTTACCTGTTCTATATCTTCAAGCGTTTTATAATAATCTGGTAATATGATTAAATTAAATTTATTTGAAATACTTAATAGTTGTTCAAAAATATTTTTACTTATATCACTCAAATCAATATGTTCAACATCTAAATAATTTGTTTGAACTGATAAAGTTATATTATATCTTTTTTTATTTGGTTCATATTCATATTTTGCTAATTGGTCATTTGAATTAAAATTATTTAATATTAAATATAAATCAGAAATCTCAACATTTTGTGGTTCTAATTCTTTTGCTTTCTCTAATTCTTTTTGTGCTGAAATATTATATTTTAAATAATGATATAATTTAGCTAATTGAAAACGAATTTGCGAATTCTGTGGGTCTATTTTTTTTGCTTCTTCATACATCCGTATCGCAAGATTTGTTTTACCTTTCGTATAATAATAGTTATTTGCGTAAATTAAAAATGTATTTGCTAAATCTTTACGTCGTTTTGTATTTACTTTATCTATTTTTATTAATATCCTTTTTAAATGTTCTAATATTAATTCATCATTTGAATCATATTTTAATGCACTTAAAAAATAACTCAACGCTTTTTCATAAATTACTTTTTTATCATTTAATTCTTCTGAACCTTCCATTGCCTCTGCAATATTATAATTTGCTAAGCCTAAATGATAATTATTTATGCTATCTTCTGGTTCTTTTAACCATAAAGAATTTGCAGCACTATAATTTTGTTTTAATAAATATAATTTCGTTAAATATGTTTTTGCTTTGTATTCTGAATTCTTATCTTTTATTGCTTTTAAAAATATACTTTCCACTTCTTCAATATTATTTCTTTTAAAATAAATATTTGCTAATTTAAAATAAACATCACTAATTGGTGGGGGTGTAATTTTTAAAATTTTATTGTATTCTATTATCGCTGAATCAATCTTATTTTCCTTTTCATAATATTCAGCAGTTCGATAAATATACCAAATATAAGTTGGCGCCAACTTTCTTAATGTTGTTAGTGTTTCCTCTGCTTTTTTTAAGATATTTTTTTTAATATATATTCCAGCTAAACTTTGAAGACATTCAAAATTTGCTTCATCATATTCTTTTATTTTTTCATAATATTTTAAAGCAGAATCATAATTATCCTGCAAATCATAAAATTTGGCAATTTTAAAAATTGCTGCTAAAAAATTTGGGTCTAATTCAAGGGCTTTATTATAATATTCTATTGCTGAATCATATTGATTTGTATAAAAATAAACATCACCAATACCTAATAATGCTTCTTTATAATATGGATTTTTTTCTAATGCTTTTTTATAATTTTCTAATGCAAGCACATATAAACCTTCATTCAAATTTTGTTCGCCTTGATCATAAAAATTTATTGCCTCATTCTCATCTTCACTAAATAAATTAATGGCTTGAATTAAAATAAATACTGAAAATAATATATATTTCATAATTCTCCTTTTTAAAATAATAATATTTTTTTCAATTATAATTCTTATTAATGATATTGTCAAATAAAATAATATTTTGAAAAAATATAAAAGAATAAAAAATATTTATTGGTTTGCCAAAAAATAAATGAAAATTTTAATAACTATATAAAAATTAAAATTAACAAAAAAATTTTATACTAAATTTAAAGGTGTGAGACTATTTTAATTTTTTTTACTTTCTTCATTACTTTTATTTTGATTATCGTCTTTTTCTTCAAGTATCTTTTTTAATTCATTTATTTTATTATTTAAACTATTATTTTCTTCTTTTAATTTTTTGTTTTGATTTGTTAATTCTTTATTTTCTGTTTTTTGCTTTTCTAATTCATTTTGCATTTCACTTAATTTTTTATTTATCTCATTTTTAGTTTTTTCTAATTCAATTACCTTTTTATTTAGTTCATTATTTTTATTTATTAATTCTTTATTCTCTGCTTTTTGTTTTTCTACTTCTAACTGTATTTCATTTAATTTTTTGCTCATATCATTAATACTTATTTCTAATTCATTTTTCTTCTGGCTCAATTCTTTATTCGTTTCTGATAATTTTTCAATTTCATTATTTTTTGAATTTAATTTATTATTTAATTCTTCTATTTCACTTTTTTGTTGTGCAATTTGACTTTCCAATGTATTCTTAACATTTTGTAATTCTTCTCTTTCTTTTTTTAATTCATTTATTACTTTCTGTAATTCATTATTAATTTTTTTATTTTTATTTATTTCATAATCTTTTGAAAATGCAATACTTTTATATTTAGATAAATTTGAAGTAATATTAGAAATAGAATCACTTAACAATTGTAATTGAGCTTGCAGTGCACTCTTTTCTGTTGTTTCTTTTAAAAAAGAATCTTTTATCTTTTTATTTTCTTCATCAATTTGACTTAATGTCATATAATATTCTTTCAATTTTTCAGAATTCTCTATTTCTACTTTTTCTATTTGTGCCTGTAATTTATTAGATAAATAAAAATAATAACCTGCTAAACCAATTGCACACAAAAAAAGTAAAATTAATAAACTAAAAATTATAAAAAAGTTTTTCTTTAAAAAAATAAAAATTTTCATTATCTAATCACTCCTATTTTTTTAATTACTTTTTCACCATTATTTGAAACAACTAAAATATAAATACCAGAGGCAACTTTATTGCCACTTTTATTACGACAATTCCATTGATAATAACCATTCTGCGCTGGTGCTATGATGTCAAAAACTTTGCTACCTGATATATCATAAATTTCTATATTTGAATTTGGTGACAGTCCTGAAATATAAATACCACTGCCATCATCAATACCTGTCCATTCTTTACCTGTATTATCATTATTATCATTTGGAATAAATGGATTTGGATAAACAATTACATTTGCTAAATTGGATGATGGCGCTAAAAAAGTATTTAATGTACCTGCCATATAAATTGATAAATGATTTATATTTGCTACTATTGAATCACTATATCGTTTAATATTCGTATCACCTAAATAATTCCATTTTTTATTTTCTTCATCAAATCTAAATATTCCAATCTTATTTATATCACTTAATTTCTCTGTTGCACTTTTCAAATTAAATATTAATGTTAAAGTATCATAAATATCACTATCGCCTACATAATTTCCTTTTATATCAGTTAGTTGAAATTTTACTAATGTAAACGAATTTTCTTTATAATCAAGCATTTCTTCTGTTCCATATTCATATTCAACTGTATCTGCTTTTATTATTGTGAAATAATACTTATTGTCTTCTTTTAATTTTATTCGTAAATTCCAATTATTATCATAATTATTCTTTAATTTATTTGGTATATTTAATTCTATAGAAGGTTCATTATAATTGTTTATTAAATACGAAACAGATTTATTACTAAATAAATTATTAGTATCAACAATAATATCTGTATCTAAAACAATTTCTGCTATTTTATTTATTCTATAAAAATTAAATATATTCTCTTTGTAATAACCTAATAAATTAATTGGCATTATACTTAATGTTGTCTGATAATCTGTATCAAGTTCAAAACTATAATAAAAATAGTTATTTTCATCAAGATATATTGTTTCTGTATCAAAACCATTTCTCTTAATTTTAACTTCTTTTATAGGAATGACAGAAGTTACTTTACCAATTAAATTTATTTTTTGGGAGTAATCACTCGAATAAAAATGTTCAATAGGTTTTATTAAAGAAACCTGTGGTAATAAAGTATCAATTACAATATATTTTGTTATATCATCTGATTTAATAATGTTATCATTATCATAAGTATAACTGAAACATTTAATTATATTTGAATTATTGATATTTATTCCATTCTCTGGATTTAATGTAACTGAAAATTTATCAAATATATTTGCTTTTGTTTCAATTATATTTACATCATTTAATTCAATTACAATCATTGTTCCATAATTAGCCAGTCCCTGTAATAAAATAGAACTATTCATACAATAATAAGTATCAACATTAGCAGAATTAAATGGAAAAATAATAGTTGGTGCAACAGGCACAATAAGATTTCGATAGCCTGGTGTTGCTGTCATTTTACGAAAATCAGTTTTATTATTACCTGTATTTGTTGCATCAGGAAATCGTGCAATTGCTTCATCAATTGATGATGTTGCTGTTCCTGATGGTGCATTATCCTGTGTATTTCCATCATTTAAAGAACCTGTTGTTACACTGTCTATAAGTTGATTTAAGTTATTATACAATAAAACCTGAATATCAGAAATTAAAGATGATGGAGGATTACCAATAACTAAATATTCATCAGGTAAAAAATTTGTAATATTTCCTCCTTTACTAAAATTTAATACAACTGTTGTATCATTTGCTAATTCTGTAAATGTTACATTACATCGTTCATTCTCATTATCTTTCACAATCAAATTCCAACTCGATATATCAATTGCTTTATTTGTGTTATTTAATAATTCGATAAATTCATCATCATCACCAACTTTTGTTGACGAAAAACTACTATTTAATGTATATTGATAATTTACACTACTCCAATCCTGTTTTGGTGTTATACATAATTCATTTATTAAAACCTTTACCTGTTCATCAGCAGAAGCAACATCATAAAAACTAACTATTTTTTCAGAATAAATATCACTAATTAAATTTGTTGTATCAGAATTTTCTAAAATCAAATCTTCTTTTGAAATAAATAATGAAATTGCATCACCAGTATTAATATTTTTAAAATCACCTATGAGCAAGAACTTATAATTTTCAGAGATTGGAATATCAACAGGATTTTTAAAACTATATGTATCTGATTTTTGTAATTTACAAATAAATATATCAGTAGCATCATAATTATTATCATTACTTTTATATAAATAAACTGTAACAGAATTATTTGTTAAATTATATAAATTAGTAAATTTTATAGATTTTATTATATCATCAGAATACTTACCAGTAATATTAAAAGCAGCAATTACAATTGAATCTAAATTATTTTGCAATGAAATGGAAATATTTTGTTTATCAAGTGAATAAATATTTAATGACCGCTCACCAATTCCATATTTGCCATTCTTTTTTACTTTTATTGAAATGTATTTATTGGTTGTATTTAATTCATAATCAGTATCAGAACAAATAGAATTATCAAAATAATCTTTATTTATTATTTCAGCAAAATACAAAATATTTTCATTAGAACTTATATCTTTAAAAATTCCTAAATAATTTTCTGATTGATATGATAAATAATTATAATAAAATTTTAACTCAAAATCAGGTGAACTAATTTCATTACCTTCTTTATCAACAGCATATAATTGAATTGTTCTATTCAAATTTGTATCATTTGCAATATAAAAATTATTTTGGCTATCAACTATTTTATTAAAATCAGTTGAAATTGTGAGATAATTGCCAGTATCATCAGGTATATAATTAATGCACCATTTATCAAAATTATTTAAGCCAGTTATATTTATTTTTAATTCAGGACAATTATTTAAATAAATTGTAGTAATTGAATCACTCAATAATAAATCATTTATAGTAATTTCATAATTTGTATTTATCTCATCAGGAATAACAATTAAATTTTTTATAGTTGTAAATTCCATTAAAAAATTATCATAAGGCGAACCTTCTGCAAAACCATTATTATTACCATCAATTGAAGTAATATGTTGTTTATCATAAGTATTATCAGCTCTGATTTTTATTTGATATTTCTGGTTTGTTGTTAAATTTATTATTATTTCTAATGTCTGTTCATCGAGCCAGTTATAATTATAATTTTGTGTTGGTGTAATAGATAAATTTTGTATAACTGAATTAGTATCCATTGCTTGTGAAAAAGATAAAATAATTTTTGTATTGGTAAAAACATTATTTTGATTATTCTGAATATTAGATGTAATTAAAACAGGCATAATAAATGCCGTATGAGAAATACTATTAGATATTTCAGAAACATTCTGAAATCTATCTTCTGTTTTTATAGCAAAATAATAAGTTAAACCAGGATTTAAATTTTTTATTATATAATTCACATAATTACTATCAGGTGAAATATTCATTATATCACTAAAAATAGTTGTTGCATTATTAAAATCTGTTTCATTTTGTATTGGTGATTGTGAATATTTAATTATATATTTTAAGATAGTTGATTTTCTGCCATAATTATCATAATCAATAACAGGTTGCCATTGTAATTTGATTGCGCCATTTTCAAAATAATCAAATGCAGTTAATGTAGTTAATTTTTGTGGTGGAACTGTATCAGGTGAACTTATTCCTGCTGGTATTTCAACTAATGATTTGGAAGATTGTGGAACAGGTTTATCCTGTACAACAAAATCAAGTAAATTATCATTACTATCAAAAGCATTAGCAGATTGTGAATCAGCATCAGTTGATAATGATTCTTTTGTTGATGTAATTTTTGCCTTGCGTTCTAAACTTTTATTATCAGCAGGTGCAGAAGAAAAAGGTGAACCTTCACTAAATGCATCTTTTGACCAGCCAACTAAATCAACTGCAAGATGATAATTATTTTCTGATATATTTTCTGAGAATGGAGTTAAAGCGATAAAACCATCAGTTCCAAAAGTTAAATCTTCAAATGTTTTATCAGCCAAAGCAAGCATTGTTTCTGATGCAGCGTCATTAGCAACTAAAAAATAACTATAAGGTAAAATTTTATCATTTGCACTAAATGTAATTTTTGAAACAGTTCCTGGTTTGCCTGTACCACGCTGTAATGCATAACCATTTAATGATACTACTTCATTCGTTGGATTATATAATTCAACATAATGGTTATTACTTATATTATTATATTTTTTACCTAATTCGCTTATCACTATTGTTTCACTAATACCTGATTTTGTATAAGAGGAAACAATAGAAATATTAGAAGTATTATTGTGTAAATCAACAGAGACAAGAGCAAAATAATATAAAGTAGCAGGTAATAAATTTAATACTGTATAAGAATCAATTTCACCAGCATTTAAAGGTTTTTTGCTTAATATTGCAGTATCAAGTGTTGCATTATAAAAATCATTTATTGTTTGAATTGGAGTGGTAGAATATTTTAAAATATATTGTTCTGGTTTACCCTGTTCTTCATCAACTGGTGTTGTCCAAATTAATTTTATTGATGTAGCAGTGGAATCACTTACTCGCAAATCATTTATTTGTAAAGGTGGAGTATTATCAGCAAGTGAAGTTAAAGGAATAGCAGAAATAACTGATGAAGGAAATAAATCTTTATTATTAGCAAAATCAACAGCAACAACAGCAAAATAATATTTAACATTATTTTGTAAATCAGTTATCTTTGCCTGTGTTATATTTTTGTCTTCAATTGTCTTTATTAAAACTGCATCATTAATATAACTTATTTCTTCAGTGCTAAAATAAATTTCATATTTAGCAAAATCAGAGGCAGTTGAAATTTGCCAATAAATTACAACAGCATTACTTGATGGAACAATAGTATCAATAATAACATCATTTGGTGAAATAAAATCAGGTTCAGTAAAATTTGAATTTTGTGGATTAGGTGAAGAATTAAAAACAAAATCATTTGAGTTATTATCTGAATCATAAGAATTACCAGCCAATAAATCAGCACCAGATGTCATTGATGCTGATGTTGAATTTTGATTTGCTTTTCGTTCTACTGGACTATCGTTTATTGCAGATAATTTCGTGCCTTCAAAAACAAATTGTGCACCACCCCAGCCAACAACATCAATTTTTCGTGTTTGTGCTTGTTCCACTGTTAATTTTGATACATCAGTATCAAAAATACCAATTGAACCTTCTGCACCATTTAATACATCACTTGTTGTTGGTTGCCAATCTGCTGAACCAGTATAAGAAAAAGCAATTAAAAAATAACTAAAAGGTTTTATGGTCGTATTTGGAAAAGCATAGTTTCTATAAGGTTGATTCCAATTTCTATCTTTTGTAAAATACGCTAAATAATAACCTTTAACAGAAATTTCATTGGCTGATGGATTATAAATTTCGACAAATTCACTACCATTTTTTGCATATATTTCACTAATTAGTAAATAATTTTTTTCAGTCTGATTTGTTATTATTAATTGTGCTATATTACTCATCTGTCCAATATTACCTAATTTATCAATTGCATAAACTCCTATATAAAATGTATCATAAGTAAGATTAATGCTTAAATATGGATATTTTGTAATATAAGTAGTAGAATCAGATAAATCTTGGTTTAGTGATACAAAAATAAAATATGTGTCAACACCTACTAAATCAGAAAAATCAGAAAAACTAATAATTATATTTGTTGAATAAAATTTATCAAATGAAAGTGTTATTGGCACAGGTCCTTCATTATCAAATAAAAAATTTATTTCATTTGATTTTGCGCTATAATATTTATTTTGGCTTTGATATGCTTTAACATAACAGGAATGATTACCATTACTTATATTTGATAAAATAAATGAAAATTGATTATTTATCAAATTAACAGTATCATAAGCAATATTGTCAAGAAATAAAACAACTGAATCAACATTACTTATTGATGGATATGTTCCTGAAATAATAATTGTTTCTGCTTTTGTATTAAAGCCACTAACAGGTGCAGTAATTAATGGTGCTGGAATATATGCTAATATAGTAAATTGAGCGATTTCAGAAAATTGTCCAATATTGTCAAGGGCATCAATTCCTTTAATTTTTACATAATATGTTGTAAATTCAACTAATGGTGTATCGATTATAATTTTATTTGTTGAAACAGAATAAATATCTGGCGAAGAAAATTGTAAATTATCATCAATATAAACAATATAATTTGATATATTTATAGAATCAGAAAAAACTGGAAAAGTTAATGTTGGTTTTATTGAATAAGTATCTTCAAAAGAAAAAGAAGAAGGTTGTGGTCCTGAAACATCACATAATATATTTATTGCATTTGACGGATTGGAAAATAAATTCGCTATTCCTGAATCTTCAATAACAAAATAAAAGATATTATTTGAATTTTGAATTAAAGGAATATTATTAAAAATAAATGATTCCTGTTCAATAATCTGACTATCTATTTTTTCTGAATTTCTTACTAAATAAACTTTATAACCAATTAAATCATTTGAACAAAGTCCAACAAAATGTGCAATTGTATCTTTTGTTATAACATCTGTTTCTGGATAAATAAGAGTAGGTGGAGATGGTAAAGTAAAATATGGTGGAATTTCTTTATTAGAAACACTATTTTGTGGGTCGGGTGATTCACGAACAATAAAATCAAAATAATTATTATTCATATCAAAACTATTACCAGCAAGAGAATCAGCACCAGTTGTCATACTTAGTGGAGTTGAATTTTTCTGTGCTTTTCGTTCAATTGATTTGCCAGAACCAGGATCAGTGCAACTTTGCATTTCAGAATCGCCAACAACGCCATATCCTACTTTATCAATTAAAGTATTTGAAGTATCATATAAAAGAATAACATTATTTGCAGCAATAATTTGAGTTGTTGTATCATCTGGTATAATTGTATTAATTTGTGCAAAGCCAGTATTTGCAATTAAAAAATAACCAAATGATTTTATAATCTTATTTGATGATATGGTTTTTATCGTTGTTTCTGTTGTGCCTGTTCCACTTTTCTTTTTTATTACCCAGCCAGAAATATTAATATCATAAGGAGCAGGATTATATAATTCTATAAATTCATCATTTGCAGAACCAACACCTTCATATTTTACTTCACTGATAACTATATGGTCTGTAAATTCAATAGATGTTTTAGCAGACACATTTGAAAATGTAATTGGTGAAGTATTCCCATTAGCATCAAAAACTGCAATTACAAAATAATAAGTTTCATCAGGAATAAGACCAGTAACAGTAAAAGATTCAATAGAACCACCTGGTGCTGGAGTTTTGGCTGATATACCAGCTGCCTGCTGGGCGCTTAAAAATGCTGTTGTATCATTTATTGGTGTTAATGAGTATCTAATATCATAACTGGCAGCAGTGCCGTCAGTGCCATTATCACCAGAAGCAGTCCATTGTAGTGTAACACTTGTTGAAGAAACAGATACAACCTGCAAATCAGTTATAGAAGCAGGCGGTGTTAAATCCTGTAAATAAATTGCAATATTATATGTTGCAGCTTTTAACAAACCACCATACACATTACTATCAGAAAAAAATACTGAAATTGAATCAATAGTAAAATTTGATAATGAAACAATTGCTTTATTACCTGCACCATAAATAATTGAAAGTGTATCCTGATAAGAATATGAATCTGGCAATGTTATAAATAATATATTTGATTGCAATTGAAAATTTGAAGTCTGTATCGCTTTTGAACCTGAAAATGTAAAATAACCTGAATCATCACTATTTAAAGAAAAAGCAGGAAAATAAGAAGGTAAAATAATAGCAATTGTTCCTCCGCCAGTATTTGTTTCTGCTATTAAATCAATTTTTATTTCAAAAAAAATTCCTGATGTCATTGATGATGGTGTAATAGAAGCATTTAAAAAACCATCCATATCATTATATGGTCGATTTGGTGTTACTCTTTTTTTAGCAGGATGAACTAAAGAAGACTTTATAAAAGAGCCAGTGCCATCAGGGTAGCGTGTAATTGATTGGTCTGCATCTATTTCAGCATTTCCAGAAGTTGTATAAGCATACGAATCAATTACATTATTGTTATTATCAAATAAATAAACAGTATCAGCAGAAGTAGCATTTATACTTAAACCATTACAACCAAAATATTTTCCTGAAATATTTTTAATAATAGAAGTGTCTGTACCACCAAACACTGTAATAAATTCTTTTGGTTCAATAATTGTGCCTGCTGGAAAAGTAAATTCATAAGAATTTGTATCATTATCACTTAATTTCCAGTTTGAAATATCAACTGCTACATCACCATAATTATAAATTTCAATAAAATCATCTTTATCATCCCACACGCCATCTCCATTCGCATCTTCTGCTCCACCTGATTGTGTGTTATCAGAATTTATTTCATTTATTACAACTTTTATTTTCTGGATTTGAAATTCATCAACATTTGAATATTCACTCGCCTGTCCAAAAATATCAATTGCTTTCACTCTTATATAATATGTATCTTCTGATAATGGATTTGATGTTATTTGTGGTGTTGATGATTGATAAGAATCAATTATTGTTGTAAAAGAACTCGTTTTTGATAATTCAACGATATAAGTTGAAATTAAAGAAGAGTCAGCAAAAATATCAACATTAAAATTAACGATAGCATTTGTTGAATTTGGAATATTTAATTGTGTTTTTTGAATTGGTGGTAATGTATCAATAATTAAATTCAAATAAGCAGTGTCAGAATAGATTGAAGCACTATCAGCGCGAACTGCAATAATATTTGTATCATTTATTTTTAAGCCAGAATTAATACTAATAAGAAAAGACCAATTTATAGATTGTAAATTTGGAGAATCAAATAAAAATAAATTATTTAAAAAAAGAGAGACAGTGCAGCCAATTGCTGCTGTTCCACTTAAAGTTATCTGTGAAATTGTAAAACCACCAGTATTATAATTTAGAGAAGTGGTAGGTGATAATATTACAGGTTTTTCAAGTTCTGATGTAGGTGCTTGTGTTTCGCGTGCTGTTATTACAACATCATCTATATAATAATATTTTGAAGTAGTTGTATTTCGTCTGAACTTAATATAAATATTTGAAAATGAAGATAAATCAATTGAATAATAATTAAATTTACTCTTTAAATCATCAGTAATTTCTAATAAAGTAGTCCAGCCAGTTGTAATAGTATCAGATTTTTCAATAAGAAAACTAACAGGCGTTCCAGCAGCAGAATAAATATAAAATGAAATAGTATCAGGATTATTTAATAAAGGTGTAATCAATGAATCACCATTTGCATTAAAACGAACACTATAAGGTGAACTATGATTTGTAGTATAAGTATCAGTTCCTGGTCCAATAATCCAACCAGCAGGTGGAAATTCAGAACCATCAAAATTTTCTGATATTAATACCTGATAAGAAAAAAGGTTAAAAGAAAAGAGAAAAAAAAATAATAAAAAAAGAAAATATTTTTTTTTCATTATAACTCCTTTTTGCAGATGTTAATATATTAATTTTATTAAAATATAAAATTATCTGTCAATATAAATTTAATAATTTTTTAGAAAAGAACAAACAGATGATGAAACAGCAAAAATAGCA
>DAONJL010000026.1:0-33101 GCA_035405645.1 bacterium | reverse complement strand
AAAAATTTGCGGTGAAAAAAAAGTGAATTTAATAAATTTAATTAAATTGCTGATTAAAGCCAAAAATAGATTAAGAATTTTTAAAAAATAAATTGACTGATAAAGATAAATAATATAAATTAGGAGATGAGTAAAGTGAGAAAAAAATATTCTGGGGGATAATAGTGATATTCATTTGTGCGTGTGCTGATTTTTCTGTTAAATTTGAACCGTATAAAAAAATTTTTTATTTTTTTTATTTGACAAATTTTAATTTTTATATTATTATTATTTGCCAATTTGATTCAATGGCGAATCGAAGAATATCTGCGAAGTTCGCAAATCTAAAGAGTGACAATGAAGTCCAACCACAATGAAGTGAAATAATTTAACAATTTAATCATAAGGAAAATTATTTATATAATCAAAAAAAAATAAATGTGAAATTTTATGAAAAATAATTATATAAAAGAAAAACAAATAAGTGGTTGTGCTGTATTTGGTATAATGAATCAAAGCAAAGAAAAATTTTGTGGTGATAAAATAATAAAAGCAATTAGTGTAATGCACGAACGGAGCAATGGATTGGGTGGTGGTTTTGCTGCTTATGGTATTTATCCAGAATTTAAAGAATTCTGGTGTTTTCATATAATTTATGAAAATGAAAAAGGGAAACAAAAAACAGAAGAATATATAGAAAAAAATTTTTTATTAGAAAAAAAAGAAAAAATACCAACAGCAAAAAGTGATAAGATAATAAATCCACCATTATTATGGAGATATTTTTTAAAAGAAAAAAAAGAAAATATTATAACAACAGTTGAAGATTATATTGTTTCAAATGTGATGTATATAAATAGTAAAATACCAGATGCATTTGTGGCATCAAGTGGAAAAAATATGGGAATATTTAAAGGCGTAGGCTATCCAGAAGATATAGGAAAATTTTTTAGATTGGATGAATATGAAGGATATATATGGACAGCGCATGGTAGATTTCCAACAAATAGCGTTGCATGGTGGGGTGGTGCACATCCATTTGGCTTACTTGATTGGTCAATAGTCCATAATGGTGAAATATCTTCCTATGGAATAAATAAAAGATATTTAGAAAATTTTGATTATCAATGTTCTTTTTTCACAGATACAGAAGTAATAACATATCTTGTTGATTTAATAATAAGAAAACATAATCTTTCGTTTGAAACATTAGCAAATATATTAGCAGCACCATTATGGTCAGACATAGAAAGAATGAATGAAGAAGAAAAACAATTTTATACAAATCTTCGTATAATATATTCATCAGCATTATTAAATGGACCATTTGCTATCATAGTTGCGAATTCAGAAATAATGTTTGGTTTAAATGATAGAATAAAATTAAGACCACTTGTTTCAGCAATAAAAGATGATTTTCTTTTTATATCATCAGAAGAATGTGCAATAAGAGAAATATGTACTTCACCAGATAAAGTATGGCGAACAAAAGTTGGTGAACCAACCATTGGGAGGATAAATAAAAAAAATGGCTAAAAGAATAATACCACCAGATTTTAAGATAGAGCGCGATTTAGAAAAATGTATATTATGTCAGGCGTGTAAACGAATGTGTGCTAATGATGCACATATTTATGATGAAGATTTTAATATAATTTTTGCTGATAATTCAAAATGTGTTGGTTGTCATTTTTGTGAAAATATATGTCCAACCGGCGCATTAACAATAAAAAGAAATGAATCAGAATATAAAGAAAATGCTAATTGGAATACACAAAGAATAAAAAGTGTAATAAAACAAGCAAATACAGGTGGAATAATATTAACTGGTATGGGCTGTGATAGAGATTATAAAATATATTGGGACCATATTTTATTAAATGCAGCGCAGGTGACAAATCCATCAATTGACCCTTTAAGAGAACCAATGGAATTAAGAACATACATAGGTAGAAAGCCAAATAAATTTGATATAAAAAAGAAACTAACACCACAATTAAAATTAGAAACACCAATTTTATTCAGTGCAATGAGTTATGGTTCTATTAGTTTTAATGCTAGTTTAGCATTAGCGAGTGCAGCAGCAGAATTTGGTATATTTTATAATTCAGGTGAAGGTGGGCTTCATAAAGATTTATATAAATATAGTGAAAATACAATAGTTCAGGTTGCGTCTGGTAGATTTGGAGTTTATCAAGAATATTTAGAAAAAGGTGCGGCAATAGAAATAAAAATAGGTCAGGGCGCAAAACCCGGTATAGGCGGACATTTACCAGGTGAAAAAGTAACAAAAGAAATATCAGAAACACGAATGATACCAGAAGGAACTGATGCAATTTCACCAGCACCACATCACGACATTTATTCAATAGAAGATTTACAGCAATTAATTTATGCAATAAAAGAAGCAACACGATATAAAAAACCAATAGGAGTAAAAGTAGCAGCTGTTCATAATATAGCACCAATTGCAGCTGGTATAGTCAGAGCAGGCGCGGATTATGTAGCAATAGATGGAATACGAGGTGGAACAGGTGCAGCACCATTAGTAATAAGAGATAATGTAGGAATTCCAATTGAATTAGCAATAGCAGTAGTTGACCAAAGATTACGAGAAGAAGGAATAAGGAATAATGCCTCAATAATAGCAGCAGGTGGATTTAGAAATAGTGCTGATATATTAAAAGCAATTGCATTAGGTGCTGATGCTGTTTATATTGGAACTGCTGCGCTAATTGCACTTGGCTGTTCGCTATGTCAAAAATGCTATACAGGCAAATGTAATTGGGGCATAGCGACACAGGACCCATATTTAACAAAAAGATTAAATCCAGAAATAGGAAAAAGAAATTTAGTAAATTTATTAAGAGCGTGGAGTTTAGAAATAAAAGAAATGCTTGGTGGTATGGGAATAAATGCAATAGAAAGTTTGCGTGGTAATCGCGAACAATTAAGAGGAATAAATTTAACAAATGAAGAAGCAAAAATATTAGGTATAAAATTAGCAGGCGAGGCGTGGTAAAAAATGAAAAAAATAATTTCAAAAGAAGAATACTGTATTGGTTGTAGATTATGCGAAATTCACTGCACAGTAGCACATACAAAAACAAAAAATATTTTAAAAGTATTTAAAGGCAAAGATACGAAACCACTACCGAAAATAAAATTTGAAGAAAAAGGTTTTATCTCATTTTCATTACAATGCAGACATTGTGAAGAAGCAAACTGTATTGAAGCCTGTATAACAGGAGCTTTATATCGGGACGAAAAAACAGGAACAGTGCTTTGGGATGAAAATAAATGTGTTGGCTGCTGGATGTGTATTATGCTTTGCCCATTTGGTGTTATTGAACCTGATTTACAAAAGAAAAAAATATCATCAAAATGTGATTTATGTATAAATGAAGGTTTTCCTGTTTGTGTAAAAAATTGTCCAAATGAAGCTTTAGTAATCGAGGAATAAAATTATGAAATATGTAATAATTGGAAATTCGATAGCAGCAACAAATGCAATAAAATCAATACGAGAATTTGATAAAGAAAATAAAATAATTTTAATTTCTGATGAAGAATATATAAACTATTCAAGACCATTAATTTCTTACTTACTTGCCAAAAAAATTACAAAAGAAAAAATAAATTATTTATCAACAGATTTTTATGAAAAAAATAAAGTGGATTTAATATTAAAGAAAAAAGCAGTTAAAATACTAATAAATGAAAAAAGTATTTTATTAAATGATAATACAAAAATTAATTATGATAAGTTATTATTGACAACAGGTGGCACACCAATAATTCCACAAATAAAAGGAATAAACACAAATGGAATTTTTAATTTTACAAAAATATCCGATGTAGAAAAAATAGAGAAATATATAAAAGAAAATAATGTAAAAAAAGTGAGTGTAATTGGGGCTGGTTTAATAGGATTAAAAGCAACAGAAGCATTATTAGAATTAAAATTAAAAGTTACAATAATCGAATTATCAGATAGAATATTAGCAAGTACATTAGATAAAAAAGCATCAGCAATATTTGAAAATGAATTGCGAAAAAATGGGTGTGAAATAATAACAAATACAACAGTAAAAGAAATAATAACAGAAAATAATAAAGTAAAAGAATTATCATTGATAAATGGAACAAGAAAAAAAACAGATATGATAATAATAGCAATAGGCGTAAAACCAAATATAGAATTAGTAAAAGAGACAGAAATAAAAATAAATCGTGGCATTTTAGTAAATTCAAAAATGGAAACAAATATAGAAAATATATATGCAGCAGGTGATTGTGCAGAACCAACAATAGCAATCTGGCCAGTAGCAGCCCAACAAGGAAAAATTGCTGGTTATAACATCATCGGTCAAAACAGAGAAATTAAAAATATAGTTCCAATGAATTCAGTTGAACTTTGTGGCATTCCTTCTATTTCAGCTGGTAATACTGTTCCAAATAATTCTGATTGTGAAATATTAGTTTTATATAATGAAGAGAAAAAAATTTATAAAAAAATAATAATACAAAATAACAGAATAATTGGTTTTATTATGATAGGTAATATAAGCAGAGCAGGTATTTATACAATGCTAATAACTGATAAAATAAATATAAATGAATTTAAAGATAGTTTATTGAATGAAAATTTTGGACTAATAAATTTACCAAAAGAATTTAGAAAACATTTAGTTACAGGAGCAGGAATAGAAGTATGATAATAAATTGTGCTGGTGTTCATTATAAAGAATTAAATGAAAAAATAAATGAAGCAATAGAAAATGGAGCAAAAGAAATAATATTAGAAAAAGTAAATGGTCAAAGATATATTGGCGCAGGTTTAAATAAAGAAGTAAAAATAAAAATAAATGGTGTAGCAGGAAATGATTTAGGCGCATTTATGAATGGTCCAAAAATTATAGTTGATTCAAATGCACAGGATATAATTGGAAATACAATGAATAATGGCGAAATAATAATAAATGGTTCTGTTGGTGATATAACTGGTTATGGAATGCGTGGTGGAAAAATTTATATAAAAGAAAATGCAGGTTATCGTGTAGGAATACATTTAAAAGCATATAAAAATTTACTACCAGTAATAATAGTTGGTGGTGCGGCAGGTGATTTTTTTGGTGAATATATGGCTGGTGGAATTTTATTTGTATTAGGATTAAATACTGAAAAAAAAATAATTGGTAATTATATTGGGACAGGAATGCATGGCGGAATAATATATATTCGAGGCACAATAGAAAAATACCAATTAGGAAAAGAAGTTGGATTTGCTGATTTTGATGAAAATGATAAAAATAATTTTGATAAATATTTAAAAGAATATTGCACAATATTTAATTTTGATTATGCACAAATAATTAAAGAAAAATTCACAAAACTTATCCCAGTATCACATAGACCTTATGGAAAAATTTATGCTTATTAATTTTTTTGACTTTTAATTTTTTTTTATTTATATAAAAAAGTATGAATGAAAAAAATGAAACTTATCAAATATTATTTGAAAAATTAAAGAAAATAATAAATTTCCAATCAGTAATTTTTTTAATTAAAAAAGATGAGAGTTTAAATATAGAATATACCAATAATTTTTCTTCAAAAATAAATACCACAATTATACTAAATAGTGAATTAATAAATTTTTTAGAATCAATAAAAGAAGAAAGTCAAATATCAAAAGAAAAAATAGAAAAGTATTTTCCTGAAATTTATAATAGTTCAAATAATTATTATTTAATGCAAATCAGAGAGAAAAATTTAGAAGGATTAATAATTTTAGTTTTTTCAAAAAAAGAAAAAATAAAAATAGATGAAGATATAATTTTAATATTAAAAGAATTATTTAAAAAAATTATAGAAAACAAGAAACTAAAAACAGAAATAAAAAAATATTCAACACAATTTTCAACATTAACAGAAATAAGTAAAATGATAGTTTCTGGAAATTATTTGAAAGAGATATTACATTTAATAGTTGTAATGACAGCAGAAGTATTAAATTCAAAAATAGTATCAATAATGTTATTAGATGAAGAAAAACAGGAATTATTTATAGAAGCAACACAAAGTTTAAGTGAAGAATACATAAAAAAACCGCCAATAAAAGTAGGCGAAAGTATAAGTGGAAAAGCAGTAAAAGAAAAAAAGCCAATCACAGTATTAAATGTAGTTGAAGAACCACAATATCAATATAAAGAAATAGCAAAAAAAGAAGGAATAGTATCAATGCTTGCAGTGCCAATGTTAATAAAAGAAAAAGTATTAGGCGTAATAAATTGCTACACAACCACACAACACCATTTTACTGATGATGAAATAAGAATGTTACAATCAGTAGCAAATCAGGCAGCAGCAGCAATTGAAAATACAAAACTAATGGAAGAAATAATTGCAACACGCGAAGCATTAGAAACAAGAAAAATAATAGAACGTGCAAAAGGGATTTTGATGAAAGACTTAAATATAGATGAAGAACGAGCATATAAAATTATAAATCGGCAAAGTATGAATACAGGTAAGACAATGAAAGAAATATCAGAAGCAATAATTTTGAGTTATGAAATAAAAAAAATAAATAATTAAGTAAGATTCAAACACTAACAAAAACAATCTTATTTATTAAATTTTTCAATTATTATTTTCAATATATTTTTCAATGGTAATGGTATATCTAATTCGTTTAGATATAATAATTTATCTTTTTGAAATATCTTAAAATATTTTGCAAAGAAAAACAATAATACAGAATTAATAAAAAAAGATAAATAAATATTTTTAAATAAAGCATAAATCAGAATATAAACAAAAGTTAATAAAATAGAAGAAGTAAAATAAAAAATTTTAATCTTAAAATATTTATATAAATCATTAAAAATATATAAATAAAGAAAAGTTAAAGAAGCAACGAATGAAGAAATAGCAGCGCCAATAATCCCAAATCTTTGAATTAGGAAATAACTTAAAATGATTTTTAACAATAATACAATAATAGAATTTATTGAATAACTAAAAGTTTTTTCAAGAGCATGCATAAGAGCAGCAAAAAAATTTAACAAAAAAGAAATAGTCACTGTAAAAAGCAAAATAAAAGAAGATAATGATAAAGAAAAAAAATTATCTTTATAAATGAACCATAAAATAAAATAAGCAAACAAGACAATAAAATTAGTTGAAAAAGAAAAAATAACAAAAAAAGCAAATGAAATATTTGATAATAATTGTTCGATTAAATCATATCTTTTTTTAACAACTAATGAAGTAATTAAAGGTAATATAACAGTCAAAAAAACGATATTTAATTGATTATAACCATTAAATAATTGATAACAAAAAAAATATCTTCCAGTTAATTCAATAGTTAAAAATTTTTTAATAATAACAATATCAAACCAATTTAAGAAATAACTTAAAACAGAACCAAAAATAATTGGAATTGTATATTTGATATATCTTATAAAAAGATTCTTATCAAAAGAAAAAGGGGAAAAAATTTTCAAATCAAAAAATAAAAAAATAAAAAAAATAGAACAAATAAAACCTGAGATAATAAAAATAATTGTATAAAACAAACTAATTTTAGTAGATAAAACAAAACAAAGAAATAAAAAAAGTAAAGGAATAAACTTTTCAATAATTTGAGCAAAAGCCATTAATTGAATTTTTCCAATAGCCTGCAAAATATAATAAGTAAAATCTAAAAAATGATTTAGGATAAAAAATAAAAGAACAAAAAAAATAATTTTATTATTGTAATTAATATAATTTACAATTAAATGCCGAAAAAAAAAGAGTAGCAAAATTAAAATAATAATAATAGGAATAATAAAAATAAAATTTATAAAAACTATATTATTGATTTTATTTTTCTGAATGAATTCTTCTCTACCAAATCTAATGATACCATTATTAAAAGGTAATAAAAAACAAATATAAATAAATTGGCTGACCATTAAGAAAGTAGTAAAAAATCCATAATTTTTTTCTCCAGCAATTTTAATAAGAGAAGAAATAAAAATTAAATAAAAAAGATTTGAAAAAATTTTTGAAAGAGTATAAAAAAAAGTATCTTTAAAAACAGATTGAAATCCAATTAAATTTCTTATACTTTCTTTATTCATTTTTTTTACAAACAATAGTAATCATTGCTGCAGATAAAAAAAAGGGAATCAGTTTATTAATAAAATTAATTATTTTTTCTTTTTTATAAAACATATTATCACTTTTAAAATTTTTATGAGTTTTTTGCAAATTTTTTATCTCTTTGCTCTTAAAAAAATTTTTTAATTTTTTATAAAGAAGATAAAATGGAGTTAATTTATTACAATAATAAATATCAATTATATTAAAGCCATTATTAATAAGAAATTGTTTTATTTCTTTTGTAGTAAATAAATATTGAAAAAATTTTTTATTTTCTTTTTGCTGGGTATTTGATAAATTCATTCTTATTCGTTTAAACAAATTATAATAAGGAACAGATAAAATTAAAATTCTATCTTTTTTTAATATTCTATAACATTCTTTAACTAAAAATTGCTGAGATGAAATTTCAAAATGTTCTATAACACCTAACGAAATTACATAAGTGAAAGATTCATTTTTTAAAGGCAAAAAAAATCCATTACCATTTATGAGTTTAAATTTATTATCACTTTGTTTCAAAAGTGATAAAGGTTCAAATAAATAATCAAGACCAATGGATTTATCATTTAATTTAAATAGATAAGTTAAAGAACTACCCAAACCACAACCATTTTCTAATAAAAAACCATTATTCTTAATATATTTATTATAGATAGGTTTATAACCACTCCAAATTAAAGCATCCTTTTGCCTTTCAACACTTTCTAATGACCAATTATCATTCCAAAATTCTTTTGTATTTCCGGTATAATTACTTTTAATAAATTGTGCTTTCATATTCTTATTTTATTATCTTATCAGGTTTATAAACAAATTCAAAATCATTGATTATAACAATATCATCTTCTTTTATACCTTTTTTTTCTAATTCAGCGGTTAAGTTATTTTTAACCATATAATTATGCAAATGTAAAATTGATTCACTATATTTAAAATCTAATTTCTTCAAATAATTTGTTATATTATCACCAACAATTTTAAAAACATTTTCTGATACTTTTATTACTTTATCTTTTTTATGTTTTGGTAATTCATAAATTACATATTCTTTTTGATAATCAACAACTTCAATTTGTTTTTTGTATTCCTGTAATCTTGAAAAAGTATATTTAATTAATTCATCTAAATTAAAATTAGTTATAGCAGAAATACAAAATACTTTTAAATCGCTTCGTATAAAATAATCAATTACTTCATTTAATTTATTTTTTTCATCTTCATTAAAAATATCCATTTTTGTAATTACTATAATCTGCTCTTTTTTAATTAATGAATTTTTATATTTTCTTAATTCATAATTAATTTTATTGTATTTATCGATAATTTTATTAACTTCTGTTACTTCAATTAAATGCCATAATATTTTTATTCGTTCAATATGTCTCAAAAAAACATGACCAAGTCCTTTTCCTTCTGAGGCACCTTCAATTAATCCTGGCATATCAGCAACAACAAAACTATCTGTTAAATCAAATTTAACAACTCCAACATTTGGTTCAAGAGTAGTAAAAGGATAATCAGCAATTTTTGGGGTGGCTGCTGATATTTTAGAAAGTAAAGTTGATTTACCAGCATTTGGAAAACCTATTATTCCAACATCTGCTAACAACTTTAATTCAAGTATAATTTCTTTTTCTTCACCATCTAAACCTTTTTCAGCAAAATATGGTGCTTGATGAGTTGGTGTTGCAAAATTTTGATTACCTTTTCCACCTGCACCACCGCGTGCAACAATTGCTTCTTTTCCATCTTCATCTAAATCAGCAATAATATTGTCATTTATATCTTTGATAATTGTGCCAACAGGAACCTTAATAATTAAATCTTCACCTGACTTACCAGTTTTATTTTTTCCAGAACCAGACCGTCCATTCTCTGCTTTAAAATGTTTTTGATATTTGAATTCTATTAAGGTATTCAAATTTCTATCTGCTTTAACAATTACATTACCGCCTTTACCACCATCTCCACCATCAGGTCCACCAAACGGCACATATTTTTCACGACGAAAACTTACACATCCATTTCCACCTTTACCTGCTTTAACAAATATTTTTGCATAATCAATAAAAATAGTTTATTCCCCCTTAAAAATATAATTAATAAAAAGCAAAAAAATAAATTAATTATTTGCAGGTAAAATATCAACAAATTGTTTATTTTTACGATGTGTTCTAAATTGAACAACACCATCAATTAAAGAAAAAATAGTATAATCTCTGCCCATATCAGCATTCTTGCCAGGATAAAATTTTGTGCCTCTTTGACGAACAATTATATTTCCTGCCTTTACAAATTGACCACCATATCTTTTCACACCTAAATATTTTGGATTACTATCGCGTCCATTTCGACCACTGCCTAAACTTCTTTTTGATGCCATATTTCTGCCTCCGTTTATTCTATAAATTTTAAGGTTATATTATTTTTATATTTTTTATCTATCCACTCAATTGTTTTTATAAAAGTTTCAAACAACACTTTTGCTTTTTCATTTTCTAAAATGTTTTCTTTTAATTCAATTTCAATTTCACCTTCGTTTTCAGCAATTATAGTTAATTTCGTCTTTATAATATCTTGCAAACCAACAACTAACATTTTAACAACTGCACTAACAGCTGCACAAATTATATTATTGCCTTTTTTTCCTTCAAAAGAATGACCACTTATTAAAATCTTTGAAATTTTCTTTTGAGTTTTTTGGATAAAAATATTTATCATTAATTTAATGAAATTTTTTCTATCTTCAAAGAAGTATACATAGGTCTAAAACCAAGCTTTCGTTCATAGCGTTTTCTTCGTTTAAATTTATAGACAATAACTTTTTTGCCTTTTATGTAATTTATTATTTTTCCTTTAACTATTGCATTTTCTAAATATGGTTGACCAATTTTTTTGTTATTCTCATCAACATATAATAATACTTTATTAAATTCTATTTCATCATTTATATTTTTATCAGAAATATAAGGAACTAAAATTGTCTCTCCTTCTTCTACTTTCATTTGGTTGCCCAAAATATCAACAATCGCATACATTATAAAAACCTCCTACTATAAATTTATAAATAATCAGATTTAAATAATATAAAAAAATTTTCTTGTCAATATTTTTTTTATTTTTATTAAATTTTATTTGACAGAAAACTAAAAATTATATTTAATTAATAAGAATGATTTCAATTAAAGTCGGAGTGGCGGAACTGGGAGACGCGCTGCGTTCAGGGCGCAGTAGGTGCAAACCTGTGTGGGTTCAAATCCCACCCCCGACACTTTGACAAAAAAATGAAAGGAGATTTATAATGCAAAAGTTAAAAGAAAAAAACCGATTAATTTTTATTATTAATCTTGCAAGATTATTGCTTATAATTGGTGTAATAATCTTTATTCAAGTCTTTAATTATTTTGATGTAGAAATACAATCATTAACCTCATCAGAAACACAAGAAATTTACGCTATTTATGCTTCAAATATTAAAGCATTAATTATATTAGGTATAGTTTCATTAATATATGCTATTCTTTTGTTAGTAGCACCATTACCAAAAATTAAATCAAAATTATTAGGTTATATATTTTGTTCGATTGATTCAATTTTAATTTTCTTTTTGATTTTCTACACTGGTGAAATTTCAAGCCCTTTTATTATTCTTTTATTTTTCCCTTTAATTAGTTTGTCTGTTTTATATGAGACAATTGGAAGCACATTTGCAATTTTCATTTTTACTTTGTTTATGATCTATTTACTCGTATTTAAAAATTACTCCGATAAACAAATTGCAGATATATTTGTTAAAATGGGCGTTCTTGCTTTATTTTCACTATATTTAGGCAATATAGGAAAAGAGATAAAAGCAAAAGATAAAATAATAGAACTCGAAACAGAAATACAAAATTTAAAAGAACAATTATCAAAAATAAAATAAAAAAGGTGCTAATGAATTGCTAAAAATATTTTCAAAAAAAAAAATTATTCCATCTATTTTATCTGCTGATTTTACAATTCTTGGTGAACAATTAAAAGAAATAATAAAAGCAGGAATAGATGTTTTACATATTGATGTAATGGATGGTCATTTTGTCCCAAATATTAGTATTGGCACGCCAGTAATAAAATCAATAAAAAAAAATTTTCCAGATTTTTATTTAGATGTTCATCTAATGATTTCAAATCCAGAAAAACATATACAATTATTTTCAGAAGCAGGTGCTGATTTATTAAATATCCATTACGAAATTTCAAATAAAAATCAAATACTGGATATAATAAAAGAAATAAGGAAATTAGATAAAAATGTTGGTTTAACAATCAACCCGGATACAGATGTTAAAAATATAGAAAATTATCTTGATTATCTTGATTTAATATTAATAATGAGTGTTTTTCCTGGGTTTGGAGGTCAAAAATTTATTGAATCAAGCATTGATAAGATAAAATATTTAAGTGAAATTAAAAAGAAAAAAAATTATAAATTCGTTGTTGAAGTAGATGGTGGAATAAATAGAGAAACAATAGCAAAAGTAAAAAAAGCAGGGGCAGATTGGTTTGTGATTGGTTCGGCTATTTTTGAAAAGCCAGATATTTTTAATGAAACAAAATATTATATAGATTGTATAAAACAAAATGAAAAAAAGTGAAATACTTGAAAATATAGTTAGTGGTTTAATAATAATAACAAAAGAACTTAATGTTTTATATATAAACAAAACAGCATGTCAAATTTTAGACATTGAAGATAAAAAAAATTCTTTAGATGAATTAAAAAGTCCACGATTAGAAAATTTATTAAGAATAATAAAGGAAGCAATAGAAAATAATAAATTTTTTGATAGAGAAGAAATTGAAATTAGAAATAAAAAAAACAATGAACTAACAATTGGCTTAACAATAAATAAAATAAAAAATGTTTATTTAATAGTTTTCCGTGATATAACAGAAATAAAAGAAATCACAAAAGAAAATGAAATAAGAAAACGATTAATAATGTTAGGTCAAATGGCAGCCGGGGTGGCACATGAGATTAGAAATCCATTAAGTTCTATACGTGGATTAATCGAATTATCAAAAGCAAAAATAAAAGATAAAAAGATAAAAAAGAATCTTGAAATAGCATTATTAGAGATTGATGCAATAAACAATATTATAACAGATGTATTAAATTTTGCCAAACCATGGCATATAGAAACAAATATAATAAATTTTAATGAATACATTGATGAATTAATTGAAAAAAATATTGAGATTAAAAAAAATGAAGATGTCCAGTATTTAAAAATAATTAAAGAATACGATAATAATATTGGCGAAGTAAAAATAGATAGTAATGCAGTAAAAATAATTTTCAACAATATTTTTATAAATGCAATAGAAGCTATAGAAGATAAAAAAGAAGGCGAAATAAAAGTAATAACAAAATTAAATGGAACAAATATAGAATTAACAGTAATAGATAATGGAATAGGTATAGAGGAAGATAAAAAGGAGTTACTATTAAATCCATTTTATTCAACAAAACCGAGTAAAGGCACAGGATTAGGATTAACAATAACAAAAAAAATTATTGACACAATAAAAGGAAAATTATATTTTGAAAATAATAAAAATAGTAAAGGAATGTTATTTAAGGTTGTACTGCCAATATATGAAATAAAGGAAGGTGATAACAATTAAAGAATATGAAATAATAGTAGTAGGAATATCGACAGGCGGCCCAGTAGTAATACGAGAAATAGTGAGTGAAATAAAATCAATAAAAATACCGATTTTAATAGCTCAACATATGCCAGCTGGTTTTACCAAAGGACTTGTCGATGGTTTAAATTTTGTATCAAAAGTTCCAATAGTTGAAGCAGAGGATGGAATGCAACTTGAAAATAAAATATACATAGCAAAAGCAGGTTATCATTTAGTTTTTGATAGTGTATTTAAAAAGACATTGCGGTTAACCACAGAACCAAAAGATGCACATTTTTTTCCTTCTGTTGATGTATTATTTCAAAGTGCAGCCCAATGTTATAAGAATAAAGTAATTAGTTTAGTTATGACTGGATTAAGTGCATATAGTGATGGTGTAGCAGGTTCTAATGCTGTTGCAGAAGCAGGTGGTTTAACTGTTGTGCAGGATGCAAAAACCTGTATTGCACCTGGAATGCCTGTTCGTTCATTAAAAGATTCAAAAATAGATTGTATAGCAACAATAGATGAAATAAAAGTATTATTCAGGAACTATCAAGAATTTATTAAAATAATGTTAAAGAAACGACCACCAAATAATAAAATAAATATACTTGTAATAGATGACCATCCTGCTCATAGATATATGTTAAAAGAAATACTAGAAACAGAGAAATATAATGTTGATTTAGCAGAAGATGGACTAATTGGTGTAGAAATGGCTGCAAAGAAAAAATATGAAGTCGTTTTAATGGACATCAAAATGCCGAGAATGGATGGCATACGCGCAACAGAAGCAATATTTCAAATTGACCCAATGCAAAAAGTAATAATTGTAACTGCTTCATTAAGTGAAAATACAAGGAAAAAAATAGAATATCTTGAAGTATTTGAATATATATATAAACCAATTGAGATGAAAAAAATATTAGATGCAGTTGACAGAGCAGTCAAAGCATATTATTTAAGTAGCCAAAAATTATGATGTGTAAAAAAAATTTTATTTTTTTATTTTTATTTTTTTTAGTGATAATAAATTTATTTTCTTATCAAGTAAAATTCATACCATCTCAAACAAATCCACATTTAATTATTATAAGTGATGTAAATGCTAAAAAAGTTCAGATTGCTGGTGATTGGAATAACTGGTGTGGTACAGCAATAGATGAAAATTTGTCACCTAATATAGGTAAATTACTAAAAAATAATAAAGGCGAATGGTTTACAGATGTTAAATATTTAGCAAATGCAAAATATAATTTTAAAATTATTATTGATGGAAAATGGCAAAAAGAAACATATTCATTTGAAGTAATAAATAGTCCAGTAAAAAAAATTGGTAGTGAAATAACTTATTATAATCCAGAAGCAAATGAAGTGATAATTGCTGGTGACTGGAATAAATGGGCGGGCACTGAAAATGGTTATCTTGAACCAGCACTTGGTAAAATGTTTAAAGATGAAAATAATATTTGGCATTATCCATTAACTGATACCCATATTTCACGCGGTATTCATAAATATAAATTTATTGTAAATGGCAAATTCATTGAAGGTCCACCTTTAATACTTATTATTAAATAATTAAACCAAAATTTAATTAAAAAAGGATGAAAGAAAATGAATGAATTAAAAACTATTGACATAGCAAGGCAATATGAAGAAATTAAAGGAGAAATCTGGTTTGCAATAAAAGAGGTTCTGGAAAAACAATCTTTTATTCTTGGAGAACAGGTAGAAAAATTAGAAAAAGATTTTGCAAAGTATTGTAATGTAAAATATGGTGTTGGTTGTAGTTCTGGCACATCTGCTTTATTTTTAGCAATAGAAGCATTAGAATTAAATAAAGAAGCAGAAATAATAACAACACCATTTACTTTTATAGCAACTGCGAGTTCAATTATCTCTGCTAATTTAAAACCTGTTTTTGTTGATATAGATGAAAAAACATATAACATTGATTTTAACAAAATAGAAAAAGCAATAACAAAAAACACAAAAGCAATTATTCCTGTGCATTTATATGGACAGCCTTGTGATATGAAAGAAATAATGGAATCAGGAAAAAAGCATAATTTATATGTAATTGAGGATTGTGCACAAGCACATGGCGCATTATATAAAAATCAAAAAATTGGTTCATTTGGTATTATATCCTGTTTCAGTTTTTATCCAGGAAAAAATTTAGGTGCGTATGGAGATGCTGGTATTATCCTTACTTCTGATGAAAAAATTTATGATAGATTAATTTTATTACGAAATCACGGCAGACACACAAAATATTATCATGAGATACATGGTTATAATCACAGAATTGATGGAATACAGGCAGCAGTATTAAATGTAAAATTAAAATATTTAGATAAATGGAATAAACGACGTCGTGAAATTGCTAAATTATATAATGAATATTTAAAAGAAACAGATTTAATTTTACCTTATGAAAAAGAAGCACGAGAATGCGTTTATCATTTATATGTTGTTCGTCATCCAAAGCGTGATAAAATAATTACTGAATTAAAAAAACATAATATTATTTCAGCAATACATTATAATTTACCTTTACATTTACAGCCCTGTATGAAAGGATTAGGTTATAAAAAAGGTGATTTTCCGGTTGCTGAAAAAGTTGCTGATGAAGTATTTTCATTACCAATGTTTCCAGAATTAAAAGACGAGGAAGTATTTTATATTTCAGATGTTTTGAAAAAAATTTTAAAAAATTTATAAAAAAAAGGATTTTTCGAATTATGGAATTATTATCAGGAAATGAAGCAATAGCAAGAGGTGCTTATGAAGCAGATGTTAAATTTGCTGCTGGTTATCCAGGCACACCAAGCACAGAAATATTAGAAAACATTTCAAAGTATTATTCAAAAGATATTTATGCACAATGGTCTCCAAATGAAAAAGTAGCATTAGAAGTTGGAATTGGTGCAGCATTTGCCGGTGTTCGAACACTTGTAACAATGAAACATGTTGGTTTAAATGTTGCATCTGACCCTTTATTTACTCTTGCTTATACTGGTTTAAATTCTGGATTAGTTATTGTATCAGCAGATGACCCTGAATTGCATTCTTCACAAAATGAACAGGATAATAGACATTATGCAATTGCAGCAAAAGTACCAATTCTTGAACCAGCTGATAGTCAGGAATGTAAAGACTTTTTAATTGAAGCATATAAAATAAGTGAAAGATTTGATACACCAATTATTTTCAGGACAACAACAAGAGTAGCACATTCAAAAAGTGTTGTTGTTTTTAATCAAGAAAAAGAACAAAAACAAATAAATTATTTCAAAAAAAATAAGAGTAAATTTGTTATGATTCCAGCTTATGCTAGAATAAGACATAAAATATTAGAAGAAAAAATAAAAGCAATTGAAAAATTTAACAGCGAAGAAAATAACTTAAATAAAATAGAATATAAAGATTATAATATTGGCGTGATAACATCAGGAATTTCATATCAATATGTTAAAGAAGTTTTTCCATCAGCTTCAATTTTAAAATTAAGTATGATATATCCATTCCCAAAAAATTTAGTTTTAGAATTTGCTTCACGAATCAAACAAATTTATGTAATCGAAGAATTGGATAGAATTATTGAAAATTTTGTTAAATTATTGGGAATAAATGTAATTTCAAAAAGTGATGATTTATTATTAGGAGAATTAACTCCACTAAGAATAAGAAAAGATTTCTTAAAAGAAATAAATGAAGATAAAAAAGAAGAAAAAATAAATTTACCTTCAAGACCTCCTGTTCTTTGTGCTGGCTGTCCTCATAGACCAGTATTTTACATATTAAAAAAATTAAAAGTAAATGTAAGTGGTGATATTGGATGTTACACGCTTGGCACATTACCACCACTTGAAGCACTTGATACATGTATATGTATGGGTGCAAGTATTGGAGTAGCTAATGGTATGCAAAAAGTTAAATCAAATTTAAAAGATAATAATATCGTTGATACTGTAGCGGTTATTGGCGATTCAACTTTTATTCATTCTGGTATTACAGGTTTAGTTGATATTATATATAATAATAGTCCAACACTTGTCTTAATTCTTGATAACAATACAACAGCAATGACAGGTCATCAAGAACATCCAGGTACCGGGTCAACCTTAAATGGTTGCCCTGCTGCGCAGTTATCTTATAAAGATTTAGCAAAAGCAATTGGCATAAAAAATGTCAGTGAAATAAATCCATTTAATATTAAAGAACTTGAAGAAAGAATAAAAGAATATCTAAACAAAAAAGAACCTGCATTGATAATAACAAAATCACCTTGTGTATTAATAACAAAAAAAAGAAATTATAAAGAAATAAAATTTATAAGTGAAAAATGTAAAGGTTGTAAAATATGTTTAACATGTGGCTGCCCTGCTTTATCTTTTGATGATATAAATAATAAAATAATTAAAACTGATTTGTTATGTAATAAATGTGGATTATGCACAAATCTCTGTAAATTTGAGGCTTTGATTTGTGAATAAATTTTTCTTTCTTTCTTTGTTTCTTATAATACTAACAAAAACAATTAGTTTAAGTCAGGCAATTGAAACAAAAAAGATTGAATTAAGAAAAATCGAACAGGAAATAATAAAGCAAGGTGAAGTTTTCGAATACAAAATAAAATGGGGTTTTATTCCTGTTGGTTATGCAAAAATGTATATTAAAAATGATACAGTCATAATAAACAATCAAGAAGTCATTGTTGCAATATCAGAAGCGTGGACTGCACCTTATTTTGACCCTGTTTATAAAGTTCGGGATTCTGTTCAATCATTTATTGATAAAGAAGGTTTTTTTAGTTGGAAATATATTATTATTCAACGCGAAGGACCATTTTTAAAAGATGAAATAATTAATTATTTTTATAATGAAAATAAATTCAATAGAGAAGTTAAGAAATATAAAAAAGAATATAAAGAATTTAGAGAAGAATATCCATTAAATGAACTAATTCAGGACCCATTATCCTGTTTGTATTGGACAAGATTACAACAATTAAAAAAAGGCGAAAAAATTTTAGTTCGAACAAATTCATCTGATGCAATAATTGATATAGAAGTTGATGTCAAACGGTATGAAACAATAGAAGTTCCTGCTGGTAAATTTAATACAATTGTTGTTCAGCCAAATTTAAAAGGAAAAGAAACAATATTTAAAAATGAAGGAACATTAATGATTTGGTTTTCAAATGATAAATATAAAATACCAGTAAAGATGGAAGGAAAAATAATTATTGGTTCTATAAAAGTTTATTTGACAAACTATTATTTGCCATAGTATAATGATAAAAATATTCATTTATGAAAATATTAATAGTTGATGATGACAAAGATATAATTGATATAATAGTAAATTTTTTAGAATTAAAATATTTGCCTGATAAAATGAAGATATATAAAGCAACAAACGGAAAAGATGCATTAAATATAGCATTAAAAGAATTTCCAGATTTAATTATAACAGATCTTGATATGCCAGTAATGGACGGGGCATCATTTATAAAAGAACTGAGAAAAAGATATATTGAAGTTCCTGTCCTTGCTATTTCAGCGCATTCGGTTTTTAAAGATAATTATAAAGAATATAAAGCAAATGAATTTATCAAAAAGCCTATTGATCCAGATGAATTATATCAAAAGATAGAAACTATTTTAAAAATTGTATAATAAGATGGAAAAGAGTAAAATATTAGTAATTGATGATGATAATGTAATATTATTATTATTAAAAAAAATATTAGAACTAAATAATTTTGAAGTAGTTACATTTAATAACGGAAAAAGTGCAATAGAATATCTTAAAAAAAATAATATTGATTTAATTTTACTTGATTTAATGATGCCAGAGTTAGATGGTTATGAAATTTGTAAAATAGTAAAAAGTACTAAAAAATTAAGAAATATACCAATCATAATTATGACAGCAAAAAGCGATGAAAGTGAAATAGAAAAAGCAATAAATAATGGTGCAAATGATTTTATAAGGAAACCAATAAATCGATATGAATTATTAACAAGAATAAAGAATTTAATAAAAATCAAGAAATATGAAATAATTCTTGAAAAAAGAAATAAAGAATTAAAAAGGATAAATCAATTAAAGAATGATTTTTTAGGTGTTGTAGCACATGATTTAAAAAATCCACTTTCAATTATAAATGGTTATACACAATTATTATTAATGAATGAAACAAATCTAAATCAAAAATATAAAAATTATTTAATGAAAATTTTATATAATACAGAAAATATGCTATATTTAATAAATGATTTAATGGATATTTCTTTAATCGAATCAGGGAAATATAAATTATTTATTGATAAAAATGATATAGTTAAAACAATCAAAGATTGTATAGATAGTTTATCATATTTAGCAAAAGAAAAAAATATAAAAATAAATTTTCAAACAAATTATAATGAATTTATTTCAAATTTTGATAAAAAGCGTATAATCCAGGTAATAAATAACATATTGAATAATGCAGTAAAGTTTTCAGATGATGATTCTGAAATAAATATTATTTTAGATATTGATAAAAAATATATAAGAATAAAAATAGAAGATAAAGGAATAGGAATTCCAGAAAAAGATTTTAAAAAAATATTTAAAAGATTTACACGAGGTTCACATGCAATTGAAAAAGACATTAAAGGTACAGGGCTTGGATTATCAATTTGTAAAGATATAGTTGATTTACATAAAGGCAAAATATTAGTAAAAAGTAAAGAAAATGAAGGTTCAACTTTTATTGTAATTTTACCAATTAAATAATTAAAAGAATGAAAGAAAAAGAAAGTATTATTTCAATAATTAAAGAGTTCTTATTTATAAAATTTATTTTTCCGATAATAACTGAAATTAAAAAGCGTAAAAAAAGAGGATATTTATTAATAAGTAAAAAAACAGAATTAGAATTAAAAGAATATTTTGAATATTTAGTATTATTTGCTTTTATTGCTCTTTTGTTTTTGATTACTTTTAAAGTATTACGAAAGTAGAATATCAATGGACTATCAGCAGAAAAAATTAAATCTTGGAATTGATATTGATGGAGTAATAGCAGACTCTGTTAATACATTTTTAAATTATCTAAATAAAATGTTTAATAAAAATTTTAAGTATGAAGATATAAAAGAATATCGATTCGAAAATATTTATAAAGTATCAGAAAAAGAAATGGAATATTTTACCAAAAAATTTACAGAAGAAAAAGGGTGGTTAAAATTAGAACCATTTCCAGATGCAAAAAAATTTTTAGATGAAATAAAAGAGTATTTCAATATTTATATAATAACAAGCAGACCAAAAGAATTAACAGAAGAAATGACCTATAAATGGTTAGAAAAAAATAAAATATATTATGATAAGATATTTTTTATGGAAAATGACTGCAAATATCTAACAGCAAAAAAATATAATATAAATTTAAATTATTTTATTGAAGATTGTTTGGAAATAGCATTAAACATATCACAATATATACCAGTATTTGTTTTAAAAACACCATATAATTTCCAGGAAAAACTAATAAATGAAAATATAATCTATGTAAATAAGCATGCTGAAATATATAAATATTTTATAGAAAAACAAATCATTAAGAAATGAATTTCGAGAAATTATCAGAAAAAAAAGCTGAATTAGAAAAAATAAAAATAGAAACAAAAAATAAATACTGGAATATAGGTAAAAAAAGTATTGAAGTTATTCAGAAAATTATTGAAAAAAATAAGTTTACTTCTGCTCTTGAAATTGGAACATCGAATGGATATTCAACTTTATTTATATATGAAAAAATTTATAAAAATAATGGTAAATTAACTACAATAGAATCAAATAAAGAACGGTATGAAATAGCAAAAAAAAATTTTATTGAAGCAGGAATATATGACAAAATAAAATTTATTTTAGGACATTCGCCAGAAGTATTAAGAGAATTAAAAGACAAATTTGATTTTGTTTTTATTGATTGTGTGAAAGAAAATTATTTACCAACCTTTATTCAATTACAGAATAAATTATTAAAAAAATGGATTATTATATGTGATAATGTAATTTCACATCAGAATGAATTAATTGCTTTTTTTACTTATTTGAAAAATAATAAATACAATTATAAAATTTATGAAATTGAAAATGGAATAATAGAAATAAAAAGCCCTGTTGAAAAAATCATCAGGGCTTAAAAAATATAACAATTATAATCTACCACCCATTGTTAAAGCCATAATTGCTTTATGTGCATGCAACCTATTTTCTGCTTCATCTATAACAACTGAACGTGGTCCATCTATTACATCATCATCAACTTCCTGTCCTCTATCTGCTGGTAAACAGTGCATATATATGCCGTGTTTATCTACTAATTCCATCTGTTTTTTTGTTGTTTTCCAGCCAACTGCTGCTTTATTTACTTCTTCGGCTTTTTTATGGTCTGCTTTTACTTTACCATCCATTGAATTAAAGCAATATTTAGAGCCCCACGCTTTTGGATAAACAACATGTGCTCCTTTAAATCCTTCATCAAAATCATTTATAATTCTAAATGAACCATCTTGTTCAGCAGCATTTTTTTTTACAAATTTCAATTACTTCAGGATCTAAATCATAACCTTCTGGATGAGCTAATGTTACATTCATTCCCATTTTAGTTGCTGCTAAAATTACACTTTGTGGAACAGCACGCGGTTTTTCAATTGAACCTGAATAAGCAAAAGACATTGTTAAATTAAGACCTTTAAAAGTTCCAAATTTTTCCTTTATTGTTATTAAATCAGCTAATGCCTGTGTTGGATGATATTTATCACATTCCATATTAATAATTGGTATATGAGCAAACTCAGCAAATTCTTTCATTGTTGCATTAGCAAAACCATATATCCAGTAAGCAGGTGGTCCATACATTCTGATTGCAATTGCATCACCAACTCTGTCAAGCATTTCTGCAACATCCTTTATTCGTTCTGTTTTATAAGGAATATCAAATCCTTTTCTTGCTGGTGTATAAGTCTTACCTGGTTCTAAATCAACATGAAAACCACCTAATTGCTGAATTCCTGCTGCAAATGTGCTCCTTGTTCTTAATGATTGATTAAAAAACATTGTAAACAAAGTCTTGCCTTTTAAAATGTGTGTCTGATCTTCGCCCATTGCATGCCGTCTTTTTAATTCGAGTGCAACATCAATAAGTGTTTCCCATTCTTCTTTGCTGAAATCAATTTCAGCATCAATCCAGTCACGACCGCGAAATGAATTTGTTTTCATACTATCATCTCCTTCTTTTATAAAATTAAAAATCAACTCATTAATAACGCCATAATACCTTTTTGAATATGTAATCTATTTTCAGCCTGATCAAATATAATTGAATTAGGACCATCCATACCATAATCTGTAATTTCTTCACCCCGACGAGCAGGTAAACAATGCATTGTTTTTACTGTCGATTTTGATTTCTTTAATAATTCTTCATTTACTTGAAATTTTCTAAATGCTTTCTTTCGCTCTTCTGCTTCTTTCTCAAACCCCATACTTACCCAGACATCAGTGTAAAAAATATCAGCTGATTTTATTATCGCGTCTGAAAGAGAATTTGTAATAAGAATATTAGAGCCAGTTTTTTTGGCAATTTTTATAGATTGTTCTACAATTTCTTTATTTGGTTCATATCCTTGAGGACAACAAATAGTGAAATTCATACCAATCTTAGCACATAGTGCTAATAATGAATTAGCAACATTATTTCCATCGCCAATAAAAACTAAATGTAAATTTTTTGCAGTATCTAATGGTTTATTAATATCCCCTAAATGTTCAAGCGCAGTAAAAATATCACCTAATGCCTGACACGGATGTGCTAAATCTGTTAATCCATTTATAACAGGAATAGATGCATAGTTTGCTAAATCAATTACTTCCTGATGATTAAAAGTTCGTATCATTATCCCATCTAGATACCGCGATAAAGTCAAAGCTGTATCTTTAATAGTTTCACCGCGGCCTAATTGTAAATCATTGGCATTTAAAAATAAAGCATAACCCCCTAATTGATACATTCCAACTTCAAATGAAACTCTTGTCCTTGTAGAACTTTTTTGAAAAATCATACCGAGTGTCTTATTTTTCAAAGGTTGGACAAAATTGCCTTTTTTTAATTCACTTTTTAAATATAATGATTTATCAAATATTTCTAAAATATCATCAACTTCTAAATCTAAAATATCGATTAAATCTTCTGCTTTCATTATTTCACCTTTAAATTTAAAATTATCTTTTTCAAAATAATGTGCGAATGTTCGAACATTCGCACATTAAATAATATCCATTAAATAAAACTTATTATATATCATTCTAACTATATTAATTTCAATACTCCAGTCTTATCATTGAAATCCTCAATTAATTTATCCCATTCTTCAACCTGATTAAATATTTTTGGCAAAATTTCTTTATCGTACCAGAGTTGATTTAAATCTTCAATATCTTTCTGTTGTTGTTCAATCCAAGTATAATATTTAAGATTATGTATTGTCTTTTTATCATAGAAAGTTAATTCTTTCATATAATCTATTGTTTGCTGCATTATTGCGCCTTCAAAATCTTTTGCTGCCTGTAATTCTGTATATTCTCCTAATTTATCTCGATATTCTTTTATTCTTGAACCATATAATTCCATTGAATCAGTTGCAACTGTAAAAATAATATCATCCGAATCCATTTCAAAATATTTAGCTGTTTTAATTGCCGATAATAAATTACTTATGCTTGAAATACCAAGTAAATCAAGATTATTTACAATTGAAGAATCAACACCAATAGATTTTAAATATTTTCTTCCTTCTGGTTCATTAAATAATCTCATTACCCTGATACAATCATCATCATCGATTGCTACAACAACATCAGTATTTTTTACATTATGAATCCACGGTACATGTTTATCACCTATACCTTCAATCCTATGCCCACCAAAGCCATTCATTAATAATGTCGGACATTGTAATGCTTCTGAAGCGCATACTTTTATATGTGGAAATTTTGTTCGCAAATAATCACCAGCACCTATTGTTCCAGCAGAACCTGTTGCTGATACATAAGATGCAAGTCGTGATTTTTTAGACTTTATTTTATTAAATACCTCTTCAATCGCTGAACCTGTATTATGATAATGCCATACAGAATTCCCCCATTCGTCAAATTGATTGAATATTACACAATCAGGTCTTGTTCTTCTTATTTCCCAACATTTATCATATATCTCTTTTACATTTGATTCACAACCAGGTGTTGCTATCACTTCTGCGCCTATTTCTTTTAACCATTCAAATCGTTCTTTACTCATTTCTTCTGGCAAAATTGCAACTGCTGTGCAGCCCATTAAATACGAATCAAATGCTCCACCACGACAATAATTTCCTGTTGAGGGCCAGACAGCTTTTTGATTTATTGGATCAAATTCACCAGTTATTATTCTTGGCGCAAGACAACCATACGCAGCACCAACTTTATGTGCACCAGTTGGAAACCATTTTCCAAGTAACATTATTATTCTTGCTTTTACTCCTGATAATTCTGGTGGTATTTCAATATAATTAACACCACCAAATAAACCTCCTTTTTTCTTTGGCTCATTTTTCCAAGTTATTCTAAATAAATTTAATGGATGTAAGTCCCACAACCCTATATCTTTCAATCTATTTTTTACTTTTTGTGGAATTAAATCTGGATTTTTCTGCTGTGCAAAAGTTGGCAATAATATTTTTCTTTCACGATACCTTTTAATAGCATTCTCTAATGTCTTTTTGTTTTTAATTCTGTTATCAATTTTAATCATATAAAAAACCTCCAAAATAATTTTTCAAAAAAATTATATTATTATAATTTATTTGTCAATACTTATCTTTTTAATTAAACCTTTTAAAGCTTTTAAATTTGGGTCAATTAAAAATGGTTGACCTACACATTTCATTGCACTATTTATATCTTTCAATCCATTACCTGTAATTAACAAAACAATATTATCTTTCTCTGAAACTTTTTTCAATGAAACTGCTTTTTTAAAAGCTGCATAACTTGTCACACCAGCTGGTTCTCCAAAAATACTTGTCTTCCGAGCCACTTCTTTTATACTATCCAATATTTCTTTATCAGAAACTTCAATAGCAAAACCTTTCGATTCTTTTAATGCTTTTACAGCAGCCTGTCCATCACGAGGCACACTAACAGATATACTATCGGCAATAGTTTTACCACTTACAGCACGAATTTTTCCATCACTATCAAATGCCTTTTTTACTGCATTACTGAATTTTGCTTGACAACCAACTAATTGTGGTAATTTCTTTATAAAACCAATTCCATATAAATCTTTCCAGCCTTTCCAAATTCCACTTATTATATTACCATCACCAATTGGCACAAATACTTTATCCGGCACTTCCCAGTTTAATTGCTCTGCTATTTCAAGCGAACAGGTTTTTTTGCCTTCGCGTGTAAATGGATTATACCCAGTATTTCTATTATACCAACCAAATTCCTTTGATGCTTCTATTGATAAATCAAAAGCATCATCATAAGTGCCTTTTACCATTATCACAATTGCACCAAATATTAATAATTGCGCTATCTTTGCTATTGGTGCAGTCTTTGGCACAAAAATAATTGTCTTAATATTTTTTGTTGCTGTTAGACAAGCCATTGATGAAGCAGCATTTCCTGTCGATGCACCACAAATTACTTTTTCTTTATTTTCAAGTGCATTAACAAGAGCAATAGCACCAGCGCGGTCTTTAAAAGAAGCACTTGGATTTTTTCCATCATCTTTAAAATATAAATTTTTTACTCCAAATTCTTTTGCTAAATTTGGAAAACTATATAAAGGTGAACCACCTATATGAACTGGTGGAATATTTGATAAATCTTGTATTGGAAGCAAAGGTTCATAACGCCAGATATCAAACTTATTGTTCTTTTTTAATTTCTCTTTACTAATTTTTTTCTTGATAAAATCATAATCATAAATAACTTCTAAATTATTATTACATTCATCGCAAATATAAAGACCTTTTTGCTGTTGAAATTCTTTTCCACAATTTATACATTTAAGGTATTTAATTTTTTTCATAACTTATCATCCTTTTTTTATTTTCTAAATCATTAAAATTTTTTCCAGTCTGGTAAAATTTGTGTTCCATAACCATGTCTAATTGCTTCAAATGCTTTATCAAGTGATGTTATGATTGCACGTTCTCCACCAAAATCAATAAATCTTAATGCTGCTTTTACTTTTGGACCCATACTACCTGCTTTAAAATGTCCTTCTTCATATAGTTTCATCATTTCTGAATATGCTATTGTTTCAACTGGTTTCTGATCTGGCTTACCAAAATTTATCATTGCATAAGGTACATCAGTTAAAATAAGTAAAACATCGGCACCAACAACTTCTGCTAATCTTTCACCTGCGAGGTCTTTATCAATAACTGCTGCTGTTCCTTTCAATTGCCCTGTTTGTTTATCATAAACAACTGGAATACCACCACCGCCAGATGCAATAATTATTATACCTGCATCAACCATTCTTCTAATTGCAATATATTCGAGATTTCTTAACGGGTCTGGTGACGGAACAACTCTTCTAAATCTTCTTTCAACATTTTGTGGTTTTACTTCTTTTATCACCCAATCAGGTCTTTCAATTTTTAATCGCTCTGCTTCTTCTTTTGTATAAAATGGACCAACTGGCTTTGTCGGATCCTGATAATCAGGATCATCTTCTGAAACTAATACCTGATTAACAATTGCTACAACTGGTAAAGTTAATCTTTCTTCCCATAATAAATTTTGCATTGCCTGCATAAACATATAACCAATCTGTCCTTGTGTCATTGCGCCAGCAATATCAAGGGGTTGAGGTGGAACTTCTTTACAGGCTTCAAATTGTAATAAGAGATTTCCAACCTGTGGTCCATTACCATGTGTTATTACGAGACGATGACCTGCTTTTAATAATTTGACTAATTCTTTAGCAGTAACATAAACGCTTGCAAATTGCTCTTCTGCACTCCCTTTTTCATCTGCTTTTTTAATTGCATTGCCACCTAAGGCAACTAAAATTGTTTTTCGTGCCATATAATATTCCTCCTTTTAAATTTATATAGTTTTTTCGTTCTGGATTTGGATAATTTGATAGGTTATTAGAATTTAAAATAATTTTCTTTTTAAAATTTAAAATTTTTAAAAAATAATTTTCTCTCACTAATAATAATTCTTTTACTAAAAAATAATTTTTATTATTAAAAAATTTTCTCAATTTTTTATCAATCTTCGAGTTTTACTTTTACTCCTGCCATTGTCATTGCCATTATTGCTTTTTGAACATGTAATCTATTTTCTGCTATATCCATTATAATTGAGGGTGGCCCACGATTTACCTCTTCTGTAACTTCATTATCTTCATCTACAGGCATAGGATGTATAAATTTACAATCTGGATTTGCTCTCTTCATCTTTTCTTCTGTGCATATCCAATTCTGTTTATCTTCTGCTGTCGAACGTTTTATTTCTGCTTCTTTTCCTATTTTATAAAAATCTTTGCTAAACCAATTTCTTGAATATACATAATCAGCACCTTCATAACCTGCTACTGGATCGCCTTTTATTATTTCAAATTTTGCTCCTGTTTCTTTACAATTTTTCCGAACCTGTTCTATTATATCTTCTGGCAAGTCATAATTATCATCTGGATATGCTAATCTAATATTTAAACCAAGTCGCGAGTTAATTAATAAACTTTCATGCACAGAACAATATGATCGTGCAAGTGCACCTTTTGCCCAAGTTTGTAATAATGTCTTCCCTCTTGTCGGCTTATTATTATTATGCTCCATCATTCCCATTACATCTGCAAGCCCTTGACACGGATGATAAATATCATCAGCCATATTTATTATTGGTATATCTGCATATTTTGCGTATTCGCGTAATACTTTGTTTCCATCACCATAATTATCAACTGAGGTCTCAAGTATTCTTATTCCAATTCCTACTGCATATCTTGCCATTACTTTTGCTGCATCATGAATTGATTCGCCTGCTGACTTAACACTCGCTCTCACACTTTTTAATCGTTCTTTTGATGCATCTATAAATTGTGCATGTCCGCCTAATTCTGTTGCTGCTGCTTCAAATGATTGTCTCGTTCTGATTGATGGATTGTAAAAAAGCATAATAAATGTTTTTCTTTCAAGTAATTTCGCCCATTTGTCTGAATATCTCTTTTTCTTCATTTCAAATGCCAGTTGTAAAATTGCCTGAATTTCTTCTACTGATAATTCCTGTGTTGTTATAATATCTCTTCCTATTAAATCAATTTTTTTAGAGATTTTCTTCTCCTTTTCCTCTTTACTTCCCATAATCACAACCTCCTTTAAATTTTAAAAATTTTTTTATTTTTTTTTTTATCTAAATATTCCTGTGCGTCTGCTCTTATTTCGCCATAAATAATCTACAAGCGAAATTGGGTCTCTAAATCTTGTTAATATTATCATTGCTGCTATTATATAGGGTTTATATCTTGCCTCAAAATATGTTTGAATTCGATACTTTTCAAAGACTTCTGCTGAGACTTCGCCTTCTTTACAAGAAACGCCGGATATATCTGCTGGCAAACAATGCATATATAATGCTTCACCTTTTTTTGTTAATTTCATCATTCTTTCATTACATTCCCAATCTTTGAATTTGGCATTATTTGCTAACGCTTCTTTTTCTAATTCTTCTATTCCTTTTGTATCATTCTTTTCATATAATTGGGTCCGTTTTTTCATCACTTCAAATGGCGCCCAACTTTTTGGATATACTATATCTGCATTTTTAAAGGCTTCTTCCATTGAATGAACTATTTCAAATGTTCCACCACTTTTTTCTGTAAATTCTTTTGCTATCTTTACTGTTTCTGGTAATAAATCATACCCCTCTGGATATGCTAATGAAATATTCATTCCAAAGCGCGATAATAATGTTATTAAACCCTGTGGCACTGATAATGGTTTGCCATAACTTGGTGAATATGCCCAACTAACTGCAATCTTCTTCCCTCTTAAATCAAAAAATTTATTTTTTATATGTAATAAATCTGCTAATGTTTGCGTAGGATGGTCTATATCACACTGTAAATTTATTATTGATGTGCGATTGGGTAAAACGCCTTCACGAAAGCCTTCATCTAATGCTGCTGCTACTTCGAGCATATATGTATGTCCTTTACCAATAAACATATCATCTCGTATTCCTATTACTTCACTTAAAAAGGAAATCATATTAGATGTCTCACGAATTGTCTCACCGTGTGAAACCTGTGATTTTGTTTCATCAAATTCCTGTAATGCAAGCCCTAAAAAATTTGTAGCAGATGCAAATGAAAATCTTGTTCGGGTTGATTTATCACGAAATTGTGCTATTGCTATACCTGTCTGAAATACACGCGTAGAAATATTATTCCGATAAAATGTTCTTAATATTTCTGCTAATTTTAATACTGCTTGAATATCATCAAAACTTTTCTCATAAGTCAAAAGAAAATCCTGCCCATAAAGATTAAAATTTAATTTTTCAAGTTTTGCTATGTCATACTCAATATTCCGAATTTCCATAATTTCACTTCCTCCTATAAAATTTTATTTATTTAATTCTACATATTTTACTGGAAATAACGCATAAAATGCTGCTGCTTTGATTAAATGCTCAACTGGCACTTGATCATTTACTGTATGTGCATATATTTCATTTGCTGGTCCAAATCCAATTGTTGGTATTTTAAAGATTCCCATTGTTGCTACGCCATTTGTTGAAAATGTCCATTTATCTATTTTTGGTTCTTTTTTAAATATTTCATTATATGTTTCCACTGCTGACTTACACAAAGGATGATTTTCTTCAAGCACCCAGGTTGGATAATATTTTTCTGTTGGATATATTAAACCTTTATAACTCGGCTTTTCATATTTCAATACATTTACTTCTGCTTCTTTTATTCCTGCTCTTTTTATTGCTCCTTTTATTTCTCTTATTGCTGTTTCTTTCGTCTCCCCTTTTGTTAATCTTCTATCAATATGTATATAACATTCATTTGGCACTGCACATAATGATGGTGTTTTACAATCTATATAAGTTACTGCTAATGTCCCTTTTCCTAAAAATTTATCTGTTCTTAATTTTTCATTTAATCTCTCTAATTCTGCAATTATTTTTGTCATCATATAAATTGCATTTTTACCGCGCTCAGGTGCTGAACCATGACACGAAATTCCTTTTGTTGTTACACTTATTTCCATTCGTCCTCGATGTCCTCTATATATATTCAAATTTGTTGGTTCTGTTATTACTACACAATCAGGCTTTATCTTATCTTCTTTTATTATATACTGCCAGCATAAACCATCGCAATCTTCTTCCTGCACACTACCAACTATATATAGTGTAAAATCATCAAATAAATTCAAATCTTTAATGATTTTAGCACCATATACCATACTCACCATTCCTGCTCGCTGGTCTGATGCTCCTCGTCCATATATTATATCTTTCTCTATTTTTCCTTTATATGGATCAAATTTCCATTCTGATTTACTTCCTATTCCAACTGTATCAATATGTGCATCCATTGCTATTATCTTTTTCCCTTTGCCTATCTTCCCAATTATGTTCCCCATTTTATCGATTATTATTTTATCAAAACCAACTTTCTCCATTTCTTCTTTTATCCTTAATATTACTTCTTTTTCCTGACAACTCTCTCCTGGTATCGCTATTAAATCTCGCATAAATTTTATTAAATTCTCTTTATTTTTTTTTGCTTCTTCTATTATGATTTTACTCAAATTATTTTTTTCTCTCATCATTTTCACCTCCAAAAAAAATTTATAATATTTAATATTATTTTTTTATTATTGTCAAATAAAAAAAGAAAAATCTAATTTGTAATTTTCTAACCTTTTTTCACTAATCCTGCATTATTCATCATTTTTTGAAACACTGGCATTCCAGTATCTCTTAATCTGTTAAGTTAAATGTATTTCTCTATATATAAAAAAATGATTATTTTATAAAAAAATTTTTTTTGCATACTGTATTTTTTATTTTTCTATTGGCACTAAATATTCTTATTTATCGTATTTTGAGATTTTTATTTAATTGTTATGAATAACGCGAGATTAATATATCATTTTTCTTAAAATATGTAAAAATCAACTCTAATTATTTTGATTAGTTTTCCGATTTTTAAAATATTTTCTTCTATAAAAATTTTTAGAAGTATGTTTTTTATGTGTTTTTCAACAATTTTATTTTTATTAATTTTAGATTATCCAATATCAATTTTTATTTTATTAAATTTTATTCAAATAAAAATTTTACGCGAACTGTTGTAACTATTTCTTTATCAATGCTTGAAACATCACTTATTCCATAATCAGAAATTTCCTGCGAATATCTTGGTCTAATTTGAAAAACACCTGATTCGGCTGAAATTGGCATTCCAATTTTTTTCCCAACTATTCCAGCAATTTGTGTTGCACGCATCTTTGCATTTTCAGTTGCTAATTTTAGCATTTCTAATTTTATATCTTCCAGTTTTGTATAAATATATTGCGTCTGTGCATTTATTTCTACACCTTTTTCTGTGAGCATTGTTGCTGCAAGTGCTAATTTACTTATCTTTTCAACATCTGTATCTGATATTTTTATTGTTTGTGTTAGTTGTGTATAAAGATATTTTCCATTATTATCAGAAAAATCGAGTTTTGAAATACTCTTTATTTCATATTCGTCTTCTCTGATATTTTTTGTTTTTAAAAATTCTTTAATTATTTCTAAATCATTTTTCATTTTTGAATATGCTTTTGTTATTTCATTTGATTTCGCTTCAAATATTAATTCTACTATTCCAAAATCAGATTTTATTGGTTTAATTGCTGAACCAGTGACTGATACCATCTGTCCAAATCCTTTAATTTTTAATAATGTTCCACTAATAATTAAAACACATAGCAATAATGTAATTCCAATAATAATAGAACTTATTATTATATCTTTTTTATTGCTGAAAACAAAATCTTCTTTTGACATAATTTTATTTCCTCCTTTTTGTTTGATGTAAAAATATTATAAATAAAATAATAATAATTTGCAACAATATTTTAAAATCTTCTCGGGAAGTTTACAGACATGGTATACCCTTTTCTTAAGAATATATTATTAAAAAT